>CAYMAC010000045.1:0-1599 GCA_964388325.1 uncultured Simplicispira sp. | reverse complement strand
CAATGTCCGCGTGCCAGTCCGCGCGTGCCTTGTCGCTTGCGCCAGTGTGGTTGCAAAAGTGCATGGACAGCGCCAGCAGGCGGGCCAATTCTGGCGCTACCTCCATTTGGTCTATGGCCTTTTTGGACAGCAGTTGCACCAGCTCGGCACGGTACTGGCGCAACTCAGGCAACAAGCCAGCAAGGGCCGATTTATCGCCAGACAGCCGAAGCTGGCCATCATCCAAATGCAGGTACAACCCCACAGATTGGGCACGGTCTGGGATGGCTTCGGCGGTCATAGAATCACCTCAATCCAGTTGTTGCCCGAAGATTCCAAGCCCGAAGATTCCGCCGAAGATTCCGAAGATTCCCGTTTTCCAAAGTTGGAACCTTCGGAATCTTCGAGGGAATCTTCGGCGCGGGAATCTTCGCAATCGGTGGGTAGCCGCCATACCCAGCCGCCTTTCATGCCGTCCTTCTTGCGTTCAATGCGTAGGTCTTTGCTGGCCTTCCAAATTTGCTTTTTGCTGAACCCAGCATCTTTTAGCGGCTTGGATGCGGTCTCAGAATTGACCCAGCCGAAGCCCTCTAGTTCGGCGCGAAGTAGGTCTTCGGCATCGCTGGTTTCTGTTTGGTCTTCGCCATCATCGGGGTCGGTCAGTAGCTCACGGGCGCTGCCCTCTACCGATTTACCCCATGCAATGCGCGAGGCTTGAATGCCGGGTATCGGCTCGGCCTGTTCAAGGTGGTATTCAAACCCGCCATCGTCTGGGCCGATGTTGCTTTTGCCACGGGCCAAGATGCGTGCATCCTCCCCGTCCTTGCCCTTGACCTTCGCTGCCACCAGCACCACACGGGCCACGGCGGTAAAGGCTACGCTGCCCACTACGCGCTGTGCAGGGTCGGTGCCTTGTCCGCCTTTGGCAAAGTGGGTGATACCCAGCACGGCGCAGCCACACGCAGCCCCCATATCTACCAACGGCTGCAAAGCGCGGCGGACTTCGGTGTTTTTGTGGCTGTCGCCGGTCACTGCACTGACTACCGGGTCAACAATCAGCAGCTTGATACCGCCAATTTTTTCTATGGCCGCCTGCAACTCAGGTAAATCACGGGCTGGGTCAAAGGGCGCAACTTCACCATCCCGGCGCGTGGCCTCGATAAAGTAGCAGCGGGCACGGTCGGCACCAGCGGCCAATAGGCGCGGTAGCAGGGTATCGGCGGCATCATCTTCGCCGCTCCAAATAAGGATGTTGCCCACCTCGCAGCGGCTGCCATCGGGCCAGCGTCCGCCAATAGTGACGGTAGCGCCAATACTCAGGGCGATGGTGGTTTTGCCCTGACCGGGTGCGCCTGCCAAGATGTGCAGTTTGCCAATACCCAGCCAATGCAACCACAGCCATTCAATGGGCATGGGCGTTAAATCAGCACCACAGCGCAGAACAACACCATCGTTTGCATTACGCTGCTGCTGTGCCAATTTGACCGGCTGGGTTGCGGGCGCTACTGATTCGCTGGCGTAGGGGCTTGGCTCCAATGGTGCAAAGTCGGTGGCGTAGGCGGGCAGCTCTGGTGGTGCCGCTGGCATGATTACCTGACCGTTATCAATGATGGCCCCCTC
>CAYMAC010000044.1:0-2846 GCA_964388325.1 uncultured Simplicispira sp. | reverse complement strand
GTTCCCGTGTGAAAGTAGGTCATCGTCAGGCTATTTATTCAAGCATACCCCTCTGGCCTTTATCGGTTAGAGGGGTTTTGCTTTTTGGAGAAGATGCCACGTGCCGGAACTTTAATCGCGCACCGTGACCAAACAATAAACATTAGTGCTGCGCGGTTCAATCTTAGGTTTAGCTGTTACATCACAAACTATGTCTCAAGGAAAATCCATTCCGTCTATCACGGCTCTGAGCCACTTTCATACCCGCCTGCCCTTGTTGCAACAGTTTATTGCCCGCGAGGGTCATGCACGGGTGCCATTGGAGCACCAAGAGGATGGCCTGCCTCTGGGGTATTGGTGCAGTAATTGGCGTTTTCGTATGGATACTGCCCCCGAGACTATTCCGCCTGAGCAAGTTGAGTTGTTGCGCCAAGTGGGTTTTTTGGGGGATGTGTCTGCGTTCGGTCTGCCTCAGATGATGATTAGGCAGGCTGAACCAGTAGCTAAACAAGCCGCTGATACACCAGAGGAGGCGCATATTGGCATACCCGCAGAGTGGATGCAGCGTTCTCAAGAAAAGCCGTCCCAAGAGGTTTGGACTCTGCCAGTGGGTTGTCTGCGTCCAGCCATTCCTAACCCCACATCGCCTAAAGTGGCTTTTAAGAAACGGCGTTGGCTAGATTCTTCTATCTAACTGCACCATAGTTCTGGCCCGTGGGTGGTATCTAGCCACAACGCCCATAAGGCGACACCACAAAGCAGCACCCCTGCCAGCCGGGTGCCACGTTGGCCGTGTAGCTGTAATCGTTGGCGCAGCCGTTGCCACAACCACGGCCCGGCCAACAACCACAGACCGCTGCCCAGTGCAAACAGCACCATGGTAATGGCCCCCGACAAAGCGCTGCCACTGAGCGAGGCCACTAGCAGCGCTGAATACAGCAGCCCGCAGGGCATGAGCGCCCACAGGAAGCCGGTGATAAAAACGCCGCCGGGTTTTTCTACCACCGGACGTACCTTTTGCCAAAGGCCACGCCCGGCGTTTTCTACCCAAGCCGGTTGGCGTGCCAACAGTACCATCATCAAGCCCCAAGCCAACACGCCTACATGCAGCATGGTCCATGCGGGGCGCAGGGCGCTGGTTTGCACGGTTAGCCAAGCTAAACTTTGCATGGCCACAGCAGCCAAAGCCCCAATGCTGGCATAGCCGAGCAGGCGGCCCAGATGGTAGGCTAAAAGCCGTTGTAATTGTCGTGTGCTGCCGTACCAGCGCAGAGGTTGCTCGTGAGGCTGCTGCGTTGTTTGTCCGGCCCCCACTACTGCTCCACAGGGGGCGGCACACATTGCCAAACAATGGGGGCCGCCTACTAGCCCCATGAGCAAGGCCGTCCAGGCCACAGAAAAAAGCATCATGCCTTAGATGATGCGCGAAAACCGGGTGCGGTTTCGGTCGGCCTGCAAATACCGATCAAAAGTCATGGCAATACCGCGTACAAAATACCAGCCCATGTCGGTTACTTGTACGCCATCGGCATGGAAAGTAACCAAGCCTTGCCCGGCCATTTCTTGTAATTGCGCTAGCTCGGTGGCGAAGTATTGGCGAAAATCAATCAGCCAAGCGCTCTCTAACGGCTCAAATAGTAATTCGCCTTGGCACATCAGGGCCATGATGACGGCACGGCGCACCAAATCGTCGCGTGTCAAGGCCAAGCCGCGCACAATCGGCAAGCGGTTTTGGTTGAGGTAGTCGTAATACTCGTCTAAGGTTTTGGCATTTTGGCTGTAAGTGGCCCCAACACGCCCAATGGCCGATACCCCTAGCGCAATCAAGTCACAGTCTGGTTGGGTGCTGTAACCCTGAAAATTGCGGTGCAAGCGCCCTTGGCGTTTGGCTACGGCCAAAGCATCATCGGGCAAGGCAAAATGGTCCATGCCCACATAAACATAACCGGCCTGACTAAAAGCGTCTAGCGCCCGCGCCAACATGCCTACTTTGGCCGAGGCCATCGGCAACTCGGCCCAGACAATGCGCCGCTGTGGCTTAAAACGCTCGGGCAGGTGGGCATAGGCGTACAGGGCGATGCGGTCGGGGCGCAACTGTGCCACTTGGGCCAAGGTGCGCTCAAAGGAGGCCGGAGTTTGGCGCGGCAGGCCGTAAATCAGGTCTATGTTGATGGAGGCAAACCCCAAGGCGCGGGCAGCCTCTACCAGCTCAAACACCTGCTCGGCGGGCTGAATGCGGTGGACGGCCTTTTGTACCTCGGGGTCAAAATCTTGCACGCCAAAACTCAGGCGGTTAAAGCCCAATTCGGCCAGCACGGCCAGCCGCTGGGCATCTACGGTGCGTGGGTCAATTTCAATGGAGTATTCGCCATCAGCGGCCAGCGTAAAGTGCTTACGCAACATCGCCATGAGTTCGCGCAGGCCATCGTCGGATAAAAAGGTAGGTGAGCCACCACCCAAGTGCAACTGGCTGACCACTTGCCCTTTGCCACAGTGAGCGGTGTGCAGTTCTACTTCGCGGCTGAGGTAGCGCAGATAGACATCTGCCCGGTCGTGGTGTCGGGTGATAATTTTGTTGCAGGCGCAGTAATAGCACAGCGATTCGCAGAACGGAATATGCACATACAGCGAAAGCGGCAGGGCCTTGGCCGAGGTGCCTACGCTGCGTTGTTGCAGCGCCAACACATAATCGTGTTCTCCAAACGCCTCGACAAAGCGGTCTGCCGTGGGATAGGAGGTGTAACGCGGTCCGGGCACATCAAACCGGGTTAACAATTCGGGGGAAACAAGGCTCATCAGTTTGCGCGTGAAACCTCGGCATTCATGCCGGGGAGGTAGAGCGCGGAACGCGCAGCGTTCCTGGCTTT
>CAYMAC010000043.1:0-3778 GCA_964388325.1 uncultured Simplicispira sp. | reverse complement strand
AGCGTGTGTACGGGTAACCGTACCGCGGGTTCGAATCCCGCCCTCTCCGCCATCAGGTCAGACAAAGCCAGCCAACTACATACAGTTTGCTGGCTTTTTCATTGGGCGAACGGCTAGACTTATGGCAAAGTCTGACAAAGAACGACATAGACAGCCACACCAAAACCGGGGAAAAATCCGGGGAATAGATTTACCCCGTACCCCGATAGCGGGGAACGTTCCCCGATACCCCTTTGGAGCTGCCCATGCCACTGACCGACGTTGACTGCAAAAACGCCACTTGCCCACCTGAGCGAAAGCACATTCGACTGACCGATGCAAAGGGGCTGTACCTAGAGGTTAGCCCCGGTGGCTCAAAACGTTGGTTCGCCAAACTTTACCTAGGCGGCAAAGAAACCCGCATCGCCTTGGGCAGCTATCCCACCGTGGGCCTGAAAGATGCACGCCTAGCCAGAGACAGCGCCAAAGCGCAAAAGGCCAGTGGGGTCAACCCGATACAGGCCCGCAAGGCAGCCAAACTGAAAGCGGCGATAGATGCCAGCATCGATACATTCGAGGCCACCGCCCGTGAGTGGATAGACCTACACCGCCCACAATGGAGCGAAGCCCACCACACCCGTGAGCTACGCAACCTAGACAAAGACTTGATACCCTACCTTGGCACGCGCCCAATCCGTGAGATAGAGCCGGTAGAGCTTTTGGCCGTGGTGCGTAGAGTGGAGGCCCGTGGCGCACTGGTGGCAGCAGGCCGGGTACTAAGCACCGCCCGAGGTGTTTTCCTCTACGCTGTGGCCACTAGCCGCGCTGCAAGGGACATTACTGGCGACCTTAAACGCGCCCTCAAGCCACACACCAAAAAGAATCTGCCCGCCTTGATTACGCCTGAGGATGTTGCTGGCTTGCTGCGTGGCCAGCGATGGCTACAAAGGCGGCCCTATCGTGCGTGCTGCGCTGGCAATGGCCCCCATTCTGTTTCAGCGGCCCGGTAATTTACGCACCATGCGATGGGGTGAAGTGGATATGGATGCTGGCCTTTGGACGATACCGAGTGCAGACCTCAAGCGCACCAAGAAAGCCAAGATAAACGGCAAACCCCACATCGTGCCACTGCCCCGGCAGGCGCTGGCCATCTTGCGCGAACTTCACCACCTAACTGGCAGCGGCGAATGGGTGTTTCCGGGTTTGCGTGATTCCAAAAAATGTATGTCCGAAGCTGGGGTAACGGCTGCGCTGCACGCTATGGGCTACAAAGACCGACACACTTGGCACGGCTACCGCGCTACAGGGCGAACGCTGATTCGTGAGGTGCTGGGATACGACCCAGACGTGATAGAAGCGCAGTTAGCCCATACAGGCGGCATCGGGCATGGGGGCGCTTACGACCGCGCTACACACTTGGGCACGCGCACCACCATGCTGCAAGAATGGGCAGACTACCTAGACCGGCTACGCACTGGCGCGGACATCATCCAACTGCACAGCAAGGCAGCCTGACCCATGCCACAATAGACCCCAGCGCCCCAAGCCACGGACTAATTACCCGTTGGTCATGCCGGAACCCCTTGTCCGGTGTTGGGGCGCTTTCTTGTTTCAAGGGGCCATACAAGGGGATGTATGAACGAGCGTCAAGAGCCATCTATTTATTGGCGTTTGGTGTCTGAACTAAGCATTAGACAGGCTGCACTTTTGGCAATTGGAGAGGAGCCATCATCTGAGATAGGTTCAAATTGCGAAAATTGGAAAGAACATGAGCGTCCAGCAGACTATGAGGCAGTAAAGCAAGCCCTTATATCAGCGCTGCGAAAAGGGATTATTGCGGGTGAACACTGGGGAATTATTGAGCTGGATATGTACGGCAATGAATGCGGTGAAGAAGTACCGGGCACAACAGATATTGACAAGTCATATGTAGATTTTGATTCTCTGGTTCACTTTTTTGAGTCCCGTAATATCAGGCCGCCATTTTTATTTCCGCCAAAACCCAAAGCTGATACACCCGATTACCTTGACCCAAACCACCCTCGTTACTCTGGCAAGCTGGCAGCATCAGTCAGGGCATGGCAGGCAATGGATGATGAAAATCTATTGCGCGGCAAGAACCCAATACCAGCAATGACAGAGTGGCTAGAAACCCGATACAAAGATTTTGGCTTGGTTCATCGACAGGACAGCAAGCAACACGGTTACAAAACCGGCGACAGGATTGACGGTGCTATTAAGGAAGCCGCACGGGTTGCCAACTGGCAGACGGAAGGCGGAGCGCCCAAGACCCCCGAAAAAGCGAACCCACCCCCCCAAGGCGCATAACCTACCCCCCCTTCAGAACCCGCATAGCTATTGGCTTTGCGGGTTTTTTCATGGCCCCAGCCACAGGGCCAGACAGCAGCTAACCTACCCCCCCTAAGCGGAAAATAGGGGGTAAGTTTTTTGAATTGCCCCCTCTATTTTTCAGCCCCAAAACCCGGCCAAATGCGAACCTTGTCTATAACGTACAAGGAACGCCAAACATGGCTATTCTTCGATTATCTGAGGTGCTGGCGTACACCGGCTACCGTTCGCACACCAGCATTTACACCAGCATCAAGCGCGGTTTGTTTCCTGAAAAAATCGCCCTCGGGCAGCGTTCTTCAGGATGGCCGCTAAACGAGGTTGAAGCCGTCGTATCGGCCCGAGTAGCTGGCTTGCCCGATGATGATATTAAGGAGCTGGTGGCCATATTGCACGAGCAGCGCAAAGGCCGTTTTCAGACCTTGCTGTCTGCCCACTTCACCCCACCACCGCCTACACCGACACCGACCAACGTGGTGCAATTTGCAGGGGCGCGAGCATGATTTACTCACGCAACAAGCCGCCCAAGCGGTGGCCCCAAAATGAGAATGCCCCCTATCACCACGACGCGATAGGAGGCACAGAGAAACTAACTAACACCAGCGCAGATTTTACCGGAAGCCGTGCTAACGCTGGGAACATTTTTGCGCCCATGCCCGGTAAACGTGCGCCCAATTTTGGGCTGGCGCTGCCCACCACCGACGCAACTTTGGCCCCGTTGCTAACTGCTAACGTTGCTAAAGCTGCTAATTTTGCTAACGCTTGCTGCACTGTAGCCGGTGCTGGCTACGTGGCTACGCTGGCTACAGTGGCTACAACGGCTACAAAAAAACGCACTTGCACCGCCGCGCCGCGCTATGGCACAATGACCACCAAGCCGAAAGGCCCGGTGCGTAGAAACACCCAATCCGTAGAGGTAACAACCCCCACCGTAAAGCGGGGTTTTGTTATGCCTGAATTCTTGGGGCACGGCCATCATGACCGTACCCGCATGGTTTATGGGCATGGCGTGGGCTACCAGCAATGCTGCCCGCACGGCTACGGACGTGTTTCTAACCGCCATGCCCACCCGTTGCGCGTAGAAACGCAACCCGTGGTTCTCTATCCCGTAGGAGCCAAGACCATGCAACAGGTCAATCTATTGGCGCGCAACACTGCGCCCACCAAGGCCGCCCCGGCCATCATCCCCACCACCGACAGCGCCAGCGAAACCCAAGCGTTCGCCTTGCTAGAGGCCACCAGCAGCGCCAGCTTGGCCGCGTTTTACCTTCGCCGTGGCGACGTGAAAGCAGCCCGCCGCAAGGCCGTTCAGCTACTCAAAAGCCTGCAAGTTTTGGAGGTGGCCCATGCCTAACCCCACCCCCACCACTATCGAGCTGGCATCTAACAGCGTGTTGACCGTAACGCCCTCGCCGGTGTTTCCTGACCGCATTGAGGTGCGCTACTACGA
>CAYMAC010000042.1:0-9811 GCA_964388325.1 uncultured Simplicispira sp. | reverse complement strand
TGTTCGCTCGAACCTCGGGCTGAACCCCGAGGCTTGCCGCGAAGATTCCGGTCAACTAGGCCCGTAAGGGCTGACCGCTGGAAAGACAGCAGCTTTTTTGGAGAGATACGTGGCAGTTTTTGTGTTGGACAACCAAGGCAAGGCGCTAATGCCCTGCACCGAAAAGCGCGCCCGGCTGCTGCTGGCGCGTGGTCGGGCGCGGGTGCATCGCTTGGTGCCGATGGTGATACGACTCACAGACCGTCAGATTGCTTCTTGTGATTTGCAGCCATTGCGTTTGAAGCTCGACCCCGGCAGCAAAACCACCGGCTTGGCTTTGGTGCGCGATACCCAAGTTATCGACGCGCAAACTGGCGAAGTGCAAACCGTTGCTTCGGTGTTGAACTTGATGGAGCTGGTGCATCGCGGCAAGCAAATTTCTGAAGCACTGACAGCCCGGCGACAAATGCGTCGTCGGCGCAGAAGTAATTTGCGCTATCGTGCACCGCGTTTTCTTAATCGCGGCAACCAGCAGCGCGGCTGGCTGGCCCCCTCGTTGCAACACCGGGTGGATACCTGCATGGCATGGGTGCGACGTATTCAGCGCTGGGCACCCGTCAGTGCTGTCAGTTCTGAACTGGTGCGCTTTGATATGCAAGCCTTGCAAAACCCGGAAATCTCGGGCATCGAGTACCAACAAGGCACTTTGTTCGGTTACGAATTGCGCGAGTACCTACTGGAAAAATGGAACCGCCAGTGCGCCTACTGCGATGCCAAAGACGTGCCGCTGCAAGTGGAACATATCCGCCCCAAAGCGCAAGGCGGCAGCAACCGGGCTTCTAATCTCACGCTGGCTTGCCGGCGCTGCAACCAGAAAAAAGCGGCGCGCAGCATTGAAGATTTTTTAGCCAAAGACCCAAAACGTCTTGCCAAGTTACTGATTAACGCCAAAAAATCTTTGCGCGATGCAGCAGCAGTCAACGCTACCCGCTGGGCGCTGGTCAATGCCCTCAAAGCCACCGGCCTGCCGGTCGAGCTGGCCTCCGGTGGTGAAACCAAATTTAACCGCTGCACACTGGGTATTCCGAAAACACACGCACTTGATGCCGCTTGTGTCGGAACCATAGCTGCCATCGAAAACTGGCAACGCCCCACGCTAACCCTCAAAGCCACAGGCCGAGGCAGTTACCAGCGCACCCGCTTGGACAAATTTGGCTTTCCACGCGGCTACCTGATGCGTACTAAACGGGTGCATGGCTTTGGCACCGGCGACATGGTGCGCGCGGAGGTGCCCTCGGTGGTCAAGGCAGGCACCCACATCGGACGGGTGGCGATTCGAGCCAGCGGCTCTTTTAACATTCAAAGCTACCAAGACGGTAAAGCCGTCGTGGTGCAAGGCATTAGCCACAAACATTGCCGCGTCATTCAGCGCGCTGATGGTTATGGCTATTTCTTCAACCGGGCCAACAACAACACAAGACGTGAACAGGCAAGGCCCAAAGCCAGGAACGCTGCGCGTTCCGCGCTCTACCTCCCCGGCATGAATGCCGAGGTTTCACGCGCAAACTGATGACCCGTTCGATCAAACAACTTTGTTGCGCGGCTTCTCTCTTGCTGCCAGCCTTGGCCGGCAGCCAAGAAGTTCCTTTCTTTACCGTCGCTCAAAACGGCTTCCGACTCAGCATTCCTTATATGGAATACAACGGCGGTGTCAGCAAACAAGGATTCCGGGTGGCGTTGACCACCAGTGATGGCGGACTCTTTCAGCTGGAGCCGGGTTCTATCGGTAGCGTGAGCCCAGTCACTCCGGCGGTGAACGCCACCACTATCGCTGAAGTAAACGGCGCTTTCAAGCTGAACATCCCCTATCTGGAGTATGCTGACGGCGGTGTCACCCGGGCCTTTCAAGCCGCGCTAAGTTCCACCGACCTCAATATCTTTAGGTTGGATCCGGCATCGCTGCTCGAAGTACCGGTGGATGAATCACCCTACGTCAAGGATGCACCCTCCGTCTATGCGGTTGAAGAAGCGCGGGTCTTGAACGCAACCGTGGTCACGGTGGACGGAACTTATACCTTTGCTGATGTCAATGCCGATATTGATGACAGCGACGCTATCGTTCCGGAAGTTGCTGCTCACTTCATCGTCGATGGCTATGCTGATGATGGCAAAGCGACCAACGCCACGCTGCGCTTACGCGGCCATAGTTCACGCCTCTCAGCACAGAAATCCTACCGAATAAAATTGGCCAACGACGCCGCAGCTTGGCGCGATGAAAAAACCCTGCAGTTCAACAAACATCCGTATGACCTGACCCGGATGCGCAACAAACTGGCCTTTGACCTGTTCCGAGACATTCCGCACATTCCCAGCTTGCGCACTCAATTCGTCCGCATCGGCATCACCAACAAGAACGCCAGCGGTATCAGTTACGCCACCGGAGACTTTGGACTGTTCACCCACGTCGAAAAAATGGGCAAGGACTACCTCAGCAAACGTGGCCTGCCCACCGATGGCAATATTTACAAGGCTGAGGATTTCGATTTCCGCTGGAGCGCTAATCTTGCCCTAGACAGCACAGGCAAGCCGCTCAGTAAAACCGAATTCGAAAAGGTGTTAAGTCTGGAGGCCGACAATGGCAATCATGAAAAACTGATTGCCATGATCCATGCGGTCAATGATTCAAGCACGGATTTCGACACCATATTCACCAAATACTTCGACCGGAACAATTACCTGACTTGGTTGGCCACGAACATCCTGATGGGCAACCGGGACACCATCAACCAGAACTTCGCGCTTCACCAACCCAAGGCCAATGACAAGTTCTACTTCCTGCCCTGGGATTATGACGGTTCCTTCGGCTTTGAAGACCAACCGGATCAGAAGGCTGCCGGCCCGCTTTATGCCCCCCACCAGCAAGCGGTAGCCAACTGGTGGGGAGTTCCACTGCACCAGCGATTCCTGAGCCATCCCAAGCACCGGGCCGAGCTGGTGGCGATGGTTAATGAGCTTGCCGAACGTTACCTGACTGAAGCCAAAATCAAGGCGAAAATTGATTCCTATCGGCCGTTGGTTGAGCCCTCAGTGACAACTTCCCCAGATCTCAACCTTTTGCCACTTGCCAGCAATACCGCAAGCAGTGAATGGGATGCCGAATGTACCCGAATCGCCAAAGTGATTCAAACTAATCTCGCCAACTTCACCCGTACGCTAGAAAATCCGATGCCCTTCTGGCAATCGGCTAGCAATCAGGGCCATCAAATTCGGTTGAACTGGGGTCAGTCGGTCGATTTACAGGGTGACCCGGTTCGTTATACGGCGATGATTTCGGCAAACCCCGACTTCTCCAGTGTCAGGACGCAAATCGATCTGACCGAGAACGAATGGCTGGTGCCGATGTTGCCTGATGGAAACTGGTATTTGAAGGTATCCGCCACCGACAGCAAAGGAAATGCCCGAGAAGCGTTCGATATTACGGAATCGGCAAATACCCGCTATTTTGGCGTACTCACTTTTGTGGTCAGGGGAAGTCAAATCGTGCAGCAGTGATTCATAAATTACCACAGAGCATTTTATGAACTCCCGATGGTAGCCAATATCTGGGTTGCCACCGGTAACATCAGCACTACCCTTGCTATCCAAGTCTTGGCGCTACGCACCATTCTGCAAACCAACATTCCTCCACTTTTCGCATGTCCGATACCTCCAACCAACGCCCCCTCTGGCTCCAAAAACTGCTGCACGGCCCCCACGCTTTGGCCCCTGATGCCAGCTGCACCGAAACCCATATCTCTTGGGTGGTGTTGGCAGGTGAACAGGCCGTGAAGTTCAAAAAACCGCTGGATATGGGCTTTTTGAATTTCAGTACGCTGGCATTGCGCCACCATGCCTGCTTAGAAGAATTGCGTATCAATGCGCGCACTGCGCCGCAGTTGTACCAATGCGTGGTAGCGGTGCTGGGGCCGCAAGAAGCGCCGCGTCTGGTTCCGGTGGCGCAATTGACAGCTGCACAGCAAGCCGAAGTCATAGAATATGGCGTGCAAATGCAGCGTTTTGGAGCCGACCAACTGCTGGCCCAGCAATTGGCTACAGGCCAGTTAGAAACCAGCCATCTCAATGCTTTGGCCCAGCAAGTGGCCCAGCTGCACGCCCAAGCCGCCGTGGCCCCAGCAGGCAGTGATTGGGGCAGCCCCGCAGCCGTGCGCCAGCAATCGCAAGCCAATTTGGATGCTTTGGCCCGCTTACCCTTGAGCGATGCCGACCGCGCCACCTTAGCCGCCCTGAGTGACTGGACGCAACAAGAAGGCGAGCGCTTAATGCCCCTGTTTGCCCAGCGCCAACAAAACGGCCATGTGCGCGAAGGCCACGGAGATTTGCACTTAGGCAACTTGGTACTGTTGAACGGTACACCCCAATTGTTCGATGCCATCGAGTTCAGCGAGTCCCTGCGCTGGATTGACACCGTGGCCGATGGTGCGTTCTTGGTCATGGACTTGCACGCCCAAGGCCGCCCTGATTTAGCTTGGCACTTCCTGAATGCGTGGCTAGAGCAATCGGGCGACTATGCCGGGTTAGCGCTGCTGCCGTGGTATCTGGTCTATCGTGCTTTGGTGCGCGCCATGGTGGCCGGTTTCCGTTTGGGCCAAGTGCAGGGCGAAGCCGCACAAGCCCCAGTGTGGCAAGAAGTGCGCCGCTACATGGCTTTGGCCGAGCAACTGCGCCAACCGCGCCCACGTTGGCTGTGGCTGGCGTATGGGGTTTCGGGTTCGGGTAAAAGCCGCCACAGCACCCATTTGGTGGCCGAGCGCGGCATGGTGCGCGTGCGCGCTGATGCCGAGCGCAAGCGCCTGTTTGGCTTGGCCCCCACCGCCTCTAGTGCTGGCGCGGTGCCCGGTGGCATCTACACCCCAGAGGCCACCCAGCGCACCTACCAGCAGCTGGCGCAATTGGCAGCGCAGGTGCTGCAAGCGGGTTTTCCGGTGCTGGTCGATGCCACCTTCTTGGCACAAAGCCAGCGCGCGCAATTGCTGGCGGTGGCTGCACAGCAGCAAGTGCCGTGCCGCATTTTGGCCTTTGATGCGCCACCCGATGTGTTGCGCGAGCGCGTGCAGCGCCGTCTGGCCAAAGGCGGCAACGCCTCTGAGGCCACCGTAGCGGTATTAGAAGCCCAACTGGCCGCGCGTGAACCGCTGAATGCAGACGAGCAAGCCTTGGCCGTGCTGGCCGACACGACGCAAACCCTAGCTTGGAACGCCTTGCTGCCGCTCAATCCAGCCCTAGCGTAGGAAACAGGTAAAGCAGGCTGCTGGTCATGACGATATAGCGCAGCAGCTTGCCCACCGCCATATAAGCCACACAGGGCCAAAACGGTAGGCGCAACCAACCAGCCAACAGACACAGCGGGTCACCCACTACGGGCAACCAACTGAGCAGGCAGGCTTTGGGGCCAAAGCGGCGTAGCCAAACGCGGGCCATGCGCTCGTGGCGTGAACGCGGTTGCGGTTTTTCTGGTGCGGGGCCGGGGTTTATGCCTTGTGCCACTTGCCGCCGCTGGCGTGCTGCTCGCCAAGCGCGCTGCGCCCCCAAGCCTAGCCACCAGTTAAGAGCGCCACCCAAGGTATTGCCCAGCGTGGCCACGCCAATGGCGGGCCAAAACAGCGCCGGGTTGAGCTTAATCAGGCCAAACACTACCGGTTCTGAGCCTAAAGGCAGCAGCGTGGCTGAGACAAACGACACCACAAAAACCGTGCTTAGGCCCAACTGTGGCAGCGCCAGCAGTTCTAGCAGGTGTTGTAGCCAAGTTTCCATGATGGCCGCGAGTGTAGTGGCCTTGCATGACAATTTTTGCTGAAAATTTCAGCAGCTACAATCCGGCCTCCTTTTTCAGCTGCTGCTGCGCGCTCGTTTCGCCCTTGTTTTTTCCATGCACATTGGCCCCATCCCTCTGGAAAACCGTTTGTTTGCTGCCCCGATGGCGGGCGTAACCGACCGGCCCTTCCGCCAACTTTGCCGCGCTTTGGGGGCAGGCTATGCCGTCAGTGAGATGGTCACTTCGCGCAAAGACCTGTGGAATAGCCTGAAAACCTCGCGCCGCGCCAACCACGAGGGCGAACCCGGCCCCATTGCGGTGCAAATTGCGGGCACCGATGCCGCCATGATGGCCGAGGCCGCCGTCTATAACATCGACCGGGGCGCGCAAATCATCGACATCAACATGGGCTGCCCGGCCAAAAAAGTGTGCAACAAATGGGCTGGCTCGGCCTTGATGCAAAACGAACCTTTGGCGCTAGAAATCGCCGCCGCCGTGGTCAAGGCTTGTCTGCCGCATGGCGTGCCCGTGACGCTCAAAATGCGTACCGGCTGGTGCCAACAACATAAGAATGCCGTAGCCTTGGCGCGCCAGTTGGAGGCCGTGGGCATCCAAATGCTCACGGTGCATGGCCGCACGCGCGAGCAAGGCTACAAGGGCCAAGCCGAATACGACACCATCGCTGCCGTCAAGCAAGCGGTGCGCGTGCCGGTGGTAGCCAATGGCGACATCGACAGCCCCGAAAAAGCTCAGGCCGTCTTGGCTGCCACCGGGGCCGATGCCCTGATGGTGGGCCGTGCCGCCCAAGGCAGGCCGTGGATTTTTCGGGAAATTGGCCATTTTTTGGCCACTGGGCAGCATTTGCCCGCGCCCACCGTGGCCGAAGTGCGCCACCTGCTGCTAGAACACCTGCAAGACCATTACCAACTGTATGGGGAGCAGACCGGCGTGCGTAGCGCCCGCAAACACATCGCTTGGTATGTGCGTGGCCTGCCCGGTGGCGAAGCCCTGCGCCAGCACATCAACACGCTGGACGACTGCGCCAGCCAAGCCCAAGCGGTGGCCGATTATTTTGCCGCCTTAGGCCAGCAAATGGAACGTTTACCAGCAGCAGCGGCCCCGGCCTCCCTTGTTGAACCCGAAGAATGCGCTGTATGAGCAAAATCACCTTAGAAGAATGCGTGCGCGACAGCCTGCAAGACTACTTCCGCGATTTGGACGGCCAAACCCCGGTCAACGTCTATGGCATGGTGCTGCACTTGGTAGAAAAGCCTTTGCTCGAAGTGGTGATGCAGCAGGCACAGCAGAACCAATCGCGCGCTGCCGAATGGCTGGGCATCAATCGCAACACGTTGCGTAAAAAGCTGGTAGAACACCAGCTGCTTTAAGCCAAACCAATCCAATCCTCTACCTCCATCCCTGTTTTTTCACCCCTAGCCACCAAAACCATGCGAGCACTCCTTTCTGTCTCCGACAAAACCGGCATTGTTGAATTTGCCCAAGCCCTACACGCCCTGAATGTGCAATTGCTGTCCACTGGCGGCACCGCCAAGCTGCTGGCCGATGCGGGCCTGCCCGTGACTGAAGTGGCCGAAGTGACCCAGTTTCCAGAAATGCTCGATGGCCGCGTCAAAACCCTGCACCCCAAAGTGCATGGCGGCCTGCTGGCGCGCCGCGACCTGCCCGCGCACATGGCCGCATTGCAAGAGCATGGCATCGACACCATCGACCTGTTGGTGGTCAACCTCTACCCGTTTGAAGCCACGGTGGCCAAAGTGGGCTGTACCTTGGCCGATGCCATCGAAAACATCGACATCGGCGGCCCCGCTATGGTGCGCTCCGCCGCCAAAAACTGGCAAGACGTGGGCGTGGTGACAGATGCCAGCCAATACCCCGCCGTGATTGATGAGCTGCAAAAGCTGGGCAAGCTGTCCAAGGCTTTGCGCTTTGGCCTGTCGGTGGCCGCGTTTAACCGTATCAGCCAATACGACGGTGCCATCAGCAACTACCTGTCGAGCGTGCAGTTTGAAGAAGAAAAACTGAGCGAAGATTACGTACCGCAAATGGCCGTCTTCCCCGGCCAAGCCAATATGTACACCGTCAAGGTGCAAGACCTGCGCTATGGCGAAAACAGCCACCAGCAAGCCGCTTGGTACCGTGACTTGAATCCCCCTGCTGGCTCCTTGGCCACTGGCGTGCAATTGCAAGGCAAAGAACTGAGCTACAACAACATTGCCGATGCCGATGCCGCTTGGGAATGCGTCAAGAGCTTTGAAGAACCCGCTTGCGTCATCGTCAAGCACGCCAACCCCTGCGGTGTGGCCGTGGGCCAAGATGCACTAGAGTGCTACAGCAAAGCCTTCAAAACCGACCCTACCAGCGCCTTTGGCGGCATTATTGCCTTTAACCGCCCGGTAGATGGTGCCGCCGCCGAAGCGGTGTCCAAGCAGTTTGTCGAAGTGCTGATGGCCCCGCACTTCACCGCCGAGGCTTTGGCGGTGTTCAAAGCCAAGGCCAATGTGCGTCTGATGGAAATTGCCCTGCCCGACAACTACGGCAGCGTGCGTAACGCCATCGAGACCAAGCGCGTCGGTTCTGGCATCCTGATGCAAACCGGCGATAACCATGTGCTCACGCTGGCCGACCTGAAAGTGGTCACCGTCAAGCAACCCACCCCTAGCGAACTGCAAGACCTGTTGTTTGCTTGGAAGGTAGCCCAATACGTCAAGAGCAACGCCATTGTCTTCTGCAAAAACGGCATGACGATGGGCGTAGGCGCAGGCCAAATGAGCCGCCTCGATTCAGCGCGCATTGCCAGCATCAAATCGCAAGCGGCAGACTTATCGCTAGAGGGCACCGTGGTGGCCAGCGATGCCTTCTTCCCCTTCCGCGATGGTTTGGATGTGGTGGTCGAAGCCGGTGCAAGCTGCATTGCCCAGCCCGGTGGCTCTATGCGCGACCAAGAAGTGATTGACGCTGCCGACGAGCGCGGCGTGGCGATGGTGTTTACCGGCGTGCGCCACTTCCGCCATTAAGCACAGGCACAGCGCATCATTCTTATGGGTTCTGTGCGTCGCCACGAGGCCGTTACGCTGCTGCAAGCCTCGCAAGAGGCTCCGGCATTGGCCTCTTTGTTGGCGCTGGTGCGTGAGTCCAGCGAGCGCTTACAAGCCATTGAACCTTTGATTCCGGTCCTCCTGCGCCCTAGCGTGCAGGCTGGGCCGATTGAAGGCGATACTTGGTGCTTGGTGGTCAAAAACAACGCTGTGGCGGCCAAAATGCGCCAATTGCTGCCACTGCTACAAACACGCCTACAAGCCCAAGGCTGGCAGGTTCATACCATTCGGCTCAAAATTCAGGGTAAGTAATCAAAAATTCTTTGGTTCGCTCACCTTATCAGGGTGTAAACAACCCACCTTGCTTGTTCACTACGCGATGGGTGATGTTATCAATATGAACAGAGATGACATTAGACATACCAAACCCCCAAGAGAATGGTTCGAAAGAATAATCAGCACAACCTGTACAGTTGCCATGAATGCTTAGGGCTGGTGGATTGTATTGGCAGCCAATAATTTGATTGACTTCATCAAGGGTCATGCCAATTTGAATCGCATCTAGTTTTTCTTGAATAATGGAATCTATTCCAGAAAAACATACATGCAAATCTGCTGGCGCTTGACTGACAATTCCGGTATCAATCACTTCCACAGAAACAATGCGAACTTTGGGGAAATTGTAGCGTACACCCTCCAATTCTATGCTAGGAACAGTAAGTATATTAGGACTTACGCAAACTAATAAATTATAATAAAATCTTTTATTTTCTGTACAATCACTTTTTTACCGAGAATTACTACCTTGAGCATCAATAGAATCGATTATTGCCAATTTCTTGCCTCAAGTCACATCAATTTCACTATGACTTATATGGCAGATCACGTTGACGGCCTCAGTCACGATGCCATAAATCGCTTTTTGCGTAATAATAAATTAACTGCAAGGATAATTTGGGAGCAT
>CAYMAC010000041.1:0-10124 GCA_964388325.1 uncultured Simplicispira sp. | reverse complement strand
CCTTTCTGAGTCCCTTTCGGGCTTAGGCATATTTGTCTATGGTTTTAGGAACGGTGGGGATAAGCGGACGCAATCGAAAGACATTGCACGCGCTATCCAGCGCTGGAGCGAATGGCAAACAAGGAGCAATCGATGAAAATTTGCGCCAAACATGACGACTGGTTGATGACGCAACTGGCAGATGCTGAGTTTGCTGCCGAGTTTCTGAACGCGGCCAGTGAGGACGATGACCCGGCAAGCTACCTAGCAGCGTTGAGGAAGGTGGTGGAGGCCCGAGGCGGTATCGCCTTCGTCGCCGAGAAAACCCATTTGTCGCGTGAAACGCTGTATCGCACTTTGTCAAGCCGTGGCAATCCAACGATCCGAACACTCAATGCCGTGCTCAAGGCGACAGGCTTGAAATTCGGTGTTTCGGCGAATGCGTGCTGAAAAAAGCTTCGTAGGTTGGGTTGCGTGCAACCCAACATTGCGCGGTAAACGGTAAGCATACAAACCGCTTATCCCTTCGGGGGTGGGGCGGTTTTTTCATGGTGGCATGGGTTTGGTTTGGTTTGGTTTGGTTCGGGGTTGCGTTGGGGGATGTTGGGTTACATGCGTAACCCAACCTACGCGGTGGGTTGGCGGTGGATGCTGCTGTACGGCCAATCTTCGGCGCGTTCTACATACCCATGCTTTACCGGGTTGTAATGGATGTATTGCACATGGTTGGCAAAATCGGCTTCGTTGCGGATACGGTGTTCCCAAAACCGGCGCTGCCAAATGGCTTGCTCTTGCTTATCGGCCCGGCTGCCCCACACGGCGGGGCGTTCTTCGGTGGGCACCTTGGCGGTAAACCCGCGTTTGATGTTGCGCCACCGGGTTGAATAATCGCTATCGCCTTCGGGCAATGTCCACAACGTGTGGATGTGGTCGGGCATCACCACAATGGCATTAATCTCAAACGGTCGCCGTGCTTTCTCATCGGCAAACGCTTGCCGCAAACGGGCCACATGCCGGGCATCGTTAAACCACGGCCAACGCCTAAACATCACCACGGTAAAAAAATACGTCCCGCCGGGGGTCTCATCGCGTCGGTATTGCATGGCTGGATGTTTGCACTGGGGCTAGGGTAATTCGTGTAGCTATGCTATACAATGGGGCATGATCCGAAGTTTCCGCCACAAAGGACTTGAAGCCTTTTATCGTCGAGGCAGCAAAGCTGGTATTCAGCCCCACCACAGCAATCGACTGCACGCACAGCTGACAGCGCTCGATTCTGCTACCTGCGCGGAGGAGATAAATTTCCCCGCTTGGCGTCTGCATCCGCTCACAGGCGATTTGGCCGGTTTTTGGGCGATTACCGTCAATGGCAACTGGCGCTTGATCTTCCGATTTGATGGCGAAGATGCAGAGTTAGTCGATTATCTGGATTACCACTAGGAGATTCATAATGAATGGTATGCACAATCCAGCCCACCCCGGCGAAGTTCTCAAGGAAGGCTGGCCGGCTGAAGTAACCATTACGGCAGCAGCAAAGCAGCTTGGCGTAACGCGGGCAGCGTTGTCGCGCATCCTCAATGGTCATGCTGCCATCAGCGCTGACATGGCCTTACGTTTGCAAGATTGGCTGGGTATTAATGCACAAATGTGGCTGCGTATGCAGGCAACTTACGATCTTTGGCAAGCCGAGCACAACAAGCAACGGCCCCACATCGAGCGACTGAAGCACGTAGCTTTTTAGCCTCGTAGGTTGGGTTGCGTGCAACCCAACATTGCGCGGTAAACGGTAAGCAAAACCGCTTCATTCCTTCGGGGGTGAGGCGGTTTTTTCGTGGGTGCGTGGGTTTGGTTCGGTTCGGGGTTGCGTTGGGGGATGTTGGGTTACATGCGTAACCCAACCTACGCGGGGCGGCTCACATGGCGCGGTCGGGGTTGCGTGCAACCCAACACCACGCGGTAACCGGCACACATGGCCCAATGTGCTAGGATGGTTGCTCATTTCCAACATTCTTTGCTTTGATAGAGAATGTTAAAATTCATACTTTTAACAAGATGCTCCATGCCTACCATCAGCATGTTTTACGGGATTCTGGTGGCGATGTATGTTCTCGATACGGACAAGCACCACTATCCGCACATTCATGTTCGGTACAACGAGTTCAAGGTAGTGCTACAGATTCCGGGCGGTGAGGTGCTTGAAGGTACGCTGCCCAGCCGACAGATGAAGTTGGTGCAAGCTTGGGTTGAGTTGCGCCAAGACGAGTTAATGGCCGACTGGCATCTAGCCAGCACGGGCCAAACCCCCTTCAAAATTGATCCCTTGCGTTGAGGAGACTCCTCCATGACCCCAGATGTTGTGAGTGTTGCGCCATCACCTGATTTTTCATTGCTGGCCAAGTTCGAGACGGGGGAGTTGCGGCGTTTTGATATGCGGCCCTATCTTGATTTTCCGGCGTTTGCAGCCCTTAAAGAGCCGGGGATGTTCATGCGCGCTCATGTAGCGCATGGTGCAGTAACATGGACTGAGGATATTGATCTATCGCCAGACACGCTCTATTTGCGCGGCCAGCCTCAGGCTTGAGACTACTAAAAGGGCCAGGCTCGATTTATTTGATGTTGGCACCTGCTTTCCTGCCGTAACTTCGTAAAACATTGCGCGGTAAACGGTAAGCAAAACCGCTTCATTCCTTCGGGGGTGGAGCGATTTTTTCGTGGGGGCGTGGGTTGGGTTCGGGGTTGCGTTGGGGGATGTTGGGTTACATGCGTAACCCAACCTACGCGGGGCGGTGCTGGCGGTGGATGCTGCTGTATGGCCAATCTTCGGGCCGTTCCACATACCCATGCTTTACCGGGTTGTTATGAATATATTGCACATGGTTGGCAAAATCGCGCTCATCCCGAACGGAAAAAGAGACCGTGCGCTTGGTGGCACAGTACATTGCACTTGGTGCTACAGTAAACTATGCGAATATTCAAAACACGAACATTCCAACGCTGGGCGAGTAAAACGGGTGTGAGCGATATCGCTTTGCTGGATGCAGTAGCCGAAATGGAGTGTGGGCTGATCGATGCAGATCTAGGCGGTAACCTTTACAAGAAACGGGTTGCCCTGCCGGGGCGCGGTAAAAGTGGCAGCACACGCACCATCATTGCCACACAGTTTGCCGGGGTGCTGTTTTTTCTCTACGGATTCGAGAAAAATGACCCACAATGAGCCGAATCATCAACGAAGCCCTAGAGACAATGCGCGATCTACAGCAGATCGGTGTTGTCAGTAAACAAACCCTACGCGATTTTGAGGCTCAGGCCGTGCCAGCACCGACGTACACGGCAGAGGCCATTCGTCGCCTGCGTGAGCACTTGCACGTCAGTCAATCTGTGTTTGCGGCCTATCTCAATGCCAGTGTCTCAACCGTGCAGAAATGGGAAAATGGTGAAAAAAAGCCAAGTGGCGCAGCACTGCGTCTGCTGTCCATCATTGAGCGGCGCGGGCTGGAGGTGCTGTTCTAAAAAAAGCTTCACGCAAGTAACGCCCATGTCCAATACGATGCAAACGCTGCAACAAGCAGCCACCTTGGCCGCTACTGGGCAGTTTGCCCAACTGCAAGCCCTGTGCCAGCCGATTATCGACAGCACCCAAGAGGTGGCATTATTGTTGGACTATGGCGTTCTGCTTTTTAATGCCGGTTGTTTGGGGTTGGCACAGCAGGCATTTACCCGTGCCGCCACGCTGGCCCCGTCAGACTTGCGGCCAGCCATCAACTTGGCCAACGGGGCGCGCGATGCCGGGCAGCACAGCCAAGCGCGCCAGCGTTATGCCCATTTGTTGGCACACTGGCCGCACCATCCGGTGGTTCGCCGCAACCTTCTCACCAGCCTAGAATACGACCCAGACATCACCGATGCCGAGCGTTTGCAGCAAGCCCAAGCCTGGGGCCAATGGGCCATTGGCCGTGCCGGTGGGCCACTGCCACGCCCGGCCTTGCCAGCGCTGCAGCAGCGCCGCTTACGTTTGGGCTATGTTTCAGCCGATATTTGCCAGCACACCGTGGGCCTGTTTATCAAAGAGGTGCTCAAGGCACACCAGCCGGACAAGGTGCAGGTGTTTGTGTATAGCGCTGGTCAGCTCAAAGATTGGGTGTTTCAACAGGTGCAGGCCGCTTGCACACTGCGCGATGTAGCCGCATTAGACGATGCAGCATTGGCCCAGCAAATTCGCGCCGATGCCATTGATGTGCTGGTAGATTTGTCCGGCCATACCGCTGGCTCGCGTCTCACGGCTTTTGCCTATCGCCCCGCGCCCGTCATGGTCAGTTGGTTGGGGTATTTTGCCACCACCGGCCTGCCTTATATGGATGCAGTGCTGCTAGACCGCTGGCACGCCCCGCCGGGCACCCAGGTGCAGTTCACCGAGCCGGTGCTGTACCTGCCACAGGGGCGTTTTTGTTACCAGCCGGTGCCTTGGGCACCCGCTGCGGTGGCGGCACCAGCCTTTCAGCGCAATGGTTACATCACCTTTGGCTGCTTCAACAACAGCGCCAAATTTAATCCGGGTGTCTTCGATGTCTGGGCCAACGTGTTGGCTGCTGTGCCGCAGGCCCGCCTGATTCTAAAATGGCGCACCTTCAACGACGAGGCGTTTCGGCAAACCATCCACAACGCCTTCGCAGAGCGCGGCATTGCCCCCCAGCGTATTGAGCTGCGCGGCCCCAGTTTTCATGCCGACCTGCTTCAAGAATATGCCGATATCGATATTGCCCTCGACCCCTTTCCATTTACCGGTGGCCTCACCAGTTGCGAAGCATTATGGATGGGCGTGCCAGTAGTTACTTGGCCGCAAAGCCGGGTGGTTAGCCGCCAAACCCATGCTTTTTTGCACCAAATTGGCCTACCAGAGCTTTCGGCCCAGTCCGCAGCAGACTATGTGCGTATTGCTACCCAATGGGCTACCGACCATAATCGGTTAGCCCAACACCGGGCCACACTGCGCGACAAAATGCGTGCTTCGCCACTCATGGATGTTGCAGGCTTTACCCGTCAGCTAGAAGATACCCTGATTCATTTATATTGCCGCATCCAAGCCCAAGAAATACACCAAATTATGCACGCCAAAACCATTCTGCACGTTGGCCCCGGCCACCGAAAAAATGGGGCCAAATTGCCCGTATTTTTTCAGAACAGCCAATGGAAAGAGGTGCGCCTTGATATTGACCCAGCCAATGAGCCAGATATGGTGGGTTCTATGCTAGATATGGCAGCAGTGCAAGATGCCAGCGTTGATGCCATTTATTCGGCCCACAATATCGAGCATGTCTATGCCCACGAGGTACCCTTGGTGCTGCAAGAATTTTTGCGCGTGCTCAAACCCGATGGCTTTTTGGTGCTTACTTGCCCCGATTTACAAACCGTATGCCAATTAGTGGCCGAAGACAAATTAACCGATGCCGCTTACACCGCACAAGCTGGCCCCATCACCCCGCTAGATATTCTGTATGGCCACGGCGCAGCCTTGGCGGCTGGCCACCACTATATGGCACACAAATGCGGTTTTACGCTCAAAAGCCTAACACAGGCGCTGCACAGTGCAGGCTTTAGCACCAGTGCAGGCAAACGCCGCGCCAAAGGTTTGGATTTGTGGGTAGTGGCCGCCAAGGAGCCATTGTCTGAAGCAGCGTTACGCGAATTAGCCACCAAGGTATTGCCAGCATAATCGAAATCAGTCTCGTAGCTTCGTAGCTTCGTAGGTTGGGTTGCGTGCAACCCAACATTGCGCGGTAAACGGTAAGCACACAAACCGCTTCATTCCTTCGGGGGTGGGGCGGTTTTTTCGTTGGGGCGTGGGTTTGGTTTGGTTCGGGGTTGCGTTGGGGGATGTTGGGTTACATGCGTAACCCAACCTACGCGGTGGGGCGGTGGGGGTGGGGATGGTGTGGGGGTGGTGGCGGTGGATGCTGCTGTACGACCAATCTTCGGGCCGTGCCACATATCCATGCTTGACTGGGTTGTAATGGATGTACTGCACATGGTTGGCAAAATCGGTTTCGTTGCGGATACGGTGTTCCCAAAAACGCCGCTGCCAAATGGCTTGCTCTTGCTTGTCGGCCCGGCTGCCCCACACGGCGGGGCGCTCTTCGGCGGGCACTTTGGCGGTAAATCCGCGCTTGATGTTGCGCCAGTCGGGTATGTCATAGCTTCATAGCGCTTGACTCATGGTTCCAATAGTGACACCATCGAGACATGAGCTCAGTCCAAAAAATTCTCGAACAATTGCGCAAAGAGCCTACAAACGTTCGTTTCGCTGATTTGCGTAAAGTTTGTGAATCATTTTTCGGTGAACCACGTCAAAACGGCACAAGCCACCTCATTTTTAAAATGCCTTGGCAGGGTGATCCGCGCATCAACATTCAAGATGCAAGTGGCAAGGCCAAGCCCTATCAGGTGCGACAGGTGTTGCAAGCAATAGACAAACTGGAGGAAAATAAATGAATATTGATCATTACACTTACCGAGTTACCTGGTCTCCCGAGGATAATGAGCACGTTGGTTTGTGCATAGAGTTTCCCTCGCTAAGTTGGTTAGCAGAAACGCCAGAAGCGGCTCTGGCTGGTGTACGAAAAGTGGTTGCCGAGGTGGTTTCTGACCTTGAGGTGAATAATGAATCTATTCCTAAACCTTTCGCAGAAAAAACCTATAGCGGTGAATTTCGTGTACGTATCCCACCCGAACTGCACCGTCAGCTTGCATTAATGGCAGCAGAACAGGGTGTAAGCCTTAATCGTCTGGCAAGCTCAAAACTTGCCGGACGTGCATAGCCTCATAGGTTGGGTTGCGTGCAACCCAACATTGTGCTCAAGCGGGGGCAAAAGTTTGCAACTCTGGCGGCAACTCGGCCAGCAATTGCAAACGCTGGCCGCTGGTCGGGTGGGTAAATTGCAAGCGCCAAGCGTGCAAAAACATGCGTTTCAGGCCCGCTTTTTGCAAACGTTTGTTCAAATCGAAATCGCCATATTTATCATCCCCCGCAATCGGGTGGCCTTGCGCTGCCAAATGGACGCGAATTTGGTGCGTGCGCCCGGTTTTGATGGTCACTTCCAACAGGCTCAGGGCGGGCAGGCCCAAGGTAGCTTGGGCGGCGCTTGTCGCACGCACCTTCACCAGCGTAATGGAGCGCATTCCGTCGGGGTCGTCAGCGGTAGTTACACGCACGCGGCGCTCGCCGTCGGGTAGCAGGTATTTGTGCAGTGGCGTATCAATCACCTTGAGCTTGGCGGGCCAAGTGCCCTGCACCAGTGCCAGATAGGTTTTGCCGGTTTCACGCTCGCGAAACTGGTCTTGCAGATGCACCAGCGCGCTACGCTTTTTGGCCACCAACAAAATACCCGAGGTCTCGCGGTCTAGGCGATGCACCAGTTCTAAAAACTTGGCTTGCGGGCGGGCTTGGCGCAACTGCTCAATCACACCAAAGCTGACACCACTGCCCCCATGCACCGCCACACCGGCAGGCTTGTCAATGGCCAGCAGATGCTCATCCTCGTGCAGCAGCGGAAACTCACGCGCTGGCGCGGGGTGGGCGGCTTTGTCGGCCATTTTTTCTGACACGCGCACTGGTGGCAGGCGCACGTTGTCGCCCTCTTGCACGCGCGTGTCGGCGCTGGCGCGGCCTTTGTTGATGCGTACCTCGCCACTGCGGATGATGCGATAGACATGGGTTTTGGGCACCCCCTTGAGGTGGCGCATAAGAAAATTGTCTAGCCGCTGCCCGCTGGAGTCAGCATCGACCAGCAGTTGGCGCGCTGCTGGTGGGCCAGCTGGGTTGCTAGAAACGGGGGGGCAAGGGCTATCCCTATGCCCTGCTGGTGGGGTTTTGCCGCCTATAATCTTAGTCACCTGTGCAGTGTTTTGTAAGTGGTTGATTCGTCTGGAGTTTAGTCCACACGGCCATTTTGCCCCGCGCAGGCCGGTCGATGCCAGTGGGTGTCATGCACGCAGATAGTAGGCCAGTTGCCTGCCTTGGCCCGCATGATGCACGGCAGACTGACACCTTTGAAATACAGATACGGAATACCCCATCTGGCAGTTCACCCCACGCGGGCAGCAACTGCCAGCGGATCAAAGCGAATATGTGGATGCTGGCGATATTGTTTCAGACCCTAGAGCGATGGCTTATGCCCCTGCTATGGGCGCGCAATAGCCTGCCAGCGCCTATCCTGCCTGCGCCAGCAGCCATTGTTGTAATGGCAAAGCTACAGATTTTCAGGCCCGCTCCCATCCACCCGCCCTTGCTGCCCCCGCTGCGCTAACCTAGCCCAGCGGCCCACGGCATACCCGGCATTCCCCCTTCGTTTCAAGGCGTCAGTCCAGGCATTGTTGGCTCCTACAGAGCCTGTTGTTTGTTTGGAATCATGGGTCGGCAGCCTCGCAACTTGGTTTGCAGCGCTGGCGGCCCCAATAAAAAAGGAAACGCATCATGAAGCGGATGCTGATTAACGCCACCCAGCCCGAAGAACGCCGTTTGGCTATTGTTGATGGCCAAAAGTTGCTGGATTATGAAATTGAGATTGAAGGGCGCGAGCAGCGCAAGGGCAACATCTACAAAGCGGTAGTCACCCGCGTAGAGCCTAGCCTAGAGGCTTGTTTTGTCGATTACGGCGAAGACCGCCACGGCTTTTTGCCCTTCAAAGAAATCTCCAAACAATACTTTGCCCCCGGCGTGGCCCCCAGCCAAGCGCGCATCCACGATGTCATCCGCGAAGGCCAAGAGCTGCTCATCCAAGTAGAAAAAGAAGAGCGCGGCAACAAGGGCGCAGCGCTAACCACCTTTATCAGTTTGGCCGGGCGCTATGTGGTGCTCATGCCCAACAACCCGCGCGGCGGTGGCGTATCGCGCCGCATCGAGGGCGAAGACCGGGCCGAGCTCAAAGAGGCGATGGACCAGCTTGACTACCCCAACGGTATGAGCATCATTGCGCGCACCGCTGGCATTGGCCGCACTGCGCCCGAGCTGCAATGGGATTTGAACTACCTGCTCAAGCTGTGGAATGCGATTGATGGCGCAGCCAAAGCGGGCAAGGGTGCCTTCCTGATTTACCAAGAGTCCAGCTTGGTGATTCGCGCCATTCGCGATTATTTCAATGCCGACATCGGTGACATTCTCATCGACACCGACGACATTTACGAGCAAGCGCAGCAGTTCATGGCGCACGTCATGCCCGAACATGCCAGCCGCGTCAAGCGCTACCGCGACGATGCTGCGCTGTTCTCGCGCTTCCAAATTGAGCACCAAATTGAATCGGCCTATGCGCGCACGGTGCAATTGCCCAGCGGTGGTGCCATCGTGATTGACCACACCGAAGCGCTGGTGTCGGTAGATGTCAACTCGGCGCGCGCCATCAAGGGTGGTGACATCGAAGAAACCGCGCTGCGTACCAACCTCGAAGCGGCAGACGAAGTAGCGCGCCAAATGCGCCTGCGCGATTTAGGCGGTTTGGTAGTCATTGACTTCATTGACATGGAGGAAAGCAAAAACCGCCGCGAGGTAGAAAACCGCCTGCGCGATGCCTTGCGCCAAGACCGGGCGCGCGTACAGTTTGGCACCATCAGCAAGTTTGGCCTGATGGAAATGAGCCGCCAGCGCCTCAAGCCAGCGCTGTCAGAAGGCTCCTCTATTCCCTGCCCACGTTGTGGCGGCTCGGGCCATATCCGCGACACCGAAAGCTCGGCGCTGCAAATTCTGCGTATCATCCAAGAAGAGTCCATGAAGGACAACACCGCCGCCGTGCATTGCCAAGTGCCGGTAGAGGTAGCCAGCTTCTTGCTCAATGAAAAGCGCACCGAAATCTCGAAAATTGAGCTGAAACAGCGCGTCAATGTGCTGATGGTGCCCAACAAAACGCTAGAAACCCCCAATTACCGTTTAGAGCGCCTCAAACACGATGACCCGCGTTTGGATGTGACCGAACCCAGCTACAAGCTGGCCGAAGACTTTGAAGACCCCACCGCCGTCACGCGCCGCGCGCAAGAGCCAACCAACAAGCAAACCCCGCTGATTCGTGGCGTGTTGCCCGATGCCCCGGCCCCCCAAGCGGCACCGCGCCCCGAGGCCGCCAGCCGTCCGGCACGCGGCCCAGCAGCGCGCCCCGGCCCAG
>CAYMAC010000040.1:0-12806 GCA_964388325.1 uncultured Simplicispira sp. | reverse complement strand
CATGCTGCCCTACCCCAGCGGCAAGCTGCACATGGGCCATGTACGCAACTACACCATCAACGACATGCTCACGCGCCAACTGCGTATGAGCGGCTACAACGTCCTCATGCCGATGGGTTGGGATGCCTTCGGTTTGCCTGCCGAGAACGCCGCCCTGAAAAACGGCGTGCCGCCAGCGCAATGGACCTACGACAACATCGCTTACATGAAAAAGCAGATGCAGGCGATGGGCTTGGCCATCGACTGGAGCCGCGAAGTAGCCACCTGTGACCCCGACTACTACCGCTGGAACCAATGGCTGTTCCTGAAAATGCTGGAAAAAGGCATTGCCTACCGCAAAACCCAAGTCGTCAACTGGGACCCGGTGGACCAAACCGTGCTGGCCAACGAGCAAGTCATTGATGGCCGAGGCTGGCGCACCGGCGCACTGGTAGAAAAGCGCGAAATTCCGGGCTACTACCTCAAAATTACCGATTACGCGCCTGAATTGCTCGATTCTGTCACCGGCGACAAACTGCCCGGCTGGCCCGAGCGCGTCAAGCTGATGCAGGAAAATTGGATTGGCAAATCCACCGGCGTGCGTTTTGCCTTCCCGCACGAAATCCGGGACGCTGACGGCGTGCCAATTGGCGACGGCAAAATGTACGTCTTTACCACGCGCGCCGACACCATCATGGGTGTCACCTTCTGCGCTGTGGCCCCAGAGCATCCGCTGGCCGTTCACGCGGCACAAAACAACCCAGCCCTCGCTGCTTTTATCGAAGAATGCAAACACGGTGGCACCACCGAGGCCGAACTGGCCACGCAAGAAAAGAAAGGCATGGCCACCGGCCTGTTCGTTACGCATCCACTGACCGATGAGCCAGTGCCCGTCTGGGTGGGTAACTACGTGCTGATGGGTTATGGCGATGGCGCCGTGATGGGTGTTCCGGCCCACGACGAGCGCGACTTTGCCTTTGCCCTGAAATACGAGCTGGAAATTTTGCAAGTGGTGCAGGTCGATGGCGAAGCCGATTTCGATTTTGAACGCTGGCAAGACTGGTACGCCGACAAGCAACGCGGCGTGACCATCAACTCGGACAACTTCAGCGGCTTGAGTTACCAAGAAGCCGTGGATGCCGTAGCCCATGCGCTAGAAAAACGCGGCTTGGGCGAGAAAAAGACCACTTGGCGCTTGCGCGATTGGGGCATCTCGCGCCAACGTTACTGGGGCACCCCCATCCCTATCATCCACTGCCCCGAACATGGTGCGGTGCCGGTGCCCGAAAAAGACCTGCCCGTGGTGCTGCCGCAAGACTGCATCCCCGACGGCTCGGGCAACCCACTGCACAAACACGAAGGCTTCCATGCCGGTGTCACCTGCCCGGTGTGCGGCCAAGCAGCACGGCGCGAAACCGACACGATGGATACCTTTGTCGATAGCTCATGGTATTTCATGCGCTATTGCGACCCCAAAAACAGCGAAAAAATGGTGGCTGAAGGCGCAGATTACTGGATGCCGATGGACCAGTACATTGGTGGCATTGAACACGCCATCCTGCACCTGTTGTACGCCCGTTTCTGGACGAAGGTGATGCGCGATTTGGGCTTGGTCAAGGTCGATGAGCCGTTTACCAAGTTGCTCACCCAAGGCATGGTGCTCAACCACATCTACAGCCGCCGCACCGATAAGGGGGCCAAAGAGTATTTCTGGCCGCACGATATTGAGCATGTATTGGACGAGGGCGGAAAAATCATCGGTGCCAAGCTGAAAAACGCCGTGGACAGTGGTGGTGTCACGTTGCCCGTGGGCACGCCAATTGACTACGAGGGCGTGGGCACCATGTCCAAGTCTAAAAACAACGGCATTGACCCACAAGAGCTGATTGAAAAATACGGTGCCGACACCGCCCGCCTGTACACCATGTTCACCGCCCCGCCCGAAGCCACGCTAGAGTGGAACGATGCTGCTGTGGAGGGCAGTTACCGCTTCCTGCGCCGGGTCTGGAACTTTGGGCTCAAGCTGTCCACGTTTGATGCCGTGGCCGCCAACGCCAGCGTGGCCGGTGCTGCCAGCCTCCAGGATGTGGAGTTTGGCAAAGAAGCCAAGGCGCTGCGCTTAGAAATGCACAGCGTACTTAAGCAGGTAGATTACGACTACCAGCGTATGCAGTACAACACCGTGGTCTCTGGCACCATGAAAATGCTCAACGCTTTGGAAGATTTCAAGGCGCTGGATTGCCCCGGTGCCCATGTGGCACTGATTGAGGGTTTTGGTATTTTGCTGCGCTGCCTGTACCCAGCCACACCCCATATTACCCATGCGCTGTGGGCTGAACTGGGCTATGCCAGCCACTTGGGCGATTTGCTTGATGCCCCTTGGCCACAAGTCGATGCCCAAGCACTGGTACAAGATGAAATTGAACTGATGCTGCAAATCAATGGCAAGCTGCGCGGCTCTATCTTGGTGCCTGCCCAAGCCGATAAAGCACAGATTGAAGCGGCAGCGCTGGCCCACGAAGCCTTCCTCAAGCAGGCCAATGGCGCGGCGGCCAAAAAGGTGATTGTGGTGCCGGGCCGCTTGGTCAACGTGGTGGTCTAAAGCGTGGCGGCACATCCTGCTCCTGCCACGGCTGGCCTGCGTCGCCGGGCTTGGCTGGCGCTGCTGCCTGGCACGCTAGCGCTGTCGGCCTGTGGCTTTCGGCTGCGCGGCGTGCCCCAGTTTGCTTTTCAGTCGATGTATATCGAGGCAGCTATTACCTCGCCGCTGGCGCGCGAGCTGCAACGCACGCTCATGGGTTCCACCACGGCCTTACAAGTCTGGCGTGAACCGGCCCAACTGCCCAAAGCGCAGGTTGTGTTTGAGTTATTGCAAGAACAAAACGAGCGCACCGTGGTCGGCCTGAATGCTTCGGGCCAAGTGCGCGAATTGCAGTTGCGCCTGCGTATCAAATTTCGTCTGCGTAGCCAAAAAGGCGAGGAACTGCTAGAGCCAACCGAGCTACTGCAAACGCGCGACATCAGCTACAGCGAAACCATCGCCTTGGCCAAAGAGGCCGAAGAGGCCCTGCTGTACCGCAATATGCAGACCGATTTAGTGCAGCAATTGCTACGCCGCTTGGCCGCAGTGCGCTGGCCTTAACACGCCACGGCGCTATGCACCTTGCCGCAAACCAACTGGCAGCGCACCTGCACAAGGGCTTGCGCCCGCTTTACACCCTGCATGGCGATGAGCCTTTGCTTCAGCAAGAAGCCGCCGATGCCATTCGGGCAACGGCGCGGGTGCAAGGCTATACCGAGCGCAGCACCTTTACCGTCGCCGGTGCCCATTTTGATTGGAGCGCCGTGCTGGCCGCCGGTGGCAGCTTGAGCCTGTTTGCCGACAAGCAAATTATCGAAATCCGCATCCCCTCGGGCAAGCCTGGCAAAGAGGGCAGTGTGGCGCTGCAACAGTTGGCCGAGGCCGCCACTGGCAATGAAAGTACCCTCACGCTTGTTTTACTGCCCCGGCTAGACAAAGCCACCAAAACCGGCGCTTGGTTTGCCGCGCTAGACAGCCACGGCATCACGGTACAAATTGACCCGGTAGAGCGTGCCGCCCTGCCACAATGGATTGCCCAGCGGCTGGCTGCCCAAGGCCAGCAGGTGGTGGCGGGCGAGGAAGGCCAGCGCACCTTGTCCTTCTTTGCCGACCGGGTGGAGGGCAATTTGCTGGCCGCGCACCAAGAAATCCAAAAACTGGCCCTGCTGTATCCCCCCGGGGAACTGCACTGGCAACAGGTAGAGGCGGCGGTGCTGAATGTCGCCCGCTACGATGTGTTTAAGCTGTCCGAGGCGGTACTGTCGGGCCAATTGCTGCGCGTGCAGCGCATGTTGGATGGCCTAGAGGCCGAGGGCGAGGCCGCCGTGCTGGTGCATTGGGCGCTGGCCGAGGATATTCGGGCGCTCAAGCGCGTCAAAGATGCCACCCAAGCGGGCAAGCCCTTGCCCACCGCACTGCGCGAAAACCGCATCTGGGGTGCCAAAGAGCGCCTGTTTGAACGCCTGCTGCCGCGTGCCAGCGATGCTGCACTGGCGCGGCTGTTGCAATCGGCACACAAGGTCGATGGCATCGTCAAAGGGCTGCCGGTGGCCGATTGGCCGCAACAACCTTGGCAGGCGTTGCAGCGGCTGGCCTTGCAACTGGGCAAGCTGGCGCTGGCAGTACGTTGATGCCCACACTGGGCGCGCTTCTGCCAGAATCACCCCCCATGAACGCCCTCTCTGTCACCGAAATCATGCAGACCCTCGGTCTGCAAGCCAAAACTGCCTCGGCCCTGATGGCCAAGGTTCCTGCTGCTGTCAAAAACAAGGCCCTGCTGGCCCTAGCGCGCCTGCTGCGCGAGCAAACCGATGCCTTGCAGACCGACAACGCGCGCGATTTGGAGCGCGCCCGCGCTGCCGGGCTGGCCGAGCCGATGGTGGACCGCCTCAAGCTCACGCCCCAAGTGTTAGAAACCTGCGCCCAAGGCTGCGAACAATTGGCCGCCATGCCCGATGTGATTGGTGAAATTATCGGCATGAAGCAGCAGCCCAGTGGCATCCGCGTCGGCCAAATGCGCGTGCCAATTGGCGTGTTCGGCATGATTTACGAGAGCCGCCCCAACGTCACCATCGAGGCCGCCAGCCTGAGCATCAAAAGTGGCAACGCCTGCATCTTGCGCGGTGGCTCCGAAGCCATAGACTCCAACCAAGCCTTGGCCCGCTTGGTAGTACAGGCGCTGCAAGAGGCCGGTTTGCCAGAACATGCCGTGCAATTGGTGCCCACCACCGACCGCGAGGCCGTGGGCCAGCTCATCGCCATGCCGCAGTATGTCGATGTCATCATCCCACGCGGCGGCAAAGGCTTGATTGAGCGCATCAGCCGCGATGCCAAGGTGCCCGTCATTAAGCACTTGGATGGCAATTGCCACACCTATGTCGATGACAGCGCCGACTTGGCAATGGCCTTGCGCGTGGTCGAAAATGCCAAAACGCAAAAATACAGCCCCTGCAATGCCACCGAGAGCCTATTGGTGGCGCGCAGCATCGCGCCCCAGTTTTTGCCATCCATTGGCGCAGTATTTGCCGCCAAGGGCGTAGAAATGCGCTGTTGCCCCGAATCTTTGGCCCTGTTGCAAGCCGTAGCCGGTGCCCAATTGCTGCCCGCCACTGAACAAGATTGGTACGAAGAATACCTGGCCCCCATCATCAGCATTAAGCTGGTGGCCGGGGTGGATGAGGCCATCGCGCACATCAACCGCTATTCCAGCCAGCACACCGAGGCCATCCTGACCACCAACCATGTCCATGCCCAACGCTTTCTGCGCGAGGTGGACTCCAGCAGCGTCATGGTCAACGCCAGCACCCGCTTTGCTGATGGTTTTGAATATGGGCTAGGGGCCGAAATTGGCATCAGCACCGACAAATTCCATGCCCGTGGCCCGGTGGGCATCGAGGGCCTGACCTCGCTCAAGTACATTGTGCTGGGTGAAGGCGAAGTGCGCGGCTAAAGCCGACCATTTTTATGAAAATCATTATCTTAGGTGCTGGGCGCGTCGGTCAAAGCGTGGCCGATAGCTTAGTTTCCGAGCGCAACGACATCACCGTCATTGACACCAATGCCCAAAGCCTGCGCGAGTTAGAAAGCCGCTTTGACCTGCGCGGCGTGGTGGGCAGTGGCATCAACCCCAGCGTGCTGGCCGAGGCCGGTGCCCAAGATACCGACTTACTTATTGCCTGCGCCACCCAAGACGAGACCAATTTGGTGGCTTGCAAAGTGGCACAGTTGCTGTTTAACATCCCGGCGCGCATTGCGCGCGTGCGCTCCTCGGGCTTTGACCCAGGCGGTGTGTTGGCTGGGCCAGAAGGTTTTGGTGTCAATATCATCTGCCCCGAGGCTTCGTTAACCCGTTACATTGTTAAGCTGATTGAATACCCCGAGGCCATGCAGGTGCGCGAGTTTGCTGGGGGCCGTGCTTGTTTGGTCTCTACCCGCGCCATGCCGGGCGCACCGATGGTGGGCCAAACCATTGCCCAAGTGCGTGCCGCCACCCCCGATGTAGCCATGCGGCTGGTGGCCATTTATCGCCGTTTTCCCGAGGAGCCTGATCGTTTCGTGCCCTGTGCTGGCAGCACCCGCATTGAGCCGGGCGACGAGGTATTTGTGCTGGCCGCGCGCGAGCATATTCCTTTTGTTTTAGCCGCCTTGCACCGCCGTCCACAGCAGCCAGCGCGTCCGGTACGCCGCGTCATGGTGGCCGGGGGCGGCGAGGTAGGTTTGCGCTTGGCCCAAGAGCTGGGCAGCCAGTCGGGGCGCTTTCATGTCAAGCTGCTTGAAGGCCATCCAGAGCGCTGCATTGCTTTGGCCTCTGCCCTGCCGCCCGATGTGCTGGTGCTGCAAGGCGATGCTACCGATGAGGGCTTGTTAGAAGCCGAAAACATCGAGGAAGTCGATTTCTTTTTAGCCCTGACCGACGATGATGAGAACAACATCATGTCCAGCTTGTTGGCCAAGCGTATGGGCGCGCGCCGCGTGCTGTCTTTAATTACCCGGCGCAGTTATGCCGACTTGATGCACGGCACCGAGATTGACATTGCCTTGTCGCCAGCCCAAGCCATGTTGGGCGAATTGTTGGCCCATGTGCGCCAAGGCGATGTGCAAGCGGTACACAGCCTGCGCCGGGGCGTGGCCGAGGCATTAGAAATTGTGGCCCGTGGTGACCGCAAAAGCTCGCGCGTGGTGGGGCGCAAAGTCAGTGACCTGTCCTTGCCAGAGAACGTGCATATCGGCCTGATTGTGCGCGGCCTGCATGGCCTAGAAGATGCACCGCAAGCCGTGGGCTTGCCCCCCCAAGTAGTGATTCCGCAAAGCCACACGGTTATCGAAACCAATGACCATGTGGTGTTTTTCTTGCCCAACAAGCGCCTAGTGCGCGATGTAGAAAAACTGTTCCGTGTCAGTGCCACCTTCTTCTGATAGTCCTAGCGGCGGGCTTTTGCTATGAACGATGTTTTTCCAGTTTTGCGCGTGCTGGGCATGTTAATCATGCTATTTGCACTGGCAATGGGTGCGCCGCTGGTAGTGTCTTGGTGGATGCAGGATGGCATCTGGCCGGTGTATCCGGTATCGATGGCTTTCACCCTGCTGGTGGGGGCCACCTTGGTGCTGGCCTTGCGCCGCTACCAGCGCGAACTGCAACCGCGCCACGGGGTGATGTTGGTCACAATGGTCTGGGTGCTGCTGCCCTTGTTTGCCACCTTGCCGCTGCTGTTGGCCTATGAACAAATTGGTCGTCCGCTCAGTTTTACCCACGCCTATTTTGAAACCGTTTCTGGCCTAACTACCACCGGCTCTACCGTGTTACCCAATTTGGACACCCTGCCGGTGTCCATCAACGTTTGGCGCACTTTTATGCAGTGGCTGGGCGGCATGGGTATCTTGATTTTGGCGGTGGCCGTGCTGCCTATGCTGGGTGTTGGGGGCGCGCAACTGTTTAAAGCCGAAGCCGCAGGCCCCATCAAAGACACCAAACTGACCCCGCGCATGACCGAAACCGCCAAGGGGCTGTGGGGTGTGTATGCGCTGTTTTCTTTGGCCTGTTTGGTGGCCTATTGGCTGGCGGGTATGTCACCGGTTGACGCACTGATGCACATGTTCTCCACCGTTAGTTTGGGTGGGTTGTCGTCACACGATGCCAGTTTTGCTTATTTTGAATCCATCAGGCTAGAGATGGTGGCGCTGGTGTTTATGCTGCTGGCCAGTTGCAATTTTGCCCTGTATTTTGTGGCCTTGCGTAAAGGCCATTGGCGTGGTTTTTGGCGTGACCCTGAAATGCAAGCCACCTTAGCAGCGTTGATGGGTGGCGGCTTGCTGGTAGCTGTATTGCTTTGGGCTAAAGACATTTATGGCCCGCTAGAGGCGCTGCGCTACGGCATGTTCAATGTCGTATCCATTGCCACCACCACCGGCTTTGCTACGGTCGATTATCTGCAATGGCCGGTGCTGGCCCCGGTGTTGATGCTCATGCTCTCGGGGGTGGCTACCAGTGCAGGCTCTACGGGCGGCGGCATCAAAATGGTGCGGATGCTTATTTTGGTCAAGCAAGCGCGGCGCGAAATGACCCGTTTGGTACACCCCCATGCCGTGCAGCCGGTGCGCTTGGGCAGCGCAGTGGTCGAAAGTGGGGCCATTTTTTCCATCATGGCCTTTATGCTGGTGTATGGCGGCACCATCATTGTTTTAAGCATGGTGCTCATGCTGACCGATTTAGACCCCATCACCGCTATCAGTGCCATCATTGCCAGCGTCAACTGTGTCGGGCCAGGCATGGGCAGCATTGGCCCAGCAGGCAACTACACCGCCCTGACCGATTTTCAGCTCTGGGTTTGCACTTTGGGCATGATGTTAGGACGGTTAGAGATTCTGAGCTTCATGGCCTTGCTCACGCCTGCTTTCTGGCGTCGTTGAGCTTTTTGGTGATGGGCATCTGCCAACTCCCTACAATGGGGCGCAACTGTGTTTCAAGGGCAACCTATGGTTCCGCACCTCATTACCGCCCTCACTGGGCCTATCAACGAACTTGAGCAGCGCGTCATTGACTCGATGCCCGCTACCGAGCGCTGGTTCCGTCTGGAGTGGATGGAGCACACGCCACCTTTCTACACTTCAGTAGATATCCGCAACGCGGGCTTCAAGCTGGCCCCGGTAGATACCAATCTGTTTCCGGGCGGCTGGAACCACCTCACTCCCGAGATGCTGCCCTTGGCCGTGCAGGCCGCGATGGCTGCCATCGAGAAAATTTGCCCCGAGGCGCGCAACCTGCTCATCGTGCCCGAAAACCACAAGCGCAACAGCTCTTATTTGAATAATCTGGCGCAGTTGCAGCGCATCTTTAACATGGCCGGGCTGAATGTGCGTATCGGTTCTATCAGCCCCGATGTGAAAGAGCCGGTAGTGCTTGATTTGCCCGATGGTGCATCCATCACCCTAGAGCCGCTACTGCGCGAGCGTGGCCGTGTCGGGCTGAAAAACTTTGACCCTTGCACCATTTTGCTCAACAATGACCTATCGGCGGGCGTGCCCGGCATTTTGGAAGACCTGCAAACCCAGCACCTGCTGCCGCCCTTGCACGCCAGTTGGAGCGTGCGGCGCAAAAGCCGCCACTTTCGCAGCTACGAAGAAGTCAGCAAACGCTTTGGCAAACTGCTAGGCATTGACCATTGGCTGATTAACCCCCTGTTTGGCCAATGCAGCCAGGTGGACTTTGCCAGCAACACTGGCATGGAATGCCTGCAAACCCAAGTCGATACGGTGCTGGGCAAAATTCGGCGCAAGTACAAAGAGTACGGCATCCACGAAAAGCCTTTCGTCATCGTCAAAAACGACAATGGCACCTGCGGTTTGGGTGTCATGACGGTGCGCGATGCCAAAGAACTAAGCACCCTAGAGCCCCAAGCCTTGGCCGCCATGAGCGCCAGCAAAGATGGCCAAGCAGTGCATGACATTCTGATTCAAGAAGGCGTACTTACCCAAGAGCGCGTGCAGCAAGCCGTGGCCGAGCCTGTGGTCTATATGGTTGACCGTTATGTGGTGGGGGGCTTCTACCGCATCCATGCCCAGCGCGGTGTCGATGAGAACCTCAACACCCCCGGTGCCGATTTTGTGCCCTTGGCCTTTCACCACAGCACGCAACTGCCCCAGCCGGGGGCGCGTCCGGGTGCCAGTGCCCCCAATCGCTTTTATATGTATGGCGTAGTGGCTCGTTTGGCCATGTTGGCAGCCAGCTACGAACTCGAAGCCACCGACCCCAACGCCGAGGTGTACGACTAAAGTAGGCGCACAATCGCATTCCGCACTTTTTTGTGGGGTCTTTTTTGTGCAAAACTCTAAATCTTCACTTGGCACCCTGATGCTAGGTGCCATCGGTGTTGTTTATGGCGACATTGGTACCAGCGTGCTGTATTCGGTCAAAGAGGTTTTTGGCTCTGGCCATGTTCCCTTCACCCCCGACAACGTGCATGGCATCTTGTCCATCTTCTTTTGGACGCTCACGGTCATTGTTTCGCTGAAATACGTTACTTTGGTGCTGCGTGCAGACAACCACGGCGAGGGCGGTTTGGTGGCCATGCTGGCGCTGGCCTCGCAAACTGTCAAAGACCAGCCGCGCTTGCGCCATGTGCTGTTGCTGGTGGGCATTTTTGGCACCTGCCTGTTCTATGGCGATGGTGTCATCACCCCGGCCATTACCGTGCTGGGGGCGATGGAGGGGCTAGAAGTCATCTCCCCCACCTTCAAAAAAGCCGTAGTGCCCCTGAGCTTGGTGATTCTGTTGCTGCTGTTCAGTGTGCAAAAGCGCGGCAGTGCCAGCATTGGGCGCTTTTTTGGCCCCATCATGGTGGTGTGGTTTGCCGTCATTTCTGCCTTGGGCATTTACCATATTGCTGGCAATCCGGGTATTTTGTCGGCCATCAGTCCGCACTATGCCATTGCATTCATGTGGGAGCAGCCCGGCATTACCTTCATCATCTTGGGTGCCGTGGTGTTGTGTGTCACTGGCGGCGAGGCGCTTTACGCCGACATGGGCCATTTTGGCCGTCGCCCCATCCGCATGACGTGGTTCACCATTGTCATGCCAGCGCTTACCCTCAATTACTTCGGCCAAGGTGCCTTGCTGCTCAAAGAGCCAGAGGCCGTCAAAAACCCCTTTTTCATGATGGCCCCAGAGTGGGCCTTGTTGCCGCTGGTGCTGCTGGCCACGATGGCAGCGGTTATCGCCTCGCAGGCCCTCATTTCCGGTGCTTTTAGCGTCACTAAACAGGTGATTCAGTTGGGCTACCTACCGCGCTTGCGCGTGCTGCACACCAGCGTACAAGAGGCCGGGCAAATTTACCTGCCCTTTGTCAATTGGGGCTTGTTTGTGCTCATTGTGCTGGCGGTAGGCATGTTCAAATCCTCCAGTGCGCTGGCATCGGCCTACGGCATTGCCGTCACTACCGACATGCTCATCACCACCGTGCTGACCTTTTTTGTCGTTCGCAATGCTTGGCGTTTGCCCTTGTGGTTGTGCATCGGGGCCACGGCCTTTTTCTTTACGATTGATTTTGCTTTCTGGGCTTCCAATTTGCTCAAACTGTTTGATGGCGGCTGGTTCCCGTTGGTGATTGCAGGGGCCATTTTCATCGTCATGCAAACCTGGAAAGAAGGCCGCCGCCTGTTGCACCAAGCCATGCAAAGCGATGCCATCCCCCTGCCAGAATTTTTGACCGCCGTGTTTGTCAGCCCCCCAGTGCGCGTGGCTGGTACGGCAGTTTTTCTGACAGCAGACCCCAACGGCGTGCCCAATGCACTGCTGCACAACCTCAAGCACAACAAAGTGCTACACGCGCAAAACCTGTTTGTTACGGTGCGCCACCACGAAGTGCCTTGGATAGCCAACGAAAAGCGGGTCGAGATGTCCGCCTTGGGCAACGATTGCTGGCAAGTGGTCATCCACTATGGTTTTATGGACAATCCCAATGTACCGTTGGCGCTAGAGCAGTTAGGGCCTTTGGGTTGTACCCTAGAGCCCATGAGCACCAGCTATTTTCTGTCGCGCGACACGGTTATCCCTACCTCTGGCGGTGGCATGGCGGCGTGGCGCGAAAAACTATTCGCCCAAATGCACCACAATGCCAGCGGTGCTGCCGACTTCCTGCACCTGCCCAGCAATGCCGTGGTCGAACTGGGTTCCAAGGTCACTATTTGAATTTTTCCACCATGAAAATCCTGTTCGTTGCCGACCCCCTAGCGTCTTTTGTTACCTACAAAGACACCACCTTTGCCATGATGCGCGAAGCCCAGCGCCGTGGACACCAGATTGCAGCCTGCCAGCCCCAGCAAATGCGCTGGTTGCGTGGCCAGCCGGTGCAAGCACAAGTCCAAGACATCATCCTCACCGGCCAATCTCCAGCATGGTTCAGCGTGCAAGCAGAGCGCAACGCCGCCTTGGCCAGTTTTGATGCCGTGGTGATGCGTAAAGACCCCCCCTTTGATAGCGAGTATTTCTATGCTACCCATCTGCTAGAGCAGGCCGAGCGCGATGGCGCGCGCGTTTTCAATAAACCCCGCGCCCTGCGCGACCACCCCGAAAAACTGGCCATCCTAGAGTTTCCACAATTCATCGGCCCCACGCTGGTTACGCGCAACGCCGATGATGTGCGCCAATTCCACGCCGAACACCAAGACATCATCCTCAAGCCCCTCGATGGCATGGGCGGCATGGGCATCTTCCGTGTGGGGCCAGACGGCATGAACTTGGGCAGCATCATCGAAACCCTCAACCAAGACGGTGCCCAAACCCTGATGGTGCAAAAATTCTTGCCCGCCATTGCCCAAGGCGATAAGCGCGTGCTGGTGATTGGTGGCAAGCCCGTGCCCTATTGCTTGGCACGCATCCCCCAAGGCAACGAAGTGCGCGGCAATCTGGCCGCTGGTGGCAAAGGCGTAGCCCAACCCCTGTCCGCACGCGATTGGGAAATTGCCAACAGCTTGGCCCCCATTCTGTACAGCCGGGGTTTGTTACTGGCAGGCATTGATGTGATTGGCGATTGCGTCACCGAAATCAACGTCACCAGCCCCACCTGCTTCCAAGAAATCCAGCAGCAAACTGGCTGTGATGTACCCGCCCTGTTCATCGATGCACTAGAGCAAGCCGTGGCAACGACAATGGCGTAAAACATAAAACCATACAGTTTAAGTCGGTCTTTATTCGGCGCTACAATTGCGCCCTTGCTGCCAACCAAGCCTCTCTGTCAAAAGAAAAGCTACT
>CAYMAC010000039.1:0-14749 GCA_964388325.1 uncultured Simplicispira sp. | reverse complement strand
CTGTGGGGGTATAGCTCAGCTGGGAGAGCGCTTGCATGGCATGCAAGAGGTCAGCAGTTCGATCCTGCTTATCTCCACCAAAGTTTTCTAGGTTTTGACCCTATCGTCTAGAGGCCTAGGACATCACCCTTTCACGGTGAGTACCGGGGTTCGAATCCCCGTAGGGTCGCCAAGTTATAGCGCTTGGCTTGTAACGCAGTTGCAAGTAAAAGCTATCTACCAGGAGTGGTAGTTCAGTTGGTTAGAATACCGGCCTGTCACGCCGGGGGTCGCGGGTTCGAGCCCCGTCCACTCCGCCAAAATATAAAGCCCTGTCAGTTTTCTGACAGGGCTTTTTGGTTTTTAGCGTGGTGGCATACGGATAGCACCATCCAAGCGAATCACCTCGCCGTTCAGCATGTCATTTTCCAAAATATGCCGTACCAACTTGGCGTAATCTTGCGGCGTGCCCAAGCGGCTAGGAAAGGGGACACCAGCAGCCAAGCTGTCTTGTACGGCTTGGGGCATACCAAAAATCATCGGGGTACCAAAAATGCCCGGTGCAATCGTCATGTTGCGAATGCCATTACGCGCTAAATCACGGGCAATCGGTAAAGTCATACCGACAATGCCACCCTTCGAGGCGCTGTAAGCCGCTTGGCCCATTTGGCCATCGTAAGCGGCAATGCTGGCGGTAGAAATGAGCACGCCGCGCTCGCCGGTGCTGGCGGTTGGCTCGTTCTGGCACATGGCTTCGGCGGCCAAGCGCAGCATGTTAAAGGTGCCAATCAGGTTGATTTGGATGGTTCTGTTAAACCCGGCCAAGCTGTGCGCGCCTTGCTTGCCCACCATTTTTTCTGCTGGGGCCACACCCGCACAATTGACCAAGCCCGACAAACGCCCCAGTGCCACCGCTTGCGCCACCACGGCCTGAGCGTCCTCCTCTTGGCTCACATCACACTGCACAAAGGTGGCCCCAATTTCTTGCGCTAAGGCTTGGCCTTTGTCGGTTTGCACATCGGCAATTACTACCTTGCCGCCTTGCTCGGCCAACATGCGCGCCGTACCTTCACCCAGCCCGGATGCGCCGCCCGTGACGATAAAAACATTGTTTTCAATTTCCATAGTCTGTCTCCTTGGTTTAACGTTGACGTAAACGTCAATTATGCCTTGCTGCGCTGCCCAGCCCCATGCAGACGTAAAAAAGCCCGGACAGGCCGGGCTTGCTATGGGCGCTAACAATGAAAAGTTTAGGGGAAGCGCACTCTGTCTAGCATTTGCTGCACTTTAGGCAGGTTGGCACCTACCGCACTGATAGGGATAGTCTCGCTCTTGAAGGCTACACCGCCAGTCATGGCTTTGAGGGCTGGGTTTTCTACCTGCAAATTTTTGACCGCTGGCCACTCGTTGTTGCCATTGGCAAAATAATTTTGCGCTTCTGGGGTGCTCAGGTATTCCAAAAATTTAGCGGCATTGGCTTGGTTTTTACTGTAACGTGCTACCGCACCACCGGCAATATTCAAATGCGTGCCCCAAGATTGTTGGTTCGGAAACACCACACCTACTTTATTGGCGATGGCCACGTCTTCGGGCTTGCTAGAGCGCATTAAACGGGCCAAATAGTAGCTGTTGGTAATGGCAATATCGCATTCACCAGCAGCCACGGCCTTGATTTGGTCGGTATCGCCGCCTTTGGGCGAACGGGCCAAATTAGCTACCACACCCTTGAGCCAGTTTTCAGTGGCTTGCTCGCCCAGATGCTCTACAACTGCACCAAACAAGCTCAGGTTGTAGGGGTGTGAACCAGAACGGATGCAGACTTTGCCTTTGTTTTTGGGGTCAGCCAATTTTTCATAGGTATCCACATCGCTTTTTTGTACCTTGACTTTGTTGTACACAATCACCCGCGCCCGCGTGGACAGGCCAAACCATGCCGTACCCTCTGCGCTGGGCTGGCCACGCAGGGTGGCAGGAATGCGCTCTTCTAATGTTTTGGATTGAATCGGCTTAAACAGGCCATCGACTTCACCTTTGTAAAGCCGTGCTGCATCCACCAGCAAAATCACATCGGCTGGCGAGGCACTGCCTTCGGCTTTCAGACGGGCCAAAATACCGGCATCGTCTGCATCGACACGGTTAATTTTGATGCCTGTGGCTTTGGTGAAACCACTGTACAGCGCTTCGTCGGTGCTGTAATGGCGCGCTGAATACAGGTTGACTACCTGCTCAGTAGCTTGGGCCATGCCGCTGGTCAGCAGGACAGAAGCAGCTGTGGCCACAGCAGAAAGAATAAATCGCATGGTGTTTGTCGGTCAAAGGAATGATGCTGCATCATATCGAAAACGCGAACCATTCGCAATAAGAAAACAACAAAAAAAACCCGGCAAATGTGCCGGGTTGAAAGAATCCCTGAACCAGCGCTCTAAGGGACCCAAGGAGACAAACAGCACACCAAACTTCTTTACCAAGAAGCCCGGTGAAAAGTTTTTAAGCGCTATTTAACGCTTGCGTGGAGCAGCCGAAGACTTGGCGGCATCTAAGGCCGAAGCAGTGACGGCGTTAAAGTTGGCTTCTGCGGCCTCAGAAGCTTGCTTGACCGCTTTTTGCACCGATTCGAGTGCGTTGGTGGCGGCAGAAACAGCATTTTTCATGACGGCCACGGCAGGTTCAGAGCCAGCAGGAGCATTTTTGGCAGCGTTGTCCATCAGGCTAACCAAGTTAAGCTGGGCTTCTGCGGCCTTGGCTTCAAAGGCTTTGCCAAACTCGGCACCAGTGCCCGAAGCAATGTCATAAAGGTGGCGGCTGTAAGCAGCTGCTCTTTCGGCCAACGGCTGGAACAAGCCCGCTTGCAGGGCCAACAGTTCTTGGGCATCTTTGACGCTAAGCAAGGCTTGCGAATGATTAGCGGCCTCGTTCAGGGCAGCGCGCGAAGCGGTGACGTTGAGCTCGACAATTTTTTCTACGCCTTCAAAGGCTTTGCTGGTCAGGCCAAACAGGGTTTCGAGGTTGGCTTTGTGGGCAGCTACCAATTGTTCGTTGGTGAGTGACATAAGGGTCTCCAATCATGGGGGGCCAAGAGGCCCGAAATGCAAAAAATTGTTTGCACAGGGCGCACCGGAACGCCTTGTTGCAGTGCAGCACGCTTGATTGTAGGCAAGCAACCTGTAAATGCAAGTGCTATTTTGCATGGTGCAAAGCGCAGCGATAGCCATTGCCATTGCTGGCGTTAGCGCAGCAGCCGTAATTCGCCAGTGGCCAATAGGCGGTCGCGCACGCGCCGGGTCATAGATTGGGTGCTGCCATCGGCAGCAGTAAATAAAAACAAGCTGCCGTTTGGATTGGCCCAGGTCAGTTGAGTACGTACGGTTTGTTGTTGGCGGCGCAGTTCTACCCAAGTGCCCAGGGGAATTTCTGGACTGGTACTGGTGCTGCTAGTGGGGGGGGAAGTGGGCGCTGCTGTGTCTGCCAAAGGGGCTGTTTGGGATGCAGGTACGGGTGCAGGAGTAGCAGCAACAGGGCTGGCTGGGCTGGCATACAGCGGCTCCATTTCGATTTCAATATCCACATCAACAGTTTGGTCGAAATTCAAATCAATATCGGGGCCGCTGGCTGCTGCTACAGGTGGTGGTGATGGCGGAGGCGGGGCCTGAACGGTCAGGGTATCTTGGTGGATGCTTTTGAGCAGCCGGAGTAACTGCTGGATGTCTGAAGTGGGATAGGCAATATGTTGCAGCCCTCGTGTAATACTTTGTAATAATTTAGGTACTTCTGGGGCAATTTGCTGCCGCTCTTCGGCGGGCAGATGGGGGCGCACGCTCCAAAATAGCAACGGCACCAGTGCCAAGTAGCCGTGGGGGTCGTTATCGGTACTGTTGGCGGTTTGTTCTAGTTGCACCCGTGCAATCACCTGCGCCCAAACGCTGGTGGCAAAGTCCATGATGGGGGCGGGCACTTGCTTACTGTCGGGCAAACGGCGGATATTTTGGGCAATGTCATTGCACAAGGTTTGGTAGCGCTGTTGGGGGTCTATAGTGCGGGCAGCGGGCATGGTGGCAGGCCCGGGCGGCGGCGGTGCCGTAGTGGCAGTGGTAGCGGGGGGCTTGGCGCGCTCGGCTTGTGCTTGCCAAGCCTTGTGCAGGGCTTGCAAAACTTGGCTAAAACTGGCCGCTTGTGGCTGCTCTTGCTGCGCTAGGCGCTGCACCACTTGGTCGAGTAGGTGCATAAAAACATGAAAGCCGGGGCTGGCCTCACTGCCAAAAGCCAAACCGCGCTCGGTGATGTCATCGAGCAGCTGGCGCGCTGGGTGTTCGGGGTCGTTAAAAAATTGCGCGTCATGGATGGCCAACTGGCCAATGGCAGGCTCCATGTTGAGCAGCGCTTGCCGAATGGGGGGCAACAAGCGCGTGTCTTGGGCGATGTTGTCCATCATCTGCGCTACCACTTCAGCCGCTTGTGCCGCTGGGTCTGCCACCATGCCACCATACATGCTTCCGTAAGCACTGGCATAAGGCAAGGCCCCACTTTGTAGCAGTTGGTGCAAGATACTGGCGGTCAGGGCCTCTTCTTCGGCTTGGGCTGCCTGGGCATACAAGCTGGGGCTAGTGGGTGGCGGCGGTACTGGAGAAAAATGGCTGGCTGCCAAGCCGTAGTTGGCTGGTCTTACCCCTTGCTGGCGCAAATAGGCCACGGCTTGTTGGTAGCTGAGCAGCAAACTTGGCCCTAACGCAGGCAGCAGGTGCTGCATCCAAAGTTGCAACACCGGAGGATTAGGGGCGATAGGGGCCAATACCTGCTGCAAGGCGTGCAGGTAATTGGCAGGTCGCAGGGGGTTGGTGTCGGCCTGTACATGGCGCAAGCCTTGGGCAGCACTGACCAAGGCGTTGAGTTCAGACAGCGCGCCATCGGTGGCATGGCACAGGTATTCTTGTGCGCGCAACAGTTCTACTTGGGCATCGTGTTCTGTAGCATCCACCAGCGCCAGCTCGGTGCTGTGGGCGTGGGCGGTGGCGGGGGGCGCTAAAAACTGCTGCCACAGTGCTGTGCCATAGGCTGGGCACAGGGCAGCGGCGTGCGCTTGTAGCAAGCGCAAAGCCTGGCTGGCTTGCTGGTTGGCGGGTGTTGGGGTGGCCTCATCGGCCACGCTGGGGTTTGCCTGCACGGCCAGGCTTTGGCTGGCCACAGCCAGCCATTGCGCCATCAAGCTTGGCCCTTGTTGGGCCGCTTGGGTGACGCAGGTTTGCAAAATAGACTGGACAGTCATGGTGCAGCAGGCTGGCCGCCAAGGTAGGGGTTAAAACGGCGTTACTTGAGCGCCTTGAAGCGCATACGGTGCGGACGCGCGGCTTCTTCGCCCAAACGCTTCTTCTTGTCGGCTTCATACTCTTGGTAGTTGCCATCAAAAAACACCCATTGGCTGTCGCCTTCGGCGGCCAAAATGTGCGTAGCGATACGGTCTAAGAACCAGCGGTCGTGGCTAATCACCAACACGGTGCCAGCATATTCGAGCAAGGCATCTTCTAGGGCGCGCAGGGTTTCGATGTCCAAGTCGTTGGATGGCTCGTCTAGCAGCAGCACGTTGCCGCCTTGGATAAGCGTTTTAGCCAAGTGCAGACGGCCACGCTCACCGCCCGAGAGCATTCCTACCTTCTTTTGCTGGTCGCCGCCGTTGAAGTTGAAGCGCCCACAGTAAGCCCGGCTAGCCATTTGGAACTTGCCAATGTTAATCATGTCCAGACCGCCAGAGACATCTTCCCAGACGGTTTTATCGTCAGACAGGGCATCGCGGTGCTGGTCAACAAAGGCCATTTTGACGGTAGAACCGACTAGCACTTCGCCGCTATCGGGCTGCTCTTTACCGGCCAGCAGCTTGAACAGGGTGGACTTACCCGCGCCGTTGGGGCCGATGATGCCAACGATGGCGCCAGCAGGCACGTTAAAGCTGAGGTTATCAATCAGCAAGCGGTCGCCAAAAGATTTGCTGACGTTATGGAACTCAAACACCTGATTGCCCAAGCGCTCGGCCACCGGAATGAAAATTTCTTGCGTTTCGTTGCGGCGTTGGTATTCGTAATCGCTCAATTCCTCGAAGCGGGCAATACGCGCCTTGCTCTTGGCTTGGCGGCCCTTGGCATTTTGGCGCACCCAATCGAGTTCCTTTTTCAGTGCCTTGGCGCGGGCTTCTTCGCCCTTGTTTTCGGCCTCTAGGCGGTTTTGCTTTTGCAGCAGCCAGTCGGAATAGTTGCCCTTGTACGGGATGCCGTGGCCCCGGTCCAGCTCCAAAATCCACTCGGCAGCGTTGTCTAAGAAGTAGCGGTCGTGGGTAATGGCCACCACGGTGCCCGAGAAGCGTTGCAAAAATTGCTCTAACCAATCTACCGATTCGGCATCCAAGTGGTTGGTAGGCTCATCGAGCAGCAGCATATCGGGCTTGGACAGCAGCAGGCGGCACAGGGCGATGCGGCGCTTTTCACCCCCCGAGAGTACGCCCACTTTGGCATCCCACGGTGGCAGGCGCAGCGCGTCAGCGGCAATTTCTAATTGGTGTTCAGAATCGGTGCCTGCGGTGGCAATGATGGCTTCTAGGCGCGCTTGCTCGGCGGCCAAGGCATCAAAATCGGCATCTTCTTCGCCGTAGGCGGCATAGACTTCTTCGAGCTTGGCTTTGGCGGCAAAGACCTCGCCCATCGCCTCTTCTACGCTCTCGCGTACGGTGTGTTCGGGGTTAAGTTGTGGCTCTTGTGGCAGATAACCAATTTTGAGGCCGGCCATCGGCAGGGCTTCGCCTTCGATTTCTTTGTCCACGCCCGCCATGATTTTCAGCAGCGTCGATTTGCCCGAGCCGTTAAGGCCCAGCACACCAATCTTGGCACCGGGGAAGAAGGACAGCGAGATGTCTTTCAAAATTTGCCGTTTGGGCGGCACAATTTTGCTGACACGGTTCATGGAATAGACGTATTGGGCCATCGGGATACTTGTTCAGTCTAAAAAAAGAAAACCCGATTATCGGCCCATGCGACAATAGGCATCGTTGCACACTCCAGTTGTGGGCAATATCAGCAGTTTGCTGGGGACAACGCAAGCCATTGCTGGCTCCCACCCTTGAACCTCATTGGCCTAATACTGGCTCGGCAGCTTGCATGCTGCCACGACAGGCCAATACCCGGCGCCCGGATGGGCGCGTCTGACATCCATGACATTTGACGATTTGAATCTGGCCCCGGCCATTCTGAAGGCCGTACACGAACAAGGCTACGATACCCCCACGCCTATTCAGGCACAGGCCATTCCTGCTGTGCTGGCTGGGCATGACTTGTTGGCGGGTGCCCAAACTGGCACCGGCAAAACAGCTGCTTTCACGTTACCGCTGTTACATCGCCTTTCTCTTTCCAGCGCTCCTAAAAGCAAGTTTGGTAACAAAGGGTTGCGCGCCTTGGTGCTCACCCCCACGCGCGAGTTGGCCGCTCAAGTCGAAGAATCGGTGCGCGAATATGGCAAGTACCTCGATTTGAACTCTACCGTGGTGTTTGGCGGCGTAGGCATGAACCCGCAAATTGACCGCATCAAGCGCGGTGTCGATGTGCTGGTGGCCACACCGGGACGTTTGCTGGACTTGCAGCAGCAGGGCTTTTTGGATTTATCTACCGTAGAAGTGCTGGTGCTAGACGAAGCCGACCGCATGTTGGACATGGGCTTTATCTACGACGTGAAAAAAATCTTGGCGCTGGTGCCCAAAGAAAAGCAAAGCCTGCTGTTTTCCGCTACTTTCAGCGATGAAATCCGCGAACTGGCCGCTACGCTGCTTAAAGACCCGCAAAGCATCCAAGTAACGCCGCGCAACACCACCGTGCAGCGCATTGCCCAAGTGATTCACCCGGTAGGCCGTGGCAAGAAAAAGCAAGCGCTGCTGCACATCATTCAGCAGCACAACTGGAGCCAAGTGCTGGTGTTCACACGCACCAAATTTGGTGCCAACAACGTGGCCGAATTTTTGACCAAAAACGGCGTGCAAGCGATGGCCCTGCATGGCAACAAGAGCCAAAGTGCGCGCACCCAAGCGCTAGAAGGTTTCAAGAGCGGCCAAATCCGTGCCTTGGTAGCCACCGACATTGCCGCCCGTGGCATTGACATTGACGAGCTGCCGCACGTCGTCAACTACGAAATCCCCAACGTGGCCGAAGACTACGTGCATCGCATTGGCCGCACGGGCCGTGCTGGCAACAATGGCGAGGCGGTCAGCTTGGTGTGCATGGACGAAGAAGGCTTCATGATGGACATTGAGCGCTTCACCAAACAAACCATTCCGGTGCAGATGATTGACGGCTTTGGCCCCGAAGAGGGCGAAAAGGCCGAGCCTATCGCTATGGGCCGCCAAACCATTTGGGGCGGTGCAGGCAAACCGCCTAGCCGCGACGTGATGCAAGCTGCTGCCAAAGCCGCACGCGGCGAGATGATGGAGCGTATGCGTGCCAGCAAAGCCACCCAAGGCGAACGCGCTGGCGGCGGCAAAGCAGGTGGCAGTGGTGGCGGCAACGGTGGCCCCCGTGGTGGCCATGCTGCTGGGGGTGGGCGTGGCAGCGCAGCGCGTAACGGGCCAGCAGCAGGGCACCAGCCCAGTGCTGGCGGTCGTGGCCCAGCACCGGCCCGTGGTGGCCGTCCTACCGGCAATCGCTTTAACAGCGATGCCCAGCCCCCGCGCGAAAATGCCCATTTGGGCACCCACGGTGGCCACAGTATGCCCTCTAGCCGGGGTTCTGGCCCCTCGGGCCAGCCTGACCCGATGCGTACCAGTGTCGATAGCATGTTAGAGCGCGGTCGCCGTGGCGGTGGTTTCCGCAGCGGCGGCGGCGGTGGTGGTTATGCCGGTGGCGGTGGCAGCTCGCGTGGCGGCCCACGCAGCGGCGGCGGCGGTACGGGCGGCGGTTCGCGTGGTGGTTCCTTCAACCGCTAAAAAATCCAAGGAGCCAACCAGGGCGGTGGCGGGTTGGCGCATAGCGTCATCCAGCAGTAGTAATATCACCACGCCCTTGGTTCGCTCCACTTTGTACACACCACATGACCTTACTGCGCGCGCAAGCCCTGTTGCTGGCCTCTTTGTTGGCGGGTTGTGCCACTACCCCGCTGCCACCGTGGCCTAATCCGTTCAAACCTTCTACGGCCAAAGTGCCCCCCCCGCCAGATGGCAAGGCAGCGGTGCCTATCATGGCTTATCCGCCGGGGATTTTCCCCACAGCTGTCGCCAGCGCCCCAGAATCAGCAGCACTGGCACTGCATTTTCCTGAGCCCAGCCAGCGTTACCTCACACCCGGTTTAGCCCCACAACGCCAAAGCTTTACCAGCAACGCCGAGCTGGCCCAGTGGTTGCAAAATTTAACCACCGCTACTTTGCCCGGTGCCACGCGCGCCGCTTTGCTCAATGCAGGCACTTCGCAGCGCGGCGTGCCTATCCATGCGTTGGTGCTTACCCGTGCTGGCGGCACAGACCCCGACAGCCTCAGCGCCAGCAAGCGCCCCACGGTACTGCTATTGGCCCAACAACATGGTGACGAACCCGCCAGCAGCGAAGCCCTGTTGGTATTGGCGCAAGAACTCGCCCACGGCCAATTGGCCAGTTTGCTCGACAAAATCAATGTCGTGTTGGTGCCGCGTGCCAACCCCGATGGTGCCGAAGCGGGCAGCCGCCTAACAGCCAACGGCATCGATTTGAACCACGACCACCTGCTGCTACAAACCCCCGAGGCGCGCGCCTTGGCAGTGTTGGTACGCGATTTTCGGCCCACCTTGGTGCTAGATGCCCACGAATACAACCCCGCTGGTGGCTACCTCACCCAGTTCAACGCCTTGGCTTACAACGATGTGCTGTTGCAATATGCCAATGCCAGCGGTACACCAGAGTTTTTGACCAAAGCAGCGCAAGAGTGGTACTACCCGGCCCAAGTCACTGCCTTGCAGGCCCAAGCGCTACGCACCGACTGGTACCACACGCCATCGGCACAGGCACAAGATACCCAATTGCTAATGGGCGCAACCACGCCGCACAGCAGCCGCAATGCCAACGGCCTCAAACATGCCGTCAGTGGCGTAGTCGTCACGCGCGGCGTGGGCTTGGGCTATACCCATGTGCAGCGCCGGGTTCATGCCCAAATCACCGCCATCAGCAGCGCTTTGCGTACTACGGCAGACCAAGCCGCTAAGTTAGAGCAGGTGCGCTCGTTTGTGGTGCGCGACAGCATGGCCCAAGCCTGCCGCGATAAGCTCATCTTAGAGACGGCGCCCGTGCCAGAGCAGCGCGACATCCAATTGCTTGACCCCAGCAGCGCCAGCGTGCGTAACCAGCGCGTGCTTTGGCAATCCACCTTGCAACCGCGCAGCGTACAAACACGCGCGCGCCCCTGTGGTTATTGGCTGGCCCCCGCCGCCGGTGAAGTGGTAGAACGTCTGCGCCTAATGGGCGTGCAGGTACTGCGCGTGGCCGAGTCTGGCGGTGTTGTGGCCGAAACCTTTAGTGCAGTGGTAGATGCAGCGCGCCCAGAAAAAAGCACTGTCACTTTGCAGCGCAGTGCTTTGGATGTGCCCTCGGGCAGTTACTACATCTCCCTGAGCCAGCCCTTGGCTAATTTAGTATCCGCCGCCCTAGAGCCTGATAGCCAACACAGCTACTTTAGCCACCAACTGATTGGCAGCCTGACCGAGGTGGCACGGGTCATGGCCCGGCCTGCCTTGGTGTTTGAAGAAGCTGAATAGCCAGCTCCAACGGCCTCGCCAGCACCTTGGTTCATCCTTGGTGCTGGCGAATGTGCGTTTTTATGCCTGTTTAGCCACGCAGTCGGCGTAGTAGCGCACCACGCCATCAGCACCTTCTACCTCCACCAAGCCGTGGATGTCGGTCTCAAAGCCGGGGCAAATTTTGGCAAACTCGCGCGCAAATTTGAGGTAATCAACAATTTTCTTGTTGAACACTTCGCCCGGAATTAGCAACGGAATGCCCGGTGGGTAAGGTGTAACCAATCCTACGGTGATGCGCCCTTCGAGGTCATCAATCGCTACGCGCTCGGTGGTGCGGTGGGCAATGTGGGCGTAAGCGTCTGAAGGCTTCATGGCCGGTTTCAGGTCAGACAGGTACATCTCCGTGGTTAAACGGGCAATGTCGTACTTGGCGTACATCTCATGCACATGCTGGCACAAATCGCGCAAGCCCATACGCTCATACACTTTATGCTGCTGGCAGAACTCGGGCAGGATGCGCCACATCGGTTGGTTCTTTTCGTAATCGTCCTTGAACTGTTGCAAGGCCGTTAGCATGGTGTTCCAACGGCCCTTGGTGATGCCGATGGTGAACATGATGAAGAACGAATACAGGCCGGTTTTTTCTACCACCACGCCATGCTCGGCCAGATACTTGGTAACGATGCTGGCCGGAATACCGGTTTTATCAAACTCGCCATCTAAATTGAGGCCCGGCGTGACAATGGTCGATTTGATGGGGTCGAGCATGTTAAAGCCATCGGCCAATGCGCCAAAGCCGTGCCATTTGCTGTCGTTCTTTTTGCCCTTGCCCTTGGCATCGCTGCGAATAATCCAGTTTTCGGCGCGGCCAATGCCCTCTTCCACCAATTTTTCTGGCCCCCAAACCTTAAACCACCAGTCGTTTTTGCCAAACTCGTCTTCAATTTGGCGCATGGCGCGGCGGAAGTCGAGCGCTTCTAAAATGCTCTCTTCTACCAAGGCGGTGCCGCCGGGTGGCTCCATCATGGCGGCGGCCACATCACAGCTGGCAATGATGCTGTACTGTGGGCTGGTGCTGGTGTGCATCAGATAGGCTTCGTTAAACAAGTGCCGGTCTAGTGGGGTCGATTGCGAATCTTGCACCAGCACATGGCTGGCTTGGCTGATACCGGCCAGCAGCTTATGGATGGACTGCGTGGCATAAACCACCGAATGCTGGGGCCGGTCGCGCTTTTTACCCATTGCATGGTAGGTACCATAAAACGGGTGAAAGGCAGCGTGCGGCAACCAAGCCTCATCAAAGTGCAGGTTATCCACGTAGCCATCGAGCATCTTTTTGATGGTCTCGGTGTTGTAGAGCACGCCATCGTAGGTGGATTGCGTGAGTGTCAGTACACGCGGCTTGACGGTTTTGGCATCTACCCCTGCCAACAGCGGGTTGGCGCGGATTTTTTCTTGAATGGCCTCGGGTTCAAACTCGCTTTGCGGAATGGGGCCAATAATGCCAAAGTGGTTGCGCGTGGGTTTGAGGAACACAGGAATCGCACCCGTCATGATGATGCTGTGCAGCACCGACTTGTGGCAATTGCGGTCTACCACCACCACATCGCCCGGCGCTACGGTGTGGTGCCAAACAATTTTGTTAGAGGTAGAAGTGCCGTTGGTAACAAAAAAGCAATGGTCGGCATTAAAAATGCGCGCCGCGTTGCGCTCCGATTCGCCAATAGCGCCATTGTGGTCTAGCAGCTGGCCCAGTTCTTCTACGGCGTTGCACACGTCGGCGCGCAGCATATTTTCGCCATAAAACTGGTGGTACATCTGGCCCACCGGGCTTTTCAAGAAAGCCACGCCGCCCGAGTGGCCGGGACAGTGCCAAGAATAAGAACCATCTTCGGCATAATCAAGCAGCGCCTTAAAGAACGGCGGTTGCACGCCTTCAAGGTAACTTTTGGCCTCGCGGATGATGTGCTTGGCGACAAACTCGGGCGTATCCTCAAACATGTGGATAAAGCCGTGCAGCTCGCGCAGGATGTCGTTGGGCAGGTGGCGGCTGGTTTTGGTCTCGCCATGCACATAAATGGGCACATCGGCATTTTTGCGCCGTACTTCTTCAATAAAGCTACGCAAGCTCAGCACAATCGGGTCTAGCCCCGAGCCCAAGGTAAATTCTTCATCGTCAATCGACAAAATAAAGGCACTGGCGCGGCTTTGCTGTTGGGCAAACTGGCTCAGGTCGCCATAGCTGGTTACGCCCAGCACTTCAAACCCTTCGGACTCGATGGCTTGGGCCAGCGCACGGATGCCCAAACCCGAAGTATTTTCCGAACGGTAGTCTTCGTCGATGATGATGATGGGAAAACGAAATTTCATGGGCAACCTCTCGAAGTAGCGGTTCAAGGGCGCAATGCCCTAAAAAGGAAAATAGGCGCGAAGTGTACGGAATAACTTTGTCCGCGCTATGACGTGCCGTGCTAATGTCCCAGTATCTGCTGTGGTGCAGACTCATCCGAAAGCGAGGTTGTTGTGACGATGGACGATTCCACCCTCTGGTGGCTGCTGGCGGGGGCCATTGTGGTGGCCGAATTACTGACCGGCACTTTTTATTTGCTCATGCTGGCGCTGGGTGCAGCGGCTGGCGCGCTGGCTGCCCATGCAGGTTTGGGGCAGGTGGCGCAAATTATTCTGGCAGCGTTGGTAGGGGGTGGGGCAGTGGTGCTGTGCCACTGGTACCGGCGTCGGCGCCCCGGAGACCCCTCGCCGCGCGCGGACCGCAGTGTCAACCTCGATGTTGGCGAAGTAGTGCATATTGAGGGCTGGAACCCCGATGGCACCGCTTTTGTGCGCTACCGGGGCGCACAATGGACAGCCATTCATCGCCCCGGCACCACACCGCGCACTGGCGCACACCGCGTCGCCGAACTGGTGGGCAGCCGCCTGCTGGTCGACCCGATGTGAGTGTGCTGGCTCTTGGCATTTTTTTCTCTTTTCACAGAAAGACCCATCATGGAAATCGCTCTCATTGTTGTTGTTATTGCAGTGATTTTTATTGCACGCTCCATCAAGGTGGTGCCACAGCAAAACGCTTGGGTGAAAGAGCGGCTAGGCAAGTATGCGGGCACGCTCAGTCCGGGGCTGAATTTTTTGGTGCCGTTTGTCGATAAAGTAGCCTACAAACACAGCCTGAAAGAAATCCCACTGGATGTGCCCAGCCAAGTGTGTATCACCCGCGACAACACCCAGTTGCAAGTGGATGGCATTTTGTATTTTCAGGTGACCGACCCGATGCGCGCCAGCTACGGCTCGTCCAACTACATCATGGCCGTGACGCAACTGGCACAAACCAGCCTGCGTAGCGTGATTGGCAAGCTAGAGCTAGACAAAACCTTTGAAGAGCGCGACATCATCAACGCCCAAATCGTACAAGCGATTGACGAGGCGGCCCTCAACTGGGGCGTGAAGGTGTTGCGCTACGAAATCAAAGATTTGACGCCGCCCAAAGAAATTTTGCACGCCATGCAGGCACAAATTACCGCTGAGCGCGAAAAACGCGCCCTGATTGCCGCCTCTGAGGGCCGCCGCCAAGAGCAAATCAATATTGCCACCGGCGAACGCGAAGCCTTTATTGCCCGCTCCGAAGGCGAAAAACAAGCCGCCATCAACAAGGCCCAAGGCGATGCCACGGCCATCATGACGCTGGCCTCGGCCTCGGCCCAAGCCATTGAGCGCGTGGCTGCCGCCATCCGCCAGCCCGGCGGCGAGCAGGCGGTGCAGCTCAAGGTGGCCGAAAAAGCCGTAGAAGCCTATGGCAAGCTGGCCCAAGATGCCACCACCACCCTGATTGTGCCCAGCAACATGAGCGAAGTTTCGACGCTAATTGCTTCGGCCATGAAGATGGTGCAGGTGGAACGGCCTCTACACTGACTCTGAGAAAGCAGAATTTATCGCGTCCCTGCTCCATCAGGGATGATTTATCGCCTATAATAATAGGCTACGCGGAGAGGTGGATGAGCGGTTTAAGTCGCACGCCTGGAAAGCGTGTGTGGGCTAA
>CAYMAC010000038.1:0-15227 GCA_964388325.1 uncultured Simplicispira sp. | reverse complement strand
GCCATCGTCGTCTAGCAGTAGGAATCTTCGGGGTTTAGCCCGGAGAGGATGTCAACAGTGGCTCACCGCTGCCGTAGAGTCTGACCCGGCCAGCCGCCGCCAAGCGCTGCTGCACTGGGAGCAAGCCCCCTTTGCGCGCCAATGCCACCCACCGCGCGCCGAAGAGCATCTGTTACCGCTGATGGTGGCTGCTGGTGCTGCCGGGCAAGACCAAGGCCAGCGCGTGTACAGCGACTGGGCCATGGAGCGGGCCATGTCGGGGTTTAGTTTTGGGGCCTAATTTTGATGGTTTTGCTTGATTGTTTGCGTGCAGTGCATGGCTTTTTGCTGGTAGTAAAACCACCGCCCTTGTAATGCCCGTCACAGAAAGATTTAAAAGTTCGATAAATAATCCATCGAAATTGATAAATCAACAAGGTTATTTCATGCAACGCCGCCTTTCCGCCCTCACTTTGGCTATCGCAGGTGCTATGCCTGCCTTCGCCTACACTGCTGCATGGCAAGGCCAACCCCTCACCGGCCCCACTGCTCCAGCACGCCCTAGCGCCCCCATACCAGCAAGCGCCCCCTCAGAACGCACACTGGCCAGCAGTAGCACGCAAAATACAGGCTACCAAATCAATCCGGCAAGCCGCGAAGCTGCTCGTCTGTTTTACCATACGGTATTTGCCTCCTCCAACCAAGTGGCTAGCGGCTGGACGGGTAATATCGCCAACTGCTATGCGGGCCAAACCAGCCATGATTACCAAGCGGCCACTTTGCGCCGTATCAATTGGTTTCGCGCTATGGCTGGTGTACCAGCACACATCAGCCTTGACAGCCAATACAACCAAAAGGCGCAACAAACCGCCTTGATGATGTCGGCACAAAACGCCTTGAGCCACTACCCCGACAGCAACTGGGCCTGTTACAGCGCCGAAGGTGCCGAGGGTGCGCGTTACAGCAATCTAGCACTGGGGCGTGCCGGTGCCAACGCAGTGGCCGACGGCTACATTCGCGATGATGGCAGCCACAACGCACCCGTAGGGCATCGGCGCTGGCTGCTGTATCCGCAAACCAAAATGATGGGCGTGGGTGACGTCACTCCTAGCACCAATACAGCCGACGCTTTATCGGCCAATGCCATCTGGGTGTTTGACAGCCACACGCAAGCGCCGCGCCCGCCCGTGCGTGATGATTTTGTGGCGTGGCCCCCCGCCGGTTTTGTGCCCTACCAAGCCATCTATCCGCGCTGGTCGTTTTCTTATCCAGACGCTGATTTTTCAGCCGCCAGCGTCAGCATGACCGAAAACGGCCAAGCTTTGGCCACCCAGCCAGAGCCGGTGCGTGATGGCTATGGCGAAAACACCCTCGTTTGGTTGCCCGGCAGTTACACCGATAAAAGCGTCTGGAGCCGCCCCAGCGCCGATACCATCTATCAAGTGACGATTAGCAATGTCAAAATAGGCGGCCAAACGCGCAGTTTTAGCTACTATGTCATCGCCTTTGACCCCGATACCCCCGGCAGCGATACCCCCCAACTGCAGCCCACTGGGGCCAACGTCTTGCTTGCCGGTCAAACCAGCAGCTACCAATTTGCAGGCCATCCAGCAGCTACGGGTTTTCAGTGGCGCGCCATTACGCCCACGGTTTTCAATCTGCACGAAGGTGCCGAAAGTGAACACAGCACCTTAACGGCCAACACCAGCAGCGATTACAGCCCGATTGCCACCGATGTCGCAGCCAGTGGTGGCAGCTCTTTTCATCTGGCACACACCCAAACCTCCGACCAAATTTTGCTGCTGCAACACACTTTGCTACCCAACAGCAGCACTACCTTGAGCTTTGCCAGCCGTTTGGGCTTGTCTAGCCCGAACCAAGTGGCCTTGGTTGAAGTCTCTACCGACGAGGGCCAAAATTGGCAAGAAATTTACCGCCAAGCTGGGCAGCAAAGCGGCACCACCTCCAACTTTGGCGAGTTCAACTTCAGCCAAAAATCCATCTCCTTGGCCGCTTTTGCAGAACAAACCATTTGGTTGCGCTGGCGTTACGCCCTTTTGAATGGCTCTTTTTACAACCAATCTGGCAAAGGCATAGGTTGGTACATTGACGATATTCAACTCTCGGGGGCCGAGGTGGTGACCAGCGCCAGCGCACCCAGCCACACCAGCAGCAGCACGCACTTCGATTACACCGCCCCCAGCAACGCAGACCAAGTGTTGTTGCAGGTGCGCCCCGGCATGTATGGCTACTATGACGGCTGGAGCAAGGGCCTGCGCGTACGACTGCAAAGCACCCCGGCCCATATCGCCACCAACTGCCTGTTTGATTGGGCCGAGCGCATGGCCCCCGAGTTGCTCTGGCCACCCGCCAGCACACAAACCACAGACCATGCCCCGTTCAATGCCTACCGCTACTACAGCGGCAGCCAAGCTTATTTGGGCACCTCCATGCTAGACCAACGGGTTTATTTTCAACAAAACGGCCAATCTTTAGACTTGGGGCCAGCCGCTGGCTGGATAACCGAGGCTGGTTGCCAGCCATGATTGTTCGTGACCGCCCCGCCGGTTGGCGCTTGTTTCTGGCTGTGCGTGGCTCGATATTGCAGCGCATTCGTTTTACCCTACTGCTCAATATTCTGCTGGCCACGCTGGTCACTTTGGCACACGGCAATTTGTTCACCGTCAAAATTACCCTGACGGCGATTCCGTTCACCCTGATGGGTTTGCCGCTGGCGATTTTTTTGGGCTTTCGCAACACCACCGCCTATGACCGTTTTTGGGAGGCGCGCAAACTGTGGGGGGAGTTGGTGTTGCGTACCCGCTCCCTGTCGCGCCAATGCCAAAGCCTGATTGATGTCCCCCAAAGCCTAGACTACCGCCAACGCGACAGCGATGTGCGCGTGCGTATGGTGCATCGCGCCATCGCTTTTATCCATGCCCTGCGCCTACAACTGCGCGGCCAAAAAGACGATGCTTTATTGCAAAGCTGGGTTACGAGCACTGAATGGGCGCAGGTACAGGGGCGCTCTAATCTGGCCGACGCCTTTATGCAAACCATGGGCCAAGATTTAGGCGCTTGTGTACGCCAAAAACAGATTGACCCAGCCTTGGCCGCCGGTATCGACCAAACTTTGTCGGCCCTGACAGCGGCAGCAGCCTCGTGCGAGCGCATCAAGTTCACGCCTATTCCGTTTTCTTACACGCTGTTGCTGCACCGTACCGCCTACATGTACTGCTTTTTGCTGCCGTTTGGCTTGGTGGATGTAACCGGTTTTATGACCCCCTTTGTGGTGGGCATTGTGGCGTACACTTTTTTTGGCCTCGATGCCTTGGGCGATGAAATTGAGGAGCCGTTTGGCCTAGAGAACAACGATTTGCCCCTCGATGCCCTCAGCCGTGGCATCGAAGTGAATCTGCGCGAATCTTTGGGCGAAACTGACTTGCCGCCACCGCTGTTGCCGGTTAATTTTCGGCTGACGTAGGCTGCTCTTCTAAGCCCGGCAAGCCCAATTCTTTGCACAGACTTGCTACCAGCGCTTGCAAAGCAGCTACTTGGGCCTCTAGGGTGGCTACCCGTGCTTGCAGCGCTGGCGCTGTGCTGTCAGTATGGCCGCTTTGGCTGGCGCTGCTGGTATCCACCGGGCCACACAGCAAATGCGCCCAGCGTTGCTCACGCGCACCGGGGGCGCGCGGCAATTGCAGCACCAATGGGCCACCTTTTTCTGGGCGGCGCTCTTGCAGCTCATCCAAGAAGCCCTCTACCGAAGAAATATCGGCAAAACGGTACCAGCGCTCGGCATTGATACGCAATTCACCGGCTGTTTGCGGGCCACGCAACATCAGCAAGCCCAATAACACCGCCGATTGCTCAGGCACACCCACGCCACGCTGAAAATTATGCTCCCAACGGGTAACGCGCCCACCGCTGTTGTCATGCACCAAAGACAGGTATTTCAACTCGTCTAGCGCTTCTTGGGCTTGTGCTTCGGTGATGCTCATCACCGGGTCGCGGGTGGTCTTTTGGTTGCAACCCAGCACCAAGCTGTTAAGCGTGAGCGGGTAGCTGTCGGGCACGGTGCGCGCTTTCTCCATCAAAGTGGCCAGCACACGGGCTTCTATGGCCGTCAGGGGACGGGTGGTTGGGTCAAAGGACATGGCGGGGATAATCCTGTGCAATGAAAAACATCGTGATTTTGATTTCGGGCGGTGGCTCTAATATGGCCGCCATTGTGCGCGCAGCGCAGCAACAACATTGGGCCACGCGCCTAGGGGCACAGGTGGCCGCCGTGATTAGCAACAAGGCCGATGCCAAGGGGCTAGCGTTGGCGCGCGCCCAAGGCATTGCCACCGCAGTGCTAGACCACAAAGCCTTTAGCAGCCGCGAGGAGTTTGACACCGCGCTGGCCGTGCTGATTGACCAGTATGACCCGGCGCTGGTGGTGCTGGCCGGCTTTATGCGTATTTTGACACCGGGCTTTGTGCAACACTATGCTGGGCGCTTGCTTAACATCCATCCCTCGCTATTGCCTGCTTTTACTGGCTTGCACACGCACCAACGGGCGCTAGACGCGGGTTGTAAATTTGCCGGTGCCACAGTACACCAAGTCACTGCCGAGTTAGATGTTGGCCCGATTGTGGCGCAGGCCGTGGTGCCGGTGTTGCCGGGTGATAGCGCCGACACCTTGGCGGCGCGCGTGCTAAGCCAAGAGCATCTGCTGTACCCCAAAGCCATTGCCCAGTTTTTGCAGACCTCCGCCGTGCCCACTTGAGCGCTTTATGCAAGCCCTACTCGATACCATTGCTACCCTGCCCTTGCCGCAACAGGCCCAGCGTCTGTTTCATGGGCGGGGTGGCCTCTATCCCGGTTGTGAACAGTGGACGCTCGATGCCTACCCGCCGGTGTGGGTACTGACCAGTTTTGCTCCGGTGGCCGAGGCCGATTTGGACACTTTAGGGCAGGCACTAGCGCAACGCTGGCAAACGCTAGCCCCCGGCCAAGCCTTGAACTGGGTGTTTCAATGCCGGGCCGAAGGCCACACCGACACCCGCCTGATGGCGGGCAGCGTGCCCGAACCACATACCGTAACAGAAAATGGCAGCCGCTTCCGGGTGCATGTGCTGCGCGGACAAAACCACGGCTTGTTTTTAGACATGGCCGCTGGCCGTCAGTGGGTGCATGGGCATATCAGCAGCCATCCGGGGCAAAAGGTGCTCAATCTGTTCGCTTACACCTGTGCCTTTTCAGTGGTGGCCTTACAGGCTGGTGCCAGCCACGTCGTTAATGTGGATATGGCGCGCGGCGCTTTGGCGATTGGGCAACAAAACCACCAGCTCAATGGCCTGACTAGCGGGGCCAGCTTTTGGGGCCACGATATTTTTAGCTCTTGGGGCAAGATAGGCCGCAGTGGCCCCTATGGGCTGGTGATTGTTGACCCACCCAGCTACCAAAAAGGCAGCTTTATTGCCACTAAAGATTACGCCAAGCTGATGCGCCGCCTGCCCGATTTGCTGGCCCCCGGCGGTCATGCCTTGCTGTGCCTGAACGCCCCCGAGTTGGGGCTGGCCTTTTTGCAAGAGCAAATGGCCAGCCTAGCTCCCACGCTAACGCTGTTAGAACAGGTGGCCAATCCGGCGGTGTTTGCCGATGTCTCGCCAGAGCGGGCACTCAAGGTGTTGGTGTACCGGGCCGCTGCTTAGACTTGGGCGGAAACCAAACGCACCGCGTAGCCCTGCCCAGACGAAATAACTTCTAGCAGGCGGTCGATGTTGGGGTGCTTGCCCGGATGGGCGCGGGCATCATCGGTGTGCTCGGCAAACAGCGCCAGCCCCTGCTGGGCCGCAGCGGGGTTGATGCTGCCATGCTGGGCCGCTAAGGCGGCATACACCGCCAAAGAGCCGGCCTTGCCGGGTCGATTCTCAATGCTGGCCACCACCTTACCAGCGCTGTCGAGCAGCTCCAGTGCAGCCAGATGGGCGATAGAGGGCAGTTGTTGCAAATTGTCGGCAAAGGCCATGGGGTTTCCTTGAATAAAAAAACTGCTGATTGTCTGGCAAATGGTAGGTTTCTTGTGCCACTGAAGGCGGCTATTGCTACCATACCGCCCCTGTCTTGTTTTCAAGGAAACTGTATGTCTGGTGGTGGATTTCACGTTCATGGCCCGCACGACCACGAGGTAGAGCATGTAGCTCATCATGGTGGCGATGATTTCACCTCGCGCTTGGCGGTACTCACCGCCGTCATCTCTACCATTGGTGCCGTGTTCGGCTACATGGGTGGGCATTCGCAAAATATGGCGCTGCTGTACAAAAACGAAGCCTCGATTCAAAAAACCGCTGCTTCTAACCAGTGGAACTATTACCAAGCCAAGAGCAACAAGCAAAACTTGGCCGAGTTGTCCGTTACCCTCACTTCGGGCGAAGATAAAGAAAAATTCCGCCAAGAAGTAGCCCGCTATCAGCAGGAAAAGGTAGAAATCAAAGCCGCTGCCGAAAAACTAGAAGAAGCCGCAGAAGCCGCCAACAAAAAAAGTGACGTAGAAATGCGCGTGCATGAACGCTGGGCGATGGGCACCACGCTGCTACAGGTAGCCATTGCTTTGGCCGCTATTGCCCTGCTGACGCGCAAGCGCTGGATGCTGCTCGGGGTATATGGCTCTACCGCCTTGGGGCTGGCTGCTGGCGCTATGGGTTACTTGCACCTGTGATGCCGCTGCAACACCTTCGTCTCTCTTGGTTCGGTGGCTGTTGTTTGGCACTGGCAGCCTTCAGCGCCCACGCTGACACCGATACCCGCGCCGATGCCGACTGTCGCATCGCTTTTGATGTTGGCTCGTCAGGCATCCGGGTGGGTGCCTCTAACAGCCCACACACGGCGCGGCGTAACATTGATTACCTTAGCCCGCTGTGGGCCGGGCGCGGCTTGCAAGAAATTATCCAACCCACCAGCAACGCTTTACGCCAATTGCCGGTGCAGGCGGGCCTAGATGCCCACTGCCAGCGGGTGGCTGGGGGATTCTCGGCTTGGCGGCTGGCTTGGAGCCAAGCGCCAGCGCAAACTATCACGGCCTTAGAAAAAATTTATGCCGATAGCGGCGTAGCCCTACTGGTGGTGCCGCAGGCGGTAGAAGGCAGCTATGGTTATAGCGCTGCCCGGCAAAAATTAGGCCCACGTTTGCAAACCAGCCATATCTTGGATGTGGGCGGCGGCAGCTTGCAAATTGCCGGAGCGCGCCACAGCTATGGCAAAGCACTGGGGCAAAAATTTTGGCACCGGCTGCTGTGCCAGCACCTGCGCCCGGAAGCCACTACGCCCTGCACCTTGCAACCCCTGACCGCTACGGAACTAGCCCAAGCACGCCAACTGTTGCAAGCACAACTACAAGACTTGCCAGCGGCACTGCCTGAATCTGTAAGCATGACCGCCATCAGCCGCCCGATTACCCAAGGAGTGCAACAGGCCGTGCAGCGCTTGCAAGCCGATGCCGCCAGCGATAGCACGGTGTTACAGCGCCGCCATTTAACAGCCGCCATTGAGCAACTGGCCCCGGCTTCGTTGGCAGCTACGGTTCAACAAACCGGTGCCGCCATGCCCTATGCTGGCTATTTACTATCCGACATGCTACTGACCGAAGGTTTATTGCAAGCCAGCACCAGCCAAAGTTTGCACCTTTCAGAACTCAAGGTGGCCAATGTGCCCGGCATTTTGGCCGACGAACAAGCCTTTGGCTGGGCGGCGCACTACCCCTGTTATTTGCAACGCTTGCAAGCACAAGGCCCCAGCGCTTACTTTAGCAACCCACTCAGTTGCAGCGCCGCCCCTGTTAGCCCTGCGAGCGTGCCGGAGCAGGCAACGTCAACTGGGCAGTTTTAGCTACCTGCACGCAATCGCACAGGTGTTGCTCGCCCAAGTAACGCAGGGTGGCATAGCCCAAGGCTGCCGCCAGCGCCTGCCCGGCCAGCGGCACATATTTGGCCACTTGCTTGCTGCCCATGCGAAGACCCACAGTTTGCGCCATCTTGAGCACCAAATCTTGGGTTACCAGTTTGCCAATCAGCGCCGAACCGACCATCGCCACAGCTTTTTGCACCTGTTCGCGCTGGTGCGGGTCTAGTTGGGCGATTTGCGCGGGCATCAGGCCAAATTCAGCATTGATTTGCGGCAGCAGGCGCGACAGCAAGGCGGCATCTACCGCCCAATCTAGCCCTGGCACGGGCACGCTGCTGGCCACAGCGGCCACCAAGGCGCGCCGGTGCAGCAAACGGCGACTGCGCTGCACGGCTGCCTGCAAGGCTGGGTCAGAGCCAGCCAGTTTGTCTGCACTGGGTAAAGCCGGTTTCACGGTGCTTACGCCCTTTTCTTCAATGTACTGTACAACACCAGCAACACCATCGCACCCAGCACCGATGCTACCCAGCCCGCTGCCTGACCGGGCCGATACCAACCCATTGAGGTACCTACTGCCGTGGCAATGAACGAACCCGCCACGCCCAGCAACGAAGTCATAATCCAGCCCATTTTATCGTCGCCGGGTTTGAGCGCTCTGGCAATCAGCCCGACGATTAAACCCACAAAAAGCGTTCCAATGAAAGAAAACATGCAGCACCTCCAGCCTTATCTATAGCTATCAAAGCCAGCCACTGTACAGGGCAAAACATCCACCCCGCAGAAAGAAGTCTTTAGATACAACCCTACAACCCCCAGTTCCCCATTTGCGGCTAAGCTTGCGCCCCTTGCCAGACTTTCAATCACAACATGCCAAAAATCTCTTCCGAACAATGGGCCCGCGAATGGAGCCAATTGTTGGCTGCAGTTCCCGATGGGGTGCATGAGCGCGTTTACCTACAAGCGCAAACCCACCAAGCCAGTTTGGCCGACCATTTTTACCGCCAAATGTTGGGCGATGCAGTGGTGTCGCAATTTTTATCGCACCAACAGGTACAAGAGCGCCTGCACAGCTCGATGCAACGCTGGATTGCCACCGTATTTTCTGCACGCAACCACGACGATTTGTTACCCATTGTGGCCCAGCAAATCCATGTCGGTGAAGTCCATGCCCGCATTGGCATTCCGGTGCATCTGGTATTGCGCGGCGCCCGGTGCCTGAAAGAAAAAATGGTCGATTTGCTCCATGCCGATGCACAACTGCCAGCCGAGGGCGCCCACCAGGCCACCCGTTTGGCGGTAGGGGTGATTGATACGGCAATGGAAATTATGAGCCAAGCCTATTCTTCGGCCAATGAGCGCAACTCGCGTGCCGAAGAGGCTTACCGGCTGTTTTCGGTATCGCAGCATGTGGGTTCAGAGCGCGAGCGCCAGCGCGCCGCCTTGCTGGCCTGGGAAAATCAACTGATGTTTGACCAAGCCGTGGGGGCCGATGCGGCCCACCTGCCCCGCCTAGGAGCCTCAGAGTTTGGCCTGTGGTTTCGACACAAAGGCGCGCACGCCTTTCATGGCTCCACCGAAGCAGCCATGATTTTGGATGCCATCGACCGCGTGGACGAAATACTGCTGCCCATGTTTGCCCTCACTAGCAACTCGCACGAAAGCCGGGTGCAGTGCCTACGCGAGTTGCGTGATGCCACCAAGGGTATAGCCTACCACCTTGACAACTTATTTGCACAAAACAACGAGCTAGAAGCGGGGCGTGACGTGCTAACACGCTTGCTTAATCGCAAATTTTTGCCGGTGGTGCTGAACAAAGAAATTCATTTTTCGCGCCAGCGCAAAAGCAGTTTTACCTTGCTGGCGATTGATATTGACCATTTCAAACAAGTCAATGACCAATACGGCCACGAAGCGGGCGATGTGGTGCTGCAACAAATGGCAGCCATCTTGACGAATAGCAGCCGGGGCGGTGACTATATCTTCCGCATGGGCGGTGAAGAGTTCTTGGTGCTACTGGTCGATAGCAAACCGTCTGATGCGATGGGCATTGCCGAGAAGCTACGCCGCACCATTGAGCACGAAACTTTCCGCCTTCCCCAAAACCGGACTTTGCAACTTACCATCAGCGTGGGCGTGGCTGCACACAACGGGCATCCCGATTACCAGCGCCTGCTGCGCCGGGCTGATGATGCGCTGTACCGTGCTAAACACAGCGGTCGCAATTGCGTAGTGCAGGGCGCTGCCGAATAAGGCACGCACCTGCACTGCGATTAGAGCGCTTTTTTAGTAGCTGCTGGTGCCGGAATCTAAACCAGCTACCCGGCGCGCGCCGTTAAAACGCTGCGCCCAGTAGCTGGCACGCATGTTTTCTACACGCACTTCGGAGCCGCTGCGCGGCGAGTGGATGAATTTGCCATCCCCAATGTAGATACCCACATGGCTAAAGGCACGGCGCATGGTGTTAAAAAACACCAAATCACCGGGTTTGAGCTCTTTTTTATCAATGGCCTGGGTGGCGGCGGCTTGGTCTACGGCGCGGCGTGGCAGCAGCATACCCACGGTTTGCTGGTACATGGCGCGCACAAAACCGCTGCAATCAAAGCCAGTCTCGGCACTGTTGCCACCACGGCGGTAGGGCAGCCCCAAGAAAGCCATCGAGGTAATGACCAAATCAGCCGTGCTATCGGCCACTTGGTGTGCGGTTTGGGCCACGTTTTGCCCCACCACAGACAGCTTATCTTGCGCCTTTTCTGTCACGTTGTGTTGAATTTCGACGATTTGGTTGAGCAGGCTTTTGTTGTTCAAAAACTGCACTGCTTCGTCGGCGGGTGCCGCACCAGGGGCCGCATGGGCGCTGGCGCAGGCCATCAAGAGGATGCAAAACCATTTAGACATGGGCGCGAAGGGTAACACGGCTTGCAAGCGCTAAAGGCTAAAAAACCCGCATTTGCAGTCACATTTGTCGGCCCCATCCGGTCAGACCCGCTGCAAAAGGCGGCTATTCCGGTGTAGTCTTCACGCTATGTCTGCTGAAATTACCTCTCCTACTGCACTGGCAATGGCCGAATCAGCCTCCGTGCTGCTGCCCGCTTCACCATTAGCGGTGCGCCGGGTGGCCATCGACACTTGGCGCGAAAACGTGGCCTATTTACACCGCGATTGCGCTGTCTATCGCGCTGAAGGCTTTCAGGCGCTGTCCAAAATTGAAGTGCGTAGCAATGGGCGGCGCATTTTGGCCACCGTCAATGTGGTGGATGATTTGTCCATTGTGGGCTGCCAAGAATTGGGCCTGTCCGAAGATGCTTTTGCCCAACTCGGTGTGGCCGATGGGCACACTGTTACGGTGTCACAGGCCGAGCCGCCCGAATCTATGGGCGCATTGTTTCGCAAACTGGCAGGCGAGCGGCTGGGGCGGGAGGATTTTCATGCCATCGTGCGCGATATTGCCCGACACCGCTATTCCAAAATTGAACTCACTGCCTTTGTGGTGGCCTGCAACCGCGATGAACTAGACCGCGAAGAGGTGTTCTTTTTATCCGATGCAATGGTAGCGATTGGGCAACGCCTAGACTGGCACGAACCCCGAGTCGTGGATAAGCACTGCATTGGTGGCATTCCGGGCAACCGCACTTCCATGCTGATTGTGCCCATCGTAGCCGCGCATGGCACGCTATGCCCCAAAACCTCTTCGCGCGCCATTACCTCGCCAGCGGGCACCGCAGACACGATGGAAGTGTTGGCCAATGTCGAACTGCCCTTAGAACAACTGGCCGACATGGTGCGCGACCACCGGGGTTGTTTGGCTTGGGGCGGCACAGCGCAGCTTTCACCCGCCGATGATGTGCTAATTTCTGTCGAGCGCCCCTTGTCTATGGATTCACCGGGGCAGATGGTGGCCTCGATTTTGTCGAAAAAAATCGCTGCTGGCTCTACCCATTTGGTGCTGGATATTCCTATCGGCCCCACGGCCAAGGTGCGCTCTATGCCCGAAGCGCAGCGCCTGCGCCGCTTGTTTGAGTATGTGGCGCGGCGCTTGCAGTTGTCTTTGGATGTGGTGATTACCGATGGCCGCCAGCCGATTGGCAGCGGCATTGGCCCAGTGCTAGAAGCGCGTGACGTGATGCGCGTGCTGGAAAACGACCCACGCGCCCCCAACGATTTACGGCAAAAATCCTTGCGTTTGGCCGGACGCCTGATTGAATGTGACCCCGATGTCCGGGGGGGTGATGGCTACGCTATTGCACGCGACATTTTGGATTCAGGCCGCGCGCTGGCCAAAATGCGCGAAATCATCGCCGCCCAAGGCGGCAAAGATTTTGACCACAACCACCCCCCGCTAGGCCCCTTGAGTTTTGAGGTGCTGGCCTCGTCCACGGGGGTGGTGGCAGGTATCGACAACTTACAGATTGCGCGTATTGCCCGTCTGGCCGGTGCGCCCAAGGTGCAAGGGGCGGGGGTCGATTTGCTGTGCAAACTGGGCGATAGCATAGCCGCCGGAGAGGTGCTCTACCGCGTGTATGCAGGTTATCCGGCGGATTTAGAGTTTGCCCGACAAGCCAGCGATAAAGTCAGCGCCTACCGCATTGGCACGGCAGACGATGTGCCGCGCGTTTTTGTGGAGTTCTAACAAACCATGACAGCCTTAGCCCCTTTGCCCCCCTGCCTGCTATTTTTTGAGGACGAACGCATCAGCGCCCAGCAGTTGGCCAGCGCCAGCGGCTTAGAAGCGCGTGCCATTGCGCGCCATCGTTTTCCCGATGGTGAACTGAAATTAACGCTGCCGGTAGATGCCCAAGGCCAGTTGCCCGCGCGTGCCGTGTTGCTACGTGGCCTGCACCAGCCCAACGACAAGCTCATTGAGCTGCTCTTGGCGGCGCGCACAGCGCGGCGTTTGGGCGTGCAACACCTTACATTGGTAGCCCCCTATTTGGCCTATATGCGCCAAGACATCGCCTTTCAGCCCGGCGAGGCCATCAGCCAGCGCGTGGTGGGCGATTTTTTAGCCGGCTTGTTCGATGCCGTCATCAGCGTCGATGCCCACCTGCACCGGGTAGCCAGCTTGCAAGCAGCCGTACCAGCGGCGCAAACCGTGCTGGTGAGTGGCGCACCTTTATTGGCCGATTGGATTGTGCAGCAGCGCCCCGGCGCTTTACTGATAGGGCCAGACGAAGAATCTGCCCAATGGGTAGCCCAAGCAGCCGCACGCCACGGCTTGGATTACGCCGTATGCAGCAAACAGCGCCACGGCGACCGCAACGTCAGCATAGAGTTACCCCCACTGGCGCTGCAAGGCCGGGCGGTGGTGTTATTGGACGATATGGCCAGCACCGGCCACACCCTGATACAAGCGACGCAATTGCTCAAAGCAGCTGGTGCGGCCTCGGTGGATGTAGCCGTGACCCATGCGCTGCTCGAGGATGCCGCTTTACACGCCTTGCACGCTGCTGGAGTAGGGCAATTTTGGAGCACCGATGCCGTGCCACACGCCAGCAATTGTGTCGCCTTGGCCCCAGCACTGGCCGCTGCTTTGCAAACCTTGCCGCCTTGAGCCGCACTGCGACAATCGCCCCCTGTTTTTATCCCCCCATTGATTGCAAGAAAGAATAGCCCATGCTGCTCGATGCTGATGAATCCCAACTGGTGTTGGTGGACTACCAAACCCGCCTGATGCCCGCCATCCACGAAGGCGCTGCCGCCTTGGCCAATGCGGTACGTTTGGCGCAAATCGCGCAAATGCTCGATGTGCCTGTGTGGGGCACCGAGCAAAACCCCAGTCGCCTTGGCCCCAACGATGCCGCCTTGCGCGCCCTGTGCCGCAAAACGCTAGACAAAATGCACTTTAGCGCCGTGCCCGATGGCTTGGTAGATTGGTTACGTCCTCCGGTCAAAGCCCAACAAGGCGGCAATGCGCGCAGCCTGCCCAAGCACCTGCAAAAACCAGCCCAGCCAGCTGCGCCAGAGCGCCCCAGCATCGTCATTGCCGGTTGCGAGGCCCATGTCTGCCTACTGCAAACCGCCTTAGAGTTGCTGGCCGAGGAGTTTGAAGTCTGGGTGGTTACGGATGCGTGCAGCTCGCGCACCGAGCGCAACCGCGATGCCGCCTTTGACCGCTTGGCTGGTGCCGGGGCCGAACTGGTCACTACCGAAATGGTGGCTTTTGAGTGGCTGGGCAGCTGTGAACATCCCGCCTTCAAAGACATGTTAGCGTTGGTGAAATAAAAAACCCAAAAAATGCCTGTGGCACACTTGCCCGATTTTTGAGCGCTGCCGCAAGGCCCATTGTTCTCAGTTATGCAAAAAATCATCGGGCAAATTGCCACAGAAATCCGCGTTACGGCGCAGCAGGTGCAAACCGCCGTCGAGTTGCTCGATAGCGGCGCTACGGTGCCGTTTATCGCCCGCTACCGCAAAGAAGCCACCCAAGGGCTAGACGACATCCAATTGCGCGAGATTGAAGCGCGCCTGTCTTATCTGCGCGAATTAGAAGAGCGGCGCGCCACGGTACTCAAAGCGATTGATGAGCAAGGCAAACTTACCGATGCCCTGCGCGTGGCCATTGCCACTGCGCCCACTAAGCAAGAATTAGAAGACCTCTACTTGCCGTTTAAGCAAAAACGGCGCACCAAGGGCCAAATGGCCAAAGAAGCAGGCATTGAGCCGCTGGCCGACAAGCTGCTGGCCGACCCGACGCTCAACCCGGCCACTGAGGCGCTGGCCTTTTTGCGCCCAGCGCAAACTTTGGACGACGGCAAACCCGGCCCCGATTTTTCTACTGTGTCGGCGGTGCTCGATGGCGTGCGCGACATCCTGTCAGAGCGTTGGGCCGAAGATGCCGCCTTGGTGCAATCTTTGCGTGAATGGCTATGGGCCGAAGGCTTGTTACGCAGCAAAAAAATCGACGGCAAAACCGAATCTGACCCCGAAGTGGCCAAGTTTCGCGATTATTTTGACTACGACGAGCCTATCAGCCGCATTCCCTCCCACCGCGCCTTGGCGGTGTTCCGAGGCCGAACGCTGGAAATTTTGGACGCCAAACTGGTGCAACCCCAAGAACCCGAAGCGGGCAAACCCAGCTTGGCCGAAGGCAAAATCGCCCTGCATTTGCGCTGGAGCCACGCAGGCCGTGCCGCTGATGATTTAATCCGCAAATGCGTAGCTTGGGCTTGGCGCGTGAAACTCAGCCTGTCCACCGAGCGCGATTTGTTCTCGCGTCTGCGCGAAGATGCTGAAAAAGTCGCCATCAAGGTGTTTGCCGACAATTTGCGCGATTTGCTGCTGGCCGCACCCGCTGGCCCGCGTGTGGTGATGGGCTTAGACCCCGGCATCCGCACCGGCGTGAAGGTGGCGGTGGTGGATGCCAC
>CAYMAC010000037.1:0-19788 GCA_964388325.1 uncultured Simplicispira sp. | reverse complement strand
AATGCTTTCCAACTATTTGCGGCAGGAATTACGTAGCCCGTCCGTCTCTATGAGAGCTGCGTAAGTCCTAATAAATTAAAAATCAAGCCGACGATGCATCAAAATTTAGGTGCATCGTTTCGCAAAATTTTTAAATTTTCCACATTGGTGGGCGTGTTGAATTCTTTTTGTCTGGTTAGGTCTGTTTTTACATTGAGATTAAGCTGCATAACCCATGAATGTTGATGCTTATTTTCTCTGCTAGATGTGTAAAACTCTATTGCCTCCCCAATATCAATAATTTCTTTGAAATTGTTTTCATCGAATTTAGCCAAGCCAAGGCTAAAATCATTGTGTGCTTTGGCATAAGCGAAAGCATTTTTAGAAAATTCTTGAGCTCCAATTTTTAATTTTCCGGATTGATTCAAAATTTCATTGAGTCGCTGCTTTTGATCGATTGAAATAACAGATTTTCCAGGAGTTACTAGCAAACTTCCATCGGCATTTAGAGTAAAACCAAAATCGAGTGATGCTAAATCTGGAACAGCAGTCTTAAGCGTTTGCTTAAAATCTTTCCAAACATTGCCAAGGCTTTGCAAGCCAATGTCGGCAGCCTGCTGTATTTCATTTATTTTTTCAAAATCTGGAAGTACGGGCGCTTTATAATTTTTCACTTCTGCCAGATAGCTATACGTCAAATTATCTGGCACTTCATTTTGCCGCTGGCGATAAATAACCGATGCGCTGGCAGCTACATCTTCTATACTGGTGGAGCTGCTATGGACGGTCGGTTGTACCGTTTGACTGGTGGCACCCGCCTGACCCACACGGGCGCGTAGGGCTTCGCTGGCAATGGAACTGGCCCATTGGGCTGCTCGTACGATGGAGGTCATGGCGCTCTCTCAGAAGTAGGGATAGTAGTTTTATCGGTCTTTCATTGTCTTACTGAAGGGCGGTAGCACGTAACGCTATGTGACTTGCGTAACTGGCATAGCCAACGCAACCCAATCCCGCCGCTGCTACCATGTTTGAAAAGTTCGCCGCTGGTGGGCTACTTCAAGCATGAGGGCATCGTTGTGATTTCCGCAAAATTTCTGCTGGCCACCGGCCTGCTGTGTACGGCCTTGGGCGCACAGGCGCTACAAATTACCAGCCTCTCCCCCCAAGGTGAAGTGGCGCGTGTGCGCCAAGTGGTAGCCAAGTTTGATGCTGCGGCCGTGCGCTTTGGCGACCCCGAAGCCCCAGCACCGCTAGAGGTGCGTTGTAGCGATGCCCAAGCCAGCCAAGGCAGCGGGCGCTGGACCAGCGAGCGCGAATGGGTGTTTGATTTTGCCCGCGACTTGCCCCCCGGCCTGCGCTGCACCGTGCAAGCCAAGCCGGGCTTCCAATCGCCTAGCAACACCGCCCTGAGCGCCAAAAGCAGCTACCAGTTCAACACCGGCGGCCCGTTTGTGCAGCAAGTCTGGCCCTCCAGTTGGCAGCCCATTGATGAGGAACAGTTCTTCATCCTGCAACTCAATGGCCCGGCCACCCCGGCCAGCGTACAAGCCAACGTCTGGTGTACGTCTGAAGGCTTGGGCGAGCGCATCCCCGTGCGCCTGATAGACGGCGCAGCGCGCCAAAGCCTGCTCGATGCCCACGGCCTGCGCTCCTACGATGCGGCCTCGGTGGTCACATTGGCCTGCAACCGCCGCCTAACGCCATCGGCCAAGGTGCAATTGGTTTGGGGGCAGGGGGTCAGCACCCCCAGTGGCATTGCCAACCGGGTAGAAAAGCGCTTTGGTTTTACTGTGCGCGCTCCGTTCCAAGCAGAATTCCATTGCGAGCGCGAAAACGCCCAAGCCGCCTGCTTGCCCATTCGGCCCATGACGCTATCGTTCAATGCGCCAGTGCCTGCCAAATTGGCGGCAGCCATTCGGCTTAAATCCAAAGACGAGAGCATCGCCCCCCAGCCCGCAGAAGAAGAACTGCTAGAGCAAATCACGTTTGCGCCGCCGCTGGCCGAAGAAACCCGCTTTACGGTAGAGCTGCCAAAGGAGTTTGCTGATGCAGCAGGTCGGGCATTGGCCAATGCGGCCAGCTTTCCGCTGCAAGTGGCCACTGCTGGCCGCCCACCGCTGGCCAAGTTTGCCGCCGCGCCGTTTGGCATTGTCGAGCGCTTTGCCGAAGGCCCCAACGGCCCAGCCCTGCTACCCGTCACGCTGCGTAACGTAGAAGCCCATTTGCGCGTGCAAGGTTTATCCACCGCCAGCGCCCCACAAGGCAAGGTCAGCACCTTGCAGCCAAGCAGCGATGCCGACATCATTGCTTGGTATCGCAAGGTGCAGCACTATGACCGCTTTATAGTCGCGCGCAGCCAAGCGCGCCAAGATGTCAAAGGCGCATTGCCCAAAGTTATCAACCCCGATGACCAAGCCTATGTGCAATCGCGCATGTTGTCTTTGTTGGCCGGTCAAGCCGGGGTAAAAACACTGGACTTACCCCAACCCGCCAACAACGACCCGCGCCCGTTCGAGGTGGTGGGCATTCCGCTCACGCCGGGCTTTCATGTGGTAGAGATTGCCTCGCCGCGCTTGGGGGCCTCTTTGTTGGACGAGCGCCACGGAGCCAACCGCACCATGATGGTACGCACCTCGGCGCTGGTCACCAATTTGGGCGTGCATTTCAAACTCGGGCGCGAGAATGCTTTGGCTTGGGTGACGACGCTGGACAAAGGCAAGGCAGTAGCCAACGCCAAAGTGCAGGTATCCAACTGCCACGGCCAGCTACTGGCCAGCGCCAGCACCGATGCCCAAGGGCGTGCCTTGTTCGACAAACTAGACCCCGAATCGCCCAGCTGCTACAACGACTATGGCGAGGCATCCGGTTATTTTGTCAGTGCGCGCAGCCAAGGGGCCGATGGTGTGCAAGACATGGCCTTTACCTGGAGCGAATGGCAGCGCGGCATCGAGCCGTGGCGCTTTGACCTGCCCACCAGCAGCAGCGCCCAACCCGACGAACGCGCCCACACCATTTTTGACCGCACCTTGCTGCGCGCCGGTGAAACGCTGTCCATGAAGCACCTGATTCGCACCGAGACCAGCCAAGGCTTTAGCCTACCAACACAGCTGCCCGACACCCTCATCATCACCCACAGCGGCAGCGGCCAACAGTTCCAGCAGCCACTGGATTGGCGCAAAACCGCCACCGGGGGGCGCAGTGCCCACAACAGCTTTGCTATTCCACCGGCAGCCAAACTGGGCTTGTATTACGTCGAGCTACGCAGCAGCCAGGCCCAAGAGCAAAGTTTCCAATCGGGCGAGTTCCGGGTAGAAGAATTCCGCCTACCCGTGTTCGAGGGCCGCATTGCCCCGGCAGAGAAAAAACCACTGGTCAATGTGCGCTCGGTGCCCACCGAGGTGCAAATCAACTACGTAGCGGGTGGTGGCGCGGCCAACTTGCCCGTGCGCGTTTCGGCACAGGTGCGGCGTAAAAACCTAGAATTTGCCGATTACGAAGGCTTTAGCTTCCGGGCACCACGCCAGCGCCAAACAGGTCACAGCAACAACGAGCCAGAAGACAGCGCCAGCCCAGACAGCCGCATCGTGGCCGACAAACTGCCCCTGACACTCAACCGCCAAGGCGCAGGCCACATCACCCTAGAGAACCTGCCACGCGCCGCCCAAGCGCAAGATTTGCTGCTAGAGGCCAGCTATGCCGACCCCAATGGCGAAGTGCAAACCCTGCGTGGCCACAGCACCCTCTGGCCTGCTGCAGTGGTAGCTGGTATCAAAGCCGAGGGTTGGGTATCGACACAGCAAAAAGCCCAATTTCAAGTGTTGGCCTTGAGTCCAGAAGGCAAACCACTGGCAGATGTGCCACTGCAAGTGCAAGCCGTCGCTCGCATCACCACCACCAGCCGCAAGCGCATGGTGGGCGGTTTTTACAGCTACGACAGCCAAACCAGCACCAAAGACTTGGGCACCGTCTGCACCGGCAAAAGCGATACCCGTGGCCTGCTGCTGTGCCAAACCCAAATGGCCGAAGCCGGAGAAATTGAACTGGTGGCCACGGCACGCGACAAAGACGGCAACACCTTTGATGCCGCCGCCTCGATGTGGGTGACGCGCCAAGGCGAACTTTGGTTTGGTGGCGACAACCACGACCGCATGGACCTGCTGCCAGAAAAGAAAAGCTACCAACCCGGCGAGACCGCCCGTTTTCAGGTGCGTATGCCCTTTCGCTTTGCCACTGCCTTGGTCAGCGTAGAGCGCGAAGGCATTTTGCACACCCAAGTGGTAGAACTCAACGGCCAAGACCCCACCGTGAGCCTCAAAATTGCAGAAAACTGGGGGCCAAACGTCTATGTGAGCGTGCTGGCGCTGCGCGGGCGTCTGCAAGAGGTGCCTTGGTACAGCTTTTTTAGCTGGGGCTACAAAGCCCCGCGCCAGTGGTGGACAGCCTTCTGGTACGAAGGCCGTGAATATGTTGCCCCCAGCGCCTTGGTAGATTTGAGCAAACCCGCCTTCCGCTTGGGCGTGGCAGAAATCAAAGTGGGCACCCAAGGCCACCAACTCGATGTCAAGGTGGCCGCCGACAAAGCCAGCTACCCGGTGCGCGGCCAAGCGCAAGTCACCATCAGCGCCAAACTGCCCAACGGCCAGCCCGCCGCCCACGCCGAGGTGGCCGTGGCCGCCGTGGACCAAGCCCTGTTAGAGCTGATGCCCAACCAAAGCTGGAACCTGCTCGATGCCATGTTGCAACGGCGCAGCTGGGGGGTAGCCACCTCGACGGCACAGATGGAAATCATTGGCCGACGCCACTATGGGCGCAAAGCCGTGCCCGCTGGTGGCGGTGGCGGGCGCAACCCCACGCGCGAACTGCTCGATACCCTGCTGCTGTGGAACCCCGCGCTGCAACTCGATGCCAACGGCCAAGCCAAAATCACCGTGCCGCTCAACGATGCCCTGACCAGCTTCAAAATTGTGGCCGTGGCCGATGTGGCTACCGGCTTGTTTGGCACCGGCGCAACGCATATCCGCACCACACAAGACTTGCAAATCATCAGCGGCCTGCCCCCCTTGGTGCGCGAGGAAGACCAATTCCGCGCCCAAATCACCCTACGCAACACCACCAAAGCGGCCATGCAGGTAGATGTCACCCCGCGCGCCACCCTCATAGACCTGAAGCCACAAACGGTAGAGATTCCAGCCGGGGAGGCCCGCGAAGTAGCTTGGGATGTCAAAGCCCCAGCCCCCTTGGGCCAAACGCGCCTAGAGTCTTTGCTGTGGGAGATAGAAGCCAAAGACCGCCGCAGCAACGCCCGCGATGCCCTCAAGCTAAGCCAGCGCATCGTGCCCGCCGTGCCCTTGTCGGTACAACAAGCTACCTTGGTGCAAGTGGATGGCAGCTACAACCTACCCGCCAGCCCACCAGCCCAAGCCCTGCCCGGACGCGGTGGCCTCAAGCTGGCGCTGCAACCCACCCTGGCCGAGGGCCTGCCCGGCGTGCGCGACTGGTGGGCCAACTATCCCTTTGCCTGCTTAGAGCAAAAAACCAGCAAAGCCATTGGCCTGCGCGATGCCAAACTCTGGCAAACCGTGGTCGCCCAACTGCCCACCTATCTGGACAGTGATGGCTTGGCCAACTACTTTCCACCGCACAGCAGCGAGGCCAACCACGGCAGCGACACCCTCACCGCCTATTTGCTTACTGCCACCCACGAAGCAGCACGGATTAACCCAGCCTTTGCCCTGCCCGACGAGGCACGCGCCCCGATGGAGCGCGGCCTGATAGCCTTTGTCGAGGGCCGCATTGAACGCAGCTTCTGGAGCCCACGCAAAGACTTGGACATGCGTAAACTGGCCGCCATCGAAGCGCTATCGCGCTACGGTAAAGCCACGCCCAAAATGCTGACCAGCATCACCATTGCCCCCAACCAATGGCCCACCCACACCATCATCGACTGGATTAGCGTGCTGCAACGCCTACAAAGCCTGCCCGAGCGCGAACCACGTCTGCAAGAGGCCATGCAAATTCTGCGAGGCCGCCTCAGCTACCAAGGCACCAAACTGCTGTTTAGCACCGAGCAAGACGACTACTGGTGGTGGCTGATGCAAAACGGCGATGCCAATACCGCCCGGCTGATGCTGACGGTGATGGACGACCCTAGCTGGAAAGACGACATGGGCCGCTTGGCCAATGGCTTTATACAGCGCCAACAAAACGGCGCTTGGCACACCACCACGGCCAACCTGTGGGGCGGCTTGGCCTTGGAGCGCTTCTCGCAAAAATTTGAAGCCACCCCCGTGGCAGGCACCACCCGCGCCAGCTTGGGCGGCCAAAGCGCCCAAGTCGATTGGGCCAAGGTAGAGCGTATCCAGCCCACCGACACCAGCGGTGCGGCGCACCAAAGCGTTTGGTTTGGTGCCCCAGCCGCCCCCGGCATGTTGCGCGGCAACGGCATGTTCCTGCCTTGGGCCAAATCCAGCGACAAAGCCCCGCTGGCCGTTACCCACCAAGGCAGCGGCAAACCCTGGCTTACTGTGCAATCGGTGGCCGCCCTGCAACGCAAAGCCCCGTTTGCCGCCGGTTACAGCCTGCAAAAAACCATCACCCCGCTAGAGCAGGCCAATCCACAGCTACCAGTGGGCCAATACACACGCGGCGATATTTTGCGCGTGCGCCTAGAAGTGACCGCCAGCGCCGACATGACATGGGTAGCCATCACCGACCCCATCCCCGGCGGTGCCACCATTTTGGGCAGCGGCTTGGGGCGCGACTCTGAACTGGCCACCCAAGACGAAAAGCGCAGCGGCCCCGGCTGGCCCGCCTTTGAGGAGCGCAGCTTTGAAGCCTTCCGCAGCTACTACCAATACCTACCCAAAGGCCGCATCAAAATGGAATACACCCTGCGCCTGAACAACGTGGGAGACTTTGCCCTGCCCTCCAGCCGCGTAGAAGCCCTGTATGCCCCAGAAATGTTTGGCGAAGCCCCCAATGCGCGCGTGCGTGTGCTACCCGCTGCTGGGGGCTAAAAACTGCTGCTACAATGGCAGCTTCGGCACACAGGAGAGGTGGCAGAGTGGTCGAATGTACCTGACTCGAAATCAGGCGTAGGGGCGACCCTACCGAGGGTTCGAATCCCTCCCTCTCCGCCAATAAATACAAAAGCTTGCTACTATAAATTTGGTAGCAAGCTTTTTTTGGTTTTTGGGTTCATGTAGCCAGCAGTGTCAGGCGTTGGCTTCTTTTGTCGGGTGATAACGCTCCAGCACACTGCCATCCAATGGTGCGCCGTCCAAGAAAACTTGTTTAACTGCCTCTGTCATGGCCTCCCAAATACCAGATCGGGTCAATACCGGCATTTCCTTTGCCAGCACGCCACTTAAAACGCCGTTGTTTTGCTCAATGGAGCGCAATAACCGGTCTGCTTGGTGATCTGGCATTTCCACAATTTCTTTGATGGCTTGGCGGGCACGAAGGTGGCTGCATAGATAACGCGACTCATGGCGCATTTGCTCAGTGATGGTTCTGGCAATGATGTTCGCCATAAACACCACATGAGGCCCTAAATCGGGGTATCGCCACAAGGGTCGTGCTTGTTCTGGGGCATGGAATACGAAGTTGGAGACCACTCCATCAGGGTAGGTGCTACGTGTACTGCTGAATTCAAATTGATCGCTAACCCTTTGCATAAGGGGTTTGGAGACTCGATCTAGCACTTGGTCATAAGTACGCCGTTCGCTGCTATCACTGATAACCGCAGAGATAGGCAAGATCACGGGTTCCTGCATCACACCATCCCGACGCAAAATGTCGTTGACCAAGAAACGATGCACCCGTCCATTGCCATCGGCCAGAGGATGGATGTAAACGAAACTGAACGCGGCCACCGCACAGCGCATCACTGGGGACTGGCCCTTGGTACGCTCTAAGAATGTTCGCAAGCCATCCAACATTGGCCCCAACTCATTCTCCGGTGGGGCAATGTAGTGAACGATTTCTTGGTAGCGCAAGGTCTCGCCAACAAAGACGGGTGATTGCCGCACACCCAGCCGTTGAACTGATGTGACATCCCCCAGAATTTCCCGCTGTAGTTCCGCCAATGCTTTGTTACTGAGTGGTAAATCGCCTTGGCCGGTACGTCGCGCCATCACATCAGCAAACCGCTGGACACGGGTTGTCTGTTGGGCTTCCCCTTCTATGAAGAAGCTGGCCTTGCTTTCGCGCAAAGTCATCCAAACGGCGGCCCGTAGCAACAAGTCTTCGCCAAACTCGGTGGTCAATTCCTCTAGCAATCCTGCCACATTGACCGCTGCGGCCTTCTTCAAGGCATCAGTCTTCACCACATATGGGCAAAACTCTCGGGTGCCAGGCAAGTTGTCGTTCACCCGCCAGCGAGATACCTTGACCACTTGGTCGGGGGAGGCCGTGAGCAGCTTGTCACTATCAATAGCGTCAATGTAGTTGCCACCCAAACGGGCAGGTGGCACCAGCATGGAGCCTGTCAGCCATTCATACAGAAAGGCAGCCCGGCGTGCGTATTGGCCTGTTGGCTCTGCATCTATCCATGCTTGAATGTCGCTGCCTCCCACTTTGGCGAATAGGCGGGACAAGAATTCGAGGTGTGCTACCTCATGACGCAGATGGAAGTGCAGGTGCGCTACCAGCGTGTTGTCTGGACGCATTGACTCTTGGAAGGTTTCCTGCCGAAAGCCTTCTTGGATTTGTGTCTCACGTCTGCCGCCGATCTGACTGACCACTGGCAACCGTGCTATCGGCATCACGTCCCACGTTTGGGCTAGCCACGCTACACCGATGGGGTCAGCGATGTCAATCAAGGGCATCTCCCATCCGAAAAATCAATTCTAGGAAGCTATTTTTCGGAGAATTCGATTGTTTTTGCAACAACTCAATTAGAAATGGCTTAATTTGCATAAAAACAATTATGGGGCACGGGCAGGCTTGTTTGGTGAGCTGTTGGCCCCGGCACTTCGTTTTAGCTATCTTGGTTCGGATTCATCCCTCTCCGCCAATACATTACAAAAAGCCCGCTAACTATTAGCTAGTTAGCGGGCTTTTTCCTTCAGCGCAGAACTATCAGCCCAAACGCGCTTGGTGGCGTGCAATCTGCAAACGCACCTGTGCTGGGGCCGTGCCGCCCAAGGTGTTGCGCGCATTGAGCGAGCCGCGCAGGCTCAACACCTCGTACACATCCTTCTCAATCGAGGGGTGAAAGCCCTGCAACACCGTGAGCGGCAATTCGGACAAATCACAAGCATGGCTGGTGGCTGCCTTTACGGCATGGGCTACGGTTTCATGGGCATCACGGAATGGCAAGCCCTTCTTCACTAGATAGTCGGCCAAATCGGTGGCGGTGGCATAACCCTTCTTGGCCGCCTCCTCCATTGCAGGCGCGTTCACAGTAATGCCACCTTCTTTTTGGCCGGTAGCGGGGTTGACTTGGCCGCCCACCATCTCGGCAAAAATACGCAGCGTATCTTTGAGCGTATCCACCGTGTCAAACAGAGGCTCTTTGTCTTCTTGGTTGTCTTTGTTGTAGGCCAATGGTTGGCCCTTCATCAGCGTAATCAAGCCCATCAGGTGGCCCACCACGCGCCCGGTTTTGCCGCGTGCCAGCTCGGGCACATCGGGGTTCTTCTTCTGCGGCATGATAGAGCTGCCGGTGGTAAAGCGGTCGGCAATTTTGATAAAGCCAAAATTCTGGCTCATCCAAATAATCAGTTCTTCCGATAGGCGGCTAATGTGTACCATGCACAGGCTGGCTGCCGCCGTAAACTCAATGGCAAAGTCGCGGTCACTCACGGCATCCAAACTGTTTTGGCACACGCCCTCCATGCCCAAGCTGCGCGCTACGCGCTGGCGGTCTAGCGGGTAGGTGGTGCCCGCCAAGGCGGCACTGCCCAAGGGCAGCAGGTTCACGCGCTTGCGTACATCGGCCATGCGCTCGCCGTCGCGGGCAAACATCTCTACATAGGCCAGCAGGTGGTGGGCAAAACTGACCGGCTGGGCCACTTGCAAATGGGTAAAGCCCGGCAAAATCACCTCCACATTGTTGGCGGCCACTTCTACCAAGGCTTTTTGCAGCTCGGTCAGCAGGCCGCCAATCAGGTCAATCTCGCTGCGTAGCCACAGGCGCACATCGGTGGCTACTTGGTCATTGCGGCTACGGCCCGTGTGCAAGCGCTTGCCCGCATCGCCCACCAGTTGCGTTAGGCGCGCCTCGATGTTCAGGTGGACATCTTCTAAATCGAGTTGCCATGCAAACGCACCCAATTCAATCTCTTGCGTAATTTGCGCCATGCCGCGCTCAATGGCCGCGTAGTCCTCTGCGGCAATGATGCCTTGCGCGGCCAGCATCTCAGCATGGGCCAAACTGCCCGCAATATCGGCTTGCCACAGGCGTTTGTCAAAAAACACGCTAGAGGTATAGCGCTTGACCAAATCGCTCATCGGCTCAGAAAACAAGGCCGACCAAGCCTGCGCTTTGGTATCGAGTTGGTTGTGGGAGGGCGGCGTAGCGTGGCTGGTAGGCATAAGGGTAGACAATAATCCGTTGACATCCTCCCTCGCCATGAATGGCGGGGATTCCCTCTACAGGACGGCCATGCCCGACCGCATCAGCTTGCGCTGACTTATTCAGTAAGATGCCTACCTTTCGGATTCCGCTGATGGACGGCAAATTACCGGAGATTTCTGTGCTGGATTCCAAGTGCCTAATGGCGGGAGAATTCGGAATTTTATTCACACGGGCACTAATTCTAGCACCTAAGAACGGCTACGCCGTTCGCGCTCTCGACCTCGGGCTGAACCCCGAGGCTTCCCGCGCACTTGGTGAAACAGACACCCGGAACACCCGGATGCCGCAATGCAGAAGCCGCAAATTCTATCTAGCCCACCACGCCCGCCCCAGCGGCGCGAAACCACCCCCCCCGCGCCAGTGGTGTTTGATGCCTGCCATGCCGGTGTGGTGTTGCGCGCGGTGTTGTTTGTCGAAACCGTACTCGGGGTGGGTGCCGCCTTTGGCAGCAGCCACTTGGCCGCATGGTTGCAGCAACTGGCCCTGCTCACCGGTGCCGTTTTACCGGCCACCTTGGCATGGCTGCTGATTGCTTGCAGCCTCAAGCGCTGGCTGCAGCGTTTGGGCTTGCCCGGCCAGTGGGCTGCTGGGGTACTGCTGGGGGCGGTGGCCGGTTGGTTTGCCTGTGCCATGCTGCACTGGATGGACATAGCCCCCCAGCCCGCCCCGTGGCTGGCCAGTGTCGCCAGCGGTGCCCTGCTGGCCGCTGCACTGGTAGCTGCCTTGGTGCTACGCGCCCAAGCACGCACCCCCGCCGCCACCACGGCGCGCCTCACCGAGCTACAAGCGCGCATCCGCCCCCATTTTTTGTTCAACACCCTCAACAGTGCCATTGCCTTGGTGCGCGATGAACCCGCCAAAGCCGAAGCCCTGTTAGAAGACCTGAGCGACCTCTTCCGCAGCGCCCTGAGCGAGCAAGGCGAGGCCGTGACGCTGGACGAAGAAATCACCCTGGCCCAACGCTACATCGCTATTGAACAAGTGCGCTTTGGCCCACGCCTGCAAGTGCAATGGCAACTAGACCCCCAAGCAGGCACCGCCTTGCTACCGCCCTTGCTACTGCAACCCTTGGTAGAAAACGCCGTCAAACACGGCATAGAACCTTGCCCCCAAGGCGGCCAAGTGCGCGTGCGTACCAAACGGCGCGGCCGTTGGGTGCGCGTGCGTATCAGCAACACCCTGCCGGTGCCAGACACCTCTGGCCCTGCTGCCCCCCCCACCCAAGGCCACGGCATCGCCTTGGCCAATGTGCGCGCGCGCCTGTTGTTGCTGCATGATGTGCAATGCAGCTTTAGCGCTGGCATCCACGGCCCCACTTACCAAGTGTGCATTACCCTGCCCGCAACCCCATGAACATCCTGATTGTTGATGACGAAGCACTGGCGCGCAGCCGCCTGCAAACCCTACTGGCCGAGCTGGGCGGCCACCAATGCGCCAGCGCCGCCACCGCACCAGAAGCCCTTAGCCTACTATTGACACCCCCACAGGCCAGCGCCCCCTTTGATGTGCTGCTGCTAGACATCCACCTGCCCGGCCAAGACGGCCTGCAACTGGCACGCCAGTTGCGCCAATTGGCCCACGCCCCCGCCGTGGTGTTTGTGACGGCCCACACCGAACACGCCTTGAGCGCCTTTGAGCTAGACGCCGTGGACTACCTGACCAAACCCGTGCGCCGCGAACGCCTGCAACAAGCCCTGGCCAAAGCCGCCCGCGCCCAAGCCACCCCCAACCCTGCCCCCATAGGCGAAGTGCTACTTATCCAAGACCGGGGCCGCACCGAGCGCCTCCCCTTGGCCGAAGTGCTGTATTGCAAAGCAGAGTTAAAATATGTAACCGTGTGTAGCGCCAACCACAGCTACATTTTGGATGGCTCTTTAAGCGAGCTAGAAACCCGCTACCCCCAACACTGGGTACGCATCCACCGCAACGCCTTGGTAGCGCGCCACGCCATTCGCGCCCTAGAAAAACACCGCCACCCCCAAGAGGGCGAAGTCTGGGCAGTGCGCCTGCACGGCTTGGCGCAGTGGCTTACCGTATCGCGCCGCCAGCTGACCGTGGTGCGCGCTGCCTTGCTCCAGCCTTAACGGCGTTGCGGTAGCTCTAACGTCAGGCTGCTAGGCCCATCGGGCGTAGCCCCCAAAAACGCTTGGCGTGGGGCCAAGTTTTGCAATACCAGCTGCTCCGTTACCTGTGCGCCCACCCTAAACGGCTTGGCGGGCTGCTTATCTACCGCAATCAGCGCCGCCCCCGCGCCGCTGTGCTGTCCAGTCAACACCCCCAGCAGCACCAGCCGTGCCGTGGCCGTGCTGCTGCCCACCGGCACCGCCGCCACACTGGCCGCCGCGCCCCCCCCCAACAGCCGCCCAATGGCCGCACTATCGGGCAAAGCCGGGGCCAGCACCGCCACCGCAGGCGCACTGCCGCCCACCGGGGCCGATAAACGCAAACCCCAATACACCACGCTGGCCGCCGTGGCCGCCCAAAGCGCCAAAGTGCCTAGGCGCAAACCCCAAGGCTTGTGTGTTGATATCACCATCGGCGCATTATCATCCACGCCACCATGACCTTGTTTGCCCTTGCCCACCCTGCCCGCCGCCACCTGCACCGTGGTTTTACCCTGATTGAACTGATGGTGGTGCTGGTCATCATTGGCGTGCTGGCCGCCCTGATTGTGCCCAACGTGCTAGACCGCGCCGACGACGCCCGCACCACCGCCGCGCGCACCGACGTCAGCAACCTCATGCAAGCCCTCAAGCTGTATAAGCTAGACAACCTGCGCTACCCCAGCGCCGAGCAAGGCTTGCGCGCCTTGGTGGCCAAACCCAGCACCGCCCCCCAGCCGCCCAACTGGAAGCCCTACCTAGAAAAACTGCCCAATGACCCCTGGGGCCGCCCCTACCAATACCTCAACCCCGGCATTAAAGGCCCCATTGACGTGCTGTCTTTGGGTGCCGATGGCCAACCCGGCGGCGAAGGCAACGATGCCGACATTGGCAGCTGGCAATAAGCAATGGGCCACGCCACCACCGCCTCGGCACGCAAAAAGCTACCCATAGGCATTCAGACCTTTTCTCTGATTTGCCAGGAGAGCTACTACTATGTGGACAAAACGCCTTACATCCTGCGCTTGATTGACGAGGGCAAATACTACTTCCTCAGCCGCCCCCGCCGCTTTGGCAAAAGCCTGCTGCTAGACACCATTGCCGAGCTGTTTGAAGGTAACCGTACACTGTTTGCCGGGCTGCACGCCGATTTGCACTGGGGCTGGAGCCAGTGCTACCCAGTAGTTCGCATCAGTTTTGGTAAAGGCGTATTGCACAGCCGCGCCCAGCTAGACACCCGCATCCGCTTGCTGCTGCAAGACAACTATGTGCGCTTGGGTATAGCCCCGCCCCAAGGCCAAGACATTGCTGGTTTGTTTGGCCACCTGTTGCAACAAGCCCATGCCCACAGCGGCCAGCGCGTCGTGGTATTGGTGGATGAGTACGATAAGCCCATTCTGGACAACATCACCGATCCCGACACCGCACGCCAGATGCGCGATGGCCTGCGTAACCTGTATTCGGTCATCAAAGACGCCGATGCCCATATCCGCTTTGCCATGCTCACAGGGGTAAGCAAATTCAGCAAGGTCAGCCTGTTTTCAGGCTTGAACAACCTCAAAGACATCACGATGGATGCCCGCTATTCAGCACTGTGCGGCTATACCGATGAAGATGTGGACACCGTGTTTGCCCCAGAATTACCGGGGCTAGACCGTGAGCAAATGCGCCTTTGGTACAACGGCTACAACTGGGGTGGCGTGGGGGTTTACAACCCCTTTGATGTGCTGCTGCTGCTCGATAGCCGCCAGTTTCGGCCCTATTGGTTTGAAACCGGCACGCCCACTTTTTTGCTAGAGCTGCTGCACCAGCGCCAGACTTTCACGCCAGGCTTGGCCCAGCGCCTCAGCGACTTGGAACTGCTTTCCAGCTTTGATGTCGATTATTTAGAAACCGATGCCCTATTGTTCCAAAGCGGCTATTTAACCCTGCACCACCAAGAAGAAATTTTGCCGGGCCAATGGCTCTATACCTTGGGCTACCCCAACTTGGAAGTACGCACCAGCTTAAACAAGGCACTGCTGCCCGGTTTGGGTGTGCCCGCCTCTGCAGCCTTGCAACAATCGGCCCAACTGCCTGCTTTGCTGCGCCGCAACCACTTTGCAGGCTTGCAGCAGCTGTTCACCGCCTTTTTTGCCAGCATCCCCAACGACTGGTATCGCAACAACCCCATAGCCCAATACGAAGGCTACTACGCCAGCATTTTTTACAGCCACTTTGCCGCCTTGGGTCTGGACATTCGCCTAGAAGATGTAACCAACAAAGGCCGCATCGATATGACGGTGCTGTTCAATGGCAACGTCTATCTGTTCGAGTTCAAAGTGGTAGAACTGGTGCCCCAAGGCAAGGCGCTAGCGCAAATGGTGCAGCGCGGCTATGCCGAAAAATACCGCCATCGGGGCGAGCCTATCCACTTGATTGGCGTGGAGTTCAGCAAAGAAACGCGCTCTGTGGTGGGTTTTGAGGTGCAAAGTTGGTTGTAGCACCCATCGCACCCCACCTGTGACCGGCGTCACACATCTTAGCGTGGTGCCCACGCTACACTGGGCACCAAGTTAGCTAAACCGGCAGCGTCTGGCCGTGTTGCTTGGCAGCACAGCATGTGATAATGCTTTGGCAAACTTGGTAGGGTAGGGTTGTGCTGTGTAAGGCAGGCCCTCTTTAGCAACTTGTTTTCATCCGAAACTTCGCAAAAGGAAGACCATGTCTCAAACCGTATTTGGCGCACCAGCCGTAGTTACTTTTCTGAACCGCGCGTTCAACAACACCGCCCCCGGCAACCTGTTGTTCCAAAACCAAGTCAATGCCGCTGGCACTACGCGCGAAAGCCAAGAAGCCTTTGCCCGTCAATTCGGCAACAGCTTCTCCAGCCTGAGCAATGAAGACTTGGCCAACCTGATCCTCACCAACATGGGCGTGCTGCCCAGCACCAACGAAGGCGTGCTGGCCTTTGTGCCCGAGCTGGTAGCCTACTTTGGTGCCAACGCCCCTGCCGACCGTGGCCTCATCGTGCTGCAACTGTCCGAAATTCTGGCCACCTTGGCAGGTGCCACTGGCGATTTGGCTGCCTACGCCCCCGCCGCTGCCTCTTGGAACAACGAAGTGACCAAGTCCTTCGAGTACTCGGTCAACACCAACAACACCGCTACTGCTGACCCGCTGGCTGACAGTACCGCCCCCGTGGTTACTGCCGCTACCTTCAGCTACGCTGAAAACCAAGCTGCTGGCTTTGAAGTGGGCACCGTGGCTGCTACCGACAACACAGGCGTCACTGCTTTTGAAATCACCACCGGCAACACCGATGGCTACTTTGCCATTGATGCCGCTGGCAAGATCACTCTGACCGAAGCTGGTGCCGCTGCTGCTGCCGCCGCCAACGACTTTGAAACCGGTGCCAACACCTTCACGCTGGGCGTGGTGGCCAAAGATGCCGCTAACAACACTTCCGCTGCCGCCAACGTCACCGTGAACGTGACCGATGTGGATGACGTGGCTCCTGCCTTTGTGGGCGCTGTCGCTGCCGCTGGCACCAACAAAGTGACCGTGACCTTCGGTGAAACCCTCAAGGCTGGTAACCCCGCCGCTACTGCTTTCGTGGTGAAAGATGGCGCTACCGTGGTTGGCGTGACTGCTGCTGCCGTCAATGGCAACACCGTGGTTCTGACCTTGGCCAGCAACGTGACTGGTGCTGTGACCGTAGGTTACGACAACACCAACGCAGTCAACAAGCTGCAAGATGCCGCTGGCAACGTGGTGGCTAACTTTGCTGACAAGATTGCCTCTACCGATGCGACTGCACCTACCTTGGTGTCCTCCACCCCTGTGGACAACAGCACCGCTGGCAAGGCCGACAATCTGGTTCTGACCTTCTCCGAAGACGTGGTGGTGGGCACTGGCAACATCACCATTGTCAACGCTGCTAACGCTGCCGATACCCGCACCATTCCTGTCACAGACACCGCTCAAGTGTCCGTGTCTGGCAAAGTGATTACCGTCAACCCCACGGCTGACCTGACCGAAGGCGCAAGCTACTACGTCAACATCCCTGCCTCGGCTATTCTGGACAAGGCTGGTAACTCCTACGCCGGTATCAACGACGCCACCACCCTGAACTTCACGGCTGCTGCTGCTGTGGTTCCTGGTCAAACTTTCGTGTTGACCAAGAGCGTGCAGGCTACTGCAGGCACCACAGGCAACGACACCTTCATTGCTGGTGATGAGGGTGGTTCTGCTACCTTGAACGCCGGTGATCAAATCACGGGTGGTGGTGGCAATGATGTCCTGAAAATCTACAACTCTGCAGCTACAGATAACACCGCCAACTTTAGCAGCGCTGTCGTTACTGGTGTCCAGACCGTGGAAGCCGCTTTTGCCGCAACGGGTCAAGCCCTGAATGTGTCCGGCAATACTGGTGTCACCAATGTCAACGTGGGTAGCTCCACCGTGACCAACGCCGCCGGTACTGGTCAAATTACTGTAACTTTGGCCAAGGCCCAAGCTGCTGGCATCACCGGAACCGTCCTGAACGACACCACCACTTCGGCTGCTGGCAACAATGCCAACGTCACCTTCGCGTTCAGCGACGTAACCGGTGGTGCTGACACGGCCAACCTGAGCTTGAATAATGCCAAGTTTGCCAAGAATGCGCTTAACGTTGCTGGTACTGGTAGTGGTGTTACCATCGCTGGCGTGGAAACCTTGAACATTACTGCTACTGGTACTAATGATCTTGGTGACTTGCTGACTGCACAGACCACCAAGCTGGCTATCACTGGTGCAGGCTCCTTTAAGGCGACTCTTTCCCAAGCTGGTGGCCTGACCAAGACCATCGACGGTTCTTTGGCTACTGGCAACCTGACCATTGACAACAAGGCTGCTGCTGCTGCAGTCGAAAGCATCAAGACAGGTACTGGCAACGACACCTACACCACAGTGTATGCCAACCTGACCAAGGATGATGCCATCGACTTGGGTACAGGCACTGACTCGCTGCGCTTCTCTGATGCCGCTACTTTCACTACTGCTGCTCAGAAAGAGCAATTGACCAAGGTGGTCGGTGTTGAGCAACTGGGTACAGTGAATGCAGCGCTGACGGTGGATGGCGGTTTTGTTTCCCAAACCAGCTATTACACTGATGGCGCTGCTGGCACTGTGGCTCTGACCAACATTGCCAATAATGCTGATGTGAATTTTGGGGCAGGTGTCATCTTGGCCAGCACTGTTGGCATGAAGCTGGGTGCTAATACCCTGAATGTGAACCTGGCTGGTTCTACTACCGCTGCTGCCGATTTGACTAATGGCTTGACTGTTACAGGTTCTGCCACTTTGAATGTCAAGTCAACTGGTACTGATGGTATTGCCAATAACGTTTTGGCCCTGACCGCTGCTGATAACCAATCGGTCGTGGTAACTGGTTCGCAAAACTTGACGCTGACTACGACAGCAAGTCCTGCAACGACGGGCTTCTCCATTGATGGTTCTGCTTTCACTGGCAAGTTGACTGTTACTGGTACTGCTGTTGCTGATGTTATCAAGGGTGGTACTGCTGCTGATACCATCACTGGTGGTGCGGGCGCAGATGTGTTGACTGGCGGTGCAGGTGCTGATACCTTTGCCTTCGCTGTTCTAGATGTTTTTGGTGCTGACGGTGCGGCGGTCGCTGACACTATCACTGACTTCGTAGTTGGAACAGACAAATTGCAATTCACCGCATTTGCTGACGTTGTTTCTGGCCAGCAGGCTGCTGTTCAAGCTGCAGTTACAGCACTGGCTGCAGGCTCTACAGATGCCCAGATTGCAACAGCAATGGCCGCAGCCAATACAACCAACTTCGGTGTGTCGTTTGCTGTCTTCAATGGTAACACCTATGTTTACGCAGAGACAGTTGGCGCTACGGCAACTCACGATGCGGATGCCAATGCATTTGTTAAGTTGGTCGGTGTTACAACATTGCCCACCTTTGCTGCGGATGTTGTCGCCTAACCTGTAAGCCTCTTAGCTTGGGTTGCGTGCAACCCAACATTGCGTGGTAAATAAACCCCCATCCTTCGCAAGAGGGGTGGGGTTTTTAACTACCCCAACCTAAGCGCAGGAGCTTGAAAAAATTCACAAATTTTTATTAAACAAAGACGTTTATGGCAAAAGCCTCGTAGGTTGGGTTGCGTGCAACCCAACATTGCACGGTAAACGGTAAATAAAACCGCTTCATTCCTTCGGGGGTGGGGCGGTTTTTTCATGGGGGCGTGGGTTCGGTTCGGGGTTGCGTTGGGGGATGTTGGGTTACATGCGTAACCCAACCTACGCGGGGCGGCTCACATTGCGCGGTTGGGGTTGCGTGCAACCCAATATTGCGCGGTAACCGGCACACATGGCCCAATGCGCTAGCCTCGTAGCTTCGTAGCCTCGTAGGTTGGGTTGCTTGCAACCCAACATTACGCGGTAAAGAAACAAACCCCATCCTTCGTAAGAGGGGTGGGGTTTTTTAATGTATTGGAAAATATTATGAAAAAAGCAATGTATCAGGGAAAAGCCTCGTAGGTTGGGTTGCGTGCAACCCAACATTGCGCGGTAAACGGTAAACAAAACCGCTTCATTCCTTCGGGGGTGGGGCGGTTTTTTCGTGGGTGCGTGGGTTTGGTTCGGTTCGGGGTTGCGTTGGGGGATGTTGGGTTACATGCGTAACCCAACCTACGCGGTGGGGCGGTGGGGGTGGGGGATGGTGTGGGCGTTGTGGCGGTGGATGCTGCTGTACGGCCAATCTTCGGGGCGTTCTACATACCCATGCTTTACCGGGTTGTTATGGATATATTGCACATGGTTGGCAAAATCGGCTTCGTTGCGGATACGGTGTTCCCAAAACCGGCGCTGCCAAATGGCTTGCTCTTGCTTATCGGCCCGGCTGCCCCACACGGCGGGGCGTTCTTCGGTGGGCACCTTGGCGGTAAACCCGCGTTTGATGTTGCGCCACCGGGTTGAATAATCGCTATCGCCTTCGATGGACTATCTGCTTTTTGTAGCTTTTGGGCTACAATTGAGGCATGTATGAATTGCGCCATTACATAGATCCCGAAGGGTTGCCAACAGTTAACAAAAATATAGACAAATGAGGACTTTCATGTTAAATTG
>CAYMAC010000036.1:0-19862 GCA_964388325.1 uncultured Simplicispira sp. | reverse complement strand
CTGTTCGCTCGAACCTCGGGCTGAACCCCGAGGCTTGCCGCGAAGATTCCGGTCATTGCCACTTTGGTATCCTGTTCTGGTGCCATCAGAGGCTGACGAAAAATTTTCGTTTTAAAGCTACAGGTAAGCTCCGATAGATTAGTCTGTCGGCGCTTGCCTGATTGCCGCGCTGCCGCAGAAATTTTGCCTTAGGTACAAACGGCGCAAGCTTGCATCTGGGGCCATAAATCTATTTTTGAAACGGAGCGCTTTATGCCAGAACACATAACCACCCCAGATGCGCGCACATTGCAAACAGCCTGTCAGAGCATCGCACAATCGGTAGCTTCCTCGATTGTGGATGCACTGACAGAGCCACTGCGTCAACAAATCGAAGCAAAAATCAACGCGATGATTGCTGAAGCAACCAAAGACGTGCATAGCAAAATTGCCGCTGCTTTGGCGCAGATTCAGCCTATCCAGATTCCGATTAACTTATTGGCGCAGCCGATGGTGCAGCCTTTTTCTAGCGCGGCACCGCCACCAAGCCCAGCCCCTGTGCCAGCCCCCCCTGAAGCGCAGGTGACACAGACACCATCGCCATCTACCCCTGAGGCGGCGGCTGCAGAACCCGTAGCCGCCCCCAGACCCGTGGACATCCAAGACCCACAAGACACCAGTGATACTGTACTGACCAGGGACCCCCGGCGCACACCAAAAAAAAGTGAAAAAACTTTTACCGCCACCATCGTAGGCTTGATGCCAGGGCAAGCGCACATGATTAAAAACGATTTTAAATTTGCCAAATTGGCATTTGTGACTGCCAACGCACGCAACAGCACCCAGCTGGTAGCCTTGTCAAAAAGCAACAACCCCGTCCTTTTTATGACGGACTTTATTCGCCATGCGTCGGTAGAAAGTGTGCGTGCAGCCCACGGCAATTGGGTTTATGTCAGCGGCGGCATGAGCTCTTTGCGTGAAAAACTGCGCGAACTGTATACCCAACACCAAAGCAACGCCAGCCCTCTGGGAGCCAGCGCCTAAAGGCACACAACACCAACCATACCGCCACATGCTCACATTTGCCCCAGGCGCACGCGCCGTTATCCGAGACGAAGAATGGCTGATTCGCCGCGTTGACCCTGCTACCGATGGTGGACATCTGCTCACCTGTGATGGCATCTCTGACCTAGTGCGCGGCCAAACGGTGCTGTTTTTGACCACGCTAGAAGACACCATCGAAATCCTCGACCCCAGCAAAACCGAGTTGGTGCCCGATGCCAGTCCCACCTACAACGCCTCTATCCTTTACCTAGAAAGCCTGCGCCGGCGCAGCGTGCCCAACGACGACAAGGTGCATCTTGGGCACCGGGGCGTGATGAATGTGGTGCCCTACCAGCTCGACCCGGCCCTGCAAGCCTTACGACAACCACGCTCGCGCATCCTGATTGCCGATGCCGTGGGCTTGGGCAAAACGCTGGAAGCAGGCATTCTGGCCACCGAACTTATCCAGCGTGGGCGCGGCAAACGCATTTTGGTAGTCACGCAAAAAGCCATGCTCACCCAATTCCAGAAAGAGTGGTGGAGTCGCTTTTCTATTCCATTAACGCGGCTGGACTCGCTGGGTTTGGCCCGGGTGCGTAATCGCATTCCGGCAAACCATAACCCGTTCAATTATTTTGACCGCAGCATCATCTCGATGGATACGCTCAAAAATAATTTGGAGTACCGCAACTACCTAGAAAACGCTTGGTGGGACATCATCGTTATTGACGAATGCCACAACGTCGCTGCCCGTGCGGGTGAATCGGGTTTATCGCGCCGCGCCCGTTTGGCCCGGCTGCTTTCCAACCGCTCAGATACCCTGATGCTGCTCTCGGCCACACCGCACGATGGCTCGGCGCGCAGCTTTGCCTCGCTCATGAGCCTGCTTGACCCTACAGCCATTTCCGACCCCGACCACTACACGCCGGATGACTTTCGCAGCAAGGGTTTGGTGATTCGGCGCTTCAAAAAAGACATCAAAGACCAGGTGACCAGCGACTTTCAAGAACGCGAAACCCTGTGCTTGCGCCAAGCTGCCAGTGCCCCAGAAGAGGCCGCTTACCGCGCTTTGCTGGAGGTATCGTTCACCCAAGGGGGCCAGCGCAAAGGCGGTCTATCCAGCCAGCTGCAACGTGTGGGGATGCAAAAGGCGCTGTTTTCCAGCCCTGCGGCGGCTTTGGAATCTACCCTGAAACGCATCGAGCTACTCACCGGCAAACACAGCCCCACACTCGCCGAAGCCCAAGAAGTAGAGAGCCTGCAAGAGTTGGCCCATAGCCTGCGCGCCCTGACTGAGGATGCCACCGCCAGCGGTTTTAGCAAGTACCAACGCCTATTGCAGCAACTGACCTCAGCCGCTTTTGGCTGGCAAGTTCAAAATGCCCAAGACCGCTTAGTTGTCTTCTCCGAGCGCATTGAAACCCTGCGCTGGCTAGAAAAACAACTCAGCCAAGACCTCAAGCTCAAGCCGAACCAAGTGGCCGTGCTGCACGGGCAAATGTCAGACACCGAGCAGCAAGAACTGGTCGACCGCTTTGGCCGCTTGGATGACCCCATCCGTGTGCTGCTGTGTTCTGACGTGGCCAGTGAGGGCCTGAACCTGCATTATTTCTGCCACCGGCTGGTGCATTTTGATTTGCCGTGGTCGCTCATGGTGTTCCAACAGCGCAATGGGCGTGTGGACCGCTACGGTCAAAAACACCAACCGCAAATCCTCTACCTGTTCACCGAAACCGTGAACGAAAAAATCCGTGGCGACCTGCGTATTCTGGAAATCCTGCAAGCCAAAGACGACCAAGCCTACCTCAACCTGGGTGACCCTTCGGCCTTCCTCAACGTCTTTGACCCGGAAAAAGAAGCCGAAAAAGTAGCCAACTTCATGGCCGAAGGTCTGCAACCCGAAGCCGTGCAAGCCCAGCTTGACCAAGCAGCCAGCGATGAGGAACCCGACAACGAAGGCGATTGGATGATGCAGCTTTTTGGTGGAACTGACACCGATGACGCTGCCCCTCAACAAGCCCCCGCCACCAGCAGCCTCAAACAAATTGCAGAGCCTGCTTCCTTGTTTGCCAGCGATTACCACTACGCCAAAACCGCCCTCACCCAGCTCAACCAAGGGCAAACGCTGTGCCAGTGGAGCGCCGCTGATGCCGAACAAATTATCGCCATCACCGCCCCCAAAGACCTGCAAGACCGCCTGCGCCAACTGCCACGAGAGGTGCAAGCGGCCAATGACCACTACTCCCTGTGTGCCGACCCCCAGCGCATGATGGCAGCCATCGAAACCGCCCGCCAAGCCCGCGCCGAAGAAGACACCTGGCCGCAGCTGCATTACCTGTGGCCCCAGCACCCCATCATGGAATGGGTGGGCGACCGTATCGTCACGCATTTTGGCCGCCACAAAGCCCCGCTGCTACAAAGCCATAAGCTGGCCACACAGGAGCAAGCCTTTATCCTGATGAGCTTGGTGCCCAACCGCAAAGGCCAGCCCCTCTTGGTAGAGTGGCAAGTGGCCAGCCGCGTCGGGCCGGGCAGCTTCACGCTCGAACCCTTTGATACCTTTGCCAGCCGTGCCGGCCTCAAAGCCGCTGGCCTGCCCAACCGGGGCCATACCGATGGCCTTGCCACCCTGCAAGCGCAGATGCAGCAAGCCTTGCCCCAGGCGGTAGAAACCATGCACCAATTCATGCTAGAGCGCCAACAAGCCTTTGCCGCCCAATTAACCGAGCGCCTGCAAGGCACCTTGGCCGAGTTGCAACGCCTGCAAGGCAGGCAACTAGAGCAGCTCACGTTAGAACTGAACAAGCAATTAGAAACCATCCAACGCGGCCGCTTTGAGCAGCGCAGCCAACAAATCAACCGCGTGTTTGATGACTACCGCCAGTGGGTACACGACACCCTGACCACCGAGCCACAGCCTTGGATTCAAGTGCTGGCCGCTGTCTGTCACCCTGCTGCCACCCCTGCCGGAGCCTAAGCCATGCCCGTATTAGAAGCCGTTCAAACCTTTGCCGGTATCAGCAACGAAAACGAGTTCTACAGCCACCACTACTTGGCTGAAGTCTTTAAGGGTGACATCAAAACCCGCTTAGATGCTTGGCAGGCCAACGAAGACCAACACCCCGGCGACGACACCCAGCGCACCCCGGCCAAACGCCTGCAAGGCTGCGCCGGGCGCTGGTTTGGCTTGCGGGGTCAAGTTGCCAAAGGCCACGAACCCCAAGAGCGCTGGGCCAGCTTTGTGCAACTGCAAACCGGCTTGCTGCAAGCCTTGGGCTATGCCGCCCCCGCTCGCACCCCGGCCCTGCAAGAACTGGTGCCCGGCCTGCCGCTGCCGATGTGGCAGTTACTCGGCCACCAAGCCGGTGCTGGCACCGCCTACCGTTTGGCCATCATTCCGGCCTACCAGCCCAGCCGCGAAGAAGACGACCTGCTCGACCACCAACTTAGCGCCCTGCACTACGGCGATGAGCCCCTGCCCGCCAACGTCAAGGGCGAAACCTGGGCCGATTTACTCTCCGATGCCGTTTTTGGCGCTGACAACCCGCCGCGCTATGTGCTGCTGTTGGGTTTGGACGAATGGCTGCTGCTCGACCGCTACAAATGGCCCAACAACCGCGCTCTGCGCTTTAACTGGGCCGACATCCTCGACCGCAAAGATACCGACACCCTCAAAGCCGCTGCCGCCCTGCTGCACAAAGACAGCCTAGCCCCCGGCGAAGGCAGCAGCTTGCTCGAAAGTCTGGACGAAAACGCGCACAAACACGCCTTTGGTGTCAGCGAGGATTTGAAATACGCCCTGCGCGAAGCCATCGAACTGCTAGGCAACGAAGCCGCCCGCCAGTTGGACGAACAAGCCACCGGCCTCAAAAAGAGTGTCTATTCCGGCCAATACAAGCTCGAAGCCGGTGAACTCAGCCTCGAATGCCTGCGCATGGTTTATCGCCTGCTGTTCATGTTCTACATCGAAGCCCGGCCCGAGCTGGGCTATGTGCCCATCAACCAAAGCGAGGTTTATCTTAAAGGCTACAGTTTAGAGAGCCTGCGCGACCTCGAACTGCAACCCCTCACCACGCCACAAGCCCGCGAAGGTAAATTTTTTGACCTCACCTTGCGCCGCTTGTTCAAACTGGTGGCCCAAGGTTGCGGCTTGGGCGGCGAACAAGCCCACCTGCGCGATGCAGGCCAGCCAATCGCCCAAGGAGCCAAAGACACCTTTGCGATGGCCCCGCTCGATAGCCGCCTGTTTGACGATGCCTCCATGCCGCTGCTGGGCAAGGTGCAGTTTCCCAATGAAATTTGGCAAAAAGTTATCAAACTGCTCTCTTTGAGCAAAGGCGGCAAAGGCCGCCGTGCAGGCCGGGTCAGTTACCAATTGCTCTCTATTAACCAATTGGGCGCAGTCTATGAAGCCCTGCTCAGTTACCGGGGCTTTTTTGCCGAAGAAGACCTCTACGAAGTCAAGCCCGCGCCCAAAAAAGGCCGCGCCGCCAGCGACGATGCCGACGAAGACGAGGAAGAAGCCCCCGCCGACGAGCGCCCCAGCCGCTCCAGCTACTCCAGCAGCGCCGATAGCGGCCCCGACCTACTCGAAAACGCTTGGTTTGTGCCACGCAGCCGCCTGCAAGATTACGAGGACGACGAATTGGTCTATGACCGGCAGCAAGACACCGGCAAATACCAACTGCGTATTCACCCCAAAGGTAGTTTTATCTACCGCTTGGCCGGACGCGACCGCCAAAAAAGCGCTAGTTACTACACGCCGCAGGTGCTCACCCAATGCCTCGTCAAATACGCGCTAAAAGAGCTGCTGGCCGAGAGCAATGGCCGCGTGAAAACTGCCGATGACATCCTCACCCTGACGGTGTGCGAACCGGCGATGGGCAGCGCCGCCTTTTTGAACGAAGCCGTGAACCAACTGGCCGAAGCCTACCTAGAGCGCAAACAGGCCGAGCTCAAAACCCGCATCCCGCACGACCAATACGCGCAAGAGCTGCAAAAAGTGCGTATGTACTTGGCCGACCGCAACGTCTATGGCGTGGACTTAAACCCGGTGGCGGTAGAGCTGGCCGAAGTTTCTATCTGGCTCAATGCCATTTATGGCGAGCAAGACGACAACGGCCAGCCCCTGCCCGCCCGCGTGCCGTGGTTTGGCTACCAACTGTTTGCTGGTAACAGCCTGATAGGCGCACGCCACCAAGTCTATGCCGCCGCCAGCCTGAAAAAAGCCGCCAAACCGGCGTGGCACGAACAAGCGCCACGCCGCGCCACCGCCAGCGCCCCGCGCCGCCCGGATGAAATCTGGCATTTTTTGCTGCCCGACCCCGGCATGGCCGACTATGGCGACAAAACCGCCAAAGCCCTCTACCCCGAAGACTTTAAGCGCCTGAAAGAATGGCACAAAGCCCTCAAGCAGCCGCTAGAAGGCTACGAACTGACCCGGCTGCAACAACTGAGCGTACAAGTCGATACCCTGTGGGCTGAACACACCGCCGCCCTGGCCCGCGACCGCGAGCGCACCGAAGACCTATTGCACATTTGGCCGCACCCACCAGGCGAAGCCAGCGCCGAGCAGCAACGCCGCATCAGCCGGGCACAAAAAGAGGCCATCCGCAAAGCCGGTTTGCTCAATGAAGATGGCGACTTGGCCACCCCCTTCCGCCGCCTGAAACTGGTGATGGATTACTGGTGCGCGCTGTGGTTCTGGCCCATTACCCGCAGTGCCGAACTGCCCAGCCGCGAACAATGGTGGATGGAAGTGGGCGCAATTTTGGAAGGTAATGTAGTCGAACTTACCTCCTCCCAGACCGATTTGGTCTTTAGCCAGCCTGCCACGGGCAGCGCCGATTTGCTTTTTGGCGCGGACGATAGCGCGCCCGTGTTTACCCCGGTGCAACCCAGTTTGGACGGGGTGGATGAAGTGCAGCCCGCATTGGCCGCCGCCCCCGCGCCGCGCCTGCACGACAAATTGGGCCAATTGCGTATTAGCCGCCTGCGCCAACATTTTGCCCGCGTCGCCGTGGTAGAAGCCATTGCCAACAAATACCGCTTTATGCACTGGGAGTTGTGCTTTGCCGATGTGCTGCTGCAAAACGGTGGTTTTGACCTGATTTTGGGTAATCCGCCGTGGCTGAAGGTGGAGTGGAACGAAGCCGGTATTTTGGGCGAACGCAACCCGGTGTTTGCGGTGCGCAAAATCAGTGCCAGCGATTTAGCCAAACTGCGCGCCCAAGCCTTTGAGCAATTTAGCGGACTGCAAACTGAATGGACGGACGAACTGCAAGAAGCTGAAGGCACGCAAGCCTTTTTAAATGCGGTGCAGAATTACCCGCTGCTGAAAGGCGTGCAAACCAATTTGTATAAATGCTTTATGCCGCTGGCTTGGGGATTAAATAGCGGGCAGGGAGTCACTGGGCTGCTGCACCCCGAAGGGCCGTATGATGACCCGAAAGGCGGTATGCTGCGCGAAGCGGTTTATGCACGGTTAAAAAGACATTTCGGTTTTGTGAATGAACTACAACTCTTTGCCGAGGTTGACCATCACACTAAATACAGCGTCAATATCTATGGCGCTGCACAAAACGCGCCACGCTTTGACCAGTTAGCCAATCTGTTTGCGCCTGCCACCGTCGATACCTGCTACCAGCACGATGGCGCAGGCATGGTAGGCGGCTATAAAAACGAAGCCGGGCAATGGAACACCAGCGGCCACCGCGACCGCATTGTGCGCGTGGATGAAGCTGCACTCACCACCTTTGCCCAGCTATACGACGAACCCGGCACCCCAGCCCGCCGCGCCCGTTTGCCCGCACTGCACGCCGGTGCCTTAAACAGCGTGCTCGCCAAGCTGGCCGCCTACCCGCGCCGTTTGGCGGACTTGGGCGAGGGCTACGTTTCCACCGAAATGTGGCACGAAACCATGCAACAGAAGGACGGCACTATTAGCCGCCGCCCCAGCACCGACCCCGGCTTTGCCGCCACGCCGCACGACGGGGTGCTGTCTGGCCCGCATTTCTTTCTCGCCAATCCGTTCAACAAAACCCCGCGCAAGGCTTGCACCGCCAACGGCCACTACGACATCATCGACCTGCAAACCCTGCCCGACGACTACCTGCCGCGCACCAACTACCGCCCCATGCCCGACCGCGCCGAATACCTGCGCCGCACGCCCCGCGTCAGTTGGCTAGATTGGGAAACGCTAGAAGTGCCTTGGCAAGAGCTGCTAGACCGAGAACACCCAGCCAAACCCACCGAGGAAGATGCCGAGCTTTATCGTGTCAATCGACCACGCCAGCGGGCAGTGACGGAGTTTTTTAGATTGATACATCGGCGCCGGTTATCACAATCTGGAGAACGAACATTGATTGCGGCGCTTGTGCCGCCGGGCGCAGCCATCGTAAACACTTGCATCGCCACAAGTTTTAAAGATTCGCAGCAGCTAATTTCAAGCGTAGCAATGCTGAACTCATTAGTGGTGGATTTCTTTATCAAAAGCACTGGCCGAGGTGACTTATACGGTGATGGCCTGAGCCAATTGCCAACGCTGCAAAATTCGCCTGAGCTATCAGCCCGCGCCCTCGCCCTCAACTGCCTCACCACCCACTACGCCCCCCTCTGGGAGCAGGTCTATGACCTCGACTTTGCCGACCAAAGCTGGAGCCAGCCCGGCAACCCGCGCCTGCCGCACCACTTCTGGCCCGCCCTCACCAGCACTTGGACGCGCACCTGCGCCCTGCGCTCCGACTACGCCCGCCGCATGGCCTTGGTCGAAATCGATGTGCTGGTCGCCCAAGCCTTGGGCCTGACGCTGGCCGAGCTGCTGCTGATTTACCGCGTACAGTTCCCCGTCATGCAAGGCTACGAGCGCGACACTTGGTACGACATCACGGGCCGCATCGTCTTTACCAACAGCAAAGGCTTGGTCGGCGTCGGCCTACCGCGCAAAGGCGGCCCCAAAACCCCACGCACCCGCATCACCACCCCCGATGGCAAAGTGCGCGAAGGCCAGTGCGGCTGGGAAGACCTCTGGGCCTACCCCCACCCCGATGCCACCGACCACCCCGACACCCTGCAACGCGGCGGCGCTTCACGAGTTCCCGATGGCACCACCATCACCCAGTGGGTCATGGACGACACCCTGCCCGGCGGCCCCCGCGAAGTGCAGCGCCACTACACCGCCCCCTTCACCCGCGCCAGCCGCGAAGACGATTACCGCGTGGCGTGGGCGTTTTTTGCCGCAAACCACCCTTAAAAATCCTTCCCAGCCCAAACGCCAACGCCTTGCCCCCAGTGGGGCGATGCGGTAAGCTGTGCCAGAGTGTTCTCTGGCCATTTTCTGGCCGTTTTTTTGCAGCCCCTCACCACAGAAAGGTAAAATTTTCATGGAAACCCCCATAAAAAAGGTACTATTTTTACTGCCATCTTCTGCCGGTGAAAGAATAAGCATAGATGGTTACACAGATGCCCTGAAAGAAATAGGCATTGATTCTGATATTATGATGCGGCTGGAAATTGAAGACAAAGAGTATATCGACGATTTCACCACCACTTTGAGCCGAAAAGGGTACGATTTAATTATTTACCCTGAATTTAATTCAGATATATTTGATTGGGAGCGAATTCGCCAAACATCTTTTTCCCCTAAACATGAAGATGATATAGATATCAAAGCCTTCATCAAACTCTTGGAAGATAAAGGTTGCCGTCTCTTGGCAGAGTCTATGCAACTATTTGGCCAAGAAGTGAAAGTTTACGGCACGCCCGCTAATTTTGCTCAATATATCCGCGAAAAACTCGACTCAGCTGTGTAATCGCATGGCGGCTACTGGCTTCAGTGGCTGCCAGCGTTGCCGAGTTGTTAAAAAGCACAAATCAAATGAAAAAATTAATACCATATTTCCTGGCAATTATTCCATGCCTCACCCATGCCGATTCACTGTTTGATTCAGTAAAATGGAAAAACGTGGACGCATCAAAAAATGAAATGGTACAAGAAAGCCTCAACAAATTCCTGAAGAGTTGTCACAAATTAACGCAAGATGATTATCTAAAATTCACCAATTTAGAATTTAGAGGGATTCCAGTAAAGTATTACATCCCTTACAGTGAAAGCGTCGAGGGAAGCTTCTGGGGATATGTGTTTCAATCCAGCGAAGCAAACGTAAGAAAGGCCATTCCTGAGCTTGGTAAAAATATCAAAATGACAAAGGAAGATAAAAAATCTTTCAGTAAGATAGAATTACTTATTAACTATGGCCTTGATGATGGATTTCCGAAAAATTCGACCTGGGTTAGCTGTGGTGGCACATGGAAACCTGGAGCTATTTCTCCAGAGGACTAAAATTAACCATACGCCATCGCTGTAGAGCGAAGCTTCGTAGCTTCGTAGGGTTGCGTGCAACCCAACATAACCCTATAAAATGTAGCTACAAACAATTGATTTATCGATTATTTGTTGTTACATTAGACCTATGTTGACCGTTGTCGAAACCGAAGAATTCAAAAGCTGGGCCGCACAAGTGTGGAGTGATGCTGAACGCGAGGCATTCATCGACTGGATTGCGGACAACCCCGAAGCAGGTGATGTCATCGTGGGCACCAACGGGCTACGCAAGGTGCGCTGGGGCCGCGCAGGCATGGGCAAGCGTGGCGGCGCACGGGTGATTTACTTCAGGCGCAATGCCCGTGGCGAGATAGTGTTGGTGTTGGTGTATGCCAAAGCCAAATTTGACAATATCCGCACCGAAGTGTTAAACCGACTCCAGGAAAAATACGATGTATGACAAGCAATTGAAGCGCAACCCAGACCCCGAAATGCGCGCATTTGAAGAAGCGCTGATGCGCTCAGTAGGCCAAGCGCAAAGTGGTGAATTTGCCCGCGTGCATACCCCAGCAGATATTGCTGCACGGCGCAAGGCTGGGCGACCGGTAGGCACGCTCAAGGCAGCGCCCAAGCAAGCCACCACCATCCGCTTATCGCCCGAAGTGATGGCCGCATTCAAAGCCACCGGTAAAGGTTGGCAAACGCGCATTGATGCCGCGCTCAAAGACTGGCTGCAAACGCATTCGCCTGCCCAATAACCCCATGCTCCCCTCCCTCCTTGCCCGTGACATCCAAACCGGCCTAAAGCAATTTCTGGTCTCGGCTTTTGAGCCAGCGGACACCTTCTGCAATGGCCTCATGGCCCGCTTTGTTGAGGATGAACAGGCTTGGCTCAAAGGGCCTTATGTGCAGCTGGGTTTGCCATTTAGCAGCGGCCAAGCTGGGCGCACGTTCTTTCAGAGCTTCCAAACCACCCACCCCGGCTACCAGCACCAAGAACAAGCCTGGGAGCGTTTGTCTAGCCATCGCAAGGCCCAAAGCACGCTGGTAGCCACCGGCACGGGTAGCGGTAAAACCGAATGCTTTTTGTTTCCCGTGCTAGACCATTGCAGCCGTGCCCGTGCTGCTGGGGAGGCGGGCATTAAAGCCTTGGTCATTTACCCCATGAACGCGCTGGCCTCGGACCAAGCCCGACGCATTGCTGAGCTGGTGGCCAGTGTGCCAGCGTTTGCCGGATTGCGCGTCGGGCTGTATGTGGGCGGGCAGGCTGGCGCACCGGGCGAAGGGATGCTCATGGGCCGAAGCTCGGTGATTACCGACCGCGAAACCCTGCGTAAACACCCCCCGGACATCTTGTTGACCAACTACAAAATGTTGGACTACCTGATGCTGCGCCCCAAAGACCGGCGCATTTGGGCCATGAATACCCCAGACAGCTTGCGCTACGTGGTGGTCGATGAACTGCACACTTTCGATGGCGCACAAGGCACCGACTTAGCCTTGTTGCTGCGCCGCTTGCGCGCCAGATTAAAGATACCCAACGGCCACTTAATTTGTGCTGGCACCTCGGCTACCTTGGGCGGCTCCTCCGATACTGCACCCCTGCGCGACTACGCACGACAAATCTTCGGTGTGCCGTTTGATGAAGACGCTGTAGTCACCGAGAGCCGCCAATCGGTGGGCCTGTTTCTCGAAGATGCTACCGTCGATTACATGTTCAGCTTCCGGCCCGAATTGGTGGCTGCTTTAGAAGCTGGCCAGTACGCTGGCCCAGAAGCAGCAGTGGCAGCTTGGTTCAAGCTATTCTTTCCAGATGAAGCGCCGCCTATTGACGTTGCAGCCCCAGAGTGGCGGCAACAGTTCGGCCGTTTGCTCAAACAGCACCAACTTTTTGTCAATCTGCTCAAAATCGTCAAGGGGGGCGTCGTCAGTTACCGCGAACTGACCGAATCGTTTGCCCGCAATATGCCCGCGGCCTCGCAGGCGCAAGTGGGGCAAGTGTTAGATGCCCTGCTGGTGCTGGTGGCTTGGGCTTTGGGGGACAACAAACAGCCCTTGGTCACGCTGCGCGTGCAGTTATGGGTGCGTGAATTGCGGCGCATGGTGGCCAAACTCAGCGTTGAGCCGCAGGATATTCGTTTCCGCAGCGAACGTGACCTGCCCGGTGAACGCGATGGCGTGTACTTGCCCTTGGTGCAATGCAGCCAATGCCGCACCACCGGTTGGATTTCCAGACTGGTGCAAGGCAGCAGCAAGCTATCGACCGAGCTCAATGAAATCTACAACACCTGGTTTGCCAGAAGGCCCGAAGCCACCCGTTTTTACGCTGCCTCCAGCATAGGCCGTGGTCGTAGTAATCACGTCGATGGCGTGGTCGAGCGCGTTTGTGTTTCTTGCGGCACCTTGCAACACGCACAAGACGAATGCTTGGCCTGTGGTCACAAAGAGTTGCTCAGCGTTTTTCGTGTCACGGCACAAAAAACCCAACTCCGGGGCAAGACGCAATTTACCCTGCACGACACCACCTGCCCGGCCTGCGGCGAGAGTGATGAGCTGCTATTGCTGGGGGCGCGCAACGCCACCTTGGGCTCCCAAGTGGTGGAAAGCAGCTGGGCCAGCGTCTTCAATGAAGATAAAAAGCTGATTGCGTTTTCTGATTCGGTGCAAGATGCCGCCCATCGGGCCGGCTTCTTTGGTGCCAGAACCTACCTCAACAATGTACGCACCGCCCTAGCGCACCTTATCGACGAAATTGGCCCTAACGCGCAAGGCATGGGCTGGAGCGATTTTCTGGAGGCTATGGCGCGCAGCTTTGAAACCCCAGGCTCCGTGCTGCACATGCCGCCAGCGCACTTGGTAGCCGAATTCATCGCCCCCAACATGACTTGGCAGCATGACTGGACAGTAGGCTTGTTGCAGCACCAGAGCCTACCCGCTCAAAGCCGCTTGCCTGAGCGGGTTAAAAAGCGCCTGTTGTGGCAAGCCTACAGCGAATTTACCTACCTGAGCCAACGTGGCCGCACGCTAGAGCGCATTGGCAAAGCAGTGTTAGTACCCCCTTGGCCGACGGTGTATGCAGTGGCTGGGCAGCTTTTACCGGTGTACCAAGAGCAGTACGGTGCCCACGGCCTTGAGCAGAAAACGGTAGCCCAATGGTTGTGGGGTATGTTGACCCACCTGCGCCGCCGAGGCGGGGTAATGCACACCGAGCTGGCCAATTATGCGGGTGACGGCAATGTGTATGCACTGATAAAAACCGCTGGCCGCAATGAGTGGCTGCCCAAGATGGGAGAAAGCACTCCCCGCCCTGTTTTTCTGACGCAAGGCACCCAGCGTGACTTCGACAAGATTTCGGGTAGTAGTCGTACCTGGTACGAGCGCTGGGCTGAGGCGGTGTTGGGCCAACAAACCCTATTGGGCAAAGGCATGGCGGCAGCCATGTACGCCGAAGCACTGACCTCGCTGGCTAGCAGCGGCCTATTGCTCAAAACCAGCCACCACCAAGGCGACACTTGGGCGCTGAACCCAGACACACTGGAGCTGCACACCACGGTCGTCTTTGTGGCCACCGAGGACAGCAAACGCCGCCTGACCGTGCCCCACTACATGGCCGAGCAATTACTCAGAATGCCATGCCTTGATGCACCCCAATTGCACTATGAGATGCTATTGCCCCAAGCACGTAGCTGGTGGGCACAACGCTACAGCCAAGGCGACCTGCGCCGGGTGATTGCAGCAGAACACACCGGCCTACTAGAGCGCCAAACCAGAGAAGAGCTTGAAAAACGCTTCAAAAGCAAGCAGCCGCAGCCTTGGTTTGAAAACCTACTCTCTGCCACCCCTACCTTGGAGATGGGCGTGGACATTGGAGATTTATCTTCCGTCTTACTGTGCTCCGTGCCACCCAACCAAGCCAGCTTCTTGCAACGCATAGGCCGCGCTGGGCGGCGTGATGGCAATGCAGTGACCACCACCTTGGCCGACGGCAGCAGCCCGCACGATTTATACTTCTTCGCCGAAACCCAAGAAATGCTCAGTGGCGAAGTTGCGCCGCCGGGGGTGTTCTTGCAGGCCGCCGAAGTGCTGCGCCGCCAATTGTTCGCCTTTTGCATGGACGATTGGGTAGCCAACCTGAGCAACGACAAAGCCCTGCCCGAACAAACCTCGCAAGCACTCGATGCCATCGACCAAAACAAGCAAGAGCGCTTTCCTTACTTGTTTTGCGACTATGTGCTGAAACATGAGCAGCGGCTTTTCGATGCCTTTGTGCAACTATTGGCACAAGATATGGATGAGGCGGTACGCGCCCGCTTGCTGGACTTCATGCAAGGCCAAGGCGAAGCGGACGGCTTGCGCGTTTGCTTGGTCAAAGCATTGGAAGAGTTATTAGAAGAACGGCGCAGTTACAAAAAACGCAAAGATGAACTCGACCGCGCCAAAACCAAGCTGCAACAGAAACCACAAGACGAGGCGACGAAAGATGAGATGGACAAACTGCTGCGCGAGCGTGACAAGTTGCTCGAACTCATCAAAGAAATCAATGGCCGCGACCTGCTCAACACCTTGACCGATGCGGGGCTGATTCCAAACTATGCCTTTCCGGAGGCGGGGGTAGAGCTCAAATCTGTGCTGTGGCGCAAGCGTGCCAGCGACGAGCCTGGACAAGGAGCTTATGTCACCTTAAACACCCTCAAATACGAGCGGCCAGCACAATCGGCGCTGTCAGAATTTGCCCCAGAAAACCGCTTCTACGCCAACCAACGGCGCGTAGAGGTGGACCAAATCAACATGAATCTGGCCAAGGCCGAGGCGTGGCGCTTCTGTCCGTCTTGTCACCACATGCAAAACTTGGTCAAACAGCCAGATATCCACCTGCAATGCCCGCGCTGCAATGACGCCATGTGGTCAGATGCTGCCCAGCGGCGCACCTTGCTGCGTTTCAAACAAGCCATTGCCAACAGCAATGACACCGAAGTACGCATTGACGACAGCACCGAAGACCGAGAGCCCAAATACTATATTCGCCAGCTCATGGCCGATTTTGCGGCATCGGACATCCGCGAAGCGTGGCAGATTAACACTGGAGAGCTGCCCTTCGGGTTTGAATTCATCACCCGCGTTACCTTCCGCGATGTGAATTTTGGTGAATTAGCCAAGCCCGGCGAAGCATTCAAGGTGGCCGATAAAGAAGAAGCGCGGCCCGGATTTCGACTGTGCCAACACTGCGGCAAGGTGCAGAAAACCCTCAAGCGCAGTGGCACGGCATCGCAAGAGCAAATCCACAGCTTTGACTGCCCCAAACGCAACAGTGACGACCCCAGCAACCTGCTCGAATGCCTGTACCTGTACCGGGAGTTTGAATCGGAAGCACTGCGTATCTTGGTGCCGTATACCAAGAATGGGGTGGACGAGCGGGTGGTGCAGTCGTTCATGGCAGTAGTGCAACTGGGCTTAAAGAAACGCTTCGGTGGCAAAGTCGACCACCTGCGCATGGTGCTGCAAGATGAACCCGGCAAAGATGGCGGCCCGAAACGTTTCTACGTCATGCTGTACGACTCGGTACCCGGCGGCACTGGCTATCTGCATCAACTGCTGGCCCAAGAAGCAGGTACCTTGACCCAAGTGCTAAACATGGCCTTGGCTGCCGTGGCCGACTGCTCGTGTCACGACGACCCAGAAAAAGATGGCTGTTACCGCTGTGTCTTCCAATACCGACTGGGCCGCAGCATGGAACTGGTCTCGCGTGATACCGCCAAAGACGTACTCGAAGAACTGGTGGGCGCATTAGACCAGCTCGAATGCGTCGCAACCATCTCCGAGATTTACATCAATCCACACTTTGATTCGGTACTGGAGGCGCGTTTTATCGAAAGCCTGAAACGCTTGGGGGGTTGTGGTTCTATACCCAAAGTCAAACTGGTCGGCGATGTGGTACACGGCAAGTCGGGGCATGTGCTGGAAATTGGTGGCCAACGCTACAAAATAGAGCCGCAGTGCTCCTTAGGCCCAGAGCAAGGCATCGCGGTACACAGCAAACCAGATTTTGTGATTTGGCCCTGGTCGTCCAACAGCCCGAGGCGTCCAATTGCCGTGTTCTGCGACGGCTGGGCGTATCACAAAAATTCACTGCGCGAAGATGCCCTCAAACGCAGTGCCATTGTTGCCAGTGGCAAGTTTTGGGTCTGGTCAGTTACGCACAACGATGTGGCCTCTGCCCTGAAAGGGGAACTAGAAACCGACCTCGATTCCCCCCTAGCGACCATGTCGTGGCATACCGGAAGCAAAGCCTCAGAACAAACACCCAGGGCACAAGAAAAGGCATTTACCCTGCATGCTATCGCTCGCCTGTTAAGTTGGCTTGGAACACCAGTGGAGTCTGCGGCAACCGACCCTGTGGTAAACCAGCTGCAGCGCAATGCCCTGTGGCATGGTTTCTTAATGGTGCCATCAGATGCCACGCAAATGGCCACCTACAAGGGCTTGATAGCGCAATGGTCAGATTGCCTGCCCAGTGAAGTGGTAACCGTTCAAAAAGGCTTTGCGCCCAGTGTTTCCGCCGGCAATGGCTGGTGCAAGCAATTTGGTCTCTGGCCTCTGGATATGGCCAAGCTTGGCTTTGAAGGCAGCAAGAACTGGAGTGCGCCGGGCGTGTTGGTTCTGGATGACAGTGCAGCACCGGATGAAGAAGCCTTACACCGGGCTTGGCGACTATGGCTGCATATCTACAACACCAGCCAGACTCTGCCCGGAATGTGGCTCACCACCACTTCTGGTCTCAAAGCCCACGACCCCACTCCATTGCTGGCAGTATCCAGCACGCAACAGGCAGCTTCTACCCACCAAAGCTCCCTCCACGGTGCTTGGGATGAAACTCTGGAGCAAGTCCTGGATCCATTGCGTGCTGGCTTGCAAAAACTGGCGCAAGCCGGTGCTGAAATTCCAGAGGTGAGCTACGAGCTGATGGATGCTAAGGGCAAAGTAGTGGCCGACTGCGAATTGTGTTGGGTGTCTAAGAAGCTGGTGCTTCTGCGTAACGACCAAGCAGACATGCTCGACCTCTGGACAGTGCAGACATGGAAAGTATTGCTATTGGATGAATCGATGACCAAGATAGATGAGGCTGCATGGTTCAACACCGTAGCGCAGCAGCTAGGCTTGACTTTGAGCACACAGGAGTAACGTAATGGCCCTCAAACCCAAAGTTGCTTTGAGCAACGATTTCCTGCTGCAACTGTCCAAATTGCCTGCCAAAGTGCACAGCAAAATCATGAAGTGGGCAACGCAATTCCAAGCCGACCCCACCAGCACGGGCATCAACTACGAGAACATCCACAGTGCCCGAGATGCCAACCTCAAATCTGTCAGGCTCGATGACGATTGGCGTGGCATCATTTTCAAACCACCCACGGGCGACGTGTATGTGCTGCTCTATGTAGACCACCACGATGATGCTTACCGCTGGGCAAAGAACCGTAAATTAGCCATCAACCCTGTCACAGGCGCGATGCAACTGGTCAATTTGGAGCAAGTGACCGAACCAGCAACCCAAGCTACACCTTTAGCCGCCACGGTGCCCGAGCCAACATCCTTGGCCACAGCAAGCACCCTGACAGCGCCGCTATTTGCTGAGTTCTCGGACCATCAGTTGATGAGTCTCGGCGTTCCAGCCGAGTTGCTGAAAATGGTGCGCTGCGTGATGTCGGATGCACAGCTCGATGCCCTACAAGCCCAATTGCCCGTGGAGGCCTATGAAGGCCTGTTCCTGCTGGCTGCTGGTGATAACATTGAAGGCATCTTGAAGGCTCGGGAAACCGATGCCAACGCTCAGATTGACCTAGAAGACTTTGCGACCGCCCTCAACACGCCCGAATCGCAATCCAGGTTCAAAGTCGTCAGTGATGACGAGACCTTACTGTCGATTCTGAATGCCCCACTGGCACAGTGGCGGGTCTTTCTACACCCGACACAAAAGAAGCTGGCCGAGGGTGACCGCAGTGGCCCGATGCGTGTCCTAGGAGGCGCTGGTACCGGTAAAACAGTGTTGGCCATGCACCGGGCCAAGTGGCTGGCTGAACACAGAACCCCTGCCGGTCAAAAAGTGTTGCTCACAACCTTCACACGCAACCTAGCCAGTGATATCGAACAAAACCTGAAAACCCTGTGTGAACCAGAGGTACTCAAACGCCTGGAAGTGACCAATCTTGATGCTTGGGTGCATGGATATATGCGCAAAAAAAAGCTGGAACACCGGATGGTGTACGACCGCAAGCAAGAGGGGGCAGCGCAGGCGTGGCAATCAGCGATGGCTGTTCGCGATACCAGCTTAGACCTGCCCGAGGACTTCTACGAACAAGAGTTCGAACAAATCGTGCTGGCTCAAGGCATTACGACCTTGGAGGAATACCGCATCGCTCGCAGAATTGGGCGCGGTGTCGTGTTAAGTCGCAGCAAACGAGATGCCGTCTGGCCCGTGTTTGACGAGTATCGTGGTCAACTGGCCTCCAGAAAGCTCAAAGATGTCAACGATGCTTACCGCGAAGTAGCACATATGCTGACAACCGGTCGACAGGCAAGCACCAGCTACAGTGGCATCATCGTTGACGAAAGCCAAGATTTTGGCCCTCAAGCTCTAAAGCTTATCCGCGCTATGGTTCCCTCTGGCGCAAACGACCTATTCTTTGTCGGTGATGGTCATCAGCGCATTTACCACCGGAATAAGGCTGCGATGAGCCAATGCGGCATTGACATCCGAGGGCGCTCAAAAAAGCTCTATATCAACTACCGCACGACGGATGAAATTCGGCGCCAAGCAGTGGCTCTGCTCGAAGGTGTAGAAATTGATGACTTAGACAATGGGCAAGATGAAAGCCAACGCTACCGCTCACTATCGCACGGCCCAGTGCCGTCAGTGTTGCATGTCGATGGCTTGGAAAAGGCGTTCATCGAAATTTTGCAATTCTTGCAACAAGGACACCACAGCGAAGAAGCCCATCCAGGGCTTACATACTGTGTGATTGCCTCCAGTGAAAAAACCCGTGATGCACTGGCCAAACAGTTGCAAGCAGCGGGAGTTCGCACGATAAACATCACAGCACAAAGCAACCATACCGATGAACGCAACGTCGTCTATATGTCAACGATGCACCGTGCCAAAGGACTGGAGTTCGATTGTGTAGCAGTAGTGGCTCCGCAAAGCTATCTGAGCGAAAAATCCAAAGAAAGCAATCAGCGCCAGTTGATGTACGTCGCATTAACTCGGGCGAAGCGAGGGGCGGTTTTGGTTCTGACTTGATGGCTGCTAGGGTTTGGAGCGCTTGCAATGCACCCGGAGCAAGTACCATTGCCGCGAGACAAGACTGGTTTCAGGCCCCAGGCTCTACACGCTACTGGAACCCCTACTTGGAAGATCCCTGTAGATCTCACGGCGCGTGACGAACATATAGAAACTATTTCTATATAATGCCAGCATGACGACCAAACAGCGCTTTCGCAACAACAAGTACCGGCTGGAGGTACG
>CAYMAC010000035.1:0-20512 GCA_964388325.1 uncultured Simplicispira sp. | reverse complement strand
ACAAACGCACTGTGCAAAACCATATTGCCCAGCTAGAAAAAATGGGCGTGTTGCAGGTGGGCAAAATGTCGGGCATCAGCACCCATGTTTATCGCGTGAATGAGGCGGCTTTGGTGCCCGCCCTTGCAGAAAACCTGCCTACCGAGGTGGCGTTTTTAGCAGCCGCAGGTGGTGATTTTTCCGCCAGCAGTGCAGAAATTGCCACCCAGAACGGATGTAACGAATTTGAACCGATAAAGATAACGGAAGCCCCTGCGCCAGCCGTGCCTGAACTGGTGTCGTGTCCGCCACCACCGCCAGAACCAGCACCAGCGGTGCAGCAACCATCGTCGTCATCATCATCTTCGTCTTTGTTTTTAGCCGCCCTGCAAAGCCCCGAAGACCAAAGCGCGCTAGCGGCTTGGCAGCAGGTGCGCCATGCCAAAAAACGCCCTGCTTTGCCCAATGCGCTGCAATGCCAGCAGCTGCTTGACCATGCGGCCAGTTTGGGCAAACCCTTGGGCTGGGTGGTGCAGGTGATGGCGCTCAACGATTGGGCCTTGTTTGACCCCGCATGGCTCAATAATCAACGCCCGCCACCACGTTTGCCGGTGGTGCCAGTGCCAGCTGGCAGCCAAGCGCCTGCTACCCCTCGTTACCAGCCCCCAGCGCCGGTGTATCCGCCCGTCACTGCCGAAGAAGGTGCCCAAGCCAAAGCGCGCTTGTTTGGCCTGCTAGAGCAATGGCGCGGCCCACAGCCTACGCAGTTGGAGCCGATTAAGCCCTGCGGCATCGCTTGGGCGGACAACATCATTGCCAGCGCCTTGCGCGGGGAGCCGGTGGGCTTTGCGGCGCTGGATATGGCTTGCTCGGTGGCCAAGGTGTCTAGGCGGGCGGTGCGGGCAGCGGCCAAGGCGCAAAATGCCTCTGTACCATAGGCAACCATTGGAATTTGCCCCCTGGTTTTCTAAGCACCTGTCTCTACCGCGTCGCCAATGCGATAGACCCACACCGAGCGCTCGCCTTCTAACTGGTAATGGGCATAGGGAGGCACATCGGGCACGGCAAACTCTAAACTGACCAGCCACGCGCCGGGGGCCATCTCTGCATGGGCCTTGGCCCAAGCGCGCGCCATGCTTTCGGGGCGTTGAAACAGATAGACCAGCGCATAGCGCCCCCAAGGCTCTTGCCAAATGTCGCCTTGGCGCACCTGCGCCCAAGGGCAGCGGCGCGCACACAGCCAGCGCAGCGGGCGGCTCCACTCTAGGCCATGCCAGCGCGCCAAGGGGTAGGCTTGGCGCAAGGCCAACAGGCCATCGCCCAAGCCACAACCGGCATCTAGCACCTCGGCCTCTGGTTCTAGCCAAGCATAGTCTGGCAAACTGTTCAGGGCATCGGTGGGCGTGGGAAACAGCGGCGCATCGCGCCAAGCGTGCAGCGGATACACCGCCAGCAGCAACCCCAGTGGCAACAGCCACACCCATTGCGGCACGCTGGCCATGCCTGTCAGCGCCAACGACAGCGGAAAACCCAGCACAATCAACACCCGGCGCCAGATGTTATCCCCCAGCAAACTGACCAGCGTACACCAGACTATTGCCAACACCAGCGCCCACAAGGGTGGCAGCAAGCGCTGCAACAGCAACAGCAACAACCAGCCCGAAGACCAAGCCAGCACGGCAGGCAGCGGCCAAGGCAGATGCAACAACATGCTCAGGCGGCGCGCAGCCGGTCAATCAGCCCATTGAGGGCTTCGGTAGAGTCAAACCCAATCACCAGCTCGCCCACATCGTCCAACTGACCAGCGCGGCGCACGCGCTTTTTAACGCGCACTTGCACTTGGGCCATCAGCAGGTCTGATAGCTCTTCTTCTAAGCGCAGTAGGTCGCGCGATTTGCTGCGGGTGGTAGGTTTGGCATCCGTGCCCGGCTGGGCTAATTTTTTGCCCAAGGCTTCGGCTTCGCGTACCGAGAGTTGCTTAGCGGCAATGTGTTGGGCTGCCGTGATTTGTGTGGCTTTGTCCAGCGCCAGCAAAGCGCGGGCGTGGCCCATGTCCAAATCACCGGCCATGAGCATGGTTTGCACTGGAGCGGCCAGTTGCAGCAGGCGCAGTAAATTGCTGGCGGTGCTGCGTGAGCGGCCTACGGCCTGCGCGGCTTGTTCGTGCGTGAGGCCAAATTCTTGTACCAGCCGTTGCAAGCCTTGGGCTTCTTCCAGCGGGTTGAGGTCTTCACGTTGGATGTTTTCAATCAGCGCCATTGCGGCGGCGGCTTCGTCGGGCACTTCGCGCACCAGCACGGGCACGCTGTCCAATCCGGCCAGTTTGGCGGCGCGAAAGCGGCGCTCGCCAGCAATGATTTCATAACGCCCCGCGTGCAAGCCATTGCTAAGGCGGCGCACCAAAATCGGCTGCATGATGCCTTGGGCGCGAATGCTTTCGGCCAGCGCATACAGCGCGCCTTCGTCCATGCGCGTGCGTGGTTGGTATGGGCCGGGCAGCAGTTCAGTCAGGGGCAGCATCATGGTGGTGGCTGGTTTTTCTGCGTCTTGGCCATCAGGGTGTGCAACAGCGCCAGCCCTTGGGGCCAGTCATCCAAACCAGAGTCTGCATTCAGGTGGCCACGCGCGCCCATATCGACAAAATCAGCCCCCCAAGTTTGGGCTAAGGTTTGTGCATGGGCGCTGCTGCCATAAAAATCATTGCTGCTGGCCAGCAGCAGGGCCGGAAAAGGCAAGGGCTGGCGGGCGATGGGTGCCCAACCGGGCAGTTGCTGGCGCAGGTCGGGGCGCTCTACATCGGGCGGTGCTACCAGCAGCGCTGCTTGTACCTTCTTGCGCGCCTCGGGTGAATGTGCCGCCCACCACGCCACCAAGATACAGGCCAAACTGTGCGCTACCAAAACTACCGGGCCGGGGCTATCGACCACCACTTCTTGCAGCCGGGCGCTCCAATCGCCGCGCAAGGGACGTTGCCAGTCGTGTTGCTCTAGGCGCTCGTAGCCGTGCAGGCGTTCCCAATGGCTTTGCCAGTGGTCAGGGCCAGAGTTTTGCCAGCCGGGCAGGGTCAGGATGCGAGGGGCTGTTGGGGGCACAGGGCTTACTTGGCCAGCTTGTGCAGCTCGCGCTGCATGGCTTTCTGCTCTTTGATGGTTTCAATCAAGCGCTGGTCGGCCTCTCGGATAATGTTTTTCATCACCACCGGGTTGGGGTCTTGCCAATCGGCGCCAGCATTGCGTGCCATGTAGGCTACGGCGCGGGCAAAATCTTGCAAGCTAAGGTCTGGGCTGCCACCACGCGCGGGCATAGCGCGCACGCCCACCCAAGCATGGGCAGTCAGCACCGACTGGCCTTCGGCAATCAAAGGCTCCCAAGCACTGCGGTCGCCAAATTTGGGGGCATGGGCCACTCCAGAATCATGGCAGGCCATGCAAACGGATTGGTACACCTGTTGGCCAATGTTTTGCTGGGCTGCCACATTGGCCGTGGTTTGTGCCATGACCGCTTGCACCGAACACAAAGCGCCCAGCGCGGCATACAAAAGAGTGTGGAGTTTCATTGGATTTGCAGCACCGCCGTGATTAAAACGGAATATCGTCGTCGTTAAAGTTGTTGAAATCAGAGTTTTGGCGTGCGGGTGGTGCCATAGGGGCCGGGGCTGGTGCGGGGCGGGCCGCAGGAGCGGCCATGCGCGGCGCTGCCGCCGGTGCAGCGCGGCGCGGGTTGTCGTAGGCATCAGCGCCATAACCATCGTCGGCTGGTGCGCCGGGGCCACCCATGCCTTGGCGGCTGCCCAGCATTTGCATTTGGTCGGCACGGATTTCGGTGCTGTATTTTTCTATGCCCGCTTGGTCTGTCCATTTGCGTGTACGCAAGCTGCCCTCTACATACACCTGTGAGCCTTTACGCAGGTACTGGCCGACAATTTCGGCCAAACGCCCACTGAACACCACGCGATGCCATTCGGTGTGCTCTTTAGGCTCGCCAGTTTGCTTGTCTTTCCACTTGTCAGTGGTGGCAATAGCAACATTGGCCACCTGGTCACCATTAGGGAAGGTACGCATTTCTGGGTCACGGCCCAAGTTGCCAACGATAATCACTTTGTTGATAGATGCCATGCTGCTTGACCTTGAAAGAAGAGGGTGCGCGGTGCGCCAAACGGTAAATTGTGCAGTATAAGCAGGGCTTTGCTGCCTACGCGCCCGCCCTGTGCAAACTTTGATTTTTTTAGATTTTAGGTGCGCGGCACCATGCGTACCGCTCCACTCCACAGCAGCCACAGCAGCGTCAAAAGCGATGTGGCGCTAAACAACCAAACCTCGCCGCCCGCCTTGAGCAAAGCCCCGCCCAAGGCTCCCCCGGCAAACAATCCCAAAGATTGCAAAGTGTTGTAGGCCCCCAGCGCTGCCCCGCGTGTAGAGGCCGGCGCCAAACGCGAAACCAAACTGGGCTGGCTGGCCTCCAACACATTAAAACCACAAAAGAACAGCAGCAACAAAGCCCCCAGCAGCCACAGCGATGGCATCTGAGCACTGGCCGCCACCCAAGCCAAGCCCAATTGCACTAGCAACACCAAGGCAATCGCCCCCAGCAGGGCGGCGCGCAAATGGCCGCGCCGCTCTAGGGCAAACAAGCCGCCCAAACACAAAAAAGACACCAGCACCGCTGGCAAATACAGCTGCCAATGTTCACCTTTGAGCAAGCCCGCTTGCACCAGCAAAGCGGGTACGGCTACCCACATGGCCATCTGCACGGTATGCAGCGCAAACACGCCCAAATTAAGCCGCCACAAGTCAGGGTGCCGCCACACATCGACCAGACGGCCTTTTGCAGGAGCCTCTTGGTGCAGTGCTGGTTCCGGCGGCACCCACCAGCACACCACGGCCACACCGGCCAGCGCCAAAACCCCCGTCAGGGTAAACAAACCAGCAAGCCCAATATGCGGTGTCAGCAAGGGAGCGGCCACCAAAGCCAAGGCAAACATTAAAGCGATGCTGCCACCAATCAAGGCCATCGCTTTGGTACGCACCACATCGCGGGTTTGGTCGGCCAGCAAGGCAGTAACCGCAGCCGATACCGCCCCTGCCCCCTGCAACACCCGGCCCCACAGCAGGCCCATCAGGCTATCGGCCCCAGCAGCCAGAAAACTGCCTGCGGCAAACACCAGCAGCCCCAACACAATGATGCGCTTGCGACCAAAGCGGTCCGAGGCCATACCCAAAGGCAACTGCAAAAACGCCTGCGTTAAGCCGTACATGCCCAGCGCCAAGCCCACCAATGCTGGGTCATCACCGCCGGGGTAATGGCTGGCTTCAATAGCAAACACCGGCAATACCAAAAACAGGCCCAGCATACGCAGGGCAAAAATCAGCGCCAGCGAGGTACTAGAGCGCCGTTCTAAGGCCGTCATGGCGATACGCTCTGGCTTGCCCGAAGCCGGCGCAGAGGAGGAAGAGGGGGAAGAAGCAGAAGACACAGTGGGTTCTCAGACGCGGGCAACATACCCGGCAACACAGACAACAGCAGCCAAAGCCGCGATTGTGCGCGAAGCGCCGAGAAAGCGCCGCTGGCCTGCGGGTTCTACCTATCATGGCCGCATTTGTTCTGCCTGCCGCCTCTACCGTGAACGCACCTTCCACCCCCCCCTCCGACAGCCCTGCCCACCCAGCCCCTCCCCCTGAAGAAGGCCGCCCACTGGCGGCAGCTTTGGCCCGACACCACTGCATCAGCATCCGGGGGGCGCGCACGCACAACCTAAAAAATATCGACCTCGACATCCCACGCGAGCAACTGGTGGTGATTACCGGGCTGTCCGGCTCCGGCAAATCCAGTTTGGCTTTTGACACCCTCTATGCCGAAGGCCAGCGCCGTTATGTCGAAAGCCTGTCCACTTATGCGCGCCAATTTTTGGGGCGGCTGGACAAACCCGATGTCGATTGGATTGAGGGCCTGTCTCCGGCCATCGCCATCGAACAAAAAGCCACCAGCCACAACCCGCGCTCTACCGTGGGCACGGTGACGGAAATTCACGACTACCTGCGCCTGCTTTATGCGCGGGCAGGCACCCCCTACTGCCCTGACCACGGCCACCCTTTGGCGGCACAAACCATCAGCCAGATGGTTGATGCCGTGCTGGCGCTGCCCGCAGACACCCGCTTGATGGTGCTGGCCCCAGTGGCGCGCCAGCGCAAAGGCGAGTTCACCGAACTGTTCAAAGAAATGCAGGCCCGTGGCTATGTGCGCTTTCGGGTAGATGGACAAATTTACGCCCACGAGCAGCTACCCCCACTGAAAAAAACCGAAAAGCACGATGTCGATGTGGTGATTGACCGGCTCAAGGTGCGCCCCGAAGTGCAGCAGCGTTTGGCCGAGAGCTTGGAGGCCGCGCTGCGCGTGGCTGGCCCCGACGCAGGCGGGCGCGTGCTGGCGCTGGAGATAGACAGCGGCACCGAGCACCTGTTCAGCAGCCAGTTTGCCTGCCCGGTGTGCAGCTACGCCCTGCCTGCGCTAGAGCCTCGGCTGTTCTCCTTTAATGCACCGCTGGGGGCTTGCCCCAGTTGCGATGGCCTTGGCCACCGTGATGTGTTTGATGCCGCACGGGTGGTAGCGTTTCCATCCCTGAGTTTGGCCAGCGGGGCCATCCACGGTTGGGATAAACGCAACAGCACCGGCTTTGCCCTGCTAGAGAGTCTGGCCCAACATTACGGCTTTGATTTGGAAACACCGTTTGCGGCTTTACCAGACAAAGTTCAGCAAGTCATTCTGCATGGCTCGGGGGATGAATCCATTGCCTTCCAATACTTTTTGGGCAGTGGAGCCAACAAAGGGCAAGCCATCATCAAACAACACCCGTTTGAAGGCATTCTGCCCAACATGGCCCGGCGCTGGCGCGATACCGACTCTAATGCAGTGCGCGAAGAGCTGGCCCGTTGGCGCAGTACCCAACCCTGCCCTGATTGTTTAGGTGCCCGCCTGCGCCGCGAGGCCCGGCACGTCAAAATAGGCCAAGGCGCGCAAGCCAGAGCTATCCAAGACATCAGCCACAACACGCTGGCCGAGGCCCATGCGTGGTTCTCTGGCCTGCACCTGTCGGGCACCAAAGCCGACATTGCCGCCCCAGTGGTGCGCGAGATTGTCACGCGGCTGCAATTTCTCAACGACGTGGGCCTGAACTACCTTAGCTTGGGCCGCAGTGCCGACAGCCTGAGTGGTGGCGAAGCCCAGCGCATCCGGCTGGCCTCGCAAATTGGTTCCGGCTTGAGCGGCGTGATGTATGTGCTGGATGAACCCAGCATCGGCCTGCACCAGCGCGACAACGACCGCCTGATTACCACCTTGCAACACCTGCGCGACATCGGCAACAGCGTGATTGTGGTGGAGCACGACCAAGACATGATGCGCGCCGCCGACCACATCATCGACATGGGGCCGGGCGCTGGCGTGCATGGGGGCCAAGTCATGGCACAGGGCAGCTATGAGCAAGTGCGTGCCAACCCGCAATCGCCCACCGGGCGCTATCTGGCCGGTACGCTATCCATCCCGGTGCCCGTGCGACGCACACCGCCCAAGGCCACGCAGCAACTGCGCTTGCTTGGTGCCCAAGGCAATAACCTGCAACAGGTCAGTGTGGATTTTCCGGTGGGCTTGTTCACCTGCGTCACCGGGGTTTCTGGCTCCGGCAAAAGCACCCTCGTCAATGACACCCTGCACAAAGCCATTGCCCGGCAGTTGTACCGCTCCCACGACGAACCTGCCCCCTACGAAGCCATCGAAGGCATGGACTGCTTCGACAAGGTGATTAACGTTGACCAATCCCCCATAGGCCGCACCCCGCGCAGTAACCCGGCCACCTACACCGGCCTGTTCACCCCCATCCGCGAACTGATGGCCGAAACCCACACCGCCAAAGAGCGCGGCTATGGCCCCGGACGCTTCTCCTTCAATGTGGCCGGCGGGCGCTGCGAAGCCTGTCAGGGCGATGGCGTGGTGAAGGTAGAAATGCACTTTCTGCCCGATGTCTATGTGCCCTGCGAGGTCTGCCACGGCCAGCGCTACAACCGCGAAACCCTAGAAGTGCAATGGAAGGGCCGCCACATCGCACAAATTTTGGCACTCACGGTAGAAGAGGCGCACGCTTTTTTCAAGGACGTGCCCAGCATTGCGCGCAAGCTGCAAACTTTGCTCGATGTCGGTTTGAGCTATATCCGCTTGGGCCAAAGTGCCACCACACTCTCCGGCGGTGAAGCCCAGCGCGTCAAGCTGGCGCAAGAACTGAGCAAACGCGACACGGGCCGCACCCTTTACATCCTAGATGAGCCGACCACCGGACTGCACTTTGCCGACATCGCCCTGTTGCTCAAGGTGTTGCACCAGTTGCGCGATGCAGGCAACACCATCGTGGTGATTGAACACAACCTAGACGTGATTAAAACCGCCGACTGGCTGATTGACATGGGGCCAGAGGGTGGCGCAGGCGGTGGCACGGTGCTAGCCACTGGCACGCCAGAGACCGTAGCCAAGCATCCCAACAGCCACACCGGGCGCTACCTGAAGCCCTATTTGATGGCGGGCAGATTGTAACTAAATGTAACTGTTTGGCCTGTGGATAAGCCTGTGGAAAATTTTTGAATAACTAGGTACTTATCCACAGGGGTGGGCACTTTTGAAAAGTTGTTCATTTTTCGGTCACAGGAATTTAGGGGTGGTATGCACAGGGTTATCCACTGGCTAAGTTGTTGATTTCAATCATGAAACCTTAGTTATCCACAGAAAACGGCTTCCTTCTACTACTACTACTATATAAATATATAAAAAAGAAATAAATAGCATGGGATAACTTTTTGGCAGGTTGACAGGGCAAAAGTCCCCAAATTCACCCCCCTGCGTTAGGTTGGCTTGGTGCAAGTGCCTGTCAAAGCGTCAAGCTTTTGCTATAGTGCCCACTATGCGCCGATTTGCCATAGCTTGCGGGCGCTCTATAAATCCAGCTAAAGACAGACCGATACCACCCACCCGGCCCCGTTTTTAGCGTTGCCGGGTTTTTTTATGTCGTTCATTGCTACACCTGAATTTCTGCACTTTTCGCAGGCATTGCCCTTGCAAAGCGGTGCCTGTATCCGTGACTACACGCTGGCCTACGAGACCTACGGTACCCTGAACGCCGAGCGCTCTAACGCAGTGCTGGTTTGCCATGCCCTGAACGCCTCGCACCATGTCGCTGGGGTTTACGTTGGGCAAGACAAAAGCGAAGGCTGGTGGAACAACATGATTGGGCCGGGCAAACCGGTCGATACCGAGCGATTTTTTGTCATTGGTGTCAACAACCTTGGCTCCTGCTTTGGCTCTACCGGCCCGATGCACACCAACCCCGATACCGGGCAGATTTATGGCGCAGACTTTCCGGTCGTCACAGTGGAAGATTGGGTCAACGCCCAAGCGCGCCTGTTAGACCGCTTGGGGGTGCAACAGCTGGCTGCCGTGCTGGGGGGCAGCTTAGGCGGTATGCAGGCTTTAAGCTGGACACTGCAATACCCCGAGCGCGTGCGCCACGCGGTAGTGGTAGCCAGTGCGCCCAACCTCAATGCCGAGAACATCGCCTTCAACGAAGTAGCACGCCGTGCCATCGTTACCGACCCTGACTTTCATGGCGGCCATTTTTACCAGCATGGCGTGGTGCCTAAACGCGGGCTGCGTATTGCACGCATGATTGGTCACATCACCTACCTGAGCGACGATGTGATGAACGAAAAATTTGGCCGTCAACTGCGCGAGGGCCTGACGCTGAAATACAGCACCCAAGAGATTGAGTTTCAGATTGAAAGCTACCTACGCTACCAAGGCGATAAGTTCAGCGAATACTTTGATGCCAACACCTACCTGCTCATCACCCGTGCCTTAGATTATTTTGACCCTGCGCGTGCCTTTGGCGGCGATTTAAGCCAAGCGTTAGCACGGGCTACGGCACAATTTTTGTTGGTCAGTTTTAGCACCGACTGGCGTTTTTCGCCCAAGCGTAGCCGCGAAATCGTCAAAGCCTTGTTAGACAACCGGCGCGCTGTCAGTTACGCCGAAATTGATGCCCCGCACGGACACGATGCCTTTTTGCTGGATGATGCGCGTTATCTGAACCTGATTCGCGCCTATTTTGAGCGCATCTCCAAGGAGTTTGCATGACCGAAAAAGCCACCATGCAGGCCATAGCCGCCTTGGTGCCCGTGGGTTCGCGCGTGCTGGACTTGGGTTGTGGCGATGGCACCTTGCTCGACTACCTGCAACGCGAGCGTGCTTGCAGCGGTTATGGCATCGAGATTGACGATGCCAATGTGCTGGCCTGTGCGCGCCGGGGGGTGAACGTGATTCAGCTCAACCTAGAAGAAGGGCTGGCGATGTTTGCCGACAACTCTTTTGACGTGGTGTTGCAAATTGACACCCTACAACACCTGCACAATGCCGAAACCATGCTGCGCGAAACCGCCCGCGTAGGGCGCTCGGGCATTGTCGCCTTTCCTAATTTTGCCCACTGGCCCAACCGGCTATCGGTGTTGCAGGGGCGTATGCCGGTGACGCGGCGCTTGCCTTACCAGTGGTACGACACGCCCAATATTCGCGTGGGTACCTATGCCGACTTTGCGGTGTTGGCACAAAAAAATCAATTGCAAACCTTAGATGCTTTTGGTTTACAAAATGGACAAGTGGTGCGTTTTTGGCCTAATCTGCGCGCCAGTACCGCCGTATTTCATTTTCAGCGTGCCACAAGCAGAACCTTAAAATTCCTCCATGACCTTTCTTGACATGCTGCGCGCCGCCAGCACGCAAAACCAATCCATGTTGTGTGTGGGCCTAGACCCCGAGCCCACCCGCTTTCCTGCTGGGATGCAGGGCGATGCGCGCAAAATTTACGATTTTTGTGCCGCCATTGTCGATGCCACGGCAGATGTGGTTTGTGCTTTTAAGCCGCAAATTGCCTACTTTGCTGCCCACGGTGCCGAAGACCAACTAGAGCGCCTGATGCAGCACATGCGTAGCCATGCGCCCCAAGTGCCCATCATTTTGGATGCCAAACGCGGCGATATCGGCTCCACTGCCGAGCAATACGCCAAAGAAGCCTTTGAGCGCTACGGCGCTGATGCCGTCACCCTGTCGCCCTTTATGGGCTTTGATTCGGTCGAGCCTTACCTGCGCTACCAAGGCAAGGGGGCGTTTTTGCTCTGTCGCACCTCCAATCCGGGGGGCGATGATTTTCAAAACCAGCGCTTAGCCCATGTAGAAGGCCAGCCGCTGCTCTACGAGCACATTGCCCGCTTGGCCCAAGGCCCTTGGAACCGCAATGGCCAACTCGGTTTGGTAGTGGGTGCTACCTACCCGGCTGAAATTGAGCGCGTGCGCGCCTTGGCCCCCCATGTGCCACTGCTGATTCCGGGCGTAGGTGCCCAAGGCGGTGATGCACTGGCCACAGTGCGTGCTGGCTGGCGTGCGGATGGCCCGATTGTGGTCAACTCTTCTCGGGCGATTTTGTATGCCAGCAACGGGGCTGACTTTGCTACTGCAGCCCGTGCCGAAGCGCTTAAAACACGCGCGTTGTTGCAATCGGCGCTAGGCTGATTGCAACCCCCTCCACCCAAGCTACGGCGGTCTGCCTACACACCATGTTCATGTCTTTGCTGCACCGCTGGAGCTTGCTCCAAAAATTCATGATTTTGGGCACGATGGGGTTGATGATGAGCGCCCTGCCCACCTTTTTATATGTGCAGCACGCCTTGCAAGCCATCGAAGAGGCACGTACCGAGGTGGCTGGCGCGCCACCGTTAATGGCGCTCAACAAGGTGGTGCAGCTGATGCAAATCCACCGGGGTTTATCGGCCAGTATGCTCAGTGGTGACGAGGGTTTAGGGGCGCGGCGGCCTGCTATACGCGATGCCCTAGGCAAGGCACTGACCCAAGTCGATGAGCGCTTTGCCGCAGCGGCGGTATCTTCCACTGCGGTGGCAGCTTGGGCGCAGGCCAAACAAACTTGGCAAGCCCTAGAGCCGCAAGTGGCGGCGCGCAGCCTCACGCAACCCCAAAGCACGGCCCAGCATACCCAGCTCATTGCCAGCATCATGCTGCTCAGTGAAGAACTGCGCTATGCCTACAAGCTGCAAATGGACCCCGACCCAGACACCCATGCCTTGGTGCAGGCCACGCTGGTCGATGTGCCCATGCTCAGTGAAAAGCTCGGCATCATGCGCGCCCAAGGCTCTAGCGCCTTGGTGCAAGGGGTATTGGCCCCTGCCACCAAAAGCACCTTGCAAGCCTTGCAACAACGCGCTGGTGAGCTGTATGGCGAGACCTTTCGCAACCTTGACCGGGCGATGGCGGCCCACGCACCGCTGCGCCAGCAACTTCAAGCACCAGCCCAAGACCTGAAAGCACGCATTGCCGCCACGCGCCAAATGGCCGATAAAAACCTCATCCATGCTGCCAACCTAGAGATGGCCGCCAAAGATTATTTCGATGATTTCACGCGCACCATTGATGCCCTGTTCAGCGTGAATGATTTGGCCATGCAGGCACTCGATGCCAGACTGCAAGAGCGCGTGCAACACCTGCAACAAACCTTGCTGGGTGTTTTGCTGGCGCTGTTGGTCACGCTGTCCATGACCGCAGGGCTGGCACTGGTGTTTGTGCGCTCCATGACACGGCCTTTAGCCCAAGCCCAAGCCTTAGGTCGTGCTGTGGCCCAAGGTAACTTGAGCGGTGCTGATGTGCCGCATGGCAGCAACGAAGTGGGCCAACTGATTGCGGTGTTGCAGCAAATGCGCGCCAAACTGCGCCCAGTGGTAGCCCAAGTGCGTCAAAGTGCAGAAAATCTGGCCAGCGCCAGCGCCCAAATTGCCCAAGGTAACAACGACCTATCGGCGCGTACCGAAAGCCAAGCCGGTGCGCTAGAGAAAACCGCTTCGTCGATGGAGCAACTCAATAGCACGGTGCAGCAAAATGCCGAAAGCGCGCGCCAAGCCAACCAAGTGGCAGACAACGCCAGCCAAGTAGCCGCCAAAGGTGGCCAAGTGGTGGCACAGGTGGTGAACACGATGGAAGCCATTAACAGCTCCTCGCGCAAAATTGCCGACATCATCAGCGTGATTGACGGCATTGCCTTTCAAACCAATATTTTGGCGCTCAACGCTGCCGTAGAGGCCGCGCGTGCCGGTGAGCAAGGCCGAGGCTTTGCCGTGGTGGCCTCTGAAGTACGTGCTTTGGCAGGACGCTCGGCTGCAGCGGCCAAAGAAATCAAGGGGCTGATTGAGGCGTCGGTGGGCAACGTTAGCGCTGGCTGCACCTTGGTAGAGCAAGCGGGCAGCACCATGGACGAGATTGTGGTCAGCGTGCGCCGCGTGGCCGACATCATGCACGAAATCAGCCAAGCCAGCCAAGAGCAATCTTCCGGTGTCTCCGAGGTCAACAGCGCCATCACCCACATGGACGAAGTAACGCAGCAAAATGCCGCGCTGGTCGAAGAAATGGCTGCTGCCGCCTCCAGTTTGCGTAGCCAAGCCCAAGGGCTGGTAGAGACGGTATCGGTGTTTCAGCTGGAGGCTGCTGGGGCTGTGCCGATAGGGCATCAAAAATAAATATCTCAACAGCTAAAAATTTAGCCCATAATGGGTGCGCTTTCCTGTTTTGACAGAAAAGCGGTTAAGTTAGCGGTGATTGGTCAGTTTCGCGTCTTTGAAGTCGTCACAGGTTTGTTGATTGCGTCGGGCTCCATCGCGTTTTATGTTTTTTCGGGAGTCCTTCATGGGCAACAAACTTTACGTGGGCAACCTGCCCTATTCTTTCCGCGACCAAGATTTGGAGCAAACTTTCAGCCAATACGGTGCTGTCTCTAGCGCTAAGGTCATGATGGAACGCGACACCGGTCGCTCCAAAGGTTTCGGCTTTGTCGAAATGGGCAGCGATGCCGAAGCCCAATCCGCCATCCAAGGCGTGCATGGTCAAAACCTGGGTGGCCGTGATTTGGTCGTCAACGAAGCCCGTCCTATGGAACCCCGTCCTCCCCGTAGCGGTGGCGGTGGTTACGGCGGTGGCAATGGTGGCGGCGGCTACGGTGGTGGCGGCGGCGGCGGTTACGGCGGTGGCCGCAGTGGTGGCGGCGGCGGTGGTGGTTACGGCGGTGGCCGTGGCGGCTATTAAGCCTGTGCCCATGCGCTGAGCTTTCGTTCAGCCATCCAAGCATTCTAAAAAGAGCCTTCGGGCTCTTTTTTTTTGGCGTTGCTTAAAAGACACGGCATTAATGCAAAAAACCTTGCGTTTTTTCCAATTGTTCGGGACATAATGCGTCTGCGGGCCGCGCCCGCGTTGTTTTTGCGGTGATCCTGTAGTGGCGGGCACAGCGTACCCTTTAGGGTGCGCTAGACTGAGTTTTCGGGGCTCCATCGCGGTGTCAAATGTGTTTTTTAGGAGTCCCTTGATGGGCAATAAACTGTATGTGGGCAACCTGCCCTATGGTGTGCGTGACGATGATTTGGCCCAAGCATTTGGCGAGTTTGGCAATGTGACCAGCGCCAAGGTCATGATGGAGCGCGATACCGGTCGCTCTAAGGGTTTTGGTTTTGTGGAAATGGGCAGTGACCCAGAGGCCCAAGCCGCTATCAATGGCATGAACGGCCAGTCGATGGGTGGACGCAACATTGTGGTCAATGAAGCACGGCCCATGGAGCCACGTCCTCCGCGCACCGGTGGTTATGGTGGCGGCGGCTATGGCGGCGGCGGTCGCAGCGGTGGTGGCTACGGCGGTGGCGGCTATGGTGCTGGCCGTGAAGGCGGCGGTGGCTATGGTGGCGGCGCTGGCCGTGAAAGTGGTGGTGGCTACGGTGGTGGCCGCGAAGGTGGCGGTTATGGTGGCGGCGGTTATGCTGCTCCCCGTAGCAGCGAAGGCGGTGGTCGTAGCGAGGGCGGTTTCCGCAGCCCCTACGGCAATGGTCCACGCGGACGCGGTGGTCGCGGCGATAGCGGTGGTGGCTACGGCGGCCAAGGCGGGTACTGATTTTTCTGGGGCCTGTTTGGCCCCAGTGCCCAAAAAGCGCAAAAGCACGTTATAAATAACGTGCTTTTTTGTTTTATATCAATTGGTGCCATGGCGGGAATCGAACTCTCCTCTGTAGATTTTCAAAAAACGCCAAAAGAACCAACAAAAAGACCAACAAAAAGAAAAGTGACCCCCTGCATGGGGGCTGTGGCAGTTTAGCGACAACCAGCACAGCAGCGCCAGCGGTTCTACGAAACTTTCGTAATACCGGACTGGGTGCAAAAACTGCGCCCATGCACCACGGCCAAGATGTGCAGGAAATTTTCCCGCTACATTGGCCGAAGTTTTGGCCGGTCTATCTGGTGTTTGCTACATTGGAGGTGTCTCCTGAATTTGTTGCGCTGCCCAGTTCGGATGCTTTTGCATCAACAGCAGATACGCTCGGGTTCAGGAGACTTTCTTCTTTCGTGTGGCCTTCGGCGGTGGGGTGCTGAATCTGCACCCAATAGGCCGGTGGGGTAGCCACACGCTAGGCCATGTCCATGATGGACATACAGGGTGGGCACGATGCAAGGCTAAGCTCAATTTAGCCCTACTGGCTTGCAGCTTGATAGCCGAATATCGGACATCAAACGCCGGTCGGTAGGCATCTTGCCCGAGGTGCTATGTTGTGTATCACTCTACGTCGGCGGGGTGGTGTTTTGCCACCTCATAGCCGTTATTCCGGGTTTCACCGGAATTAGCCCGGTGGGGTGTCCCATTTATTCGGGATACCCACAGCCGGGGGGAATCTCACGGCCATGCACAGCACCACGGGCACGCTGGCCAGCTCGCTGCCTAGCTGTATCAAACGATACATCCAGCACCAGTACCGCTACAGCAGCGCACAGGGAAAGCATGGGCTTTTCTGTATCAAACCATACAGATAGATGTAATTTTTCATACGCTTAGTTGTATCAATTCATACAGCACGCCACGGCCTGCAAGGGGTGTCGCCAGTAGCTACCCCCTTTGCCTACTGCCAGCGGTACAGCACCACGGCCAAACTACCGGGATTCCGGGTGTTTGCACTAGCAGCAGCTTGATACGCCTTTGGCCTGCACTTGATACAGCACGGCCATGCACGCCACTGGCACACAGCAGCAAGGTGAACCACGTCAACGGCCTGTCCAATCACCAACTGTGGGCGAACCACGCCACGCCAGCGGCCAATACGCACCAGCACAGCAGCGGTGGGCCCCTGACACATGGATTTTTGACGCACGGGGACGGTGGGGCACTGAACGCCAGTTTTTCGGTTTTGCAAAATTGATTGCAATCAAGCGCATGGCCGATATGCTTAACGCCACCTGCTTAACAGGCCAAATCATGTTAAGTGCGGCGTTAAGTAGCGCCCAAATCCTGCTGCGTTTTGCTGCACTTTGCTGCATTCCGGGGCGGATACCCAGAATCTGGGTGTCGATGCCAGCACTAACCACGGCGCTAACCAGCACCACGCTAACCGAAGTGCGCCCTCGGAAATAGCGTTTTCCGTGCGTACCGGCCTGCGTACTGTGGCCTTGCGTACCAGCTTCAAAATGCCGGTTTCCGTGGAAACCATCTTGGAAACCCCCAGTTTGGAAACACCCGCCTTCCGTGTTTACCGGCCTGTTTACCTTGCCTTGTTTACTCGGCTTCGGCTGTTACAGCACCTGTTACGCGGCTACTGTTACGGCTTCAAAAAGTACGGTTTCGCTGCAACCTTGCCTGTAACCATCGCCTCTGTAACCATCCTGCAAATGCTCAATTCCGTGGTTACACCCTTGGTAACACCCGCCTTGGTAACCGTCCTGTAATGCCCGATTACGTGGATACCGCTTGGCTACTTTTGGATACCAGCAGCGCCAGCAACAAAAGCAAAACCCGGCGCAGTGGCCGGGCTGGTAGGAATGGCTGGTGGTTTGATGCTAAAGGATAGCCACCCCTGCCGTGTCGATTATAGGGTTCGCTTCACTACCAGTTTTGCGCCATGATTATTTCTTACTTGATGCGAACTTGGCCGTTGGGGTCGATGAACTTCGCGCCCTTAGGTAGCGCGTCAAACTCTGCTTTATTGGCTGGGCGGCGTGCCACACCTTGCGGTTGTGCGCCCTGCTGGCCCCCGCCAACATACCGGTGCTCCCCAGTGGTCGGGTTTATGATGAGTGCGCCACCCGGCTGTGCATTGCCAAATTCGTCTTTGCCACCGCTCAAGGCTATTGCCTTCCATGCTTCCGGCTTGTCCTTGCCGGTAAGCACGCGCAGACGCTCGGCAATGGCCGCCTGCTGTTTGGGGTCGGTGGCATTTTGGTAGGCTTCATAGAGTTGCGCCGTCCTGACTGCCTGCTGTGCTTGTAGCGCTTTAGTCTGCCGCTCTGGCGCACTATCTTGGTAGGTGCGCTCGTTCTTACCCATAACCCAAGCGTCTTGCTGTTGCTGGCGGGATAGGCTGTCTGCGTACTTCTGGCGGTCAAAGTCTGTGGGGCTGCGGCTTAACAGTGCTGCCCGCTCAGCCGATAGCCGCGCAAGCTCCGACTTTCCAAGCGCTGCTGTAGGCGCATGAATAGAGGAGGCTTGCACTTGAGCATCGTGCAACTGCTGGTCTGGCGTGCGCTCCATTAGCCCCATCTTGATGGTGCCTTCTGGCTTTGGCGGGTTCAGTGCCCGCTGCTGCGCGTTGATGCGCTGGGCGTTGGCAACTTCTTGGTTGTATTGCAGCGATTGTTCTGCCGTCATGCCCGGCTGCATCCATGATGCTGTATCTGCCCGGCCTTGCGCGCCAGAGAATCCTAGTCCCGTCTGCTGCTGCCCCCGGCTTGGCGCTGGTGCGTTGTTCGAGTAGGCGTAGCTGCCATTTGGCCCCATCACCACATTAGCCCCAGCGGGTGCCACGTCCACACGGCCAAAGCCCTTGCCACGAATGCCAGCACCGGCAATGGCGTTGCCGTCTGCATCTGCATACGACACTGGCCCCTTGATATTGTTACCAGAGAACTCCATCACGCCATTGGGCTGGCGCTTCATCGTCACTACGCCGTCGGGGTTAGCCTGCGCCACTTCGGCATTGGTCATGCCAGTGCGGTCGCCGCCAATCATTTCTTTGGGGGGTTGCTTTTTCTGGCCGTTGTCGGGTTGCTTGTCTGCCTTTGGCGGTGTCGCCTTGTCTGTCTTGGGCGCGTCTTGCTTGGCAGGAACATTGTCGGCATTCTGCTTTTCTGGCTTGGGTGGTACATCGCTGCCACCAAACAGGCCACGCCCAAAACCTTTTGCGCCACCCCATGCGGCACTTGCGCCATCCATTGCAGCGCCTGCGCCGCTAGATGCGCCAGCAATCAGTGGATTGGTAAACATGCCCACGGTGCCTGCAACGGTCTTGCCCACAGCTTCGCCGTAGTTGCCTTTGCTCCAAGAGTCCTTGATGCTTTGCCCAACCAGCTTGTCGTTGTCCGCACTGGTGAATTTAGCTTCAGCCTTGTTGTCGTTTTTGCCTGTGCCTAGCCCGCCATAAATGCCGCGTCCCGCATCAGGATGGCCATACGGGTAGATGTTGTACGGGTCAATCACTTGGCCGCCGCCATACAGGCGCTGGGGCTTGCGCGCATCCAAGGCATTGCCCTGCTGCTGCCCTCCGTCTGGCAATCGGTCTAACCCGATACGCCGCACACCGCCGGGCAAGTCCCGCCCATTTGCGGACAAAGCTCGCTTGCCGTCGCGCCCAACCATGCCGCCATTGGCAAAGCCGCGTGCCATGTGGCCATTAGCGCCTTGTATCGTGCCATCGCTATTGAGTTGTTGACGGCCTGTTGTTGGGCCAATGGTGCCAGCATCACCGGGCCTGCCCATTGCCTTCATGCCGTTAGCTGCTTGCAGCGCCCCTGCTAGTGCAAATGCGCCAGCATTACCCTGCGAGTCGCCGGATAGGTTTGCTGTGCCGGGGCCAAACGCCAGCTGCTTGTAGCCTACGGCGCGTGCGCTTTTTAGATTTGCCAGACTCTGCTGGGTGGCTTTAATGTCGGCCTTCTTGCCTTGCGCCTGCCAGCCGAACGGGTCTTTGGGCTGAACGCTTTGCAGTTGAGCTAGCTTCTGCTGCTCGGCCTGCTCTTTAGCGCCCACTGCGGATTCAATTTCGTTTGCTGTTGGTAACTCGCTGCGTCGATAGCCGCCCAACACAGGGCGGTCATGCACCGCGCCGCCGTTAGCGAAGTTGCGCGTGCTGCCATCATCGGCCACGTCAACATCCATCGAACCTTCTGCGTCCATGTCGCTATCCATGTCAGGCGTAGCCACTGGCACATGGGTTGCATCGCGCAAGCTGGTTAAAAACGCCACGCCTGCTGCATGGGCTTGTTCAGGGGTAAATTCACCCGGCACCATCGGGATATTAGCCAGCCGCTTGAGCGCATCCACGCCCAGTAGCTTCGTTGAATCCGCTGGCATGATGAATGTGCCAGCAGGCATCTGGTCTGGAATGGAATCGCTGGTGCCCGTGCCGGGGCCTTTGATTTTCCCGCCGCCCTCTGGGGGCATGGCTTGCGGCACTTGCAAAGCCAAGTCGTCTGCGGGAGAAAAGCCGCGACTGCGGCCTTGGGCGAGGCCAAAAACGGGCGACCGGCCTCCTCCATCAATAGGAAGTGCCTTCGTATTGTCTTCTGATTTTGGTTTAAAGCCAAACATAACTACTCCTTGGAAATTTTGGGTCAGTGTGGGAAGTCCAGCACTGGGGTGGTGCTGAGCAAGGGGGTAACTAATGGTTATGCCCTTCGGCGCTGCTCGTTCATCGTCTGCGCCAATCGTGCTATCTGCGCTGCCTGCACTGCCAGTTGCTGCAATGCTGCTGATTCGGCGGCCATCTGCGCGGCTTCGGCCATCACCCCCCCCAACATTCGCACTAGCGTTCGGTGTTCCATCGGCGTGAGGGCTATCACCTCGTCGCCGATTTCTATCTTCACCGTGCCATCTGGGTGCAATGTCTGGCTGATGGCGCGTGGCTCGGGGTGCTTTGCCACTGGTTCATAAATGCCGCGTCCGGGCCTTGCTATCTGTCCAGTCTCTAGCAGGCGCTTGAGGCTTTCACCCACGGTGTCGGCGGCCAGTTCGCTAACCGTCTGGACTTCGCTGGCACTAACAGGGCGCTGCTTAATGTGGTGCAGGTAGCGGATTGATTCCAAAACTCTAGCCGTGGTGGATATGGCGTGGCTCTCGTGCATCATCGTGTGGCTTCCTTTCGCTGGTGGGGCAATGTTCGCCGCCTGTACCGCTGCTGGCAAAGGCAACAGGGGGAGGCGCTTTTTCAGTGGGCCAGCAACAAAAAACCCGGCGCAGTGGCCGGGTGGGTGGGGGGTGGTGTTTTGCCCCCCCCTTGCATAGTGGTGGAGATGTCAGAACGGCACCGGGCCATCCATCGGGTCAGGCGGTGCAAAGGCGCGTGCAGCATCATCCCGTGGGCGACGCTGTGACTGCTGGCCATCGCCTTGTGTGGTGTTGCGCTTATGGCGCACGGCGTACACGCTC
>CAYMAC010000034.1:0-22208 GCA_964388325.1 uncultured Simplicispira sp. | reverse complement strand
CTATGCGATGCGGAAAACAACAGGCCGTACCGGCCTGTTCGCTCGAACCTCGGGCGCAACCCCGAGGCTTGCCGCGAAGATTCCGGTCAGCCGTTGTTTCTTTTTCTTCTGGAGTTTTCCTCATGAATAGCAGTGATAGCCACAGTACCCGCTTTAGCACCTGCGATTTTTGCGATAGCCATAAAAACGACGATAGCGGTAACTTTCGCGTACTGCCGCCGGTGTTTAGAGACTTTGGGGGCCGGTTGCAGTTTTGTGGCCCAGTCAGTACCGTGCAGTGCCACGAAGACAACAGCTTGGTTAAAGCAGCGCTAGACAGCCCCGGCGAGGGCCGGGTGCTGGTGGTCGATGGTGGTGGCTCTTTGCGCCGCGCGCTGGTGGGCGGTAATTTGGCCGCTGCTGCGGCGCGCAATGGTTGGGCTGGCGTACTGGTCGATGGCTGTGTGCGCGATGTGGCCGAGCTGGCTGCCAGCGCTGTGGGTATTCGGGCGCTGGCCAATATGCCCCTGCCCACAGAAAAACGCGGTCAAGGCTTGCGTGATGTGGCGGTGCGTATTCAGGGGGTTTGGGTACGCCCCGGCGACTGGCTCTATGCCGATGCCGACGGCACTGTCATCAGCGCTAAGGCTTTATAAAACTAAAACGGCCCCAGACTGGGGCCGCTGCGACGCTTTACAAACCTTGCGCTTCTGGGGCCAGCGTGTTGAGCATAAACTCTAGGAAGGTGGGCACACATTGCAAGTGGCCTGCCGGGCTGGCGGGGCAATCGGTCAGGCTGACCAAATCACCAGCACCACGCGCCTGCATCGTTTGCACGGTGGTGGCAGAGCTGACATGGGGCACGGTGCGGTCTTCGCGTCCGTGGTAAAAGCGCACCGGCAGATTGGGTTTCCATTGGTGTACGTTGCTCAGGCGCTCTAAACCTGGCTCATCATCGGCCAAAAACACATCAATAAACCGGGTGTCTATTACCACATCGGCATCGTCGGGCAGCAACTGCTTGAGCAGCGCGCGGCGCACCTCCCGTTGGGCGCTATTGCCCAAATAATGCAAAAAACCCGGATGTATCAGGGCACCAAGCAATTTGTTCTCATTACGCACCAAGTCAATCAAACCATCCATGGTGGCTTGCACGTTGTAAGGGCCACCGCCTACCACTACTTGGCGCAGATTTTGTAAATGCGGCGAGTTGGCCTCTTGCAAGGCCCGATGGGCAGCCAGCGTGACATGGCCGCCTTGAGAGTAGCCGGTAAGGAACAGCTGGCCGTTGTCTGCTACGCCCTGTTGTTGTCGCCATGTTTTGGCAGCCGTTAAGAAATCTACCGTAGCCGCTGCCGATGGGGCCGCTTGCAAGTAAGGGTGTGGCGCACCTTTGGAGACCCCGTAACCCACATAATCTGGGGCCAGCACGATATAGCCCAAAGAGGCTATCAACACTGCCACTTCAGAGGGTGCAGCATTGTTGCTGGGCGCTTCGATGTCACGAAAAATGGTGCCGTGTTGGTAACTTAGCACCGGACTGGCGGCCCCCAAGGTTTTCACCGGCACACTGACCAAGCCCGAGGCATGGATGGGCTGGCCGTTGGCATCGGTGGTCATGTACTCTAGGCGGTAAGCCATGACATCGTAGCGCGGCTGCAAATTTTGCACCTTGCTATCTTCGGCTTGCAGAGCTTGCACCATGTCGGCAGTGCGAATGGTGGCCAAAGATGTGGCTGCCTTGAACTCGCCCGCTCCTATCGGATTGACTGGCACCACGGGCACGTCGCGCCCTGCATCATGGTGCTCATCAGCATCATCATCACCGCCGCAGGCTGCCAAAGCTGCTACCAGCACCCAAGTCATGGCCCCACGAGACCAACGATAAAAAGAACTTTGCATCAGCAGACCTCCGGTTGCGAAAAAAATGGGAATAACGCAGCAACGTTCATCAGTAACGGTAGGCCAGCCCAATGGAGACACCGTAATTATTGGGCTTGACCGTGAGCGGACTACGCCGGGCATCACCACGCAGCTGGGTATAACGCCAGCCGCCCAATAAAACCCAATGGTGGTGTAGATTGTGTCGCCAGTCCATGCCTAGTTCCGTACTGTGCATACCGGTGCGGGCATGAAAAGCTGGCAATGGCGTAGTCACACCCGACAAAGCAGCGGGTACACCAAAAAAGCTGTTCATGTGGGTACTGTTGGCCAGATGCACCCCGGCCACCAAAGTAAGCTCGGTGCCGGGGGCCAAGTCTAACTCGTAGCGGGCGGTGTTGTTAAGCACTGCCCCGCTACCACGCCTCAGCAAATCTTGGCTAAGGGAGCTACGCAAGGACCAGCGCTCGTCTACATCGTAAATAACCGCCGCGCGCAGGCGCAAGGTGCGGCGTACATCGGGCAGACCTTGCAAACGGGGTTCATCGCCCACAGTGCGCCCGCCACCCCAGCGTAAAGAGGTGCTAAGGCGTAGTTTGCCTTGGTCCACCAGCCGCGCGCTGATGCCAGAATCGGCCCGGTCTAAATCGCGGTCTAGCAAAGCACCACCACCGCCGGTGCTGAGGGTATAGCGCCCCAGTGCCAAGCCAATGACTGGACTCATGCCCGTGCCGCGCCGCTCACTACCGGGGTAGGTGGCCCCATTGCCGATGCTGGCACCCAGCGCCCAAACAAATCCGGCATGTCCGGGCGTACCCTGAAAAGGCGTGCTAGTGGCAGCAGGGGCCTCGGGCGCAGCAGTAGGGGCCGCGCAAGCCATGCCGACAGCGCACAAACCAAGAAACCAAACGGCAGTGGTAGAGGAGGTGTTCATGGGCCAATTATGATTCAGTCCACTGTATCCAGCCTGTCCAAGCGGTCAGTAGCACCAACGCACCAAAGGCAATGCGGTAGTAGGCAAAAATGACAAAATTGTGTGTGCTGATGTAGCGCAACAACCAACGCACACACAGCCAAGCACTGAGAAATGAAAACACCAGCCCGACGGCAAACATGGGCGCATCAGCCCACGCCAGTAAAGCGCGTTCTTTGTACAAGCTATAAACGCCAGCCCCAATCAGCGTAGGAATAGCCAAAAAGAAAGAAAAATCTGTGGCCGCTTTGCGCGATAGGCCCAGCAACATGCCACCAATGATGGTGGCCCCACTGCGGCTGGTGCCCGGAATCATGGCCAAGCATTGCACCAAACCCACCTTCAGGGCATCGAGTGGACTCATGTCATCTACCGAATGCACACGCACCGCCGAGGCCGGACGGCGTTCCACCCACAAAATGATGAAACCGCCCACGATAAAAGCACTGGCCACCACCACCGGCGTAAACAGATGCGCTTTAATCGCTTTGCCCAGCAGCAGCCCTATCACTACCGCAGGCAAAAAGCCAATCAGCACATTCAGGGCAAAGCGCCGCGCTTGCGCTTGCGTAGGCAGTGCCACCACAGTGGAATGGATTTTTTGCCAATACACCAAAATCACAGCAAAGATAGCGCCAGTCTGGATGGCAATGTCAAACACCTTGGCCTTGGCATCATCCATGCCCAGCAAGGCACCAGCCAAAATCAAATGGCCGGTAGAAGAAATGGGCAAAAACTCGGTCAGACCTTCTACCACCCCCATGATGGCGGCCTTGACCAACAAAACGATATCCACGGTTGTCCTTCAGGCCCGAAGAAGCGGGGCCAAAAAAGCGCGAATTATCCGCTGGTGCTGTTACCAAAGGGCTGGTGTAGGGATGCGTTTTAGTCGGAAAGCGCTATGACTTGCGCCCAAGGCACGCCATCTAAGGCCGCATAGTGGGCCACGACCAAGGCACGACCGGGCTGTGCTGCTGCATCGGTCAGCGCCTGTTGCAAATACAGCACCGAGGCACGGTCTAATCCAGCCACTGGCTCATCTATCAAAGTAAGCGTGGCCCCGGAGGCCAACGCCGCTGCCATCAGCACCTTGCGCCGGGTGCCCGCCGAGAGCTGGTACAAGGCTTTGTCCAAGTGGGGTTGCAGCGCAAAGCCTGCAATATGGGCCGCCAATGCGGGTGCATCCCAGCGGGGGTAGCGCGCCGCTAGACTGTCCCACCACTGCTGCACACCCAAAGTATCTAGGGCGGCTGAGCGCGGGTCTTGCCAGAACACCTGCTGGCGGTACGCCGGGGCATCTTCGTGCAACGCCACACCGGCCAGCGTGAGCGTGCCAGAATCAGGCAGCACATCACCGGCCAGCAATTGCAGCAGAGTGGTTTTACCGCTGCCATCGCCACCCAACACCAGCGTAGCCCCCGGCCCCACTGTGGCCGACCAATGCGCCCACAATGGGCGCTCGGGGTAGCCAAAACACATCTCATGCACTTGCAGCACTGCGGCTTTATCGTCCATCTACACTCCTTGTTTGCCACGGCTTGAAAACCCGCCGCACGCCGCCTATTTTGCATTTGCCGCACAATCCTTGCCCCGCCACCCGCTGCTTGCACACCATGACTTTGTCTTACCTCGATTTTGACTACAGCGAAGACGACCAAGGCATTGGCACTTGGGATGCGATGGCCTCGGTCACAGCGCAGCGCCTACCGGCCCTGCTGGCCGAAATCACCTTGGTGCTGCACTGGGCGCAGCAGCAATTTTGCGGCCAGCGCGGCCCGTTGGATGAAAATGGTCTGTGGGATTACGACCTGCAAAGCCAGCCAGAGGGCGCTGCCCCGGCCTTGCGCTTGCACTACGACGAAGAAGTTGGGCAAATCAGCTTGGCACAGCCGCCCGCCCCCCAAGCCCGCTACACCCTGACGTTCACCCTCAGCGGTGGCCCCGCCTTTGCCCAAGCCTTGCAAGCGCGTTTTGCGCTGGATGCTGAATAATTTTTTCTCAACCAAACCCCCGCATGACGACAGACCACTACGCCGCCCTAGGGCTGGGCAGCCATGCCTCGCTGGCCGACATCAAAAAAGCCTTTCGGCAAAAAGCATCGTTTTATCACCCGGACAAAAACCCCGCCCCCGACGCTGCGGCGCGCTTTCGGGCTGTGCAGCAAGCCTACGAAGTGCTGTCTGACCCCGAGCAGCGCCAAGCCTACGATGACAACCGCCGCCGCAACTTGCTCGATGACCCCTTAGAAACCGCCCAAGCCATCTGGCAAGGGTATTTTCAGCAGGTGCTGGCCGATATTCAGCCGCCGCGCTAAAGCCACTGGCCTACGCTTTCAATCCCCATTTTTCTGTAAACATCCATGCGACTGACCTCTTTTTTCCATCCCCTGCGCTCTGCTTACCAAGCCGAATTGGACGATTTAACCAGCGACTCCGAAGGCAAAGACGTACTGCGTAAACGCTTGGCGGACAAGCGCAAAGAACTCGATTTTCTGGTGCAGATGATGGAACTCAGCCCGGAAATGGTGGCCGTGGTTTTTCACCGTGCCTTCCGCTTTGGCAGTGCTGCAAGCACCCTAGAGCGCTTTTTGACCGATGAAGACACCCAGCCCGACTGGACAGAATTGGCACCCACCATCACCTTAGAAACTTGGGCGCAGCCGCTGGTGCGGCGCGTACTGCAAGAACCGCAAGGCGCTTGGTTTTTGGCCGTGGCCGCTTGCCTAGAGTACCTGCAACAGCACCCCCGCCTAGGCTTGGCCCCTGCCGCCGTCGATGAAGACGACGACAACGCCGAAGACCGCGAGGACAGCGATGACGACCACGCCCAACCCCTGAGCGCCGACGACACCACCGACCCGCAAGACGAGCGCAGCCGCGACGAGGCCAGTGAAGACTGGCTGTCTGGGCAGGGCTTTGACCGCAAAGATTGAGCAGCACCAAGGAGCTACCATGAGCAATCACCTCGCCCTAATCCAACAAACCCAAAGCCTGATTGCCTCCGGCGACATCGTTGGTGCCGAATACGCACTGGCCGAACTGGCCGACACCGAAGGCGACCACGCCCTGATGGAAGTCATTGCCCAATTGCCGGCCAAAGACGTGCTGGCCGTGATTCGCGAATACGATTCCTCGCGCGACTCGGTGGTCAACCTGCTGATTACCCCAGAGCAGTTTGCCCGCGCCTTGGTACTAGAAAAGCAGTACAAAGACCTGACACACACCCACCTGCGCGGCATGGTCAACGGCATCATTTTCCGTGATGGGGCCGACCCGTTGGCATTTTTGGAAGCCATTGGCGATTTAGAAGGCGGCAGCGAAGCCTTGGCCAACTACTTTGCCGAAAAGTGGAGCCGCATTGAAGCCTTTGCCCGCACCGGCCACTTTGACACCAACGAAGACGACGGCGAGCTGCTCAGTGACGACGAACTGCGCGCCTCGGCCTATGTACGCGCACATATTACGCAAGAAGAAGTGGCCGATAGCGACTGGATGGAGCTGGCTTGGCTGTTGCGCTACGAATGCCGCGATTTGTTTATTGAAATGCTGCTAGTGCTGCGTGCCAAAGCCCGCGCCCACGATTTGGGCTTGGGCGACGAAGAAGAACTAGAAGAAGACGACGGCAAGTTTGAAACCCGCGACACCGACCGAGGCAAAGCCACCCCCGTGGCCCGTGACCCGGACGAAGAATCGGCCATTTGAAAGCCGCAATGCCTATGTCCGCTTCGGCCCCTACGCCCCCTACCGCCTCCGCGCTATCGCTGCACGATGCGCGCCCATTTTTTGAAAAAGCGCTGGCCTATGGTGTGCAGCACGGCCTGCTGAGTGCCGCGAAACTCGATGCCATCTGCACCGAAGCGCCCAAGGGCATGGTGCAGATTGCGCGCTACTTTGGCAACGAGAACCTGCGCCCGGATTTAGAACAGGCACGGGCGCGCATCGTCAATTTGGTGAGCTTGTATTTGCAAGAAAGCTGCGCTGGTGATGTACATTTGGCCGCCCAAGCACTGCGCGACCACAGCCTGCTGTCGCGCTCCAAGGGTGGCTCAGAGATGCTCAAAAAGCTCATTGCCATGCCACAAAACACCCACTTTGCCATGCACGACCGCGAGGGCTTTACCGAGGCCCAGATACCACAACTGGCCAAATGGAGCCTGCAAAGCTATGCCCAGTACCAAGCCGAACTGGCCGTGCGCCAGCCCATCAGCCAATTGATTGATGCTGCCCTGTGGCTGGCAGCACGTTTTGATTTGCAGGCTGATGATTTGGAAGAAGCGGGCACCGATGCCGAGGCCGTGATTCGCACTGCGCTGCTGTTGCACAGTTTGGCGCCCAAGGTGCAGCAATGGCCCGATAGCATCGCCTTTGAAGCCCTCATCACCACGTTACGCAAAAAAACTGGCTCCATCCCCCTGCCATTGCCAGCGCAGTTGCCCACAGAACTGCACAGCGCCGTAGAGCGCGTGCGCGCCAGTGTGTTGGCCGACCTGCCACGCCTGCGTGACTCCAGCCAAAACCTGCGCGCCTTGTTGCGTAGCCCGGCCTTTAGCGGCCATTATTTTTGGCTAGAAGACCCGCTGGCCGAAATTGAGCATTACCACCACAGCCTTGACGAGTTTAGCCACGACCACCCCCCAGAAATAGCACCCAACAGCGGCAGCAAAACTTGGCAACGTGTCACGCAAGGCCAGCAAGACGAACACGCACTGCTCACGCTGTTTTTGTACCTATCGGTGGGGGCACCCAAACGCTATGTACCGGCAGACAAAACCGCGCTGGGCGAAAAAGCGGCGCTAGCCCTGTTGCGCTCTATTCAGCAACGCGGTTTGCAGCCCGAGCAGGCCACCGACTTTATTCGCCAACACGCCCCGGCAGCACACCAAGAAACCTATTGCGCTCTGTGGCACAGTTTTGTGCAAGAGTCACGCCGTACCCTGTGTGGCGACCACCACGGCCAGCGCCAAGAAGCGCTGGCGCTGCTACGCCGAGAGTGCCATATCGTTGGCTAATGCAGCCTCTGGCGGGCGTGAACGCTGTGGGTGGTAGCGCAAAAACTGTTTTACCTTTAAATCCATCTCACTGAGGTGGTGGTTCATCCAATCCATCAGGGCGTGGCGCAGATGCTCCTGATGGAGGCAATGCGCCTGCGCTTCTAGCAAGGCCGTTTGGATATGCTCGCGGGCGCGGGTGTGGGCGGCGCGGTGCTCTGGCAGGCTGGGGCAGTGGTTATCGGCCAAGATACTTTCTTCTAGGGCATCGTGGTGGCTAGAGATGACCAAAAAATCATTCAACAAAGACCACAGGTGCTGCTGCGAGGCCCGGCCCTCGTGCAATAGCTCTAGCAAATCGCGGCCAATTTCTAGCAAGATGATGTGTTGGGCATCCAAATCGGCATTGCCCACACTCAGGGCTGGGCTCCAGTGCAGTAGCTGCTCTGGGTGGATGTTAGCGTGCATAACTGCCTCCTCCTAATTCCCCTTGGTACACCAGCAGGGCCACCAGCAAAAACCCTAAACAGATGATGACCTTGGGCTTGGCGCTGTAAGCAAAGCGCAGAACTTTTTCCAAAATGGAACGCTGCATGATGAATCCTCTGTGACACAAAATAAGGACTCATCATCGAAACCTTTTTTTACACTGCGATGAAAAAAACCGCCTCCGGGTGAACCCGCAGGCGGCTGCTGAAGAGGCGCAATGCTGTGCTGGCTTAATCGCCGTGGTAGTGTGGCAGGCGCTTTTCTTTAAACGCTTGGATGCCTTCGGCATAGTCGTGGCTGTTATAAACCACCCGGCGCAGGCTTTGGATGCGCTCAAAATCGGCAGGCGACACTGCATTGGCGCTGGCCAAAATACGCAATTGCTCTTTCATCACGCCCACGGCCAGCGGGGCATTGTGGGCAATGGTGCGCGCCATCTCAAATACATGGGCGCTAATGTGTTCTGCGGGCACCACTGCATTAATCACCCCTTGGCGCTCTAGGCGCGCTGCCGTCATGGGGCGGCCCGTAAACAGCATTTCTTTGGCGATGTGCGGCGGCGCTACGTTCAGAAAAGTAAGCAACCCGGTAACGTTGTAAGGCACGCCCAACTTGGCCGGCGTAGCCGCAAAACTGGCTTCGGGGGTGGCCACCACCATATCGCAGGCAAACACCAACTCGCAAGCGCCACCCCACACGCCACCTTCAATCAGCGCAATCACGGGGCCGGGAAACAACTCCACCGCGCGAATCAAAGTGCGTAATGAATCTTGCCAGCTTAAAGGGTCATGGCCGCCAGCGGGCAATTCAGTCACATCATGGCCTGCTGACCATACTTTGATGCCCGGTGCGGCGCGCAAAATAGCCACGCGCACGCCCGCTTGCTTGAACTGTTCAAATGCCTGAATCATCTCCTGCACCATCAGCTCGGACAAGGCGTTGCGTTTGGCCTCGTGGTGTAGGGTGATGGTGCCAATGTCGGCATTGACTTCGGTCAAAATCAGCGAGGGCGCTGAAGCCGCCGCAGAAGCATGAAGAAGGTTGTGCATAAAAATCCTGTGCAGTGGGGTAGGTGGGCCGGGGTCATTATGGATTACCCTTGTGTCGCTATGGTGACCATACAACAACGCCAGCACAGTTGGCGCAGTGTCTTATTAAAATGTGGCACTGGCGCTCACACAGCGCATCTTCCTGCACAGGCCCGCAGTACCCCTGCGGGCCTTTGGCGTTTTCTTGGAGACAACTACATGCACGCTTTACTCAGATTGTCCAAGGGCATCGATTGGCTCAACCACCAAATCGGCAAATATGTCTTGTGGCTGATTTTGGCCTCTACCGTCATCAGCGGTGCCAATGCCATCGTACGCAAGGTATTTAACTACAGTTCTAACGGTCTTTTAGAGGTGCAATGGTATCTGTTTGCCGCCGCTTTCATGCTGGCGGCAGGCTATACCTTGCTGCAAGGCGAGCATGTGAAGGTAGATGTGGTCTCTAGTCGCCTGTCTAAGCGAGCGCAAATTTGGATTGACATTTTGGGCTTTGCCTTTTTCCTGACACCCGTGTGTTTGGTGGTGCTTTGGTACGGTGTACCCTTCTTTTTGCAAGGCTACCACTCCAATGAAATGTCGGGCAATGCAGGCGGGCTGGTACGCTGGCCGGTGTACGCCATGATTCCGGCGGGTTTTGTTTTGCTGTTGTTGCAGGGCTGGTCAGAGCTCATCAAGCGCTTGGCCTTTTTGCACGGCTTAATCGATGACCCGACTGTCAAAAGAATAGACAAAACGCCTGAAGAAGAACTGGCCGAGACTATTCGCCGCCAAGCCGAGGCACAGCCCTTGCAGCCCGGACAGACCCACTGAGCGCCCCCATCATGGAATTCATCACCCACAACATCGCGCCGATTATGTTTGGCGGTCTCATTGTCTTTTTGCTGCTGGGCTTTCCAGTGGCTTTTAGTCTGGGCGCTTGCGGACTATTCTTTGGCTTTATTGGCATTGAATTGGGCTTGTTGCCCGAAGCCCTGTTGCAAGCGCTGCCCTTGCGAATTTTTGGCATCATGCAGAACGAAACCCTGCTGGCCATTCCCTTCTTCACGCTGATGGGCCTGATTTTGGAGCGCAGCGGCATGGCCGAAGACCTGCTCGATACCATCGGCCAGTTGTTTGGCCCGATTCGCGGCGGACTGGCCTTTGCGGTGATTTTTGTGGGTGCGCTGCTGGCCGCCACTACGGGCGTGGTAGCGGCCTCGGTGATTTCGATGGGCCTGATTTCTTTGCCGATTATGTTGCGCTACGGCTACGACCGGCGCATTGCCACCGGAGTGATTGCTGCCTCGGGCACGTTGGCGCAAATCATTCCGCCATCGTTGGTGCTGATTATTTTGGCCGACCAATTGGGGCGCAGTGTGGGCGATATGTACAAGGGCGCTTTTTTGCCCGGTTTTATGCTCATGGGCCTGTATGCCCTGTTTGTGGTGCTTTTGGCCGTCTTTAAGCCAGCATGGGTACCCGCCTTGCCGCCAGAAGCGCGTACCATCCGCGAAGACAGCGGCAAAACTGGCCTGCCCTCGTTGGTGGTACTGGCGGGACTGTGTACGGTAGTGGGGCTGTATTTGGCAGAGAATATGGTGGCCGTGCATTCTTGGTGGAAGGGCGAGGCCGTAGAGCGCGTGGCACTAGACGAGACGATTGTGGTCTCGATGTGCGCTAGTGTCGCCTTGGCGTTTATCGTTGCCAGTATCAATAAGCTATTGCGCTTGGGCCTGCTGTCGCGCATGGCCGAGAGTGTCACTTTTGTGCTCATTCCGCCGCTGCTGCTGATTTTCTTGGTATTGGGCACTATCTTTTTAGGTGTAGCCACCCCTACCGAAGGCGGTGCCATGGGCGCGCTGGGGGCTTTTGCGATGGCTACGGCGCGTGGCCGTCTGAATATGTCGTTGCTCCAGCAGGCGCTCAACACCACCACCAAGCTATCGTGCTTTGTGGTGTTTATTTTGATTGGCTCTACCATCTTTGGCTTGGTGTTTCAGGGATTAGATGGCCCTTTGTGGGTTGAACACCTACTCAGCAGCTTGCCCGGCGGCCAAACCGGCTTTCTGATTTTGGTCAACGTCATGATTTTCTTCTTGGCGTTTTTCTTAGACTTTTTTGAGCTATCGTTTATTGTGGTACCGCTGCTGGCTCCGGTGGCCGATAAACTGGGCATTGACCTCATTTGGTTTGGCGTGCTGCTGGCGGTGAATATGCAAACTTCGTTTATGCACCCACCATTTGGTTTTGCGTTGTTCTTTTTGCGTAGCGTCGCCCCCAGCAGGGCTTACACCGACAAGGTGACCAAGCAATTGGTGCAGCCGGTAACCACCATGCAAATTTACTGGGGGGCCGTGCCATTTGTGCTAATTCAAATCATTATGGTGGGCTTGATTATTGCCTTCCCCGGCATTGTGTCGGGCAATTTGGACAAGGCCGAGGTGTATGACATGGACAAAATTCAGCAACAAATGGAAGCCGATATGCCCGATGCCACCCCGTTTGGTGCAGACCCCTTTGCCGATGAAAACCCCAGCAGTGAAAGCGCCCCGTCGGCCACTCCTGCCACACCGTCGATAGAGCCAGCACCAGACCTGCCCAGCACCAGCGATGCCGATGCACAAGCAGAGCTGCTCAAAGCAGCTCAAAACTAGGCGCGAGGCATCAGCATCAGGTCAACCCAGTATCCACCAAGCGGCGCTCCAGCGCCAGAAACTCTTTAGACTGCATCTCATTGAGCCGTGACACGGTGCGCGGAAATTCGTGTGCCAGTGGCCCTTCGGTATAAAGCTCCTCGGGCGCCACAGCGGCAGAAATCACCAGTTTCACGCGCCGGTCATACAGCACATCCACCAGCCACGTAAAGCGCCGCGCTGGGGATGCCATGCTGACCGGCAGATGCGGCACATTGGACAGCAACACGGTATGAAATTGGTTGGCAATTTCTAAATAGTCGTTTTGCGAGCGCGGGCCACCACACAGCTCCCGAAAATCCAACCACACCACGCCACCGGCTTTACGCCGGGCGCGAATTTCGCGCGCTTCGATATGCAATACCGGTTCTTCGTCGTGGATTTCAGCCAGCTGGTCAAACATTTTTGTCATCTCAGCATCGGCTTGCTCCCCCAAGGGGCAGTGGTAGAGCTTGGCATTCTCTAACGTGCGGCGGCGGTAGTCGGTGCCGTTGTCCACGTTAATCACTTCCATGCGCTGGTTAAGTAGCGCGATGGCGGGCAAAATACGGTCGCGGTGCAGGCCATTAGGGTAAAGACCATCCGGCTCAAAATTGGAGGTGGTGACAAAGCCGACACCATTCTCAAACAACGCCACCAGCAGGCGGTGCAAAATCATGGCGTCGGTAATATCCGCTACATGGAACTCATCAAAACAAATTAGTTTGTAGCGCTTAGAGATACGCGCACCCAGCACATCTAATGGGTTTTGTGTGCCTTGCAGCACCGCCAGCTCACGGTGTACCTCGCGCATAAACTCATGAAAATGCAGGCGCACTTTGCGCTTGAGGGGTACGGCATTAAAAAAGCAATCCATCAGAAAGCTCTTGCCACGACCAACACCACCGAACATATACACCCCTTTAGGGATGTCGGGGCGGTTAATCAATTTTTTCAGTGCATTGGAGCGGCGTGATTTATATACCGCCCACTCTTGGGCGCAGCGCTCTAAAGCTTGCACGGCACGCAGCTGGGCGGGGTCACTCTGAAAGCCCTTGGCTACCAGTTCGGCCTCATAGGCCTGAAGAACGGAAACGGACAAAATCAGCCCCCTTGCTCTATAAAAAGAAAATCTCTGGTGCCCGACGTGCAGACACCAGAGTTATAAATCACCGCAATACTGCGGGTGAAAACCGTTGGAAACGGTTTAGAAGTTTAGCGTGCGCTTGTCCACAGCCAAGGCCGCTTCTTTGGTAGCCTCACTCAAAGAAGGGTGGGCATGGCAGATGCGGGCGATGTCTTCGGCGCTGGCCTTAAATTCCATGGCTACCACGGCTTCAGAAATCAGCTCGGATGCCATGGGGCCAACGATATGTACGCCCAAAATTTCGTCGGTGGTGGCATCGGCCAAGAACTTGACCATGCCAGTGGTGTCACCCAAAGCACGGGCGCGGCCATTGGCCAAGAACGGGAAGGTGCCGGCCTTGTATTTCACGCCGTCGGCCTTGAGCTGCTGCTCGGTGCGGCCCACCCATGCAATTTCGGGGCTGGTGTAAATCACCCAAGGAATGGTGTTGAAGTTCACATGGCCGTGTTGGCCAGCAATGCGCTCGGCCACGGCCACGCCTTCTTCTTCGGCCTTGTGTGCCAGCATCGGGCCACGCACCACGTCACCCACCGCCCAAACGCCGGGCAGGTTGGTCTTGCAGTCGCCATCGACCACAATCGCGCCACGCTCGTCCAGTTGCAGGCCCACAGCTTCGGCATTGAGGCCGTTGGTGTTGGGCACGCGGCCAATGGATACGATGAGTTTGTCGGCATCCAGCGTTTGGGCTTCGCCCTTGGCATTGGTGTAGGCGATAGACACGCCTTTTTTGCCAGTTTTAATGTCGCCCACTTTCACGCCCAGCTCAATCTTCAAGCCTTGCTTGTCGAAGGCTTTTTTGGCTTCTTTGGCGATTTGTTCGTCCACGGCACCCAAGAAGGTGGGCAGACCTTCCAAAATGGTCACGTCGGCACCCAGACGACGCCAGACAGAACCCATTTCCAGACCAATCACGCCCGAGCCAATCAGGGCCAGCTTTTTGGGCACAGCGCCAATGCGTAGTGCGCCATCGTTGGACAGCACGTTTTCTTCGTCAAACGGTGTACCGGGCAAGGCGCGGGCGTTGGAGCCGGTGGCGATGATGACTTGCTTGGCCACCAAGGTTTCGGGCTTGTCACCAGCCACTTGCACTTCATAGCCGCCTTCGACTGCCTTGGCAAAAGAGCCACGACCGTGGAAGAAGCTGACCTTGTTCTTCTTGAACAGGTACAAGATGCCGTCGTTGTTTTGCTTGACGACGTTGTCCTTGCGGGCAATCATCTTGGCCACGTCCATCTTCACGTCTTTGGCGCTAATGCCATGCTCGGCAAAATGGTGGTTGGCGTGGTCAAAGTGTTCGGACGATTGCAGCAGCGCCTTGGAGGGGATACAGCCGACGTTGGTGCAAGTGCCGCCGGGTGCGGGGCCGCCCTTGTCGTTCTTCCATTCGTCGATACAGGCGACGTTAAAACCCAGTTGGGCGGCACGAATCGCGGCAATGTAACCACCGGGGCCAGCGCCAATCACCACCACATCAAATGCTTTGCTCATAAAAATCTTTCTTTATCGGTTCAAAAAAACCCACCGATGGGCGCCAGCGCAAGCTGGGCCACATGGGTGGGCTAATCGGTCAGGGTTTAGATGTCAAACAGCAGGCGCGAAGGGTCTTCCAGCGCTTCCTTCATCGCTACCAAGCCCAGCACGGCCTCACGACCGTCAATGATGCGGTGGTCATAAGACATGGCCAAGTAGTTCATCGGGCGAATAACGATTTGGCCGTTTTCGACCACAGCGCGGTCTTTGGTAGCGTGAACGCCCAAAATGGCCGATTGCGGTGGGTTGATGATGGGGGTGGACAGCATGGAGCCGAAGGTACCGCCATTGGAGATAGAGAAGGTACCGCCGGTCATTTCTTCCATGCCCAGCTTGCCTTCTTGCGCCTTCTTGCCAAATTCAGCGATTTTCTTTTCGATGTCGGCAAAGCTCATTTGGTCGGCGTTACGCAAAATGGGTACCACCAAGCCACGGGGCGAACCCACAGCGATACCGATGTCGAAGTAACCGTGGTAAACGATGTCGTTGCCATCGACCGAGGCGTTCAGCACCGGGAACTTCTTGAGCGCATGAACCGCTGCCTTAACAAAGAAGCTCATGAAGCCGATTTTGACGCCGTGTTCTTTGCTGAAGGCGTCTTGGAACTTCTTACGCATCTCCATTACCGGGGCCATGTTCACTTCATTGAACGTGGTCAGGATGGCGTTGGTGGACTGCGATTGCAACAGACGCTCGGCCACACGGGCGCGCAGGCGGCTCATGGGCACGCGCTGCTCAGGGCGGTCACCCAGTTCTAGTTTGGACGAAGGTGCGGCCACTTGGGGCAGGGCCTTGGTAGGTACGCCAGTGGGGATGACGGCAGCAGTGGATTGCACACCACCGGCCACAGCGGCCAGCACGTCGCCCTTGGTGACGCGGCCATCTTTGCCCGTGCCAGCTACGGCAGAGACCGAGAGGTTGTTGTCGGCCAGCAGCTTGGCAGCAGCAGGCATGGCTACATCGCCCTTGTTGGCGGCAGCAGGAGCAGCCACAGGGGCAGCAGCGGCGGCGGCTGGTGCAGCAGCAGGAGCGGCAGCACCGGCTTTGCCTTCGGTGTCAATCTTGGCGATGAGTTGCTCGGCAGTAACGGTGGCACCGTCGCCTTGGATGATTTCGGCCAGTACGCCAGCAGCAGGAGCGGGCACTTCCAAAACTACCTTGTCGGTCTCGATTTCAATCAGAATTTCATCGATAGCCACGGCCTCACCGGCCTTTTTCTTCCACGTCAGCATGGTGGCTTCGGCCACGGATTCGGACAGCTGCGGAACTTTAACTTCTACGATTGCCATTTCAATTCTTTCGGTAAAGGGTTTTGTTCTGAATTCGGGTTGCTGACCTTACTTGGGCAGGACAAAACCCTTGAGCTTGGCAAATGCGCCTTCGACTAGCGCCTTTTGCTGTTCTTGGTGCAGGTGCGAGTAACCCACGGCAGGCGATGCCGAGGCAGCGCGACCGGAGTAGCCCAGCTTTTGCCCATCGAGCATGTTTTCGTGGATGTTGTGCTGGATGAAGAACCAAGCGCCTTGGTTTTGTGGTTCATCTTGGCACCAGACGATATCGGTGGCGTTGGGGTACTTTTTCAGTTCGGCAGCAAAGGCTTTGTGCGGGAACGGATAGAGCTGCTCAACGCGGATGATGGCCGTATCGGTGATTTCCTTCTCGGTGCGCTTTTTCACCAAGTCGTAATACACCTTGCCGGAACAAGCCACCACGCGCTTGATTTTGTCGGCCTTCTTGCTGATAGCATCGTCTTGCTCACCAATCACGGTTTGGAAGATACCCGAGGTGAACTCGGACAGTGGCGAGGTGGCATCCTTGTTACGCAGCAGCGACTTGGGCGTGAAAATGACCAAGGGCTTACGCAAATCACGCACCATTTGGCGGCGCAGCACATGGAAAATCTGGCTGGCCGTGGTGGGCTGCACCAGCTGCATATTGGTATCAGCAGCCAATTGCAAGAAACGCTCAACACGGGCCGAGCTGTGCTCAGGGCCTTGGCCTTCGTAGCCGTGGGGCAGCATCAAGGTCAGGCCATTGGCACGGCCCCATTTCACTTCACCAGAGGCAATGAACTGGTCAATCACCACTTGGGCACCGTTGGCAAAATCGCCAAATTGGCCTTCCCAGATGACCAAAGAACTAGGGTCAGAACCGGCGTAGCCGTATTCAAAGCCCATCACTGCCTCTTCAGACAGGATGGAGTCAATGACGACGAACGGGGCTTGGTTTTCGGCCACGTTTTGCAGGGGCACATAGGTGCCGGTATCCCACTTTTCGCGGTTTTGGTCGTGAATGACAGCGTGGCGGTGCGTGAAGGTGCCACGGCCACAGTCTTCGCCCGACAGGCGTACGGGGTAGCCGCTGGCCACCAAAGAGGCAAACGCCATGTGCTCGCCCATGCCCCAGTCCACATTGATTTCGCCCCGGCCCATTGCGGCGCGGTCGTCATAGACTTTTTTGACCAGCGGATGTGGGGTGATGGTGGCAGGCAGGGTGGTGAGCTTTTCAGACAAGCGCTTCCACTCGGTCAGGGGGATGCCGGTTTCGCCAGCGTCCGTCCACTTTTTGCCGACAAACGGTGACCAATCGATGGAATACTTGCTCTTGAAGTTAGTCAGTACCGGGTCAACGGTGTGCTTGCCTGCGTCCATGGCGGCGCGGTAGGCTTTGACCATGTCGTCGCCCAGCGTTTCGCCCAAGCCTTGCGTGGCCAGCTTGTCGGCGTACAGCTTGCGCGTGCCGGGGTGCTGGGCAATTTTTTTATACATCAGGGGCTGGGTGAGCGCGGGGGTGTCTTGCTCGTTGTGGCCCAGTTTGCGGAAGCAAATAATATCGACAACGATGTCTTTGCGGAATTCCATACGGAACTCTAGCGCCAATTGCACCGCCAGCACCACCGCTTCGGGGTCATCGCCATTGACGTGCAGTACAGGCGACTCAATCATCTTCACGATGTCGGTGCAGTACAGCGTCGAGCGCATATCGCGCGGGTCTGAGGTGGTAAAGCCGATTTGATTGTTGATAATCAGGTGAACCGTGCCGCCAGTGCTGTAACCACGGGTTTCGGACAGGGCCAGCGTTTCTTGGTTGACACCTTGGCCGCCAAAAGCGGCATCGCCGTGAACCAGCACGGGCAGCACTTGGCTGCCCTTGGGGTCACCACGGCGGTCCATACGGGCGCGCACTGAACCTTCCACCACGGGGTTGACGATTTCCAAGTGCGAGGGGTTAAAGGCCAGCGACAAATGCACCGGGCCGCCTGCGGTGGCTACGTCGGAGCTAAAACCCTGGTGGTATTTGACGTCACCGGCGGGCAGGTCTTCAGGGGCGGTGTGGTCGAATTCGGCAAACAAATCCTTAGGCAACTTGCCCAAGGTGTTGACCAAAACGTTAAGGCGGCCACGGTGGGCCATACCGATAACGATTTCTTGCACGCCCTTGGCACCGGCTTGCTGAATTAGCTCGTCCATCGCGGCGATGAAGCTCTCGCCGCCTTCTAAGGAGAAACGCTTTTGACCGACATACTTGGTGTGCAGGTAGCGCTCTAAGCCTTCGGCAGCAGTCAGGCGGTCAAGAATGTGCTTTTTCTTCTCGGCGTTAAATTGCGGCGTGCTACGGATGCTTTCGAGTTTTTGCTGCCACCAGCGTTTTTGGTTCTGGTCGGTGGTGTGCATGAACTCGGCACCAATGGTGCCGCAGTAGGTTTGGCGCAGCGCATTGATAAGTTCGCGCAGCGGCATCGATTCTTTGCCAAAGAAGGTGTTGCTGGTGTTGAACACGGTTTCTTGGTCGGCATCACTGAAGCCGTAGAAGGATGGCTCTAGCTCAGGGATGGCGGGGCGCTCGGTGCGCTTGAGCGGGTCCAGGTCGGCCCAGCGCTGGCCCACATTGCGGTAAGCGGCAATAAGTTGCTGGGTAAAAACGCGCTTGCGGCCCAAATCGGAATCAGCGCCGCTGGCTTGCACGACCTTGGTGCCGCCTTGTTTGGCACGCTCGGCAAAGGCATTGATGACCGGCAGGTGGGGCACGTCTTTGGCGTTGGAGCCATCTACGGCGGGCACATGTTGCAGCGCGTCGAAGTAATCGCGCCACGTATCGGGCACGCTGCCCGGATTGGCCAAATAATTTTCATACATCTCTTCGACATAGGGGGCATTGCCGCCGAAAAGATAGGTGTTGCCTTGGTAGGCTTGGTAGACGGATGTCTTATCGCTCATATTTTCCGCTGACCTCAGCTTTCCTAGAGAAAGCATTAGCTGGTTTAAGAAACCTTCCGCGACACGGCTGTACCGATTGGCGGATGCGACTGTGGCTGGGAAGGGCCTGTTCGGGCTAGATTGTGCCACCGAAAACCCCTCTTTGCGCGCTAGGAGTTTCCCTTGTCGCGTACATTGGGGAACTTGATTGGATTTGCCCCATGAATTCCTCTTCGCTACAGCATAAAACTTTTCTGTTCTTGCTCATTTGCACTTCGCTGGCCTTTGCGGCGGTGCTCTGGCCGTTTTACGATGCGGTGTTTTGGGGGGTGGTGCTGGCTATTTTGTTTGCGCCGCTGCACCGACGCTTGTTGCAGCGCCTGCCCAAGCACCCCAATTTGGCGGCGCTGCTGATGGTCGGCATGTGTTTGGTGGTGGTCGTGGTGCCCATGACGCTGCTGGGCCTATCGTTGGTGCAAGAGGCTTCGCATATTTACGAGCGTTTGCGTTCCGGTCAACTCAATTTGGGACTGTATTTTCAGCAAATCATTGCTGCTTTGCCCGATTGGGCCGTGCAGTTGTTGGCGCGCTTTGAACTGACCAGCATGGAGGCGGTGCAAGAAAAGCTATCTACCGTGGCGGTGCAAGCCAGCCAACTGATTGCTACGCGCGCCCTCAATATTGGCCAAAACACTTTTCAGTTTCTCATCAGCTTGGGCATCATGCTCTATCTGCTGTTTTTTTTGCTGCGCGATGGGGCCGCCTTGGTGGCACGGATGCGCGATGCCGTGCCGCTGAATGGGCCACACAAACACCATTTGGTGCTTAAATTTACCACCGTCATTCGGGCCACTGTTAAGGGCAATGTGCTGGTAGCGGCATCGCAAGGGATGTTAGGGGGCTTTATTTTTGGCGTGTTGGGCATCCAAGGGGCGGTGTTCTGGGGTGTGCTGATGGCCTTTTTGTCTTTGCTGCCTGCGGTGGGGGCCGGGCTGATTTGGGGGCCAGTGGCTCTTTATTTTTTTGCCACTGGGGCCACCGGGCAGGCCATCATTTTGACGGCCTTTGGGGTGGGGGTGATTGGCTTGGTGGACAACGTGCTGCGCCCCATCTTGGTGGGCAAAGACACCAAAATGCCCGACTATGTGGTGCTGATTTCTACCTTGGGCGGCATGTCTTTGCTGGGCATCAATGGCTTTGTGATTGGCCCAGTGATTGCCGCACTGTTTATGGCCACTTGGGATATTTTTGCCACAGAGAACAGTGGTCGTCCGCCACCATCTTAGTGTTCATTCGCCGCGGGCAAGCGCGGTTCCAGTTGCTCCATCGGCATAGGCTTGCTAAACAAATAGCCTTGGTAGGCCAAGCAACCTTGGGCGTGCAAAAAGGCTTGCTGCTCGCGTGTTTCTACACCTTCGGCAATGACTTCAAGGCGCAGGGCGCGCCCCATCGCAATGATGGTTTGCACAATCACGGCGTCGTCAGGGTCGGTGGTGATGTCGCGCACAAACGATTGCTCAATTTTGAGCTGGTCTAGTGGCAAGCGCTTGAGGTACTGCAAAGACGAGTAGCCGGTGCCAAAGTCATCCATCGAGAAGCGGACCCCCAAAGCGCGCAAGGTGAGCATTTTGGCAATCGTGGCTTCAACATTTTCTAGCACCAAGCTCTCGGTCAGTTCTAGTTTCAGGGTTTGCGGCGGCGCGCCGGTTTCAGCCAATACAGTCTGCACCTGTTGCACAAAATTATCTTGGCGAAATTGTCGGGCACTGACGTTGACGGCAATGCTCAGGTGGGCGCGTTCGGGCTGGCTGGCCCATGCCCTGAGCTGGCGGCAAGCGGTCTCTAGCACCCAATGGCCAATCGGCAAAATCAGGTCAGATTCTTCGGCCAGCGGAATAAACTGCGCGGGCGAAACCATGCCTTTTTCTGGGTGAATCCAGCGCACCAAGGCTTCTAGCCCCTGTACCTTGTCTTGTTCATCCACCTGCAATTGGTAGAACAGGCACAGCTGCTGCTTTTCTACGGCAAGGCGTAAATCAGCCTCTAGGCTGACTTTGGCTTCAAAATGGGCTTGAATTTGCGGGTCGTAAAAACGGTAGGTGTTGCGCCCTTCGTTTTTGGCACGGTACATGGCTGACTCGGCCTGCTTGAGCAGCTCATCCAAGGTTTGGCGCTGGGCATCAAACAAGGTGATGCCGATGCTGGCCGTAACAAAGTAGGTTTGCCCTTCTAATTGCATCGGCTGGGCCAGGCATTGGATACACTCCAGCACCACCTGCTCGGCCTCGCTGGCGGCCTGTTGGGGCTGCTGGCTCAGGGCAGCAAACACAAACCCAAATTTATCGCCATCGAGGCGCGCTACGGTGTCGTTGGCGCGCACGGTTTGCGCCAAACGTTGGCCTACCTGTTGCAGCAGTCGGTCGCCAACGCTGTGGCCTCGGGCATCGTTGATACGTTTGAAGCCATCCAAATCTAACAGCACCACCGCGCCGCGTTGGTCGCTGCGCGCACAACCATCCAAAGCCAGCTTGAGCCGCTCTAGCAGCATACGGCGGTTGGGCAGTTGGGTAAGGGTGTCGTAAAAAGCCAGTTGATGCGCTTGTTGTTCGGCTTGGCGCTGGCGTTGTAGGGCATTGCGAAACGCCAGCACGGCACCGGCCAGACGCCCTAATTCGCCCGATTGTTGCGTGTGTAGCGCCTGCAAGCGCGGTAGCGGTAAATCTTGGCTGGGGTTATTGGCCAAGGCGTGCAGGGCATCGGCAATATCGAGCATAGAGTTGCCAGCACGCCGGGCCAACCAGTAGGATACGCCCAATAACAGCAGCAAAGTGGCAATGCCCAACCACAAAACCCGCTCGGCCAATTGGATAAAGGTTTGCACTTGGGCCGCGTTACGCTGTTGGGCGCGCTCGGCCAACAACACGCCAATGCGGCTGGAAAAAATAGAGAAATCGCGAAAATGCTGCCGCCCTTGGTTGAGGATATCGCGCGCCACCGTAGGGTCTACCGCTAAGACATCAGTGGACATGACCACAAAGCGCCGATAAGACTCTAGCTCTTGTTGCAAACCTTTGGCGCTGCCGTGGTTGGCATCGAGCACCAGCGCTGAACTACTGAGCTGTTTAACTTGCTGGCGCAAAAAATCCAAATCATTGACGATGGCCGTGTGCATACGGTAAAGCTGCAACTCATTGAGCGAGCCATTGAGCGCACCTTCTAGGGCTGTAGCCATGCGTTTTTGTATCAAACCAATGTCGCGCGAAAAGCCCGCTGTCATGGTCAAGTTTTTTCGGACAGAAAGATAAGGAAAAAAGCGGGTTAGTGGG
>CAYMAC010000033.1:0-22232 GCA_964388325.1 uncultured Simplicispira sp. | reverse complement strand
AATTTAACATGAAAGTCCTCATTTGTCTATATTTTTGTTAACTGTTGGCAACCCCTTGGTGCATCTGATGCTCAACGCCTTCACGGGTGAGCAATGCCGATACCACGCGAGTTAGCCCATCGCACTCCAACGCCAGCTGATCGAGCGGGGCCAGCCAATCAAATAGTTTTTGGTGGTCTAGCATCTAGGCATCCCGGCAGCGGGCCAGTGCTGGATCGTCCTCGGGGATGCCATTGGCAATTGCCATTGCACGGTAACTTTCCCATATTTTTTTGATAATGAGTAATGAAATGTTTTATGAGCGAGAATTTTGTGCTGCTGCTACTTTTTCTGCTGCGCGAGAAAGTGCCTGCGCCTCAATGTGCTTGATGGTCACGCGCCGACAAACTGTTTTTCCAGCGCGTCCGCAAACTTCTTGGACGACCAATTGGTTGTTGGGAAAAGCGTGCAGCTTCCGACCTTCGACCCAGACTTGGATCGAATTGGTAATATCGTACTTCGGCGGATCATAGCACCGATCAGTAGCACCGATCAGAATGAAAAATGGCTTCTATCGCTAGAGTGGCCAATTGGATGGCGAATGAGAGAATTATCACATAAGTAATAGCATTTTGATAACTGTTATAAGAATGAGGAAAATTAAAAATAGATAACATAATAAAACAATGAAGGGCAAAAAAGAGGCAAGCTGTTGCGTACATAGATTTTTGTATTTTTCTCATCTTTTCACTTTTTTCAACTTGTTCTGCTGTAATCTGTTTTCTTGTGAGCCAAACCGAAGTAAATAGTATTGACGTGGCGATCCCGACTGCAGCAGAAGCCCAGAATCCAATCTGAGATAAAAAATCTCTGTTTTCGTAACCAAAAGCAAAAAAAAGGAATATAAATACGAAAAAAGCGACAATTAATGCAGCCTTTGTCACGTTATTAAAGAAAGGGGTTTTATTCATGGATTTTCCTTGATTAAATGTTAAGCGACTGATTGGTGAATTTTCTTAATGCTGCCCCACGATTAGCTATCGCGACAGCGTGCCAATGCAGGATCGTCCTCGGGCACGCCGTTGGCAATGGCCATCGCACGGTAACTTTCGTGCAATTCACGGCCACCATCGGTCACATCGTCAACAATCTCTCCTTTATGCAATTTGAGCCGCACGCTCAAATTGTTTGCAGCACCGTTGAGCAAAAATCCGGCACAAATGGCTGGCTTCTTCGATCCAGACTGGTGGCAGGAAAAAATGTTACGACTCATATCGAAAGCGGTGCAGGCCGAATGCCGGAATGCCTCTGCGGGAAAAATGCCGGTTGCATCTTTGCACCAAGGGCAATCGTCGCATGGTTCACGCCGATAGCTGTTGCTGGTGTTGCCCTCAACGGTCAGAACTTGGTGGTCTGGGCCTGCGGGCCGAATAGCAGTGATTTTTGGTTTGGAATTTGGCATAATTTTTCCCTTTAGCTTTTGCCTGCTAACCTTGACTTCCTCCCCGTCCTGAAGAACGGGGATTCCTACCGGATTTAGCGACGGCATTTAGCCATCAAAAAATCCATCGATGTATTCCTGCTTCACAAAGGCTGCTCTTAAATCCCCAAAGGAACTTAGGAGTCTGATGTCCTCTCCACAGGCTGAGGCGTGCAGTCCAGCCGCCAAAACATTGATCGCGCCCACATGGTCTGCGTGGCCCTTAAAGCCACAACCAACGCAGCAAAATGCTGCTTGTGTCTTGCGATTTTCAGCACAAATATGTCCGCATTCAGGGCATCTTCTGCTGGTATTTTTAGGATTAACTAGGCGCAATTCACCGCCTCGCCATGCAAGTTTATAGCCAAGCTGTCGCTTAAACTCAAACCATCCCTGATCCAGAATGGCTTTATTCAGGCCGGATTTTGCTTTAACCTGCTTCCCCGGATTCTCTAGGGTGCCAGCGGCAGACTTGCTCATGTTTTTAGTTTGCAAATCTTCCATCACTACCAACCGAAACTGACTAGCGATAGCGTTACTGGCTTGGTGAATGAAATTTTTCCGAATATTAGCTATCCGGGCGTGCATTTTTTGCACCCGTTGCTTGGCTTTTTTCCAGTTTTTACTGCCTTTGCATTTACGGCTGAATGACTTTTGATAGCGCTTCAACCGTCCCTCGTGTTTCCTGAAACTGTTTTTTGGCGCAATGTATTGACCGTCTGAAAGTGTCAAGAATCGCGCTATACCCATGTCAATACCTATCGCCTCTTGTTGTGCGAATGGTATGGGGTCGTGAACCTCACGCTCGGTTTGAAAGCTGATATACCAGCGACCTGCATGTTCGCTAATCGTGGTATTTTTTAATTCGCCTAAAATACTCTGTGATTTCCGATAGCGTACCCAGCCCATTTTTGGTAAAAAAACTAAAGCGTCGTCTTGCTTGAGTTTTACACCTTGAGGAAGCCGGAAGCTATTTTTAATACCACGTTTCTTGAAGCGTGGAAACTTGGCGCTTTTGGCAAAGAAGTTTTTATAGGCTTTTTCTAAATCTTTAAGCGCCTGCTGAAGTGATTGACTTGGAGCTTCTGAAAGCCAAGGAGATTCTTTTTTCCAAAAAGGAAGCAGATTCGCAAGTTCACGATAGCTAAACTTGGTTTTTGGATTTTGTTTGTATAGTTCTGTTTGATGGGCCAAGGCTTTATTAAAAACGAATCGGCAAGAGCCAGCAGCACTGGCAAGTTGCCTGCGCTGCTGCCCATCGACAACGAGTTCAAATTTATAAGCCTGCAAACGGATCATAGGGAAATTTTACCGTTACTTTAGTATAAAGTCAAAACATGGACAGCTTCGCTGCCCGCACCTTATATCCCCGTCCTGAACGACGGGGTTTTACGGTGCAGTGGATAAAAAATACAGTGGTATAGCTAAGTACAGCCACAATCCTACCGCGCTTAATGCTAAACGCAAGATTGGATTCCAAGCATCAGTTTTTTTGATGAATCCCGTAACCAGTGAGGCCACTGGAACCAAAATAATGCCCCACAGGGGAATGGTCACGTCGAAGCTGGGTGATGCAAAATTTGTACAATAGAATTGCTCGCCCACCCACTCAGCAACAGTCGTCCCCAAATTTCTTTCTGCCAGCCAGCATTGGTAGCTAGGTGGCATTACCGTCAAGACAAGCAAGCTCCAAGGCGTAAACCAAACCAAGCTATTGGTTATCAATCCTGCGAAATAACCTATCCATAGGTTCAACTTGTTCATGATTTTTAATCAATCGGCTGATGATCTTCGGAGGAAATTTCGGTAAATCGTCGAATCGTCAAGGCACAGCGCTGCTCCAATAGGGTGATGATTCGCTCAACAACTGCATTATCAGCAAAGCTGAATTTTTTATCCGATTGGAGCTTGCGTGCAGTCGGTGGCAGTAACCTTGCCAACGCTAGGATGCGCTTTCTAGTCTGTGCCTCGGAAAGGTCTGCATTCTGGGCAAAAATATTCCAGTGCTGCACTTGAACTTCGCTGAATTTGTATTTGCTACCAATCTTAATCAGGTTGCGCGTGAAACCTCGGTATTCATGCCGGGGAGGTAGAGCGCGGAACGCATCGCGTTCCTTGCTTTGGGCCGGTACCTGCTCACGTCCATTCAATAGCCCAGTTGACACAAATTAGTGCAAGGCTTTTCACCTCTGCTGGGCCTTGCGGCTCTGCCCGTAAGGGCCTAGTGACGCGCACCTTGCGGTGCGGCTCCCCTCGACCATGTTGCGTACCGGCTTACCCTTGCGGGTGGTTCCAATCCGTTTCGTGCTTACCCTGTCGCTTGTCTGCAACCAGAACTTTCAGAGCTTGGGACTGAGGAAGCATCCCAAGGTGAGTCTTCGCACCTGTACACAACGTAGCGCCCGCTCTACTCGGCAATGAAGCCCGGATTAAGGCATCCGGGGCGCTGGGTCTGGTCAACCCGAACTTGCAAAGCTTTCGCCTTCCAAGCTCCGACCTTCAGGTCGGGGTAGTTGACGGCCATCTTTGGTGTCATTCATGGCGGGGAGAAAGTCAACAGCGCCAAAGTACCCACTCGGTCGGCAAATAGCCAAACTTCCAGCTCATGCGCCATCCGCTGCACCTACTTGTTGCACCGGAGCCGCCGATGGCAAACCGCTTAACTCAAATTCCCCACCCAAGGCATCGATCACCCGCAGTATGTGCTCAAGTCGTAATGTTGGCTTACCCGCCTCAAGCTCGACCATAAAGCGCACGCCCACTCCTGCCGCCAGTGCTAACTGGGGCTGCGTCAGTCCGATGCTTTTGCGTGCTGCGCGGACTGCATCGCCCAGCTGCTTCGGTGAACGGATTGCTGGCATGGTGCGTTAAATTTCCTGTTCGGGAAATTATGGCACAAAAACTGCATTCAAGGGATACTTATTTCCCGTTCGGGAATTAAGATAGGGCCATCTCTTAGCCTGTGCAAGCTGGAGCGGCCAAATTTGGCCGGTACTTCTTCGGTTACTGGCCAAAGGATGCGGGCAACAAAAAAGCCTAACTAAGCCCAAGGCATAATTACCCTAGAGTAGTTACCAGCCGCGATTGAAGCCTTGCAAGCCGCCATCAGTTTGGATGGGCAACAATGCGCCCATGCACGCAACCACCACCACGCCACCGGCTTGGATGATGCCGAAGCCGAACTACTAGAGCGCAACACCGTACACCTGCACCAGCGTGGTACCCCGCTGTTAGACATGCTGCGCCGCTTGCTGGCTGAAGAGCACGAAGTTATTTGGGGCCAGTAAATAGCAGGAGTGCTGCCTTTTGGCCCAAGGCTATCGAAGTTCGACTATCATCGAGAAAATTCTTGCTTATTGCTCTGTTTCATGCGCCGCTGGCTTGTAGTCGTTCTGTTGCTCTCTTTCTTCTGTCAGGTGCTGGTTACAGCACACCAGACAGTGGGGTTTGGCTATGCAGGGGCTGCCGTGCAGACAGACCATGTAGAGATGCATTTAGCCAGTGTGGTACATCACCATGATGAAGCTGGAGTGGCATACCTAGATGATTCGCCAGAATCCGTCCGGCACATGCTGGCTGATGCGGGTTCTGGCGCTGGTGTTTTATTCGACTCTCCCCCACTGTCACTGCAATTTGGCCGCTTGCCAGCCCCGGCAGTGACTGCCGAATCGCTAGGCCCCGCGCCCTATTTAGACGGCTTACGGCGGCCCCCCCGACTGATTTCCTGATTGGCCCTTAGCACCCTGGTTTGAGCAACAAGCCGGGGCTGTTCATGGATGCAATCGGCCTGTGCGCTCCGATGCTGATGTGGCTTCGGTCGTGGCTGATTGCCTTTGACCCCCTCAGGAATGACATGCATTTCGTTATTTTTCCGCTTGCGGCGCGTTGTGCCGTAGGCAGCGCTTTGGCGGTGGCACTCAGTGGCACCGCCTTGGCACAGGCCGAGACAGGCACCTCTTTTCCAGCACTTCCATCGGTGGCCACGCAGGCCCCAGCTACGGTGCCCACCTTGTCCCAAGCCGTGGAGGCCGCGTGGCAACGTGCCGCCCAAGCCCAAGAAGCAACGGGGCAAACACAACGCGCCATTGCCGAGCGGGCGCCCGCTGCCAGTTTTTGGGCCGCCCCGCCAGCGCTAGAACTGTCGCATCGGGATAAGCGCTGGCAAAGCGGTGCTGGCCGCAGCGAAACTGAGGCCAGCGTGACATGGCCCCTGTGGCTGCCCGGACAGCGCCAAGCGCGCCGCGCTGCCGTCGAGGCCAACATTGAACTGGCACAGGCGACTGTGCAAGCCAGCCGTCTGCAGTTGGTCGGTTTAGTGCGTGAAGGGGCTTGGAGCCTTGCTGCCCAACGGGCCGAAGTTGAATTAGCCCAAATTCAGCTTGCCTCCTTGCAAGCAATGGCCGATGACGTGCGCCGCCGTGTGCAGGCAGGTGATTTAGCCCATGCCGATGCACTCGCTGCACAGGCGGAGGTACTGACAGCCCAATCTGCGCTGCTGACCGCCCAGCAAAAACTGGCCGTCAGCCAAGCACAATGGACAATCCTGACCGGGATGGCGCAGGCACCTGAAGCGAGAGAAAGCGCTACTTCATTTGCTAACGCTAACCCTGCTGATGCTTCTGGCCTGCCATCGCTGGTGGTGGCCGCGCACCCCGAGGCACGCCTAGCGGCTTTGACCGTAGAGCGCGCACGCAAACGCTGGGAGCTACAGGCCGTGACGCGGCGCGACCCCCCAGAACTGCTGTTTCGCCTACGACAAGAGGGGCAAGGGTGGGGCGAGTCGGCACAGCACAGCATCGGTGTGGGTGTACGGATTTCGCTAGGCACTGAAGGGCGCAACCAACCATTGCAAGCTGCTGCCCTGAGCGAGTTGGAAATGGCACAGACCCTGCAACAGCGCACCGAACAACGCTTGGCCGCAGAAGCCGCGACGGCACAGGTAGTGCTGCAAACAGCAGAGCAGCAACTGCACACCGAGCGCCAGCGCGTGGTTTTGTTGCGAGAGCGTGCCAGCTTGGTGGAGCAAGCTTTCAAAGCCGGAGAAATGCCGCTGCTTGAACTTCTGCGTGCGCTTGCTGCTGCTAACCAAGCCGATGCCAACCTAGCACGCCAACAAATCGCCTTGGGCTTGGCCTACGCCCGTCTTCAACAAGCTTTTGGAATCTTGCCATGAAATTTTTTCCTGCCATTGTGGCCGCACTGCTGTTTTCCAGTGCTGTCGTTTTTGCTGCACCGGGGGCGCATGGCCCCAACGGAGAGCATTTAGATGCCCCCACAGCCGCCGCCAGTAGCAGCAGTGCGGTGCCCAATTTTGAGGCTCAATCAGAGCAATTTGAGTTGGTAGGGCAATTGCAAGGAGGCGAACTTTCCTTGCTCATTAACCACTTTGCCACCAATGAACCGGTATTTAACGCCAGCGTCGAGGTGGAGTCCGGCAGCCTCAAGGCAGCGGCTAAGTTTCATACAGACATGGGCGATTACGCCGTGGATGACGCAGCCTTGCTCAAAGCCTTGGCGGCTCCGGGTGAGCACCCGCTAGTCGTCACCATATTAGCGGGCGCGGACTCTGACTTGCTCGATGGCACGCTCAAGGTTTCTGCTGGCACGGCTGTAGATGGCCATGCCGATGATGGGCACGGACATGATGGCCCTTCTGCCACTGTCTGGCTGGCTTTGGGTTTGGTAGTTTTAGCCGTGCTAGCTTGGTTTTTGGGTCGCAAGCCAAAAACAATCGCTATGGCTTCCAAAGGGGGCGCACTGTGAATCCAGTAACGCAAAAATCTAAGGCCACCACGGTATTTCCCCTGCTTAGTGTCTGTGCTTGGCTTGTGTTTTTAGTTGCCCCCGCAGCTTGGGCTGCACCCGGCGCACATGGCCCGAATGGCGAACATTTGGATGCCCCCACGGCAGTAAACGCATCTGGATTGATGCGCTTGCCCGATGGCAGCGTCAATGTGCCCATGCTGGCCCAGCGGCGCTTGGCGATTCGCACCCAATTGACCGTTGAAGCGCAAGCGGCGGCCACGCTGGAGCTTTCTGGGCGGGTGGTTGTCGATCCTAATGCCAGTGGCCAAGTTCAACCCATACACGGGGGGCGCATCGAAGCGGGGCCGCGTGGTCTGCCTATGGCTGGGCAAGCAGTGCGCCAAGGAGAAGTATTGGCCTATGTAGCACACCATGCTGAACCTTATGCGTTGGCCAACCAACAAGCACAGTTGGCAGAACTGCGTAGCAGCCGTGCATTGGCCGCGCAGCGCCTAGAGCGTTTGCAAGCGCTAGAAGGCACGGTGGCGCGCAAAGACATAGAAGCCGCCCGCGCTGAATTGCAAAGCCTCAGCGCCCGTGAAAAAAGGATTGCGGCCAGCTTGTCTGCACGCGAAGCCCTGCTGGCCCCGGTGTCTGGTGTGATTGCACGCACCCATGTAGCCAAGGGCCAAGTAGTCGATGCCCGTGAACTTTTGTTTGAAGTGGTTGACCCAACCCGCTTCTTGGTAGAGGCCAATACAGCCGATCCGAGCTTACCGGCGCGCATCGCCCAAGCACACCTGCAGGATGTAGCCGGGGTTACGTTGCAATGGATGGGTGCAGCGCGCAGCTTGCGTGATGGGGTTTTGCCCATGACCTTCAAAGCTATTCCTGACAAGGCGGGCAACATTTTACCGCTGGCGGTGGGGCAACCCGTGACGGTGCTGGCGGCACTCAAAGAGCAAGTAAAAGGCTTTGTGCTGCCAGCGCAAGCCGTGGTGCGTAACAGTGCCAATGAGCCAGTGGTCTGGATCAAATCAGGCGCACAGCGTTATATCCCGCAGCCTGTGCAGTACCGTGCGCTAGATGCCAGCACGGTGGTGGTGACGCAGGGCTTAGGTGCCGATAACCGCGTGGTGGTGCAAGGTGCACCCTTGTTGGCACAAATTCGCTGAACGGAGCCAACGCTATGTTTAACTGGATCGTTCGCAACAGCTTACACAACCGCCTGTTGGTTTTGGCCGTGGCAGCGCTGCTGCTGGTCTATGGGGCCATGACCGCTTGGCGCACGCCGGTGGATGTGTTTCCTGACCTGAACAAGCCACTGGTCACGGTATTGACCGAAGCGGGCGGCATGGCCCCCGAAGAAGTGGAGCAGTTGGTCACTTTTCCAATCGAAACCGCACTTAATGGGATGCCCGGTGTAACGCGGGTGCGTTCTACTTCCGGGGTGGGGCTGTCGATTTTGTATGCCGAATTTGACTGGGGCACCGACATCTACCGCAATCGCCAGTTGGTGGCCGAGCGGCTGGCCTTGGTGCGCGAGCAACTTCCGGCAGGTATCACCCCGGTAATGGGGCCGGTGTCGTCCATCATGGGCGAGGTGATGTTGATTGCCTTGCCTCTGTCTGCTGGTGATGGCAAGAATCCGGTGGCCACACCCATGCAAGCGCGTGAATATGCCGATTTTGTCTTGCGTCCGCGCTTGTTGTCGATTCCGGGGGTGTCACAAGTCATCCCGATAGGTGGCGAAGTGCGCCAATTGCGCGTAGAGCCTGACACGGCGCGCATGGCGCAGTTTGGCGTCACGCTAACGCAAATGGAGCAGGCACTGCGCGGCTTTGCCAGCAATGCCGGTGGTGGCTTTATAGACCTGAATAGCCGAGAGTTCCTGATTCGCCACATTGGGCGCACCAACCGGGTGGAAGACTTGCAGGGCGTGGCAGTGGCTTGGAAAGAAGGCCGTGCCATTTTGCTAGAGCAGGTGGCCAATGTGCGCTTTGCCGCAGCCATGAAGCGCGGCGATGCCGGTTACAACGGTGTGCCCGCCGTGATAGTGAGTGTGCAAAAGCAGCCAGCCGCAGACACCGTTAAGCTCACCCAGGCTATCGAGGGCGCATTGCAAGACCTCCAACAAGGGCTGCCCATCGGCTTAGCGCCGCCCAAGGTGCTGTTTCGCCAAGCGGACTTTATCCAAGCCTCGATTGGCAACGTCACTGAAGCACTGCGCGATGGGGCCATCATGGTGGCCATCGTGTTGTTTGCGTTTTTACTTTCAGCCCGTACCACGTTGATTTCTTTGGTGGCGATTCCACTATCGCTGGCAGTCACTGCACTGGTTTTTAGATGGCTTGACCAATCTATCAATGTCATGACTTTGGGCGGCTTGGCCATTGCGATTGGCGAATTGGTCGATGATGCCGTGGTGGATGTAGAGAACATTCTGCGTAGGCTCAAGCAAAACCGTGCCCAAGGCAACCCGCTATCGACGCTGGAAGTGGTGCGCCGCGCCAGTGTCGAGGTGCGTTCCGGCATTGTTTATGCCACGGCGATTGTGGTGCTGGTGTTTGTGCCCTTGTTTGCCCTGCCCGGCATTGAGGGCCGTTTGTTCACCCCCTTGGGCATTGCCTACATTGTCTCGGTGTTGGCCTCGATGTTCGTCTCGATGACGGTTACGCCGGTGCTGTGTCACTACCTGTTGCCCCACATGAAACGCCTAGACCACGGCGACAGCACTTTGGTGCGCTGGCTTAAACGGCGTGATGCACAGGTGCTGGCATGGTCTTTTCCGCGTGCCAAGCTGCTAATGGCTGTGGCCGCACTGGCGGTTGCAGCAGCGGCGGCCAGCGTCCCGTTCTTTCCACGCGCTTTCTTGCCTGCTTTCAATGAAGGCTCGTTGGTGCTGGGCATGGTGTTCAACCCCGGCACGGCATTGGCCGAGGCCAACCGCATGGGGGCGCTGGCAGAATCGTTGATTGCTCAGGTGCCTGAAGTGACCCAAGTTGGGCGACGCACCGGACGCGCCGAGCTGGACGAACATGCCGAAGGCGTGCATTCTGCCGAGATTGACGTCGATTTGAAGCGCTCAGAGCGTGACCGTGAGGCGGTCATGGCCGACATTCGTGCGCGCTTATCGGTGTTGCCTGCACAAATTGCCATCGGTCAACCGATTTCGCACCGCCTAGACCATTTGCTGTCGGGTGTGCGGGCGCAAATTGCCCTCAAGATATTTGGTGACGACACCGACACCTTGCGTGGCTTGGCCGAGCAGATGCGCCAAGGGCTGTCAGGCGTGCCTGGATTGGTCGATTTGACGGTAGAAAAGCAGGTGCTGATTCCGCAAATTGCGGTGCAAATTGACTATCGCAAAGCCGCACAGGTAGGGCTATCGCCCAGCGAGGCGGTGCGCGTGCTGCAAGCCCTGACGGATGGCGCACACGGTGCCCAAATTGTGGATGGCCTGCGCCGTTATGAGTTGGTGTTGCGCTTGCCCGACGACAAACGCAGCCCACAAGACTTAGCCCGCACCTTGATAGACACCCCGGCGGGGCCAATGCCGGTGTCAGCGATTGCCACGGTGCAAGAAACCGATGGCCCGAATCAAATTGGCCGTGAAAACGGTCGGCGGCGTATCGTGGTCTATGCCAACACCGACGGTGCCGACATGGGGCGCGTGATTGCCGATATTCGTGCAGTGATGGCCCAAACGCCGCTACCTGCGGGCACCTTTTTGAGTTTGGAAGGCCAGTTCCAAGCCCAAGAGCAGGCGATGCAACTCATCATCGGCCTGTCGCTGGTGTCTTTGGTGATGATTTTTTTGGTGCTGTATATGCGTTACCAGTCTGCGGTGTTGGCCAGCATCATCATGGCCAACATTCCGTTGGCCTTGATTGGCAGCGTAGCGGCGATGTGGCTGGCTGGGGTGAGCTTGTCGGTGGCATCCATGGTGGGCTTTATCACCCTGGCGGGCATTGCCACGCGCAACGGTATCTTAAAGGTCAGTCACTACATCAATCTGTGCAAGTTTGAGGGCGAAACTTTTAGCCAGCCGATGATTGTGCGTGGCTCTTTAGAGCGCTTGACCCCGGTACTGATGACGGCGCTGGTGGCAGCCTTTGCACTGACACCGTTGTTGTTGGCGGCAGATGCACCCGGCAAGGAAATTTTGCACCCAGTAGCGGTGGTTATTTTTGGCGGCCTTGTTAGCTCCACCTTGCTCGATACCCTGCTCACCCCGGTGATGTTCTGGCTGTTTGGCGAGCAAGCTACGCAACGCCTGATGCAAGTAGATTCCTCTGCCGAAAATCACAGCACGCAGGAGGTTTACTGACGCTGCACACCATACCCCCGGTTTCGATAGGCTTCTGGGCGCAGCCTTTTTCAATGCGCCGTTTCAAGCAAGTTCTCTACGGAAAGAAAATCTGATGACTACCAAAAAATACCTCGCCAAACTTCTGGCCACTGCTACGCTGTTGGCTGCATCCATGCTGGCTGCGCCAGTCGCACTGGCACATGGTGGAGCCACGCCAATGCACGGCGGCATCGTGCAAACGGCGGCTGATTTGTCGTTTGAGCTAGTAGCAACGCCTGATGGGGCGCTCATTTATGTTCAAGACCACGGTAAAGATGCCGATGCGACTGGCTTTAATGGAAAATTAACCGTGCTGCACGGTACAGAAAAAACAGAGGCTCCCCTAAAGTCGGTCGGTGGTAACCAACTAGAGGCCAAGGGCATTAAATTGACCAAAGGAGCCAAAGCAGTAGCCACCTTGAGCAGCAGCCATAGCAAAGCTATCACCGTCCGCTTTACGGTGAAGTAAGTACCGCGTATGGCAAATAAATCACCGCACTGGCCCGCGCTGCGGGGCGGTCTATGGGCTTTGTTGGCCGCTGCATCGTTTGGTATTAGCACCGTTCTATCAGACCTATAAAATCTGCTCATTTATGAGCAAATATGTTGCTGATTTCCTGCTTCACTGAGGCCGGTTTCACTCGGGTCTTGCGACCCAAGCCAGCGCCTTCCTCTCCACAGGCTGTCACTGAACATCCAGCCATTGGCTGTATGCGCTGGCAGTCGTCAGCCGAACTCTCGGCCACTTGTTTCAAATTGATTGCCGCGTTCACATCCCGATCATGACTTGCACCACATTCGGGGCACGTCCATTGTCTTTCCGATAGCGGCAAGCTCTCTAACTTGTGCCCACAGGCTGAACAGGTCTTGCTGCTGGCAAAGTACCGATCAGCCACTACCACTTGCCCGCCGCGCATGGCTGCCTTGTAGTGCAGTTGCCGCCGAAATTCAAAAAATCCCATGTCAGATATAGAACGCGACAAGCAACGGTTTTTGACCATGCGGCGCACGTTCAAATCTTCAATACCAATGGTGTGAAACTGGCGCGTCAGGCGGGTGGTGAGCTGGTGTAAAGCATCCGAGCGGATAATGGCAATGCGTGCGTGCAGCTTGGCCAGTTTGGCCCTTGCCTTGTTGCGGTTGCTGGAGCCTTTTTGCTTGCGGCTTATACTGCGCGTGACAAGCGCTGTAAACGCCCTAGCAAGGCTTTGTGTGGCTTGGGGCCAGGGATGCTTTCTCCTGTCGAAAGCGTTGCCAGCGCCGAAATCCCCAAATCCACACCGACCACGCCTTGGTTTTGAGCTTGGGGCAGAGGGGAATTGTCTGGGATTTCAACGGTGATGCTGACCAGCCATTGATCAACCACCCGCGAGATGGAGGCCGACATGACTTTGCCAGTAAAGCGCAACGCCTCACGCATACGCACCCAGCCTAAATTGGGGATGCGTATGCGAGAACCGTCAATGCTGAATTGATCGTTGGTCAGTGAAAAACGGTCATGCTGGCCTTTTTTGCGAAACTGCGGGTATTTGGCAGGACCAGCAAAGAAGTTTTTAAACGCATCGCCCAACTGGATGATGGCCATTTGCGGCGCGTTTTTAGTCACTTCGAGCATCCACGGAAACTGCTCATGCTTGATAGCATTGAGTTGGCGGCGCAGGGCAGCTTGTGAGGGCTTGGGCAGTGTGTTGAGGGCTTGGGCAGTGTGTTGTCCAACTTCCAAGCCTCATACTGGCGCGTCCACTCGGCCAGCGCCCAGTTGTAAGCAAAGCGTCCTGTACCCGCTGCCCGTGCCATGTAGGTGGCTTGGCAGTTGTTCAAATCGAGCGTGATTTTGTGGGCGATCAGCATGGGGTTAAGGTTTAGCAGATTCTGCCACAGCCTTTTTTACATCATCGACCAGCCGCCTCCCAGCGGCGCAAGGTTGTTATGGACACACCTAACGCCTTTGCTGCTTCTCCTATGCTTATTAATCTGTTCATAATGGATAGATTAGCGTAGATTTGATTAGATTCATTGAGTGCTGCTGCTAACCCGTACCAAGCAGTCCAGCGATCAGCAAACGCCCCCTGTTTATCTTGCTGGATGCCACTTGGCCCGAGGCGCGCAAAATGTTCCGCAAAAGCCCCTGTCTAAACCACTTGCCGGTGCTGAGTTTGGCCCCCGAGCAGGTGTCGCGTTACATGCTGCGCCGCTCTAAGTGTGGCGATCATTTCTGCACCGCTGAGGTGGCTGCGCTGTGCCTCAGTTTGGCAGGTGACTCCCATGCCTCGCTGACGCTGGATGCCTACTTGGACGTATTTACGCACCACTACCTGCAAGCAAAACACCAATTACCGCCGCAATGGGAGGCGGAAGCGCACAGCCGTTTGCGGGCCTTGAGGTAGGTAGGACTGCCTGAAATTGGTAGTGGACGGTACTTTGGATGCGAAGGAGGGATTCTTCCAAGAAGAAACCGGCCAAATTTGGCCGGTTGTAAGGTAGCTGCGCCTAGCTGGGTAAGCACAGCCACAGGGGAAAATCAAACGAACAGCACTTCACTGTATTCAGTGATCAAGCCCGTCAAATGAGCAAACTGTCCCGGTTCTTGGATGTAGTCGTACACCCAGTTGTTCCAGTATTGCGCTTCTTCGGTGCCCAACTCTTGCTGGAAGACGCGCTCAAACACCAGATCAACAAACTGCGCGGTCGGGAACGGGGCGAAGGGATTTTGCATCCACTGCGACACAACCAGCGCATCGGGCGTTTGGCTGAAAAAGTCGTCGTCGCCAAAGGTAATGTCACCGAAGGGATCGTCGGTGGGCAGATCGTCTTCGGGGACAGTCGCAGCAGTGGCCAAGGCCACGGTCTTGTCAGTGAAAACCGCCTGCTCGACGTTGGTAGCCACCAGATTGAAAACGCCAGTTTGATCAAAAATCGCGCTGGAGCCATCGGGCATGGTCTGCACGAAGAATTGGCTGGAAGCACCGGGCAAAATCAAGGTGTCGGAGCCAGCGCCGCCGTCGATATAGCTTTGCGTGCCAGCGGGCGTGACGGTAATGATGTTGTCCAAGGCGTTCATCACCAGCGAGGCATTGCTGGTTTCCAAGGTGTAGTCGGCCTCGTTCACGCGCAACACCAGCGCTTCTTGTCCGGGTTGCAGGGCATCACCGCCTTGCAAAACGGTGCCATCGCTGTTGTCCCAGTAATTTTCCTGCGTGCCAGTGCCATCCGCACCACCCCAGTCGTTCTGAATCAGCCCTTCGTCGCCGCTGTTCTCTTGGGTCGCACCAGGGCCAGTGCCGCTGCTCGTCGGGGTGTAGGGATAAATATCAGAGACTTCGGGGGGGAAGCTGACCAAAGGCGTGGTGATAGCGCCGCCAGTGGCATTGCCGGTAGTGCCCATGAAGCTATCGCCCCAGCTCATGTCCCAGCCATCATCGGCCCAGCCAATGCCCCAGTCCATGTTCATTTCGCCGCCCGTGCCCACCGATGCAGTCATGGTTGCCGTGGTCTGAACTTTCGCTGTCGCACCTGTGGCAGGAGGTAGATTTTTGGTAAGCATAGATTCTCCAAAAAAAGTTGTTGCAGCAATAATTGGATGCTTTTTTTGGGGGAGGGTCAATTTCGATTGTTTACATGTTTTGCAGAGTTTTCGATTTGCGCTAGTAATCAGATTCCTGCATATCTTCGACTTCGGAAAAAACGGTTAATGTAGCAACTGCGATTGCTATAAAAATTACATCCAATATAAACATAGTCAAAATTTCAGCATCAGGAAATCTTTTCGATATTTCTTCAAATCAGCGAACAGTTATACACAAAACCCAAGTTTTTTTCATCAATTTAGATTTTGCTTTTTTGGTAGCGGTAAAATTACAAATGTTTAGTTATTAGCAGGGTTTTTATGATAAAAGAGACAAAAATTTATCGTTGCCGTTCATGCAATAGTGATAGTTCGACACTGGCAAGATGGTTAAAAAAGCCCACCTTGAATCCAACATAGAAAATACGTTACCGCCCGTACGGAAATACAATTTCAGTATGTTATTCAATAATCAAAATTTACAAAATAAAGTTTTAATAATTCATTTAAAAATTTACCACTACCGGATTTTTATCTTATTTTTCTCATTTTTTACGCGGACTGGAGTAGGCAGTTTCGGCATCCATTGCAAAACATGCTCCCTCATAGGTTGGGGCTGCTGCACCATTAAATCCTCCAACGTCACGGCATCCAGTACGGCAAAAAATGCCTGCATAGCTTGATCTAGCACCCCTTGCAAGCGGCAGTGGCTGCTAATGCTGCATTGATTGGTAGAAAGATCAAAGCACTCTACCAGCTGAAAATCAGTTTCTGTGGCCCGCACTATTGCACCAATATTGGTGTTGTACGCGGACTTTATCAGCCGGATGCCACCACCGCGTCCGCGCGTGGTTTCTAACAGGCCTTGGGTGCCCAGTTCTTGCACAATTTTGGTCAAGTGGCTGCGCGAAATGTCATAGTTTTGGGCGATTTCAGTGATCGTCACGGGGTGCTCGCGGCCCTCGCAGGCAGCGCAGTACATCAACACACGTAGGGTGTAGTCCGTCCATTGGGTCAATCGCATAAAAAGTCGGAAATTTGAAAAAATTGAAACGTTCGCCAAAAAGTCAACAGCGCTCCCCACAAAATACCTGAAGAATCGTCTGATGTGGAGAGCCTCTGAAAAAATTTTAAATTTGAGGTTTTTTTAAAGATTCATATCCTATGAATGTTATAGTTCGATCATCAGATTCCTGACCCTACCCCCCTTAAGGAGACACCAGCATGTTTTGTTACCAGTGTGAGCAGACAGACCGCAGCAACCCACAAGCCGGTTGTGTCACGGCCAAAGGCCATTGCGGCAAAGACGCTACCACAGCCGATCTGCAAGACCTGCTGGTTCATGCGCTCAAAGGCATTGCCCAGTACAGCCTGCGCGCCCGCACTCTGGGCGCACCCGATGATGCCGCCGGTGGTTTCCTGCTGTACGGTATGTTCACCACACTAACCAATGTCAACTTCAGCGCCGCGCGTTTTGTCGCCCTCCTGAAGGAAGCAGCCCAAGTGCGTGACCGCGCCAAGGCAGGCTATGAAGCCGCAGCAATCGCCCAAGGCCAGACCCCTGAAATTCTGAGCGGCGCAGCCGCATGGCAACCTGCTGCCGACCTCAAAGATTTGCTAGTACAAGCCCAAGACGTGGGCATCAATGCCGGTATCGAGGCCGTCGGTGCCGATGTGATCGGTATGCGTTCGCTGATTTTGTACGGGCTCAAGGGCGTGTGCGCCTATGCCCACCATGCCTATGCACTCGGTCATGAAAGCAGCGACATTTATGCTGGCATTGAGCACGCACTGAATTTTCTGGCCAGCGATCCCAGCGATATCGAGACCCTACTCAACGAATCCCTAGCACTTGGCCACCTAAACCTGAAGGTGATGGAGCTGCTAGACACCGCCAACACCAGCACCTTTGGTGCTCAACAACCCACCGCGGTGCGTATCGGCCCAGTCAAAGGCAAGGCGATTTTGGTTTCTGGCCACGACTTGGGTGATCTGGCTGCGCTGCTCGAGCAGACAAAGGACACCGGCATTAACATTTATACCCACGGCGAAATGCTGCCAGCCCACGCTTATCCCAAGCTCAAGGCCTACCCGCATTTGGTGGCCAACTACGGTGGCGCTTGGCAGGATCAGCAAAAGGAGTTCAGCGACTTTCCCGGCCCGATTTTGATGACCTCTAATTGCATCATCGAGCCTCTGGCACCCTACCGCCAGCGCATTTTTACCACTGGCCCAGTCGGCTGGCCCGGCGTGCGTCATCTAGAAAACCATAACTACACCTCCTTGATACAGGCCGCACAAGCACTGCCCGGCTTTAAGGAAGACGGCACCCACAAAACTATCACCGTTGGCTTTGGGCATGATGCGGTACTGGGGGTGGCTGACAAGGTGATTGAGGCCGTGAAATCTGGCGCAATTCGTCACTTCTTCTTGATTGGCGGTTGCGACGGCGCTCTACCGGGGCGCAATTACTACACTGAGTTTGCCGAACAGGCACCACTAGACACCGTAGTGATGACACTGGGCTGCAACAAATACCGCTTCAACCAACATGATTTTGGCGACATTGGCGGTATTCCGCGCCTGCTAGATTTGGGCCAGTGCAACGACAGCTACTCAGCCATCAAAATTGCCAGTGCCTTGGCCAACGCTTTTGATTGTGGTGTCAATGAGTTGCCGCTCTCACTGATTGTGTCTTGGTTCGAGCAAAAGGCTGCCGCCGTGCTGCTGACATTGCTGGCATTGGACATCAAGAACATCCACTTAGGCCCCACGTTACCGGCCTTCCTGACACCCAATCTCATCAATGTGTTGGTAGAAAAGTTTGCTCTGCAGCCCATCGGCAACGCCAAGACTGATATTGACACCGCCCTGCAACGCAAGGCCGCCTGATTATTTTATTGCTGGCTTTTTTATTTGCCGGGGGCCAGCCCTCCGGCTTTTTTACGTCCAACACACCATGAGCATGACCACCTACCACATTGAACTCATCACCCGCGATAACCAGCCTTTGTCTTTTGACTGCGCCGAAGACCAGAATCTGATTGAGGCCGCCGAAGCAGCGCAGATTACTCTGCCCGCACAATGCCGCCAAGGTAGCTGTGGTGCATGCCATGCCAACGTCACGGCTGGCACCTACACGCTGGGCGCGCACAATCCAGCAGCCTTACCCGCTGCTAGCAAACACCACGGCAGCACGTTGATGTGTCGCACCACGGCGCAAGGCAATCTAAGCCTATCGTTGCCTTACGACTACTCGCGCATTTTGTTTCAGGCGATCCCGCGCCGCAACGCTCATATCACGGCAATCACACCTGTGGCAGAAAATACCGTGCGCCTCGAATTGCAGCTAGAAGCCAGCGACGAGCACGGCAGCGCCGCCCAGTTTGAGGCGGGTCAATTCATGGAGCTAGAAATCCCCGGTAGCACTGACAAGCGTGCTTACTCGTTGGCCAACACCAGCAACTGGGATGGCCGACTTGAATTTTTGATCCGCCTACAGCCCAACGGCAAGTTTTCCAACTTTTTGAGCCAGCAGGCCCAACCCGGCAGCTTACTGAGGGTGCATGGGCCACAAGGCGCTTTCGGTATCCATGAAGGCAGCTTACGCCCGCGTTGGTTTGTCGCTGGTGGCACGGGCCTAGCGCCAATGCTGGCCATGCTGCGCCGCATGGCCGAGAACCAAGATATGCAAGAAGGACGGCTCTTCTTTGGCGTCAACCGCGAGAATGAGCTGTGTATGCAGGAAGAACTGGAGCGGCTGCAATCCGAGTTGTTACAGTTCAAGGTTGACCTGTGCGTGTGGAAGCCACAGGGCCACTGGAACGGCCTCACTGGCACCCCTGTCGACGCACTACGCACTGCGCTGGCCGATACCAAGATTCAGCCCGACATCTACCTGTGCGGCCCACCAGCGCTGCTAGATGCGGCAGAAAAAGTGGCCGCTGAATTTGGCGTGCCCGAAGATCAAATTTTCAGTGAGCGATTTTTACCAGCATAACTGACCGCTTTGTGGATGGGTTCTCCCTCGCCGAAATTTTTGCAGACTGATTCTTCTCTGGCAGCCTTCCTCAGTGCTGCCCTGCCAAGGTTGTGCCTACCTGGCTGCGGCAAAAGTACCGGCCAAATTTGGCCGGTCGTAGAGTAGCAACTTAGCGGCTTCTACTTTTTGCCGGTTCCGCTGCCGCCTGTTGGGGCAGCCGCCCGTATTCAACACCTTTGCTCATTTTTTATACGCTCCTCTTGATCTGGCAATTCCGGGGGAAGGGCCAAATATGTCGTCCTGTCCCCCAGTAATCCCGCGTATTGCCTCATCTTGAGATATATCCATTCCCACTTCATCAATGTGAATCACATCAACTATTAGTGCAACAAAGCCTGTCACATCAGGTTGATTGCCCTGTTAGCCATTTTTGAATATGGGCGACGATTTATACAACTGGTTTGCTTGCTTGAATAAGTTGTTTCCGTATTTTTCAAATAGCTGATTCCATTCGATCTTGCGTCCATCAAAGATATTTAGAATATCTTGTTTGCCGTAATTTTTGTGATTTTCAAAATAAGTCGATGAGGCGAGTGCTACTATATAGACATCGATGTCTTTAAGTTCACTAATGCTGTTAATTAGTTCTCTATCTTTTTTGAATTCGTTATTTTGGGAGCTTCCAAAAATCTCAAATACTTTTGCTTCTATTATGATTATTTTATTCGTATTGAACAAGCATAGATCAAAAGTTCTTTTTGATGGATAATTTAACTGATGTGCCGATTTATTTTTCTGCCAAAAGTAATCTCTGTAAAAACAAACCTCATAACCTAAATCCCATTCCTCATTTGAGGAAAACGGGATTTTTGCAGTTGAACAAAGCCACTCACCGAAATCTTTAGGATTATTTTTGACTTCTTCATATAAAGCTGAGCAAAAAAAACGCTCATCTCTCGTCCAATCTGACCATTTTAAATGATTGAGATATTTCATAAAATAAATATGACTTACGCAAAGCGGCTGTTTTGTTTCACATTCTGGAATATTTTCGAGCATCGAAAAAATGATCTGCGCGTAAGTTGTTGATTTTTATAGAGTGAGATAATATTTTCAAGTTTCTTTTGCGTAAGTCTTATTAAGGAAGCACGCGGAACCAATAAGGAATTTTTTAAGCATCTCTCCAGTGTGGCGACTTCCACGACGATTGCACATGCTTACTTAACTGGCGGTGAGCGGCCTTATCGCGCAGCGTCCCGAGAGCGAAGCGAACGAAGTTGAGAGCCGGGTTAAGCGTCATCGCTTTTCCCCTTCTTCGCAAACCTGCGGAGCAGCCATCCAATGATCTTCGCTTCTGTTTTCGTAAACTGCACCTCTACTCCTTCAGGCGTTGCTTTTAGTTTTTTTTGGAGTCCGTAATAGCTGAAGGCACCGTATGAAATGCCCACACAAGCTCCTGCTATAGCGACTGGCAACCACACCGGTGTTGAAGCGATGATGCCTGCGGACATCAGCATTCCGGTAATGCCCGACGCACCGATCGTTGTTCCGAAGATACCTGCGCTTCCAATAACTCCTGCAGCGGCCCCGGAGACCACGGCAGCTCCAGCTCCCAAAGCCGTCGCGCTACCTGCTGCGAGGAATGCCGTGATAGTGGCGGTACTCAGGTAAGTGCCCGCAACATACCCGCTTCCTGATGTCACAATCATTCCGCCGACTGCATGAGGAACTAGGGTTCCGCCCGCCGCAAGTGCAACGATAACGGGGATAAGAGGTAAAGGCATGGTGATCTCCAATGATGCCTAACGCTTGAATTAAGCTGCGCCGCGAAGCGGCATCGGCTTGAATGTTATGTGAGTTGTGGGTAAAGACAAGGGCTGAACCCCGAGGCTTGCCGGGAAGATTCCGGTCACACACAGCAGCATTACAACACACGCACGGAGCAAGCCTGCCTAGCTTGGGCGTAGCGCTCAAATTTTCGTTCGGCTGGCGTACTAGGCGCACCGCCACAGCTTAGGCATCCACACCACACACAAAGGCTGGCGATGGCAGGCCACCCCAATCTTCTCGCTATAGTAGCGTCCCATGCTCCGTCCCACCCTGCGCCTCATTCTTGGGGATCAACTGAACCCCGCGCACTCATGGTTTCACACGATACAACCTGACGTGGTGTACCTGCTCATGGAAGTGCGGCAAGAAACAGACTATGTGCGTCACCATGCCCAAAAAATTCTGGCCATCTTTGCCGCCATGCGTGACTTTGCCCGCAACCTGAAGGCCCAAGGCCACCGAGTTCGCTGCATCGCTATCGACGACCAATCCAACCGCCAGCACTTTACTTGCATGAATTATTTTCTATAATACAAATAAATTCTTTAGATAAATTCTCTATTATTTTATGAATTTCTTTATCGGAGAATTGAGTGCAGAAATATTTTTCTTCATTCCATTTAAGATCGTTTTTGTTGTAAGAAAAGAACCCCCAAAACCACAAATCATCCCATACTGCAATATCATTACAGGCACTGCAATCCAAAACCTTATTTATCTTTGAAAAACTATCCTGAAATCCTATTTTTCTGAAAATATTTTTTATTATTCTATCAACAGGCAGATAAATCCTATCATTATCTATAAGTTTACTTGGAACATCATTCCATATTTTTACATCTCCATATCGAGGATCAGTATGAATAAGAAAAATAATCTTTGTAAAAAGTGCTGCTGTTTTTTCTCCCCATCCATTTTGCATTTTCATCTTCATAAATAAAGCAAACAATTTCTTCTCGCATTCTTTAGGCGATAGAAAAAACAAGAAATCATAGAAAGATTTTATCTTGCATTTTTCATCATTGAATTTTTTAAAAAAAATAGCAAGGTCATCAATACTTGGCTTACTCTGCGTATTTGCTATGCTGTATAAAAGTGCAGTTAGATTTTCAATAGAACTCTGATCTTTTCTAATAATTGAACGAATATATCGCTCTTGAAAATCTTCATTGTATTTTCGATTATTAACGAGGAATTTATAAATATTTTCTAACCTAGCATTAGCATTAGCATTAGCATTAGCATTAGCATTAGCATTAGCATTAGCATTAGCATTAGCATTAGCATTAGCATTAGCATT
>CAYMAC010000032.1:0-22572 GCA_964388325.1 uncultured Simplicispira sp. | reverse complement strand
CTATCCGCGAAGGTGGCCGTACCGTCGGCGCTGGCGTGGTTGCCAAAATCATCGCGTAATCGTTGCACTGCACAAGGAAAACACCATGTCTAAGCAAAAGATTCGCATCCGCCTCAAGGCTTTCGATTACAAACTGATCGACCAGTCCGCCGCCGAAATCGTTGACACTGCCAAGCGCACCGGCGCTATCGTCAAGGGCCCCGTGCCCCTGCCAACGCGCATGAAGCGTTTTGACATTCTGCGTTCGCCCCACGTCAACAAGACCAGCCGCGACCAGTTTGAAATCCGTACCCACCAGCGCCTGATGGACATTGTCGATCCTACCGACAAAACCGTTGACGCGCTGATGAAGCTCGACCTGCCCGCTGGCGTGGACGTCGAAATCAAGCTGCAATAAGCCCCTTACCTTCGGTGCCACACGCGCCGAATAGGTAAAACCCCAACGCGAACTTGCTTGCAAAGGCAGTTCGCGCTATACTTTATGGCTTCGCCCTTGGCCCTGCGCTAAGGGCGGAGTTTTATCAACCGTCTTTCATGCACAAGCGTGCAACGCCCTGGCCAATTGAAGTCGCGGCGGTGGAAGTTTTGGAGAAACAAATGAGTCTGAGCAACTCCCTGGGGTTGCTGGGCCGCAAGGTGGGCATGATGCGTCTGTTCACTGATGATGGGGACGCAGTGCCCGTCACAGTGGTAGATGTGTCTAACAACCGCGTGACCCAGGTTAAAACCCAAGAGAACGATGGCTATGTGGCTTTGCAAGTCACTTTTGGCGCGCGCAAAGTTTCGCGTGTCACTAAGCCAGAAGCTGGCCACTTGGCCAAAGCCGGTGTTGAAGCCGGTGAAATCATCAAAGAATTCCGCGTTACCGCTGAAACCGCTGGCAAATATGCCGCTGGTGTTGCTGTGCCGGTCACTGATGTGTTTACCGTAGGCCAAAAAGTGGACGTGCAAGGCACTTCCATTGGTAAGGGCTACGCCGGTACCATCAAGCGCCACAATATGGCCTCGCAACGCGCGTCGCACGGTAACAGCCGTTCGCACAACGTGCCCGGCTCTATCGGTATGGCACAAGACCCCGGTCGCGTGTTTCCCGGTAAGCGCATGACAGGTCACCTCGGTGATGTCACCAAGACCACGCAAAACCTCGATGTCATCCGCATCGACGAAGCGCGTCAACTGCTCTTGATCAAGGGCGCAATTCCTGGCTCTAAGGGTGGGTTCGTCACTGTGCGTCCCGCTGTCAAGGCCACCGCTGCCAAAGGAGCGAACTAATGCAGCTCGAACTCCTGAATGACCAAGGCCAAGGCGCATCCAAGCTGGATGTCCCCGAGACCGTATTTGATCGTCCGTACAACGAAGATTTGGTACACCAAATTGTGGTGGCTTATCGCGCCAATGGCCGTCAGGGCACCCGTGCCCAAAAAGACCGCCAACAGGTGCGCCACTCCACCAAGAAGCCCTTTAAGCAAAAGGGTACTGGCAACGCGCGTGCCGGTATGACATCCTCGCCTCTGTGGCGTGGGGGCGGTCGGATTTTCCCGAACATGCCCGACGAAAACTTCACCCAGAAAATCAACAAGAAGATGTACCGCGTGGGCATGGCCACCATCTTCTCGCAGTTGGCCCGCGAAGGCCGTCTGGCCGTGGTGGACTCGCTCAAGCTCGAATCGCCCAAGACCAAGGTGTTGGCCGACAAGTTCAAGGCCATGAACCTGCAATCCGTGATGGTGATTGCTGAAGAAGTGGACGAGAACCTGTACCTGGCTTCGCGCAATCTGGTCAACGTGCTCGTGGTTGAGCCCCGTTATGCCGATCCCGTGTCGCTGGTGCATTACAAGAAGGTCATCGTCACCAAGGGCGCGATCGACAAACTCAAGGAGATGTTCGCATGAATAGCCCCAAGTTTGACGAAGGTCGTCTGATGCAGGTGCTGGTTGCTCCTATCGTGTCCGAAAAGGCCACGATGGTTGCAGAAAAGTCCAACGCTGTGACGTTCAAGGTGCTGCAAACCGCCACCAAGACTGAAATCAAGGCCGCTGTGGAATTGATGTTCAAGGTCGAGGTCAAGGGCGTGTCTGTGGTCAATACCAAAGGCAAGACCAAGCGTTTTGGCAAAACTATGGGCCGCCGTGACAACGTGCGTAAAGCCTATGTGACGCTCAAGCCCGGTCAAGAGCTGAACCTGTCCGGGGAGGCCGCTTAATCATGGCAGTCATTAAAATGAAACCCACCTCGCCCGGCCAACGTGCTGTGGTGAAGGTTACCCGTGACCACCTGCACAAGGGTGAGGGCTACGCCCCCCTGTTGGAACCCCAGCACCAAAAAGCTGGCCGTAACAACAATGGTCACATCACCACGCGCCACAAGGGCGGTGGTCACAAGCACCACTACCGCGTGGTGGACTTCAAGCGCAACAAAGACGGCATTGCCGCCAAGGTAGAGCGCATTGAATACGACCCTAACCGCACGGCCCACATCGCTTTGGTGTGCTATGCCGACGGCGAACGTCGTTACATCATTGCCCCCCGTGGTCTGGAAGTTGGCAGCACGCTGATGTCCGGCTCCGAAGCGCCTATCCGCGCTGGCAACACCCTGCCCATCCGCAACATCCCCGTCGGTTCGACCATCCACTGCATCGAGCTCAAGCCCGGTGCTGGTGCACAAATCGCCCGCTCGGCTGGTGCCTCGGCTACCCTGCTGGCCCGCGAAACCACCTATGCCCAAGTGCGTATGCGCTCGGGTGAAGTGCGTAAGATTCACATCGAATGCCGCGCCACCATTGGTGAAGTGGCTAACGAAGAACACAGCCTGCGTCAACTGGGCAAAGCCGGTGTCAAGCGCTGGATGGGCATTCGTCCCACCGTGCGTGGCGTGGCCATGAACCCGGTCGATCACCCCCACGGTGGTGGTGAAGGCCGTACCGGTGAAGGCCGTCATGCTGTCGATCCTTGGGGCAATCTGACCAAGGGTTATCGCACCCGCAACAACAAGCGCACACAAGGCATGATTGTGTCGCGTCGTAAGAAGTAAGGGGTAGCAAATGACTCGCTCTCTCAAAAAGGGTCCGTTTGTTGACCATCATTTGTTGGCCAAGGTTGAAAAAGCCATTGCCACCAAAGACAAGAAGCCAGTAAAGACCTGGTCGCGTCGCTCTATGGTTCTGCCCGATTTCATCGGCCTGACCATTGCCGTGCACAACGGCAAGCAACACGTGCCGGTCTATGTTACCGACCAGATGGTGGGCCACAAGCTGGGCGAATTCGCCCTGACGCGCACCTTCAAGGGTCACCCCGCTGATAAAAAAGCGAAGAAGTAAGGAACGACCATGTCTGAAACACGTGCAGTCCTCCGGGGCGTTCGTCTGTCGGTGGATAAAGGCCGTCTGGTCGCCGATCTGATTCGCGGCAAGAAGGTGGACCAAGCCCTGAACATCCTGACATTTACGCAGAAAAAAGCTGCTGGTATCGTCAAGAAGGTGCTGGAATCGGCTATCGCCAATGCAGAACACAACGATGGCGCTGACATCGATGAATTGAAGGTTAAAACCATCTACGTCGAACAAGGCACCACGCTCAAGCGCTTTACCGCGCGCGCCAAAGGTCGCGGCAACCGCATCAGCAAACCCACGTGCCATGTGTACGTGACGGTTGGCAACTGAGGCCAAGGAAGACTATGGGACAGAAAATCCATCCTACCGGCTTCCGCTTGGCGGTCAGCCGTAACTGGGCAAGCCGCTGGTACGCCAGTAACCGTGACTTCGCCGGTATGCTGGCCGAAGACATCAAGGTGCGTGAGTACCTCAAGGCCAAGCTGAAGAATGCGTCGGTTTCGCGCATTCTGATTGAGCGCCCCGCCAAAAATGCCCGTATCACCATTTACTCGGCACGTCCGGGCGTGGTTATCGGCAAGAAGGGCGAAGACATCGAGAACCTGAAGAAGGAACTCGCCGTGCGCTTGGGCGTGCCAGTGGCAGTGAACATCGAAGAAGTGCGTAAGCCCGAAATCGATGCCAAACTGATTGCTGACAGCATCACCCAACAGCTCGAAAAGCGCATCATGTTCCGCCGTGCCATGAAGCGCGCCATGCAAAACGCTATGCGTTTGGGCGCTTTGGGCATCAAGATTATGTCGTCGGGCCGTCTCAACGGTATCGAAATCGCTCGTTGCGAGTGGTACCGCGAAGGCCGTGTGCCATTGCACACCTTGCGCGCTGACATCGACTACGGTACTTCTGAAGCCAAGACCACCTACGGTATTATTGGTGTCAAGGTCTGGGTCTATAAGGGTGATACCTTGGGCCGCAACGATTTGCCCGCCGTAGAAACCCCACGCCCCGAAGAAGAGCGCCGCCCACGTGGCCCCCGCCGTGATGGCCGCCCCGGTGGCGACCGTGCCGGTGCAGGCCGTGGTGGCCGCCGCCCTACCGGTAGCAATGCCGCCCCTGCCGATGGCAGCGACAAACCCGCCGGTGCTGGTGCCGATGCCGTTAAGCGCGTTCGTAAAGCAGACGCGCCCGCTACAGCAGCGGACGGAAAAGGAGAATAAAACATGCTGCAACCTGCTCGCCGCAAATACCGCAAGGAGCAAAAAGGCCGTAACACGGGTGTAGCCACCCGTGGTAATTCGGTGGCCTTTGGCGACTTCGGCCTCAAGTGTACCGACCGTGGCCGCCTGACCGCGCGCCAACTGGAAGCTGCACGCCGTGCTATTTCCCGCCACGTCAAGCGTGGTGGCCGCATCTGGATTCGCGTGTTCCCAGACAAGCCCATTTCTACCAAGCCCGCCGAAGTGCGTATGGGTAATGGTAAGGGCAACCCTGAGTACTACGTGGCCGAAATCCAGCCCGGCAAGATTGTGTTCGAGATCGTCGGCGTGCCCGAAGAACTCGCCCGCGAAGCCTTCCGTCTGGCAGCTGCCAAGCTGCCCTTGCGTACCACGTTTGTGGCACGCATGGTTGGCCAGTGATTTCAGGAGAAACTGATATGAATACTGCTGAACTGCGCCAAAAAGACGTCGCCGGCATCAAGGAAGAAATCAAGGCTTTGCAAAAAGCCCATTTCGGCCTGCGTATGCAAAAGGCTACCCAACAGCTGGGCAACACTGGCACCCTGAGCGTTACACGCCGTGCCATCGCCCGCGCCAAAACCATTCTTGCTGAAAAGCAAGCCGCCAAGTAAGGAGCCCACATGACGGAAGCTAAAACATCCATCAAGCGCACCTTGGTTGGCAAGGTGGTCAGCGACAAGCGTGCCAAGACCGTGACAGTGCTGGTAGAACGTGCTGTCAAGCATGAGCTGTACGGCAAGATTGTGACCAAATCCAGCAAGTACCACGCTCATGATGAGAACGGTGAGTACAAGCTGGGCGACGTGATTGAAATCACCGAAAGCCGTCCGCTGTCCAAGACCAAGAACTGGGTTGCTACCCGCTTGGTGAAAAAGGCTGGTTTGCTGTAAGCCTAAGCGCCCACCAGCCAGCATAGCTGCCCAAAACGACCCACAATGTGGGTCGTTTTTCTTTTTCTGGAGCATTGCATGATTAAAGTTGGAGACACCCTGCCCGCTGTCACCCTGATGGAATACATCGAGGTAGAAGGCAACGGTTGCAGCTTAGGCCCGAACCCGGTGGAGGTGCAACCAGCCACGGCTGGTAAGACTATTGCTATTTTTGCCGTGCCCGGTGCTTTTACCCCCACCTGCTCGGCGCAGCATGTGCCCGGTTTTGTTGCCCATGCGGCAGAGTTCAAGGCCGCAGGCGTAGATGAAATTTGGTGCGTAGCGGTCAATGATGCCTTCGTCATGGGCGCTTGGGCGCGCGACCAAAAAACCGCCGGTGCCGTGCGTATGTTGGCCGATGGCGATGCCACCTTTACCAAGGCCACTGGCCTGACGCTGGATTTGACCGGCAAGGGTTTGGGCTTGCGTAGTAACCGCTACTCGATGTTGGTCAAAGACGGCAAGGTAGTGCAGCTGAATGTAGAAGAAGGGGGCAAGCTGGCCGTCAGTGATGCGGCCACTTTGTTGGCCCAAGCGCGCGGCTGATTTTTCCCGCTTTGCTATCCCACGCCCCTGCTGCCTTTGGCTAGCAGGGGCGTTTTTTTTAGGCCAAATGCTGGCTAAAAAAGGATAAGGTGCGATTGCGTGCCGCTACGGCAGCTGCCTCGTCATAGGCACTGCGTTGGTCGCAGTTAAAGCCGTGGTCGGCATCATAGACGTGCGATTGCACCTCGGGATGGGCAGCGGCAAAGGCTTGCACCCCATCCATAGGTATCCATTGGTCTTGGCGTGCAAAATGGGCCAGTATGGGGCAATGGGGTTGGCGTGCCATTTCTGCCGAGGTGGTGATGCCGCCACCGTAATAACTGACCGCCGCCGACAGGCCTTGTAATTGACAAGCAGCGCGCCAAGCCATCAGCCCACCCCAGCAAAAACCTACCACGCCTACTTTGCGCCCACTGCGGGCAGCAGCATGGTCAATGGCCGCTTGGATGTCGGCCAAGATGCCAGTGCCTGGCAATTGCTCTGCCGCTGTTTTGAGCGCGATGCCAGCTTGCAGGTCAGCGGGGCTGTAACCCAGCTCTACATCAGCTTGGACACGGGCAAACAGTGCCGGTGCAATCGCCAGATAGCCTCGGGCGGCAAAACGCTCAGTCACAGCACGGATATGGGGGTTGACCCCAAAAATCTCTTGCAACACCACCACCGCTGCATGGGGGGTGCCGGTAGGTGTGGCCTGCCAAGCGGGGCAGTGAAACCCGTTGGCTGTTTCCAAGGTGATACATTCACTGTGCATAAATCAGAACTTTCTGTTGTAAATCAAGGAAAATAAAAAAACTTAACCTGCATAAATTTGGCTGTGGCAAACTGGTGGGTTGCATTACTTTTTGTAAAAATCAGCTTGCCACCCACCTAGCCCCTGCACTGAGGATGATAGACCTGGGCTAGATAGAGCCATTTTTCAGGTTAGCAAAAAAATGAGCGCCCAAGGCCATATTTATCTGGTAGATGACGATGCAGCGGTGCGTGCCTCGGCATCGCGGATGTTGCAGTATTTGGGCTATAGCGTCCAGTGTTACCTCTCACCGCAGGCCTTTTTAGAGGAGTCGCTGCCCATTGCCCCAGCAGTGTTGCTGCTGGATATGCGTATGCCGCAAATGAACGGGCTGGCCTTGCAGCAAGAGTTGTTGCGCCTAGGACGCACTACGCCAATTGTGTTTATCTCGGGCGAGAGCCACACCCAAGAAGTGATAGATGCCTTCAAGAGCGGGGCGATTGATTTTTTGCTCAAGCCTTTCAATATGGAAGACCTGCTGCGCGCCATCCACCAAGCGATGGCCCGCGACCGCGAACAGCTTAAAAGCGTGCGCGATGCCATCGATGTGCAACGTGGCTACGACAGCCTGACCCCACGCGAGCGCCAAATCTGCCAAATGGTGGTCAATGGGTTGATGAACAAAGAAATTGCCGACCACTTTGCTTGTAGCCTGAAAACCGTGAAGGTGCATCGCGCCCGCGTCATGGAAAAAATGGGTGCTACCTCGCTGCTAGAGCTGGCCGAAAAAATGCGCGAGTTGCCCAAGCAACATTGGTAAGCACAGCATCGGCACATGTTCAGTCTGCCAACCGCCTACCTGATTGTGGGTGTGATGTATTTGGTCATGCCTACGGTAGCTTGGGCGGTGTTGTCGGGTTTGCGCTCACGCTCGGCCTTGTTGTGGTGTGCTGGCAGTGCGCTGTTTGGTGTTGGGGTGGTTCTGCTGGGTTTGCGGCCACATATCACGGAATGGGTAGCTTATCCTTTGGCCAATGGTCTGATGCTATTGGCCAATTTGGTGCGCGTTCAGGCACTACAACATGAGTTACAGCGCCCGGCTTGGCCGCAAAAATGGCTCATCTGGCTGGGGATAGGCTTTGTTCTTGGCTATGAATGCTTGCGGCTGGGCCTAGACCAAGCCACCTTGCGCTTTCTGTGGTCATCCTCGATATTGGCAGCCAGCTTTTTGTATATCAGCCGATTGGCTTGGCAGTTGGGGCGGCAAGAGGATTCACGCAGTGCCTATTGGGTAGCTGGGGCTTATTTAGCCGTGGGCAGTATGCTGGTGCTACGCACTGTGGCGGTGGCCAGTGGCTTTTCTCAGCCCAATGCCTTGTTTGGTGGTTGGGACAGTGTGCTCAGTGTGGGTTCGGCACTCATCAGCTCGGTGGTGGGCAGCGTTGGCTTTATTGGCATTTTTTTAGAGCGCGCTCGGCACAATGATTTGTTGGCCGCGGCAGCGCGCGCCCAGCAAGAAGAACGCGATCGGCTAGGTATGCAAATTGCCCAGCTCGACCGCCAGCGTTGCCTAGGAGAAATGTCGGCCTCTTTGGGGCATGAATTGAACCAGCCACTGACAGCCATTTTGCTTGATGCCCAGATGGGCCAACATGGTTTGGCCCAAAACCAGTTGGATACAGCCCAGCTGCAAGAGTTGTTGCACGACATCGAAAGCAACACGCAGCGGGCCAGCCAAATTATTGAACGCATTCGCAGTTTTATCCGGCCTATGCCAGAGCGACACCAGCCGGTAGAGTTGGGCCAGCTAGTGCAAGATGTAGCACAACTGCTGGCCTACGAGGCACGCCAGTGCGAGGCGGCGTTTGTCTTTGAGTTGCCCCCGGTGCCTGTATGGGTGCGAGGGGATGCTATTCAACTGTCGCAAATTGTGCTCAATGTGTATCGCAATGCCGTCCAAGCCATGACAGAGCAGCCCCAGCCGCACCAGATTACGGTCACCATCACGGTTGCACTGGATACAGTGCTGTTGCATATCTGCGACACCGGCCCCGGATTAACCCTAGAGGCCATTGTGCAAGCAGGTCAAGCTTTTTTTAGCACCAAGGCCGATGGCTTGGGTTTAGGGCTGTCTATTTCGCGCGCCATTGCCCAGCGCCACGCAGGCACACTGCACATTGCCAACCACCCGCAGGGTGGGGCGGTCGTTAAGCTTAGATTGCCTATGGCAAAGAGCATCTGATGCCACAAGCTAGGGCCATTGCCCCTAGGGGCAATAGTGTTTCAAACGGTTTTACTATTTACTTATGCGCTATAGCCATTAGCCAAGCGATAGTCTAAGAATGCGTACCAATTTACCCGTAACAAACGAAGAGTTTGATTACCCCAGCGACGAGTTTTTGATGTCCACCACCGACCGACAAGGGCGGTTGACGCACTGCAATGCAGCCTTTGCGCGCGTCAGTGGCTTCACTATGGACGAGCTGATGGGCCAGCCACACAACATAGTGCGCCACCCCGATATGCCGCCCGAAGCCTTTGAGGACATGTGGAAAACCATCGGGCATGGCCGCAGTTGGATTGGCATGGTTAAAAACCGGCGCAAGGATGGCAGTTTCTACTGGGTACGCGCCCACGTTACGCCATTGATGGAAAACGGCAAGCCCGTTGGTTACATGTCGGTACGCATGAAGCCAACGCGCGAAGAGGTGCAAAAAGCCCATGCGCTATACCAAAAAGTACGCCAAGAACGCGAATCAGGGCGGCATACTTTCCGCTTGCACTCTGGCCATGTGCGCTACAACGGCTGGCGTGATTGGCTAGGGCGCTTGCAGCGTGCCAGCTTTACCCAACGCTTGGCAGTCATGCTGGCCGTGCCAGTATTGGCGGTGCCCCTGTTGCCTTGGGCTTTAGACTTGGGCGGGCTAGAGGCAGTAGCCTTGCAAGCGGGGCTAGGATTGGTGTTGGCCATCTGGATACTGTGGCGTTTTCATCGGCGCATTACCAAAGGCTTGGGTGATGCCCAGCGCTTGGCCAATGAAATCGCTGGCTGTGGGCTGTCATCGCCTTATCGCCACGTTGATGGCCGTCATCCAGTGGCCTTGCTGATGGAGCGATTGCAGCAAATCCAGGTCAACCTGCGCGCCGTGGTGGGTGATGCCCAAACCGAAATTGATGGCTTTGGCGAGATTGCCAGCCATGTGGCCCAAGGTGGGCAAGAACTGGCTGGACGCACCGAGTCGCAGGCCAGCAGCCTAGAAGAAACCGCTGCCACCATGGAAGAGCTTTCTAGCACTGTGCGCCAATCGGCCCAGATGGTGCAACAAGTGCTCAAAGAAAGCGAAAACAGCGCCGCTTTGGCCCGCCACGGTGGCGATGCAGTGGGTGAAATTAGCAATGTGGTGCAATCGATTGCCCAATCCTCGAAAAAAATGGGGCAAATCATCGCCACCATCGAGGGTATTGCTTTTCAGACCAACATTTTGGCCCTCAATGCCGCCGTAGAGGCGGCGCGCGCTGGCGAGCAGGGCCGGGGTTTTGCCGTGGTAGCCTCCGAGGTGCGCGCGCTGGCCCAGCGCAGTGCTACTGCGGCCCGAGAAATCCGCGATTTAATCAGCGAGTCCTCCACCCAAACCCTGCGCGGGGCCGAAAAAATGCAATCGGCCAGCCAAACCATTGGTCAAGTCGTGCAGTCAGTGGCCCATGTCAACACCTTGGTCAACGAGATGGGCGTAGCAGCCGAAGAGCAAGCGCTGGGCATTTCGCAAGTCAATGAGGCCGTGACCGACCTAGACCGTGTGACGCAACAAAATGCCGCTTTGGTAGAAGAATCTGCTGATGCCGCCCAAGCCATGAGCCAAAACACTGGCGTGTTGGGGCGCACGCTGGCAGTGTTTCGGCTGCGTTAAACAAGCCGCAGACAAGGGCAGCACGAAGCAGGGACAATCGGCAGTTACTGATTTTTCTGTTTCTATCTGCCCATGCAAGCCCCCCACTACACCCGCGCCGCCCAGCTTCCTGCCATTTTGGCCCAACGCATCGCCATTTTGGATGGTGCTATGGGCACCATGATTCAGCGTTTTAAGCTGGGCGAGGCCCAATACCGGGGTGAAGGTTACAACGGCCCAGAAGGTGCTGGCGAGCGCTTCAAAGATTTTCCACGCGATGTCAAAGGCAACAATGAGCTGCTCTCGCTCACGCGCCCCGATGTCATCCGTGACATCCACGAGCGCTACTTAGCTGCCGGTGCGGATTTGATTGAAACCAACACCTTTGGCGCTACCACCATCGCCCAAGAAGACTACGGCATGGCCGATTTGGCCTATGAGATGAATTTGCGTTCAGCCCAACTGGCGCGCGCTGCCTGCGATAAGTTTTCCACCCCCGATAAGCAGCGCTTTGTTGCTGGTGCCCTTGGCCCTACCCCCAAAACCGCCAGCATCAGCCCCGATGTGAATGACCCCGGCGCACGCAATATTGATTTTGAACAGTTGCGCGCCGCTTACCACGCGCAAACATTGGCGCTGATGGAAGGCGGTGCCGATGTGCTGCTGGTAGAAACCATTTTTGACACCCTCAATGCCAAAGCAGCACTGTTTGCCATTGAGGAAGTATTTGAGCAAACCGGCGAGCGCCTGCCGCTCATCATCAGTGGCACGGTCACCGATGCCTCCGGGCGTATTTTGTCGGGCCAAACGGTGACAGCGTTTTGGCACAGCGTGCGCCATGCCCAACCGCTGGCCGTGGGCCTGAACTGCGCCTTGGGTGCCGCGCTAATGCGCCCCTACATCCAAGAACTCAACCGCGCCGCCCCAGACACCTTTATCAGCTGCTACCCCAACGCTGGCCTGCCCAACCCCATGAGCGACACCGGCTTTGACGAAACGCCTGAAGTCACTAGCCGCTTGGTGCATGAGTTTGCCGCCGAAGGGCTGGTGAACATTTTGGGTGGTTGCTGCGGCACTACCCCCGACCATATCGGCGCTATTGCCAAGGCGGTGGCCCAAGTGCCTACGCGCAAGATGTTTTATTCGGCACAAACCTAAGCCGAAGCCGTGCAGCGCTTGTTGCGCTGCCTATACTGAAAGCATCCGTTCCATTTTTGGGGGTCTTTCATGCAACGTCGCCAAACTCTGGCCTTGGTAGGGGCCGGTCTGTGGGTTGGCTGGGGAGGCACTGCGGCCCACGCCTATCGCCCAGCCCCTGTTCAATACCGCAATGCCCTGATGGCTGCCAGTGGGCAGTTGTTGTCGGTAGAGGTGGTTGACCGCCAGCGCCGCCAGCAACTACCTATTTTTCAAAAACAGGGCCGCTGGTATGTGGGCGGCGAACATAGTCAACCCTATGGCTTGTTGCTACGCAACCACAGCGCTGGCCGCTTATTGGTGGTGGCCTCAGTCGATGGCGTGAACGTGCTCAATGGCGAGCCTGCCGCTGCCGACCAGCCCGGCTACATCATTGCGCCGTATGCCAGTCTGTCCATTGACGGCTGGCGCAAGTCACGCGATAGCGTGGCCGAGTTTGTCTTTACCGCCCCAGAAGATTCTTACGCTGAACGTACTGGCCAAGGTGGCAACACCGGCGTACTGGGTTTTGCTGTGTTTCAAGAAGCGGCAGCGCCTCCGCCATCCCCGCCGCCTGCCGTACTAGAAGGCTACCACCGGCGCGAAAGTGCTAAATCCATGCCATCGGCACCGTCGGCTGTTGGGCGTTCGCTAGACAATGAGTCCATGTCGGCACCAGCTCCAGCGGCTGCCGAACGCTCCGACTTGGGCACCGGCCACGGCGAGCGGGTACATTCTCCGGTGCGCGAAGTACGCTTTGAGCGCGCCACGCGCCGCCCTGCCGAAACCCTGCGTATCCAATATGCCAGTTTGGCCCAACTAGAGCGCCGCCGCATTGCCCTGCGCGAGCGTTGGCAAGCGCCACAACACCCAGGCCGTGGGCCAGACCCCTTCCCCGGTGAAGGGAATTTCGTGCCTGACCCGCCGCCTTGGCGCTAAAGCCAAAGGCAGGGCTTGCTGCTTTACACCCCCGCAGCGTGCGCCTGCTGGTCGGCGTGGTAGCTAGAGCGCACCATTGCCCCGACAGCAGCATGGCTAAAACCCATTTGGTAAGCCTCTGCCTCAAACATTTTGAAGGTGTCCGGGTGTACGTAACGGCGCACCGGCAAATGGCTGTTGCTGGGGGCCAAATACTGGCCAATCGTCAGCATATCGATGTTGTGGGCGCGCATATCGCGCATCACTTGCAAAATTTCTTCATCCGTCTCGCCCAGCCCCACCATGATGCCGCTTTTGGTGGGCACGTTGGGGTGTAGCGCCTTAAATTTTTTCAGCAGATGCAGGCTAAATTGGTAGTCCGAGCCGGGTCGCGCCTCCTTGTACAGGCGCGCTGTTGTTTCCAAATTGTGGTTCATTACATCCGGCGGTGCGGCTTGCAAAATTTCCAATGCGCGGTCATCGCGGCCCCGGAAATCGGGTACCAAAATTTCAATCTGCGTTTGCGGCGACAGCTGGCGGATATGCTGAATGCACTCAACAAAATGGCCCGCACCGCCGTCGCGTAAATCATCGCGGTCCACGCTGGTAATGACCACATATTTGAGCTTGAGCGCAGCAATCGTCTTGGCCAAATTGAGCGGTTCGTCCTTGTCCAATGGGTCGGGGCGGCCATGACCGACATCACAGAATGGGCAGCGGCGCGTGCATTTGTCCCCCATGATCATGAAGGTGGCCGTGCCCTTGCCAAAGCACTCGCCAATATTGGGGCAGCTGGCCTCCTCACAGACGGTGTGCAACTTGTGCGCGCGCAAAACATCTTTGATTTCGTAAAAACGGCTGCTGGCCGAGCCTGCTTTCACTCGAATCCACTCCGGTTTTTTCAGTACTTCGGCCTGCTCTACCTTGATAGGAATGCGCGAGAGTTTCGCCGCCGCTTTTTGCTTGGCCAGCGGGTTGTAGTTTTCGGCAGATTGTGCTTCACGCACGACTTCAGGAGTGCTCATGGCGGGTGCTCTAGTCCAATAGACAGAATTCAGGGGGCCAGCCGAACACTGAGCTGATAGCCCAGCACCTGCGCGGCTTCGTCCCAAGTGGTATGGATGCCGATTGTAGAAAGGTCAACCGTTTGCAAACCTGCGTAGCCACAGGGGTTGATACGTTCAAAGGGGCTCAAATCCATTGCCACATTCAGCGCCACACCGTGGTAGGTGCAATGCCGACTTACTTTGATACCCAAGGCAGCAATTTTGCCCAGCCCGGTAAAGTCGGGCACTGGGGCGCTGCTGCCCTCTATGCGCTTTTGTGGCCGTTGGGGGAGTAGGGCATGGCTGTGTGGGTCGTCTAAGCGCACATAAATACCGGGCGCACCGGCTACCCGGTGGCCAGTCACGCCAAAATGCGCCAGTGTACGAATCACTGCTTCTTCCACACGATAGACATACTCTTTGACGTAATAGCCCGCACGTTGTAAATCAATCAGTGGGTAAGCCACTACTTGGCCGGGGCCATGAAAAGTGACCTGCCCGCCCCGGTTGGTACTGACGACCGGAATATCTCCGGCGGCTAAGATATGCCCGGCTTGCCCAGCCAGCCCTTGGGTAAAAGTGGCCGGGTGTTCGCACAGCCAAATTTCATCCTGCTGCTCTGGGGTGCGTGCAGCTGTCAACTCCTGCATCGCTTGGTAAGTGGGTAAATAGGGCACTTGGCCCAGCCAGCGCAAAGCAATGACAGGGTTCGGGGTGGCGGCTGACATCTCAAAGCACCACTTTCACCAACGGATGGGCCGTCAGGGCGTGGTACAGGCCATCTAATTGTTCGCGGCTAGTAGCGGTGATGTGCAGGGTAATGCCCAAGTATTTGCCGCCACTGCTTTCGCGCAGTTCCACCGCAGCGGCATCAAAAAAAGGGTCAAATTGGCGTGCCAGCGCCGTCACGGCAGGCAATAAAGCATCCACTTTCAGCCCCATCACCTTGATAGGAAAAATGCTCGGGTACTCAATCAGCGAGTCTTTGCGCGGGTCTGTGCCTGTGGCAGCGGGCTGCAAGCCAGAAGTAATAGTCATCAAGTAACCTCAGGATATAGCTTTCAAGTGGTGTGCAGACACAGCAAAGCCACTGTCGCAACAGATAATTTGCCGCAGACAGGGGTTTTTACTTATAATTAGTGGCTTTGCGAAGGTTTCAGTCTGTAACGTTAGGAGCAAAACGATGAAAACAATCGCTCCGCTCGATACAGAAGCTGAGGCCGAAGAATCCGACTTCAAGCCCCTCAGTGCAGAAGAAGCGCAGGCATGGCGCAGGCACCACCGGGCTGTGTCCGTGTGGCGTGTTCTCGCCATGCAGGTGTTGGCAGGTGTTTTAGTGGTGTTGTTGGCTTGGCTAGTCACTGGCAAAGCAGCAATCGCTTGGTCAGCTGCCTATGGTGTGTTAGCGGTGTTAGTTCCTGCGTTGCTGTTTGCTCGTGGGTTGCAGCGCCAACAATTTGCCAAATCCGCCAGTGCAGCCATGCTAGGGTTCTTTGTCTGGGAGCTGATCAAAATTGTGCTCACGGTGGCCATCTTGGCTGCTGCACCTAAGGTGGTAGCACAGTTGAGCTGGCTGGCCTTGTTGGCTGGCATGGTGGTAACGATGAAAACGTACTGGATTGCGCTCTTAGTGCAGTCTGGTGTCCGAAAAACCGATTGATTAAGAGAAGAGTTGTCCGATGGCCGCAGATGCGCACGCTCCCACTGCAAGTGAATACATCGTTCACCACTTGCAGCACCTTCAGAACATCAAGCAAAAAACTATTATCGATTTCTCGGTAGTCAACTACGACTCCGTAATCGTTAGCGTCACCGTAGGGATGCTGGGTCTTTTCCTCTTGTGGTTGGGTGCGCGCAAAGCCACCTCGGGGGTTCCCGGTCGTTTTCAGGCAGCCGTGGAGCTGTTGGTCGAAATGGTAGACAACCAAGCCAAGGCCAACATCCATAACGCCGAAAGCCGCAAATTTATTTCGCCTTTGGCGCTTACCGTGTTTGTCTGGATTTTCCTAATGAACGCGATGGACTTGCTGCCCGTTGACTTGCTGCCTGCTATTTGGGCACAAATTTATGGTGCTATGGGCCATGACCCACACCACGCTTACCTGCGCGTCGTGCCCACCGCAGACTTGTCCACCACGCTGGGCCTGTCTTCTGCCGTGCTGGTGCTATGCCTGATTTACAGTGTCAAAATCAAGGGCCTGGGTGGCTGGACACACGAACTGGTGACCGCTCCCTTTGGTACCAGCAAAAATCCTGTCTTCGCCCTCATTTTGGGTGTGGTCAATCTGCTGATGCAGATTATTGAATACGTTGCCAAAACGGTTTCGCATGGTATGCGGTTGTTTGGCAACATGTACGCTGGTGAGTTGGTGTTCATGCTGATTGCCCTGATGGGTGGTGCGGCGGCCATGTCGCTTTCCGGTGTGTTGCTCCCTGTGGGGCACATCATTGCAGGTTCGATCTGGGCGATTTTCCACATCCTGATCATTACCCTGCAAGCCTTTATTTTCATGATGCTGACGCTGATCTACCTCGGCCAAGCGCATGAAGCCCACTGACCATTTCCCTTTTCTTTCTTAACCTTTCTTTTTTACATCAGGAGTCATCATGGAAAACATTCTCGGTCTCGTCGCTCTGGCTTGTGGTTTGATCGTTGGTTTGGGCGCTATCGGCGCTTCCATCGGTATCGCTTTGATGGGCGGCAAGTTCCTAGAAGCTTCGGCACGTCAACCTGAGCTGATCAACGAACTGCAAACCAAGATGTTCATTTTGGCTGGTCTGATTGACGCGGCCTTCCTGATCGGCGTGGCTATTGCTCTGCTGTTCGCTTTCGCCAACCCCTTCGTTCTGGCCTAATCTCCGATCAACGCCCAAATAGAAAGGTGTTGCCGTGAGTATCAACGCGACCCTGTTCGTTCAGGCCATCGTCTTCTTGATTCTGGTGCTGTTCACGATGAAGTTCGTGTGGCCCCCGATTGTCAAGGCGCTGGACGAACGAGCCCAGAAAATCGCCGATGGTCTCGCTGCTGCCGACCGTGCCAAGTCCGAATTGAGTGCTGCTAACCAGCGCGTCGAGAAGGAACTGTCACAGACGCGCAATGAGACGGCTGCCCGTCTGGCTGATGCCGATCGCCGTGCCCAGGCCATCGTCGAAGAAGCCAAGACCCGCGCCAGCGAAGAAGCCCAAAAAATTATTGCTGCTGCACAGGCCGAGGCCAAGCAACAGGTGGTGCAGGCCCGTGAAGCGCTGCGTGAGCAGGTGGCTGTGCTGGCTGTCAAGGGTGCCGAGCAGATTCTCCGCAAGGAAGTCAACGCCGGTGTTCATGCAGATCTGCTGAACCGCCTCAAGACTGAACTGTAAGGGACGCATTCATGGCCGAAATCGCCACCATTGCCCGCCCTTACGCCGATGCCTTGTTCAAAGCCTGCACGGCGGGTGCAGGCGTCGATCTGGGCAGTGCCACCGCTTGGGTTGAGGAACTGGCGGTGATTGCCGCCGATCCGCAATTGCGCCAGTTGTCCGACAATCCCAAGGTCAGTCCTGACCAGTTGTTTGACCTCATTGCTGGCTTGACCCGTTATGCTCTGCCTGACATGGGGCGCAATTTCTTGCGTACCATGATTGAAAACGGGCGTCTGGATGCCCTGCCCGAGGCTGCTGTGCAATTTCGTGCTCTGGTCAATCGCAGTAGCGGTTCGTCAGATGCCGTGGTTTACAGCGCTTTCCCTATCGACAGCCATGCGCTGGCCGATTTGGGCGCATCGCTCGAAAAGCGCTTTGGCCGCAAGCTCAATCTCACCATGCAGCAGGATGAGTCCCTGATCGGTGGGATTCGGGTCGTGGTAGGAGATGAAGTGCTCGACACTTCGGTCAAGGCACGTTTAGAACAAATGAAAGCGGCCCTCACTGCGTAAAGCGCGGCTTGAGGTTTCGGCTAAACAAAGAAAGAAGGAAAGAGTCATGCAACTCAATCCCGCAGAAATTTCTGAACTCATCAAGAGCCGCATCGAGGGGCTGGCAGCCAGCAGCGATATCCGTAACCAAGGCACCGTGGTGTCGGTGTCTGACGGTATCGTGCGTATTCATGGCCTGTCGGACGTGATGCAGGGCGAAATGTTGGAGTTCCCTGCCTCGGCAGACGGCACCCCCTCTTACGGTCTGGCGCTGAACTTGGAGCGTGACTCCGTTGGCTCCGTGATCTTGGGTGAGTACGAGCACATCTCCGAAGGTGACACGGTCAAGTGTACTGGCCGCATCTTGGAAGTGCCCGTCGGCCCTGAGCTGGTCGGTCGTGTGGTCAACGCCTTGGGTCAGCCCATTGACGGTAAAGGCCCCATCAACGCCAAAATGACCGATGTGATCGAAAAGGTTGCTCCCGGCGTTATCGCGCGTAAATCGGTGGACCAGCCCTTGCAAACCGGCCTGAAGTCCATCGACTCGATGGTGCCGATTGGTCGCGGCCAACGCGAACTGATCATTGGTGACCGCCAAACCGGTAAGACCGCTGTAGCGATTGATGCCATCTTGGCCCAAAAAGGCCAAGGCGTTATTTGTATCTACGTGGCTATCGGTCAAAAAGCCTCCTCCATCAAGAACGTGGTGCGCGCTTTGGAACAAGGCGGCGCGATGGACTACACCATCGTCGTGGCTGCTTCGGCCTCTGAATCGGCTGCGATGCAATACGTGTCGGCCTATTCTGGCTGCACGATGGGTGAATACTTCCGTGACCGTGGTGAAGATGCCCTGATCGTTTATGACGATTTGTCCAAGCAAGCCGTGGCTTACCGTCAGGTTTCGCTGCTGCTGCGTCGTCCTCCAGGCCGTGAAGCCTACCCCGGCGATGTGTTCTATCTCCACAGCCGTCTGCTCGAGCGTGCCGCTCGTGTGAATGCCGACTACGTTGAAGCCTTCACCAAAGGTGCTGTGAAGGGCAAAACCGGTTCTTTGACCGCGCTGCCTATCATCGAAACCCAAGCCGGTGACGTTTCCGCCTTCGTGCCTACCAACGTCATTTCGATTACCGATGGTCAGATTTTCTTGGAAACCAGCCTGTTCAATGCCGGTGTTCGCCCCGCTATTAACGCCGGTATTTCGGTGTCGCGCGTCGGTGGTGCTGCCCAAACTAAGTTGGTCAAGGGTCTGTCCGGTGGTATTCGTACCGACTTGGCGCAGTACCGTGAACTGGCCGCCTTCGCACAGTTCGCTTCTGACCTAGATGATGCTACGCGCAAGCAACTCGATCGCGGTGCCCGCGTCACTGAGCTGCTCAAGCAAGCCCAATACAGCCCTTTGCCTATCTCTTTGATGGGTGCCACGCTGTTTGCAGTGAACAAGGGTTTCATGGACGACATCGAAGTCAAGAAGATTTTGGCTTTCGAGAGCGGTTTGCACCAGTTCCTCAAGACCAGCCATGCTGCCTTGCTGGACAAGCTGGAAAAAGACAAGGCCATGGACAAGGATGCCGAAGCTGCCCTGACCGCTGCTATCACAGCGTTCAAGAAGTCGTTCGCTTAAACCGGACGAGGAACCATCATGGCAGCAGGCAAGGAAATACGCGGCAAGATCAAGTCGGTAGAAAATACCAAAAAGATCACCAAAGCGATGGAGATGGTAGCGGCATCCAAAATGCGTAAAGCGCAAGAACGGATGCGTGCAGCCCGACCCTACAGCGAAAAAATCCGCAACATTGCAGCCCATCTCAGCCAAGCCAACCCAGAGTACACGCATCCGTTCATGCAGGTGAACGATGCCAAGGTGGCCGGTTTGATTGTCGTTACCACCGACAAAGGTTTGTGTGGCGGCATGAACACCAACGTGCTGCGTGCAGTCACCAACAAGCTGCGCGATATGCAGACTGCGGGTGTTTCTGCCGAAGCAGTGGCTATCGGTAATAAGGGGCTGGGCTTTCTGAACCGTGTCGGTGCCAAGGTGGTTTCTCAGGCTATCGGTTTGGGAGACACGCCTCACCTCGACAAGCTGATTGGCCCGGTCAAAGTGCTGCTCGACGCATACGCTGAAGGCAAGATCAACGCGGTGTACCTGTGCTACACCAAGTTCATCAACACTATGAAGCAAGAGTCAATTGTGGAGCAGTTGCTGCCCCTGTCGTCTGAGTCTATTCAGACAGATGGCAAGGCAGCCAGCGCCCACGGTTGGGATTACATCTACGAACCCGATGCACAGAGCGTCATTGACGATCTGCTGGTTCGCTATGTGGAGTCGTTGATCTACCAAGCAGTAGCCGAGAACATGGCATCCGAGCAATCGGCGCGCATGGTGGCCATGAAGGCAGCCACAGACAACGCTGGCACCGTCATCAATGACTTGAAGCTGGTCTATAACAAAACGCGTCAAGCAGCGATCACCAAGGAATTGTCCGAGATCGTTGCGGGTGCGGCTGCCGTCTGATCCGCGACGCCGTCACGGTTTAAAAATTTTTGGAGCAAAAAATGGCTCAAGTTCAAGGAAAAATCGTTCAGTGTATCGGCGCGGTGGTCGACGTTGAGTTCCCTCGTGACCGTATGCCCAAGGTCTACGATGCGCTCAAGCTCGAAGGCTCTGCACTGACTCTGGAAGTTCAGCAACAGTTGGGCGATGGCATCGTCCGTACCATTGCGCTGGGTTCGTCCGATGGTTTGCGCCGTGGCCTGATGGTCACGAATACCGCTGCCCCCATTACCGTGCCTGTAGGCAAGGCCACTTTGGGTCGTATTATGGACGTGCTGGGCACGCCCATTGACGAGCGCGGCCCTGTCAGCCAAGAGCTGACGGCCTCCATTCACCGCAAGGCCCCTGCCTACGACGAACTGTCACCATCGCAAGAGCTGCTGGAAACCGGCATCAAGGTGATTGACTTGGTTTGCCCGTTCGCTAAGGGCGGTAAGGTCGGTCTGTTCGGTGGTGCCGGTGTGGGCAAGACCGTGAACATGATGGAACTCATCAACAACATCGCTAAGGCCCACAGCGGTCTGTCGGTGTTCGCTGGTGTGGGCGAGCGTACCCGCGAAGGGAACGACTTCTACCATGAAATGGCTGATTCCGGTGTCGTGAATTTGGAAAACTTGGGTGAATCCAAGGTTGCCATGGTGTACGGTCAGATGAACGAGCCTCCAGGCAACCGTTTGCGCGTCGCCCTGACCGGTCTGACCATCGCTGAATCCTTCCGTGACGAAGGCCGTGACGTGCTGTTCTTCGTGGACAACATCTACCGCTACACGCTGGCCGGTACCGAAGTGTCCGCTTTGCTGGGTCGTATGCCTTCTGCTGTGGGTTATCAACCTACACTGGCCGAAGAAATGGGCCGCCTGCAAGAGCGTATTACCTCCACCAAGGTTGGCTCCATCACGTCCATTCAGGCCGTGTACGTGCCAGCGGACGATTTGACCGATCCTTCGCCTGCTACCACCTTCGCCCACTTGGATTCCACCGTGGTGCTGTCGCGTGATATCGCTGCGCTGGGTATTTACCCCGCCGTGGATCCTCTGGACTCTACCAGCCGTCAGCTCGACCCCCAAGTGGTGGGTGAAGAGCATTACAGCGTTGCTCGTGGTGTGCAAAACACATTGCAGCGCTACAAAGAATTGCGCGATATTATCGCCATTCTGGGTATGGACGAACTGGCCCCCGAAGACAAGCTCACCGTGGCTCGTGCGCGTAAGATTCAGCGTTTCCTGTCGCAACCGTTCCACGTCGCCGAAGTGTTTACCGGTTCGCCCGGCAAGTACGTCTCGCTGGCTGAAACCATCCGTGGTTTCAAGATGATTGTGAATGGCGAGTGCGATCACCTGCCCGAGCAAGCCTTCTACATGGTCGGTACCATCGACGAAGCCTTCGAGAAAGCCAAGAAAATGGCCTAAAAGTGTTTGCCGGGCAAATTTTTGCCCGGTGCTGCACACTTAAAAGCCCTTTTTGCAGACTTCCAAAGGAATCCAGATGGCCAACACCCTACATGTCGACGTTGTCAGTGCCGAAGAGTCCATCTTTTCCGGACAGGCGCTTTTTGTCGCATTGCCCGGCGAAGCTGGCGAATTGGGCGTTTATCCACGCCACACGCCGCTGATTACCCGTATCAAGCCTGGCTCGGTGCGTATTGAGATGGCCGATGGCAGCGAAGAATTTGTCTTTGTCGCCGGTGGCATTCTTGAAATTCAGCCCGACCGCGTTACCGTGCTGTCCGACACCGCTGTACGCGGCAAAGACCTTGACGACGAAAAGGCCAACGAGGCCAAGGCAGCCGCCGAAGAAGCACTGAAAAACGCCAAGAGCGAAATTGATTTGGCGCGTGCCCAGTCCGAGTTGGCCATCATGGCAGCGCAGATTGCAGCATTGCGTAAATTCCGCGAAAAACGCTAATGTCCACGGGCCTTGCGGTCTGTAGGAATACTTCAAAAGCCACCTGTTCAGGTGGCTTTTTTGATGGTTTTTTTAGATTTGCTACTAAATTGGCAGAAGCTAAAAAAAGCTGTGCTACAATAAGAATCTCTACGGAGGAGTGCCCGAGTGGCTAAAGGGGGCAGACTGTAAATCTGTTGGCTTACGCCTACGCTGGTTCGAATCCAGCCTCCTCCACCAAATATACGCTAAAACCGCTGGTGCGGTTGTGCGGGAGTAGTTCAATGGTAGAACCCTAGCCTTCCAAGCTAATGACGCGGGTTCGATTCCCGTCTCCCGCTCCATGTGTTGTTAGATAGTAATAAAGCAAAGTTTCAAGCTTTGTTTGCCCTTGTGGCTCAGTGGTAGAGCACTCCCTTGGTAAGGGAGAGGTCGCGGGTCC
>CAYMAC010000031.1:0-23107 GCA_964388325.1 uncultured Simplicispira sp. | reverse complement strand
GCAACACCTGCGCGCTAGGTGGCGCGGCGGTGCGGTGGGAGAAGGTGTCAGCCATAAAAGGCTCCTGTGGAACAAATCGAAACCTGTCACCCCCTCGACCAAGAGAGGGTGGCAGACCGTACAGGGTTGGTCGACCGGCCACAGGTTCCGGCACACCCTCACGGATGTCCCTGCACAGTCCGCCCTGAAGCGAATCCGTGCGCGCAGCAGTCAAAAAAAGAGCCGCTTTTCCATGATGGACGCGGCTGCTGCGCCTGTGAAAACCGGGCGACCAAACCCGTGCCGCGCCTCTTTCGCGCAGCAGGCCAGAGTCTAACGGGAAATGGCCGGTAGGTGCAAGCACCTTTGCCACGGCCCCAGAGTTCAAGAAACTGCCACCTTGACCGTGCAACAAAATGAAACATATTCCCCATCTATAAACAGCTTGCACTGTGCGGATACTGTAAGAGCGCGTGCGCTGATGAGGGCGCTCTGTGAAATTTTAGGTTTGCCTCAACGGTAAGCCATTGGAATTTTCTGTAGGGTGCGGTACGATGGTGCGGTTTTATTTGACGGGGCAGCTGGGGCGAGCCGTCGTCTAATCCTAGTTAGGTGTATTTGTAAAATCCACTGGAGCACCATTCACCTTAGAAATGCAAATAGGGTGAAAGCCGCCGATGCCGGATTTGGAAACAACATAATCACCATCCCACCGCGCAAAGATGATGGTGCGGTTCCCACCGGGGCACTTCGCCACACGCAGTTTGCCACCGGGCTTCAGCACTTGCTTTGCGTTCGTTACCGCAATCCGGCAAAGCCTCGAGTTTTCGGCTCGTTCCTCTTCTGTCAGCATTCCAATGTCCTTTCTTAGTTTCCAGTAGGTGTCTAACCTCCCGCTCAACCGGACGCTTGCCAGCGCCGGTTAGCTGGTGGCGTTAGGCCTTAACTTACAACCAGAAGGCAAAGCATCAAATGGCTTTTAATCTATCAAAACTTCAAAAGACAAGTTCAAAATATCTCGTAACGAGAATTGATACCAAGCAAATAGATAAGCTCATAGCTCTATCGGAAGACTTTACATCTGGCGTTGTTGAAGAGACACAGAAGGCAGACAATGCGGGCGATGAGGAATTTAACTATGGGCCAGCAATCAGTGCAATTATTGAAGCGCCTCAAACTGCATTTTTATTATACTGCCTCGCTATAATTCACTGCTACTCAATCCTTGAGAATAATAGGTGCGAAATAATAGGAAATAAAATTCATGAAATAAAAAAGCTTAACCAACATCTTAGAAATTTTGGCATTACTCATCAAGATGTACGCTGCTACAAAACCATGGAAGAATTTAGGATGGTAAATAATGCGATAAAGCATAACAGACTTGGGTCTTCTAAAAAAATAGTTACAAAAGACAAGAAAGAATACTCCCTGCTGCAACTAAAGAATTTATACAAAAATTCATTAGCAGATTTAAATTATTATCTTGCCGATTTATATGAAAAAGTTGAAAAAACTCAGTCTTTGCAAAATAACAATTAATCTGAAAACATGCAGCACTCTATTTACGCACACTGCTGGCCTAACAGTACTACAGGGACTTCCCACGTTGTCAACTACTGTGGTTCATAGGCTTTCCTTCTGATAGACGGTATTCATATTCATTGCTCACAGACGTACGATGGATTCAGAAGCCACCGCAAAAGGACAGACTGCACATCTACAGGCGGGCTTGTGTCGGCCCATTGAGCCGATGCCCCAGATACGAACCGCTCAGCAGGACTCCATTCGTTCATCGTGCTTCAAGCACGACCGAGTTATCGAGTTCGCCTGCTGCCGGTCTGACCTGTGGTGGTTATCTGCTATCGCACGTCCAACTTAAAGAATCCATCAGTTCATGCCGCCATACGCTTTTGCCGCGCTGCGGGTATTGGCGGTACATGGTTGGGGTCGAAGACTGCATCACGGGTGAGCATTGCCCACAAAATGCGCGCATTCTTGTTGGCCAGCGCTACCACTGTTTTTTGCCAGCCTACGCGCTCTTTCAACTGCACCAGCCACTGGCTGATGCGGTCGCTGCGTTTGGCCGCGCTCATCACGGCCGATTTAGCGCCTTGAATTAAGAGCGTGCGCAGGTAGTCGTCGCCGCGCTTGGTGATGCCCCCCAGCCGAGCCTTGCCTCCAGTGGAGTTCTGGCTAGGCACCAAGCCGAGCCAGGCACCGAATTGGCGCGCGTTGGCGAACTGGCTAAAGTCGCCGACACTGGCCACCAATGCGGAGGCAGTGGTCGGGCCAATGCCCAGCAGCGAAGCGGCCTTGGTGGCCCGTGCGTCAGTACGCACATGGACAGCGATGCGCTCGTCGCACCAAGCAATCTGCAACTCAATCTCAATCCAGTGCAGATGGGCACGCTGCAAAGCTTGCCGCGCTATGCCAGGCAATTCGTTACTGGCATCTTCAAGCACACTGGCCAGCACCAAGCGCAGCGCATCGGGGGTTTGCGCGAACACCAGACCAAACTCGGCCAGCAAGCCACGGACGCGGTTAATCAGTGCGGTGCGTTCTTCCTTGAAGCCCTCACGCAGCCGGTGCAAGGCCAGTTGACCCTGCTGCTGGGCAGTTTTAACGGGCACGAAGCGCATGTGGGGGCGGCCAGCGGCCTCACAAATGGCGGCGGCATCGTTGGCATCATTTTTACCGCTTTTGCCAGCCATGCGGTAGGGCGTGACGAAGTGGCCGGCGATCAGCCGTGCGTCCAAGCCCAGCAGCTGCAAACGACGGGCCACATGGTGGGCACCGCCACAGGTTTCCATCGCCACGATGCAGCCCAGTGGCAATTGGCCACACCAAGCAAAGAAGCGCTCTGCCGACATGGCTTTGGCCAGCGCCACGCGACCTTGTGCATCGACGGCATGGACTTGGTAAACACGCTTGGACAGATCGACCCCTACCCGCGCCACGGGCGCACATGTAAACTTTGTCATGGACTTCCCCTTTTCTGTTGTAGATTGAGCTTCCACAAGTCAATCTTGGTGCTTTGTCACCGTTTTGGAACTGGGGAAGTCCCTTCGTATTCGCTCAACCGGACCTGTGCGAAAAGCCGCGCAGGCCGGTTAGCTTCACGTTAGCATTCGCCCACGGTGGTGTTTTTCCACGCTCGTTAAAAATCGCGTTTTGCTTTTGCTAGTGTTTTCAAAGTAAGTTTTATCTTTGGTTTTTCTGGCCTGTTGTTCTTGGTTTCGTGGTGGTACTGGTGCAGGCTCGCTTTCCCGGCTATGCTGTTGGCTTTGGGTGGCTGATGCGTGTGCTTGGGTTCTCAAGCGGACGGCTTCCAGCTACCGCTTACCTTGGGTTCGTTATTCCTCAATAACACAGGTGTAAAATTTGTTAAGTTATGCACTCTAAAGACAAAACTCTAAATTTATTAAAAAACTATGAATTCGACGTACTGGTTGGGGAGAATGATAACTGGTTTGCGGGAAAGTTAACATTATCACCAGATAGTATTGTTTTTAGAATTGTTGGAGAGGAGTGTGGTAAGCGAAAGCTCAAAGATAAATGGCGCGACAAAGAATATTTAATATGCAAAGATATAAATAAAACATTTGTATTGTTCGGTTTGCGTTTAATTGCAGGACAGGAAAGAGCTTTAGGTTATCACCCAGAAGGGATCGGTTTTTTTGAATATTCATACACTGCTGATTATGTGTTGCATTTTCCGGTCGATATTTTAAATGATTTCTCTATAACTGGAATACGCATTCATTCCTCCACAATGGCTGATTGGATCGGGAATACTAGCACGCAAGAACGAATCAGTAATAAATATTTTGCGGGAAATACAAAAGCGTTCGATAGAGAAGAATTGTTCGAGTTTTCAGTAAATATTGCTGATAAAATATTTCTAGGCATTTATTACAATGTCTCAACGTATTGGTCTCCGCACAATTTTAAGTCTGGATTGATGTTTCCCCCATCACTCATTATTGATTATAAAGAAAAGTTGGTTGGGCACTCGATTAAGCATGAATTTGAGAAAATCTGTACACTGCTTCAATTTTTGGTTGGTCGAACGCTATCTATTGAGGAAGTTCAGTTAGTACCTAGCAGAGGTTTCATAAATAATGCCTCGATGTATTTTACATCTGCAAATAAAAATCGAATCGATAACAGCCAGCCAATACTATTTCCTTTGGGAAAAAACATTAGATTTAATCAGTTTGGCACTCCAACACTTCCCTTATGTTTGTTCGAGAATTTTTATTCTCTTGATAATGCAGAGTACGGATATTTTGCAAAATATCTGCGTTATAAATCAATGCCTAATCCTGAAGACAGATTTCTTGGATTTTTTCGACTTCTTGAAAAATTAACCTTTAAGACGAAGGAGTTTGTAGATTCTAATCAATTGGATCAGCTTATATTAAGAGCAAAGCCTTATTTGTACAAAAAATTAGGTGGAAAGAAAAATGTTGATAGCTTTTTGAATGGGATTCCTAGGTATAATAGATCGAAATACAACACCGAAAAATGCGTGCAAGATTTTTTTCTTTCTATACCAAAATCTATGACGACGAATTGGAAATATCAGAAGACTGATATAGGTAGTATCTGCAAGCTTCGGAATGATATCGTTCATGCAAATGACTATTATATTAGCGATATAGATCTCATTGAGAGAATGTATTTCATAGAAATATTGTTGATCTTTGCCTTGTCACATAAAATTGGTCTCTGTCCTGAATTTTGTACTGAGTTCGCCGCAAGATTCGAGGGTTATAGAAATATTCAAAATGAGCATAAGTAAGCATGCGCAACCGACGTGGAAATCTCTACACTAGAGAGCTACCAAAAAAATTCCACATCGGTTCCGCGTGCTTACTTAACAAAAGCCTCCAGCCGAATGCCTAAAGCACTGCTCTCGTCGCTTTTGGTAGTGGCTGAGGTTAGTGTTAGCATGGGGCCACGGTGGTGCTTATTCCAAGGCCGTCAAAATCTTGGTTTTGTAGTCGCTCTCGTTCAAAAGTAAGTTTTATCTTTGGTTTTTCTGGTCTGTTGTTTTTGGTTTGGTGGTAGCACTGGTGCAGGTTCGTTTTTCCGGCTATGCTGTTGGCCTTGGGTGGCTGGCGTGTGGGCGTGGGTTCTAACTGGTTGCTCAAGCGGACGTGCCTTCGGCACGCCGCTTACCTTCAACGTTAGGCAAGCTCTGTCCCGAAATTCGTTGCGAATGCTTAATTTATCTTCCTTATAGGCAAAAAAATTTTATGGAAAAATCAGGATTAAAAATTGAATTATTAGTTCCATCTGAAATAGATAAAAAACTACAGGAAGGCGACTACAGCCGCCAAGGTTCTATTATTCGAGATAAGTCAGGGCGAATAGTTTGCAATTTAAGCTCTCTTGATGTTGATGAAACACATTATTTTTCACGCAATATATTCGTTAACTTTAATCAATATTGCATATTTTCGGCATCCACAATACCTGAGAAGTTAACAAAAGATTTACAAGGCCATGGCGCATCCCTTAATACCATAGAATTAAGACTTAAGAATCAAATTATTGCTTCCATATCAATATTTCGAGATCTGTTTTCCGCTTTGATAGAAAAGTCCGATTTAACAGATCAAAAACAGACATTCAAATCTGGAGTGGAAGCAGCGGCTCTTATAGCTGTAAACATGCAGGATTTCATTGAAAAATACATTGACTCTACAGTCATTTATGAAAAGAACAAGCATTATTATAATAATGCACCACTTTACTCGGAGATAAGAAGCAATAGATATATCACCGCCTCAAAAACGGAGTTTTCCTGCCTCAGGAAATCGGATGCATTTTACTTTATCTATAATTTCTTGGATATAATCAACAGTATTAACATAATATCATTATTTTATGATAAAAAATTATACTCAAGATATGAGGAAAATATTTATCAAATTAAAAGCATTATGATGGCGCTTCTATCAAGGCTCGTAAATGGCCTTGTGGGCGAAGGAACGATATATGCCATGTATTATACAAATCACCACGCCTCCGAAAAACGAATAGATATTGGGCGTATTCTCAAGTTCGATGACTCTCACACTTTGGATGATGTTGTGTTAAAATCAAACCCAGCATTAGAAAAACCAGTCTACTGGGACAATAATCGCATCAATTCAATAATTGCCGTTATCGAAATACTGGAGGAGATAGAGAGTCTTCTGTTACGTTCTAAAAATATAGAACCGCCGACTCTTTTCAATTTTATTGAAGACTGTAATCTTGAGCGGCTTATTTTTCCAAAATAGTATTAACCCAAGTAGAATATGCTGAACTAGGGGAGGCGCATCAGAATTTACCCCCCCCACTTTCCGTAGCGGGCCTAATAAGTCGCTCAAGCCGACCCTCCTTCGGCGGTCGGCTTAGCTTGTTCGTTAGCAAGCACACGCAATCCGGGATTTTGCGTTATTGCAGGAGATCGGCAGCCATTTGCATTGGTTGCTTCTGATATTGTTCCAAATTTGAATTTATATTCAGCAGATTCTAAAAAATATGCTTGCCTTCAAACTTTTGATAAAAATGGCAACCGCATCGACAACATTACCGATTGAGCGCTAGAATAATTTACCCAGCATTACACACCAGCCAGCGGCCAAGACAGCACAGCGCGCAGCATCAGCAAACAAGACATCTTTCACTATTGCTACGCCGTATTGCACCACCCAGCTTACCGCGAAAAATACGCGCAAAACCTCAAACGCGAGTTTCCGCGCATCCCCTTGTATGCCAATTTTTGGCGCTGGGCCGATTGGGGCGCGCAACTCATGGCACTGCATATTGGCTACGAAAGCGTGCCGCCTTTTGCCCTGACGCGCACCGACACCCCCGATGTCAAAACCCGCGCCGCTGGCCTCACCCCCAAAGACCCCACCATTCGCGCAAAATTTGATACCTACCGCTTTGCCGATTACAAAGAAAAAGTAATTGATTTGTTAGCGCGCGTTACCAACGTGAGCGTGCAAACTGTGGCTATTACCCAAGCCATGCAGCACGATGTTAAAAACCCTTCTGGTAGCTAACTTAATGGGTGTCCGGTTGGCGCGCCAGCGTGTGCAGCATCTGCAAATCGCGGATAACTTCATTAGAGTGCAAAGTAAATTGCATTCCTAAAATTTTTTCGGCTTCTTGTATTTTGCCCGCATGAACCAACGCCACCACATTGGATGCAGCATAATGGAACATTTTGTGGTGCCCTACCAAGGCAGTAAACCCAGGAAACGCACCCAACTTGGCACGACCCGCGCTATACATCCATTTGCCCAAATCACAACGGTCATCAAAACAAATTTCTTCTGCTACGAAGGTTTCTGTGGAGCGTCCTTCTAAAAAAGACTGCAACCGCAATTTCCAATTTTCATGGGCAGCAATGGCCATTTCAAAGTCTAAATCGCTGGCAGAATGTGCTACCTTTTTTGCAAGCTCTTTGCGGTCTTCGGCATCGATGCCAAAAAAATTTCTCAGAATGTTTTCCATGAACATAGCAACTTAACCTGTGATGGTGGTGACGTAGGTGTGGCTATTTAACCATATCTTCTTGGTATTGACATCCTCTGTGTGTATAAGGATAAGGGATTTCCTCTATAAGATAGCTACGCTTGGCCAGTATTGACCGTGTTGAAACAACTTGGTTTTGATGCCCACAAGAAGTTGCAAAAAGATAAATCAATTACATTTTCTATCAGAATAAAAAGACCATAATAAAAACGGGGCAGCTCAAGCTGCCGCACGCACTACACGGCTAAAGGCCGGTAAACCTGCCAATAAGCGCTGGCCATAGCGGGTTTGCGTCAGGCGCCGGTCGTAGCAATAAACATGGGCTTGGTCTTCTTCGCTGCGAATGGCCCGGCCCGCCCATTGCGCCAAGCGCATGGCAGTGGCGGGCACTACCAGCTCATTAAACGGGTCACGGCCCACGGCGCGTAGCCACTCGGCGCGCGCTTCGCCCACCGGGTCATCGGGTGGGGCAAAAGGTAGTTTGGTGATAAAGACGGATTCGCACAAGCTTCCGGGTAAATCCAGCCCTTCGCCAAACGATTGCATCCCAAAGATGATGGACGCTTGCCCATCGGCCACGCGCTCGCGGTGGCGTTGTAGCAACTGGGGGCGTGGCAGGGTGTTTTGCACCAGCACCAACGGCAACAAGGCCGCAGGCAGGGCTTCCACTGCTTGGCGCATTTGCTCGCGCGAGGTAAACAGCACCAGCGCCCCAGCGCGCACTTGGGCCAAATCAGCCAACAAGGCGGCCACCATTTCTGGGGTAAAGCGGCTGGCATCTTTGGGGTCGGCATGGGTGGCCACGGCCACCAGCGTGCCTTGGCGTGCATAGTCAAACGGGCTAGGCACTTCTAAGGTGGTGGTGGCATCGTCCTCATCTAAGCCGGTTTCGCGCAGAAAAAAACCAAACTGGTCGCCGTTGCTCAGGGTGGCTGAGGTCAATACGGCTGCGCGTACCTGTTGCCACAATTGTTGGCGCAAGGTCGCCCCCGGCAGCAGTGGGCTGGCATGGGCTTGCAGGGCGATGTATTCGCCATCCATCGTCACGGTAAACCACTTGGCATGGGGAACGGCGGTAGCGCCCTCATTGGGGGCCGGTTGTTGTAGCAGCCATTGGGTGGTGTTGCAAACGGCTTCTAGGCGCGGTGCCAACATGCCCACTTGGGCATACAGGGTAGAGAGGCGCTTGGCCTCTTCGGGCTGCTCGCGGATTTTGGCGCGCAGTGCTTTGGCAATGGCACTGAGGCTATTGAGAAACCCCAGCGATTGTTGCCCCAACTGCTCTAGTGGGGCCAGCAGTGCCTCGGGCAAGATGCCGCCGGGCACACGCACGCGGGTTGGCATACGACGGGACTCTGGCGCACCTGTGCGGCCCGTGGTGTGGGTGGCCGGGCGCAGTGCATCGCCATACACATCCGTAATCAGACGGGCTACATCTTGCAGGCGCTGGCGCAATTGTGTGGCATGGCCGGGAATGTCGGCAATCTCGGGGGCATCAAGATGGGCACCCACGCGCGTGGCTTGGTGCGCTAGGCGGTCAATCCAACGCAGGCGGCTTAAATCCATGCTGCAAGCAAATTGCTCTAAAGCGGTGGCGGGCAGGTGGTGCGCTTCGTCTAGCACCAGCAGGCAGTTGTCTAAATCAGGTAGCACCCGGCCCCCCAAAGTGGAGAGTAGCAAGTCGTGGTTCACCACAATCACCTGCGCGGCTACCAAGGCTTTGCGCTGCTCAAAATAGCTGCATTGGTTAAACGCCGCGCAGTATTTACCCGTGCAAGAGCCAGCTTCTGCGGCCACCGGGCTCCATACATCGGCGGGTGGGGGCTGGTCTAGGCTGTCGCGGTCGCCGTTCCAAGTGTTGTGTGCCAAAGTTTGCGCCAAACTGCGGTAGTAGTGCAGCCGGGCTTCGGTTTCGTGTGCAGGTCGGGCGGCACGGGCAGTGTTTTCTTCTTCCGAAAACAAATCATCTTCTTCTAGCGCAAGCGCCCCGCTGCCCGACAATTGCTCTAGCTTGAGTTTGCACACATAGCGCCCGCGCCCCTTGGCCAGCGCAAACTGGAACGGCTGCGGCATTTGTGCCAACAGCGTGGGCAAGTCTTTATGGATAAGTTGCTCTTGCAAGGCCACGGTGGCGGTAGAGATGAGCACCCGCGTGCCGCGCGCCAAGGCCACGGCAATGGCTGGGGCGCAGTAGGCCAGCGATTTACCCACCCCGGTGCCTGCTTGGATAACGGCAATAGAGCGCACTGGCGCGGCCCCTTGCGGCTCTGGCGTGCCCAAAGTAGCGGCACTCAAAGTGTGTGCCACCTGCTGCGCCATGCGCCGCTGGCCGGGCCGACTTCGCAGACCCCCACCCGATTGCACCACTTGGTCAAATGCTTGCAGCGCTGCGTCTGCCCATTCTTTAGAAGACATTGGATAAGTGTGGCACAGACGGCTGGGCACTGGCAAAAGATGGGTTTGTAAAAAAATGCTGCACTGCAACATTTTTTACTTGCAATTTAGCAAAACGGCCTTACCATAACAGTCATGTTGCGCCGCAACATTTTTCTTCCAGGCTTGGCTTGGGGTGGCGCACGAAACCTTATAGGAGTTTTCACATGCAAACCATCAACGCCCAAACTATCGCTGACGCTGGCAAAAACGCTGCTGCTGATTTTTCTGCTGCTGCCACTACCGCTTTTAACGGTCTTGAAAAGCTGACTGAGCTGAACATGGCCACTGCCAAGTCGGTGCTGACCGGCACGCTCGATTCCCTGCAAGCCGTAGCCGCTGCCAAGACTCCTGAAGAAGTGCTGGCCGCCCAAACCAATCTGGTCAAGCCCCTGACAGAAAAGGCTACCGCTTACAGCCGCAGCGTTTATGAAATCGCCTCGGCCACCAGCACCGAACTGAGCAAGTCTTCCAAAGAAAAGATTGCTGAAGCCCAAAAAACCTTCAACAGCTCGATTGAATCGTTGACCAAAAACGCTCCTGCTGGCAGCGAAGCCTTTGTTGCTGCGTTCAAAAACGCTGCTGCTACCGGTCAACAAGTGCTCGATTCGGCCCAAGCTGCTGCCAAGCAAGCCATGAGCCAAGCCGAAGCGCATGTCACTGACGTGGTTGCCAAGACCGTCAAGAGCACTACCAAGGCCTAATCAACGGGCGTGGGCACTGGCCCACACCCCCAAATTTGCCATCCGCTGCCTGTTTTGCAGGTGCCGGATGGCATTTTTGCTGCTGGTGTAAGCACACTGCCCGCACCCACCGGGCTTTGTCGCTGGCCCGCTCTTATCGCTCAGACACAGCCGTTCGGCCCGTTAAAATCGCGCTCGCCCAAGGAGCGTTGCAACGGCCAGCCATTTGCTGCCGTCAGGCTTGGGCGCGCTGCTAGTTCCTGCCCACCCCCTCCGGCAACCACGCTCGCCTGTTCCGGGTTCCATTGCACAGGTGCGACGTATGTCCGAATTGACCATCCCCCCCATGAAACTGTCTGGCCTAGAGCCTGTCTTGATTGGCCAAGGCACACTGTTTGTCAACGTTGGTGAGCGCACCAACGTCACCGGCTCCAAAGCCTTTGCCCGCTTGATTTTGAATGGCGAATTTGAACAAGCCTTGGCCGTAGCGCGCCAACAGGTAGAAAACGGCGCACAAATCATCGACGTCAATATGGACGAGGCGATGCTCGACAGCAAGGCCGCGATGGTGCGCTTTCTCAACCTGATGGCCTCAGAACCCGACATTGCCCGCCTGCCCGTGATGGTTGATAGCTCCAAATGGGAGGTGATTGAAGCGGGCCTGCGCTGCCTGCAAGGCAAGGGCATTGTCAACTCCATCAGCATGAAAGAGGGCGTAGAAGCCTTCAAGCAGCAAGCCAAGCTGGTGCGCCGCTATGGTGCTGCCGCCGTCGTCATGGCCTTTGACGAACAAGGTCAAGCCGACACCTATGCGCGCAAAATTGAAATTTGCGAGCGCGCTTACCGCATCTTGGTCGATGAAGTGGGCTTTCCGCCCGAAGACATCATTTTTGACCCCAACATCTTTGCCGTCGCCACCGGCATTGAAGAGCACAACAACTACGCCGTGGACTTTATCGAGGCCACGCGCTGGATTAAGCAACACCTGCCCGGCGCCAAAGTCTCCGGTGGCGTGAGCAATGTCAGTTTTAGCTTCCGGGGCAATGACCCAGTGCGCGAGGCTATCCATACCGTGTTTTTGTACCACGCCATTCAGGCCGGTATGGATATGGGCATCGTCAATGCGGGCATGATTGGGGTCTATGATGACCTAGACCCCGAACTGCGCCAGCGCGTCGAAGATGTGGTGCTCAACCGCCGCCCCGATGCTGGTGAGCGGCTGGTCGAAGTGGCCGAAACCGCCAAAAGCGGTGCCAAAGACGAGAGCAAAAAACTAGAGTGGCGCGGCACCCCTGAAGCGCCCAAAACCGTGGGCGAGCGCCTGAGCCATGCGCTGGTGCATGGCATTACCGACTTCATCACCCAAGACACCGAAGAAGCCTACCGCGAGATTTTGGCCAAGGGCGGGCGTCCGCTGCACGTCATTGAAGGCCCGCTGATGGACGGCATGAGCGTGGTGGGTGATTTGTTTGGTCAAGGCAAAATGTTTTTGCCACAGGTGGTTAAATCTGCCCGCGTCATGAAGCAAGCGGTGGCCCACCTTATCCCCTATATCGAAGAAGAAAAACGCCAAGATGAACTGGCCGGGCGCGATGTGCGTACCAAGGGCAAAATCATTATGGCCACCGTGAAGGGTGATGTGCACGATATTGGCAAGAACATCGTCACCGTGGTCTTGCAGTGCAACAATTTTGAAGTGGTCAACATGGGCGTGATGGTGCCCTGCCACGAGATTTTGGCCCGTGCCAAGGCCGAAGGAGCCGACATCATTGGCCTGTCGGGCTTGATTACCCCCAGCCTCGAAGAGATGCAGTATGTGGCCGCCGAAATGCAAAAGGACGAGCATTTCCGCATCAAAAAAATCCCGCTGCTGATTGGCGGTGCCACCACCAGCCGCGTGCATACCGCCGTCAAAATTGCCCCGCACTACGAAGGCCCGGTGGTCTATGTGCCCGATGCCTCGCGCAGCGTGGGCGTGGCACAACACCTGTTGGGCGATGGCGTAACGCAATTTGTGCAAGAGCTGCAAACCGACTACGACAAGGTACGCCAACAGCACGCCAACAAAAAGCAAACCCCACTGTGGCCGTTGAGCAAAGCCCGCGCCAACGCCACCCCGGTGGATTGGAGCAGCTACCAGCCCACCGTGCCGCGTGCCTTGGGGCGGCGCGTGTTCAAAAACTTTGACTTGGCCGAGCTGGTGCCGTTCATTGACTGGACACCGTTCTTCCAAACGTGGGACTTGGCTGGCCCCTACCCGGCCATTTTGCAAGATGAAGTGGTGGGCGAACAGGCGCGCAAGGTGTTTGCCGATGCCCAAGCCATGCTGAAAAAAATCGTTGAAGGCCGCTGGCTGCAAGCCAATGCCGTGCTGGGCCTCTACCCGGCCAACCGCGTCGGTGACGACATCGAGTTTTACACCGACGACAGCCGCAGCCAAGTAGCCCTGACGTGGTACGGCCTGCGCCAACAGGCAGAAAAACACACCGTGGAGGGCGTGACGCGCCCCAGCCGCTGCTTGGCCGATTTTGTCGCGCCTAAGGGTAGCGGCATCGCCGATTACGCCGGGCTGTTTGCCGTGACCACCGGCTTGGGCATCGAGAAAAAGGAGCAAGAATTTCTAGCTGCCCACGATGACTACTCTGCCATCATGCTGAAAAGCTTGGCCGACCGGCTGGCCGAAGCCTTGGCCGAATGCTTGCACCAGCGCGTGCGCCAAGACCTGTGGGGCTACGCCCCAGACGAGCAACTGAGCAACGCGCAACTGGTGGCCGAGCAATACCAAGGCATTCGCCCGGCCCCCGGTTACCCGGCCTGCCCCGACCACAGTGCTAAAACCGACATGTTTGCCCTGCTGCAATGCAGCGACATCGTCATGACCCTAACCGAAAGCTTGGCCATGAACCCCGCTGCCAGCGTGAGCGGCTTCTATATCGGCCACCCCGACAGCGTTTACTTTAGTGTGGGCAAAATTGGCGAAGACCAATTGCAAGACATGGCCCAGCGCCGGGGCATGGACATCGAAGCCCTACGCCGCCTATTAGCCCCTAATTTGGGCTGATGGAACGTTGTAGGATGGAACTTGGCAGTTTTGTTCTACCCCTACTTGTTATTCACCACTATAGCCACAAAGGAATAAAAAATGCGTCACTACGAAGTCGATAGCCCCGAATCTGTATCGCGACTACTCGCGTTGACAATTTTGGCCGATGGTGGCATTGATCTTGCAGAAATGCGTATGCTGCAGCAAAGTGATTTGGCGCGTCAGTTTGGCATTGAAGATGCCCAGTTCGACCGGGTGATGCATGAATTTTGTTTAGATTTAATGCAATCTGGCAAAAATCAGTTGACATTAGATAGAGAATCCATCGTGCACTTGCTGCATGATGTTCGTAATCCTACCTTACAACGCAAATTGCTACGCATCATGCTAGATATTGTTGATGCAGACGAATCTTTGGTGGGCAGCGAGTCGATATTGTTAGCCGAGGCCATGATGCTCTGGGGCATGGACATGCACCATCTTTCCCTCAGTTCTACCAACCCTGTCTCATACTGCATTCCGCTCTACCGGAAGTTGCCCCCCTCGGTGCCATGACAAAGTTTGGCAAAAGGTGGCAAAAGGTAACATAGGCAACAAAAAGCCATGTTACCGCGCAAAAATGACAAACAAAGCACAAACAGCGGCCAATCACTGCGATAGCAGTAGGGCTTCTGCCTTTACTATGCCATGCTAGAAATATGGGCCGTAACCCCCCCAACCTAGCTAAGGAGTGTTTGGATGATATTCATGCCGTGGAACGATACGATTGCTGTGGGCATCCAGGAGGTGGATGAGCAGCACCGCGTACTGGTTGACTTAATCAATGAGTTGCATGACGCACTGACCACAGAAACGCCCGACCGAGGAGCGATTGGCCATGTGCTAGAAGGCTTGATGGACTACACCATGAACCACTTCATCATGGAAGAAGAATGGTTCGAGCGCCACGATTACCCCCACACCGTGGCGCACAAAGAGCAGCACAACCGCTTTACCAGCACCATCATGAATGCCCTGACCGATTTTGAGGACGGCCAGCACCTGCCCTATGAGCTGATGGAGTTTTTAAAGCACTGGCTGGTAGAACACATCATGCGTACCGACAAAACCTATGTGCCTTTTTTGAAGGCCCAAGGCATCACTTGAGGGCGCGCACTGCGCGGCCAGCACGCTTTTTTTGGTCTAAAAAAATGCGTAATTCTTTGTCATTGCGCCGGATATGCAAAGACAACCAATCGCGCAGGGCGGTAGATAACTCTGAGGCTACGGTGATGCTGCCGCTTTGGTGCTTTTTTTGCAGTTGATGTAACTGGTTCAAAAACAATTGGTGGGTGTGCTTGTGCCGCTCTAGGTCAGGAAAATGCGCCAAGGCCATTTCATGCTCTTCGTGGCGCAGGTGCGCTTCGGTGTCGGCAATGATTTGTGCCAACAAGCTGGCCACAATGTCATTGCCGCGCCCCTCGATGGTGGCAGTGTGCAAGGTGTTGACCTGTTCTACCAGCTTGCGGTGGTCTTCATCGATGGGGCCATTGTCAATGACCATGTCATCGGCCCAAACAAAATAAGCCATCATTTTCTCCTTAGTAGCACACGCTGAACCTGCTGGATTAAACATCTAGCAGCTGTAGTAATTTTTCTAACAATGCATCGCGCAGCACATACATCTCCGGAATGCGCTTTTGTAGCATTTCTCCCCGTCCTTGCTGCTTGAACGCCACCAAAATTTGTGCATGGGCATGGATTTGTTGGTGTAACTGCTCAATTTCATCAAACAGGGCATTGCCTGCATGGCGTTCATGCCCGCCTTCGTAGCGCAACCAGTGGCTAAAGCGGCAGTTTTGTAAATCCAACTCTGGCAATGTGGCGCGCTCGCCGCACAGGTAGCCAATGATGCCTGCAACCCAAGCACGATGCTCTACTACGGCAAACAGCAACGGTAAATCGTCGCGCTGTGCAGGTGCTAGGTTAAGCCAAGAGGGTTCAGGGCACCATGTAGCCAACCAGTGGGGTACCTGAGATGCAGGCATAGGCCGGGCAATGGCATAGCCTTGGCCCCACTCGCAACCCAAGCGCAGTAGCATTAGCCCGTGCGCTATGGTCTCTACTCCTTCGGCAATGACTTGGCGTCTAAACACCCGTGCCAGCCCCAATACGCCTTCCAAAATGGCCATATCGTCCGGGTCATCGAGCATATCGCGCACAAAACTTTGGTCTATTTTGAGCAGCTTGGCTGGCAGGCGGCGCAGATAAGTGAGTGACGAGTAGCCGGTACCAAAATCATCCAGTGCAAAGCCCACCCCCATCTCGTGGCAAGCATCCATCAGGCGCGAGATGCCCGGAATATCCTCTAGCGCGTTGGTCTCTAGCACCTCCAACTCTAAATCACCGGGGCCGATATGCGGGTGCAGGGCCAGCAAATGGTTCAGCCGGGTCACAAAATCGGGCTGCTGCAATTGCAGTGCATCCATATTGACGCTGACCGAAAGGCTTAAACCTTGTGCTTTCCACGTCTCCATTTGGGTCATGGCGGTCTCTAGCACCCATTCGCCCATTTGCACAGCCAACTCGTCGCTTTCTAGGGCAGGCAAAAAAGCCGCCGGAGTCAACACCCCGCGCTCGGGGTGCAGCCAGCGAATCAGTGCCTCTACCCCCACCACCTCGCCGGTACGCATATTGACCTTGGGTTGGTAATAGAGGGCAAATTCCTCTTTTTGCAGCGCTTGGCGGATATTTTCCAGGTCTTCATGGCGTCCGCGCAGATGGCGGTCTTGTTCGGCATCGAAGACGTGGTAACGGTTTTTACCCGTTACCTTGGCTTGGTACATGGCTTGATCGGCTTGGCGCAGGAGCTGGTCGGCATCGACTTCTTCAGATTGCGGAAAGAAGGCCACGCCCACACTGGCAGATACTTGCAGTGCTACGCCATCGGTTAGTACCGGCTGTGCGGCTGCCATCAGCAGGCGGTCAAGCACCATCCCGGCTGCCTCGTGCTGCGCTAAATCGGTCAGCACAGCCACAAATTCATCACCGCCAATACGGGCAATGGTGTTGCCCTCGCGCAGTGCGCGCTGCATACGTGTGGCCAGTTCAATCAGCAGTTTGTCGCCCATGGCGTGGCCGTGGGTATCGTTGACGGCTTTGAAGCCATCCAAGTCCAGAAACACCACCGCTAATTTTTTGCTATGTCGTCCCGCTTGCACCATCGCTTGGCGTAAGCGGTCGGCCAATAGCACGCGGTTGGGCAGGCCGGTGAGGGCATCATAGTGGGCAATATGTTCTAGGCGCTTTTCGTTTTCTTTTTGCTGCGAAATGTCTGAAAACAATGCCACGTAGCGCAGTATTTTGCCGTGGGCATCGTGTACCGCGCTGATAGTGAGCATTTCGGCATAGACTTCACCACTCTTGCGTCGGTTCCAAATTTCACCCGTCCAACGCCCGTTGTCTGACAACCCAGCCCACATTTGGGCATAAAAATCAGTTCCTTGCCGCCCAGAACTCAGCATTTTGGAGTTCTTGCCAATGACTTCATCGCGGCGGTAGCCAGTAATGTGCGAAAAAGCGGCATTGACCTCAATGATGTCTCCCTGTGGCGAGGTAATCATGATGCCCTCACGGGCATGGCTGAAAACACTGGCGGCCAGTTTGAGCTGCTCTTGGGCAGCGTTTTTCTCGGTCACGTCGATAATGGTGCCGACGTAGTGACGCAATTGGTGGGCGGCATCTTTGACGGCATGGATGCGGAGCAAAGCGGTGTAGAGGTGGCCCTGTCGGTGCCGATTGACAATTTCCCCTTCCCAATGGCCGTAGTGCAACAAGGTGGCCCACATCTGCACATAAAACAACCTGTCTTGCACCCCTGAGGCCATAAAGCGTGGGTTCATACCCAACACTTGGGCCAGTTGGTAGCCAGTTACCTGCTCAAAAGCAGAGTTGACCGACAACACACGGGCATCGGGCGTGGTGATGATGATGGCATCGGAGCTACTCTCGAACACACTGGCGGCCAAACAACGCTCTTCGTCCAGCTTGGACTGCTGTTGGGCCAAGCGTTGCTGGCGACGCAAAGCAACAAACCCCACCACCGCCAAGGCCAACAAGCTGGGTACAAAAATGCCAACCAAACGCTGTGCTTCGCCAGCCCATTGCGCCAAAATGGCATCGCGGTTGATTTGTGCCGCCACCACAATCGGAAAGTGGCTAGAGACCCGGTAAGCGGTTAACACCGATTGACCTGTGGGCAGCTGCTGTCTTAACACCCCTTGTTCGTTGCGCGCGATGCCTTGACCCAAATTACCAGCAGCAGCGTGGGTGCCAGCGCGCTCATGGGGCGAGGCCGACATCAACAGCACATCGTCGTAACGCAGCCACTGCACATAGCCATGCCCCGACTCTATGAGGTTGCTGGCGTAGTTAATAAAATAATCGGGGTTGATAGCCGTCAACAGCCACCGTGTCTCTTTGGTGCCCGACAGCTTACGCAATACCGGCACCAAGTGCGGCTCGGAGGGGGAGAGGGCCACTGCTTGGGCTACGGTGGACGCAGACACAAAGTCGCGGCCCTGCCAAGGGTTGCCAACGCGCAAAATGGGGGCTTCGGGGTTGTGCGAGGGGTAAAACCCCTGCAAATCAATCACTATGCCGATATTGGCCGGGTTAGAACTGTCGATGATTCGCCCATGCTCATCGAGTACGGCCATCGAACGCAGGTAGGGCATGGGCCGCAGTAACGCTCGTAGGTGTGGGCCTAAATCTTTGGACCCAATGCCGTTTTCGTACATTGGGTTGATATTTTCTGCAGCAAAATCAATCAGTTGTAAAGTTTGGGTAAGGTGTTCTTCAAAATGACGCGCATGGATAACGGCTTGCGTTAAGCCGTTACTGAGCGCATCTTCGCGCAAGCGCCAGAGCGTAAAACCCAGCGCAGACAACCACCCCATCGCCAACACCACCGCCGAAAATATCCACAAAATATGGCGTCGTTTGACCTCAGAAGAAAGCATAAAAAATAAAACAGGGAAACAACGCAGTAAGCAAGCGGTGCAGGCTACTGGGCCACAATGGGTTCGAGTCCGTGGCGCTGGGCATTGGCACGCAGGCGGCCATCGCGCTTCATGTCGGCCAGCACCTGCTCAACCCGCGTATGTAAACGCTTGTCGTTGGGGTGCATGGCCCAAGCATAAGGGGTGATATAAAAAGTGCTGCTGGGTGATATCAGCCGCGCCCAATCACTGCGCTCAAGCATACGGTGGCTGAAGGGGTAATCGGTCATGAACACGTCGGCCCGGCCCGATTGGACTTCTTGTTCGCGCGCTGCCGGGGTATCGACCACGCGCAACTCAGCCCAGTGCAGCCGCTCTTTCATGATGGGCTCGTGCAGTGTACCTTTGGCTACCACCACTACCGTGCCGGGTTTGTCAATATCAGCCCATGTTTGGATGCGGCGGTTGGTTTTGGTGGTGATGGCGTAGATGTCGCTGGCCAAATGCGGCTGGGTAAAGTGCAACTTTTCTTGGCGTGCGGGGGTGATGCCCACGGCAAACATAGCGATGTCACAACGGTCTTGGCTTATATCCTCAACCAAAGTGGCAAACGAGCTATCGACAAACGTGGCTTTGGCGCCCAGTGCTTTGGCCAAGTCGTGGGCATTGTCGATGTCAATGCCCGAGAGCAGTTGCGTTTTGGGGTTGCGAAATGAAATGCCGTAGTAATCGGGCCAAATGCACACACGCAAAGTTTGGCTGGCCTGAATGCGCTGCAAGCGGTTGGGGGCATCGGTGGCTTGGCTATTGAAGGCCAACAGGCACGCCATCCACAGGGGAGAGAAAAAGAGACCGCGTTTCATAAACTTAAAAATCAAGGCTAAACAGTTCAGCCCGCCTGTAGCGTCAGTGCCCCAGCCGAGTTACCAGGTGTATGGCTCAAACGGAAAACACTGGCTGTTTGTACCAGTGTGTGCGCCTGTTGTTCTAGGGCTTGGGCGGCAGCGGCGGCTTCTTCGACCAAAGCGGCGTTTTGTTGCGTAACTTGGTCCATTTGCACCATTGCTTGGTGGATTTGGTCAATGCCTTGGGTTTGGTCTTGGCTGGCTAGACTGATTTCGCGCATGATGTCGGCCACCCGGCGCACGCTGACCACAATTTCATCCATCGTGCTGCCCGCTTGCTCTACCAGCGAGCAACCCGCACTGACATTGCCCACCGAGGTCTCAATCAACTCTTTAATTTCTTTGGCTGCGGCGGCACTGCGCCCCGCCAAGGCACGCACCTCGGAGGCCACCACGGCAAAGCCTCGGCCTTGTTCGCCAGCGCGTGCAGCCTCTACGGCAGCATTGAGGGCCAAGATGTTGGTTTGGAAGGCGATGCCATCAATCACGCTGATGATGTCGGCAATTTTGCGCGAAGAGGTGTTGATGGCCTCCATGGTATAGACCACTTCAGACACCACCTTGCCGCCCTTGACGGCCACTTGTGCAGCAGATTCGGCCAAGGTATTGGCGTGTTTGCCACTGTCAAAGTTTTGTTTGACGGTTTGCGCCAGCTCTTGCATGGAGGCGGCGGTTTGCTGCAAGGCGCTGGCTTGCTCTTCGGTGCGTGAAGACAGGTCTTGGTTGCCCGCTGCAATCTGCCCTGTGGCGGTAGCGATGGTGTCGCTACCACTACGCACTTGGCTAACGATATGCACCAAACTGCTGTTCATGTCTTTTAAGGCTTGGAGCAATTGGCCGGTTTCGTCGGTGGAGTGAACCGCAATCTGGGTACTCAAGTCGCCAGCGGCCACGGCTTGGGCTACCTTGACCGCCTCGCGCAGTGGCGAAGTGATGGAGCGTGTGAGAAAAATAGCCAACACCACGGCACTGAACAAGCCAACGCCACCCAGCGCCAGCAGCACTAGCCGCCCAGAATGGGCTTGCTCGCGTGCCAAGGCACCGGTTTCGACTACCAAACGGCGCTCCATTCTGGCCAAGGTATCTACCCGCTGTTGCACGGTATTGAGCTCGGGCAGGGTGTGGGTGTTCATCTCTAGTGCTGCTTCTTCGATTTGTCCGGCATCGACCAGTTGGTTAAGTCGTGCCTGCGAAGCCACATAACGGGCGCGGGCCTGCTCGGCCTCGGCCAGCAGCGCTTTGGCCTCGGGCAGCTCTACCAGCTCTTGTAGCTTTTTGAACGACTGCACAAAGGTTTCACGCCCGGCCAAAATTTCGGCACGCATCTTGTCGCGGTGGGCCGCATTCGGGGCGGTGACGATTTCGATGGTGCGCCGGGTATTGGCCAGCACAATGGTGCTGAGGGTGTTGGCTGCATCGGCCTTGACCCATTCCACTTCTATCAGATGGCTGTTGGCTTGGGCCACATCGGTCAGGCGTAACAAACCAACGACCACCATGCACAGCATCATGGCGATAAGTAAACCAAATCCGAGTGCCAGACGGGTGCCAATGAGCAGACTGTGTCTGGGCGACGGGGATACGGGCGGCATGGCAGCTTCCTTAGAGAAGATGAAACAGAAAAGAATGGCAAAAGAAAGTCGGCATTTTTGCATTGCAGGTGCAAAACAGCACCTGCCCGGCAGCAGGCAACCCTGATTTAGCGCACAAATGTTGGATTTTTGCTTTGGTTACGATGGCTTACAAGCCCTTGCCCTTGACCAAGGCCATAATTTGCGCCGCATCCAAAGTAGAAGCCTTTTGCTGAATTTGCGGAAGGTACTGGGTTTGCAGTTGCTTGGCTGGGGCGAGCAGGTCTTGGTAGCTAGAGCGCAGCACGCTGGTGTTCATGCTGCGCCCACCCGCATAGTAACGCTTGGCCAATTGCCCGAGTGCATAGGTAGTGGCAAACGAGAACGCCATGCCGGTGGCCGTGCTGCCCAGTTTGCCAGCGGTTTTGCCCAAAGCCTTGCCCAACATACCGCCCATGAGCTTGCGGCCAAACTGCTCCAAGTATTGAGAGGTCAGGCCCACGCCAGCAGCGGCAATAAACTCTTTGATGTGACCGGTATCCAATTCAACCCCGTGCTTTTTGCCAATGGCATAGACCATTTTAATTTGCAAGGGGATGATGGCCATCGAGGCCCAAGACTGCGGCAGCAGCTCTAGCGCGCCATTCAAGATGGCGTAGTTGAGGATGCTTTTGTCCAACTCTGCCTCTTGTTGCTGTACGGCCAACGGAGGCGCGGTGGGTGCAGGTGCAGCAGCAACGGGTGCCGGGGAGGGAGAGGCCGCGCGGTTCCAAACTGCGGCGGCGGTGGCCGCAGTGGCAGCAACCGCTGCGGTGGCGGCTATCGGCGCTGCCCCCCATTGGGCAAACAAACCCGCCCCCGGTGCAGCAGGTGCTACTGCCGGGGCCACGGCTGGCGCTGCTGGCACCGAGGCCGCCCAAGCGGCCACGCTATCGGCTTGGGCTTGAAAAGCACGCACCGCCTCACCCGATAGGCCCAATTGACTGCCCAAATCGGCCAGAAAACTGCGTTCGGCTTCGCTTTGGCTACCGTCGGCATCACACACGCACACCGCCATCTCGTAGGCCAATTGGCGATGGGCCGGGTCGCTCAAGGCTTGCACCGCCCCCGCCACCGTCACCCGGCGCAACAAAACATCTTGATACAAAGAAGTTAAAGGGTGGCCGCCTTGGGTATCCGACAGTGATTCAGCCATTTGGCGGATGGTTTCGCGCTCGCTTTCGGCTTTGTGGCCATCAGCAAAGGCGGCGTACAGGGCAATGGTGAGCAGGGCGCGTTGTTGTTCAGCATTCATTAGTCAAACTCCAGTCTGCATAAAAAGAGAGGCTGCCATGATGGCAGTGTTTGATGGGCTTGGGGTGGGGTATGCCGGTAGCAGTTCCAGCGCCGATAGCGATAATGCACCCATCATGCCAAACCGCTGGAAACCCAATGTCACCGTGGCTGCCATCATCGAGCGCGACGGAAAATTCATGCTGATCGAGGAAAACACCGCCGATGGTCTGCGCCTGAACAACCCTGCCGGGCATTTAGACCCCGGCGAGTCCCCCGTGACCGCCTGCGCGCGCGAGGTGCTAGAGGAGACCGCCTATGACTTCACCCCCACCGAGCTGGTGGGCGTGTACCTGAACCGCTTTACGCGCACGCGCACCGGCGACGACATTACCTACCTGCGCTTTGCCTTTTGCGGCACGCTGGGCCAGCACTACCCCGAGCGCCCCTTGGACGAGGGCATCATTGGGCCAGTGTGGATGAGCTTAGAACAACTGCGCGCCAGCACCGAACGCCACCGCAGCCCGCTGGTGCTGCAATGTATTGAAGATTATTTGGCTGGCCGACGCTACCCCGTCGATTTAATCCATACCGATGCCAGTGTGCTGACCAGCCCCGATGCCCGCCACCCCGCCTGAAAGCGCAACGTCAATCACCTCATCCTGAAGGATGAGGCTTGAAGCCGAAAGGAGTCAAGCCG
>CAYMAC010000030.1:0-23923 GCA_964388325.1 uncultured Simplicispira sp. | reverse complement strand
TATGGCTTGCTCGGTGGCCAAGGTGTCTAGGCGGGCGGTGCGGGCAGCGGCTAAGACGCAAAACGCATCCCTAAAATAGGCACACCATGTCCCAAGACAACGATGCTTCGTACAAACTGCTGTTCTCCTCGCCCGAGTTGGTGCGCGACTTGGTGTTAGGCTTTATCCCCGATGCTTGGCTGCACAGCCTAGACTACAGCACCTTAGAAAAAATGCCCGGTAGCTACGTTACCGACGACCTGCGCCACCGCGCCGATGACGTAGTTTGGCGCGTCAAGGTGGGGGCAGAATGGGTATATCTTTATATCCTGATAGAGTTCCAAAGCAAGGTTGACCCGTGGATGGCGGTACGCATGATGAGCTACGTTGGCCTGCTCTACCAAGACCTCATCAAGGCCAAACAGGTGCTGCCACAGCGCAAACTGCCACCAGTGCTACCCATCGTGCTCTATAACGGAGATGCCCCTTGGACAGCCGCCAGCAACATTGCTGATTTGATTCCCAAGGTGCCGGGGCTGGTAGCGCAGTTTGTGCCCCATATGCAATACCTGCTGATTGCTGAAAACCGCTACACCGAGGCCGATTTGGCACCAATGCACAATTTAGCCGCAGCGGTAATGCGTTTGCAACGCCCACACGACCAAGCCGAAGTGCTGGCGGTGATAGACAAGCTCAATGACTGGCTGGCCGACAACCCAGAACTGATGCGGATTTTTGCCATCTGGATTCGGGCGGTGCTATTGCGGCAAAGCAAGCACCATTTGGCCTTGCCCAAGGTGCAAGACTTGAAGGAGTTAAAAATGACGTTGGCAACACGGTTAGAACAATGGGCGCATGAATCGGAGCAAAAGGGCCTAGAAAAAGGTTTGCAAAAAGGGCTGCAAAAAGGTCGCCAAGAAGGCCACAGGGAAGGCCAAGCGCGTAGCCTGCAACGCTTGCTAGTGACCCGCTTTGGCCCTTTGGGCGCAGCTACGCTGGCAGATTTAGAGCACGCCAACCTAGCGCAGTTAGAGGCTTGGTTTGATCGCGCCATCACAGCGCGCAGCTTGCAGGAAGTTTTTGCTCAACACTGTGCACCATCTGTATAGCGTGCATGATGCGGTTCTTTTAACCCAAGGACTCCTCCATGAGCACTCCCGAACAATTGCAGATCAATGCTTGGGCCGAGCGCCTGCGCCAAGCCGAAGCCAGCGGCACCCCTATCGCCCCCCTGCGCGATGAAATTCCCAATGCTGAGACGGCCTATGCCGTACAACTGGCCAATGTGCGCCATGCGGTAGAACAAGGGCGGCGCATTGTGGGGCGCAAAATTGGCCTGACCTCGCCCGCCGTACAGAAACAATTGGGTGTCAGCCAACCCGATTTTGGCACCCTGTTGTCGGACATGATTTATGGCGATGATGAAGAAATTCCGACCAGCCGCACCCTGCAACCCAAGGTAGAGGCCGAAGTAGCCTTGGTGCTAGAGCGCGACTTGGATTTGGACGATGCCACGCTCATTGACCTCATCAATGCCACCGCCTATGTGCTGCCAGCCATCGAGATTGTCGGCAGCCGCATTGCCAATTGGAACATCCAATTTATTGACACCGTGGCCGATAACGCCTCCAGCGGTTTGGTGGTATTGGGCGGCGTGCCCACCAAGCTCAACGGCCTGGACCTCAAAATGGTGCAAATGACCATGACGCGCAGCGGCGAGCAAGTCTCTAGCGGCCACGGCGGTGCCTGTTTGGGCCACCCGCTCAATGCGGCGGTTTGGCTAGCACGGCGCATGGCCTCTTTGGGCCAGCCCCTGCGTGCTGGTGATTTGGTACTGACGGGTGCCCTTGGCCCGATGGCCCCAGTGCAACTGGGCGACCGTTTCGAGGCGAACATTAGCGGTGTGGGCACAGTGCGGGCGCATTTCGGTCATTAAGCATTTTTTAGGCACATTGCTGCTGGCTTGCCACCCGCATTGGCGCTAAGGTAGGGCTTGTGCCGCTTGGCACCAGCCCTAACCATACACTAGCCATCATTATCTGCCCCACCACCATGACACACAAAAAGCCCACCCAGAAAATTCATGTAGAAGTGGCACTGTACGACAGCACCCGTTGCCGGGGCTTTATTCATTTGCAAGCCCGGCAGCGCTTGCAAGACTTGCTCAATGACCGGCGCGGCTTTATTCCACTAGAGATGAGCGCCGACGGCGGCGAGCTAATTCTGATTTCCAAGCGCTTTATCGTTTATATCCACGAAACCAATATTGACTTTTCTGCCTTCAAAATTTCTGATGAAGAGAAGAAAAAATAACCATGCGCGATGCAAATGCACTGGTCTTGTTCTCTGGCGGCCAAGACTCCACCACCTGTCTGGCTTGGGCGCTAGAGCAGTTTGCCCATGTAGAAACCATTGGCTTTAATTATGGCCAGCGCCACCAAGTAGAGTTGCAAGCACGGCAAAACGTGTTGCAAACCCTGCGGGCGCAGTTTCCACACTGGGCAGCCCGGCTAGGCCAAGACCACATGGTCGATTTGGCCGTGTTGGGCCACATCAGTGATACCGCCCTCACGCGCGACACTGAAATCGCCATGACCGCCGCAGGCCTACCCAATACCTTTGTACCGGGGCGCAACCTGCTGTTTTTTCAGTTGGCGGCAGCAGTGGGCTATCGGCGCGGGCTGCATACGCTGGTGGGCGGCATGTGCGAAACCGATTTTTCTGGCTACCCCGATTGCCGTGATGACACCATCAAAGCCTTGCAAGTGGCGGTGTCGCTGGGCATGGGCCAACGTTTTACCTTTGAAACCCCGCTGATGTGGCTAGACAAGGCACAAACTTGGGCGCTGGCGCAAACACTGGGGGGGCAAGCGTTGATTGATATTTTGATTGAGCAATCGCACACCTGCTACCACGGCACGCGCGAGGCACGCCACCCTTGGGGCTATGGTTGCGGCCAATGCCCGGCTTGTCTGTTGCGCCAGCGTGGCTTTGAGGCTTGGCAGGCCATAGATACTTAATTTTTATTGCCATGAGAGCTAATTTTGATTAAAAACTCCTATCGGAAAAATTTCTAGCAAAAACGCTTTCATGCCAAGGCTGTCTTGGCAGGGTGTTTTTGCTTTTTCTCTGTGCAAGGGGCTTTGATGAGTGAAACCAACCTAGACCAAGAAATTTCTGCAGTCGCCTACGCTCGCCATATTGGCACGGCTGTCCTGTATGTCAACACCGATGGCACTTGGGCGCTAGGCCGTGTTGGACAAAAGGTGAGTGAATACCAAAGCGTTAAATTCAATGGACAGGGCGGCATCCATGATGACACCTTTGATGTCACTGCACTAACGGCCGAGTTGCTCGACGATGGCAGCTATGTGTTGTATCTGCAAGGCAACCAAAACCCAGCCATGTTCTTTGAGGCCACCGCCGATGCCCAAGGCAATATCACTGGTGCCAAGGCCATGAGCAACGCAGAACTGTTTGCCGCCGAGGTACGCTATGGCGTTGACCTGAACTACAACGGCGGGCTAGGCGATGCAATGGTGCTGCTAGATGCGGGCAGCGTCAACCTGTACTTGGATGGTTTGGGCGCTTACCAGTTGCAGCAAACCGATGGCAGTTTCCAGCCCTTGCAATTTGGTGGCGAAACCCTGACGCTCGATACCCTAGAAGGCTTTGAGATTGACACGGTGCTGCCCAAAGAGGGTGGTGGCTACGAAATTTATGTCAGTGACGAAGAAGGCAATGTGTTTGAACTGGCCACTGACGAGGCTGCCAGTGTAGATGCAGCAACCATCCAAACCATAGACTCAGCGCGCATGGCCGAAATCAAATCGCAGCTGGGTGAAGATATCAATGGCACAGGCGATATGCAGGCAGAAGCGGGCTGGACTGCACTGCTCAAAACGGCGGCCCTCAAAACCCAAGTAGAGGCCCTCACAGCCAACAATGCCAAAATCAACCATGCAGGGCTGATTAGCATTGTGGACACAGCTATTGCATCTGCCGGTGGCGCAAACAACCCTATTGGTACCGATCTGTTTAGCGACCTCAAAGCCATTGCTGCCCGTGGTAAAGAATTGTTTACAGCCCCAGATTTGGCAGGGGCTGAAACTGGCTACTTGCTGTATGTGTTCAACCAGTTCGTCAATGGCTCTAAGGCCAACAATTTTTATACCGGCGGCCAAACACAATCCCAAAGCTTGGGCAACCTCAGTGCCAACGCCACAGCCAGCACGCTGCAAAAATTGCAAGACAAATGGCTGCTGGGCAAAGACCTGCCCAATCCCACGACACAGGGAGATACTGCTAACCCAGAAGCGTCGGCAGCCTCTGGTGTTTACAAAACTTTTAATGCCGAACTCATCAGCGGTGCTTCTGCGTTTGATGTAAACCAAGGCAGCGCCGGTACTTGCTATCTGTTGGCCGCTATGGCTGCCGTAGCCCAAGTCAACCCTACAGCCCTCAATAGCGTGTTTGTGCCTAATGGCAGTGGTGCCGATGCGCTGCAAACTTGGGGCGTGCGCTTCTTTGATACCAACGGCAAAGTGCATTGGGTTACGGCCAACAACCAGTTTGTGGTCAAAAACCCCGACGACACCGAAACCGCTTATAGCAAGATAAAGGGTGTAGATGCCCAAGGCAACCCAACACAAGAGTTGTGGGCCCCACTGCTAGAAAAAGCTTATGCCCAAGCCAACGAATTGCAAATTTTTGGTCGCACCACGCAAACCAACTCCATGATGGCCATTGAGGGCGGGCTGGCCGAAGCTGTGGTCAATGTGGTGGGCGGCAAGGTAACTACCTTTGCCAATGAGGTCACCACCTACAACGGCAATAGCATTCTCACCAGCAGTGTGGTACCTACCGGCAGCAGCGCCTTAGAGGAATACACCAAAGCCATGAACGAGGGCAAGGTGCTGTTGGTGATGTCTGATGCCACCACCAACGATGCCACGGGTGCCAAGTTGTTTGTGCCCGGTCATGCTTACATGGCCTACGATGCAGATACCAGCAGTAGCACCAACACCACCGTCAAGGTGTACAACCCGTGGGGTGTCTCGGTAGCCACTGGGGGCGAAGAAAATCCCTCCTATTTGGCCCCCTTTGATATAGACATGGCCACACTGGTGGGCACCCCTGGTATCGAGTTATGGGTAGGTGTATAACCTGTTCTGTTGCTGAGGACTAAAAACTACTGCAGCTACTGTGTGAATGGGCGCTCCAACATGCGCGCCGCAGCGTTGTACAGCCCCTGCACCTTGGGCACGTTGTCTTCCAACTCTTGGATACGTTGTGGCCCGCTGGGGTGGGTAGATAAAAAGGCCAACCCGCTGGTTTGTCCACCAGTGGCTTGGCCCATTTTGCGCCACAGGCTTACCGCAGCACTAGGGGCGTAGGCGGCGCGGGCGGCTATTTCTAGCCCGACTAAATCGGCATCGCTTTCGTCACTGCGGCTAAATTGCAAGGTGAGCAATTGACCGCCCAAATTGGCGGCCAAGGTACCCAAATCGCCCAGCCCCAGCAGTTGCGCGCCCAAGCGCAGGCCGATATTGGTGGCTTGGGTTTTGGCGATGCGCTCGCGCGCGTGTTCGCGCAGGGCGTGGGCCATTTCGTGGCCCATAATCATGGCGGCCTCATCGTCGGTGAGTTGCAATTTACTCAGAATGCCGGTGTAAAAAGCTATTTTGCCGCCGGGCATACAAAAAGCGTTGATTTGCGGGCTGGCAATCAAGTTAACCTCCCAGCGCCAGCTGCGCGCGCGTGGGTTCCACGGCGCAGTAAAAGGCAGCAAGCGCCGCCCAATGGCGCGCAGGCGCTGTAACTGTGGGTGGTTGTCGGGGGCCAAGGCGCGCTGGGCGCGCGCTTGGGCCAGCATTTGGCGGTATTGCTGCTCGGCGGCAGCCTCTAGGGTTTCAGCCGGCACCAACTTACGCAAGGCCGAGGCATTGCCCACATCCACTTGGGCCAAGGCGGGTGGTGCAATCAAGCTAGCCCCTGCTGCCAGCAAGAAGCCACGGCGCGCAGACCAAGGGCTATGGGCCGCCATAGGCGGGTGCAAAGAATGGGAGCAGAACAGGCACATGCGCCAATAATAGGCAAAAAAGGAAGCATTTGATGTCAGACCAAGCCGCCGCCCCCCCAGCCACACGCCCAACTTGGCGGCAAACCCTGCGCGTTTACCTAGAACCGGCCAGCCTGCGGATGCTCACTTTGGGCTTTTCTGCCGGGCTGCCGCTGTTGCTGGTGCTGGGCACCCTGAGCTTTTGGCTGCGCGAAGCTGGCATTGACCGCACCACCATTGGTTACCTGAGTTGGGTGGGGCTGGCATATGCTTTCAAGTGGGCTTGGTCGCCCTTGGTAGATAGGCTGCCGCTGCCACTGCTCACGCGCCGCTTGGGGCGGCGGCGCAGTTGGTTGTTGCTGTCTCAAGCGCTGATTGTGGCCGGGCTGCTGGGTATGGCCTTCAATGACCCCCAACAGGCACTAGAGCCAGTGGTATGGTGCGCGCTGGCGGTAGCGTTTGGCTCGGCCACCCAAGATATTGCCTTGGATGCCTTCCGTATAGAGTCTGCTGATACCGCGCACCAAGCCGCCTTGGCCGCCACCTACCAAACCGGCTACCGCTTGGCCATGATTTGGGCCGGGGCCGGGGTGTTGTGGCTAGCGGCACGCGCCCAAAGTCCCGAAGCCAGCGGCTACCAGCACGGTGCTTGGCAGGTGGCTTATTTGGTCATGGCAGCCTCGATGCTGGTGGGCACTATCACCGTGTTGCTATCGCACGAGCCACAGCAACAGCCCTTGCCGCCCTCGCGCAATGCTGCCGAATGGCTGCGCGGTGCGTTGGTAGAGCCGTTTGCCGATTTTTTGCGCCGCTACCGTTGGCAGGCGGTGCTGATGCTGGCGCTGATTGGCGTTTATCGCATCAGCGATGTGGTGATGGGCATCATGGCCAACCCGTTTTATGTGGATATGGGCTACACCAAAGACGAGGTGGCCGCCGTCACCAAAGTGTTTGGTGTCATCATGACACTGCTGGGGGCGTTTATCGGTGGCGTGCTGTCTTTGCGCTTGGGCGTGATGCGCGTGCTGATGTTGGGGGCGGTGCTGTCGGCGGCCAGCAATTTACTGTTTGCTTGGCTGGGCACGCGCGGCCACGATTTAACCGGGCTGGTGTGGGTGGTCAGTGCCGATAACCTATCGGGCGGCATTGCCTCGGCGGCGTTTATTGCCTACCTGTCAGGCTTGACCAATGTGCAGTATTCGGCCACCCAATATGCGCTATTTAGCTCCATGATGCTGTTGGCACCCAAGTGGCTGGCTGGGTTTTCGGGGCAGTTTGTCGATGCCCACGGCTACACGCACTTTTTTGTGGGCACGGCACTGCTGGGCCTGCCGGTGTTGCTGCTGGTGGCGCTGGTAGCCCGTTTGCCCTTAACGCAGGCGCGGCCTTAATGCCTGTGCCACCCCAGTTTTACCGCCGCTTTACCCAAACTTCAACAGAGTGGCATAGGCTATCGGCATCATCTGGTTTTATCTTGGCATAGACCTGCAGCACCATAAACGCCTCACCATGAACGCACACCTGCTGATGATTGAAGACGATGCCCGTTTGGCCCACATGGTGGCCGAATATCTGGGCCAAGCTGCTATGCAGCTGACGCATTGTGCCGATGGCCACAGCGGCTTGGCCCAATTGTCGGGTGGGGCACGGCTACCCGATTTGGTCATTTTGGATTTAATGTTGCCCGATATGGACGGGCTGGATGTGTGCCGAGCCATTCGCAGCTTACCGGGTGCAGCGGCGCGCGTGCCAGTGTTGATGCTTACCGCCAAAGGTGACCCGATGGACCGCGTGATTGGGCTAGAACTGGGGGCCGATGATTACCTACCCAAGCCGTTTGAGCCACGCGAGTTGCTGGCGCGCATTCGGGCCATTTTGCGCCGCCGCAGCGATGGCCCGCCCCCCCACAGCGCACCTATGCGCTTTGGCACGCTAGAAATTGACCGCGATGCGCGCACCGTTACCGTGGCTGGTCAACCTTGTGACTTAACTTCGTACCAGTTTGACTTATTGGTCACGCTGGCCGAACGTGCCGGGCGCGTCCTGACGCGCGAGCAAATCATGGAGGCCGTGCGCGGACGCGAGCTAGAAGCCTTTGACCGCTCCATTGATGTCCACATGGGTCGTATTCGCGCCGCCATTGAACAAGATGCCAAAAACCCGCGCCGCATCCTGACCGTACGCGGGGTGGGCTATGTGTTTGCCAAACAGCAAGATTGAGTGCGGTGCCATGAGGTCGTTGCTGCATTTGTTTTCTCAACGTCTGCACCTGCGTATTTGGCTGGCTGTAGTCAGTGTGGTAGCGGTGCTGATGCTGCTGGTAGGCTGGGCTTGGCGCGTGGCGGCAGAACACCATTTGCAAACCGCCACCCCGGTGGCACGCAATATTTTGTTACGTGATGCCCAAGGAGTGCTGATTGGGCGTGGCACCTCGCAACGGGTGCCAGGGCCAACCCCGGTGTTTCAGTTGCAATTAGACAACGGCCTGTCGTATCGCTTAGAAATGACTGCGAATCCAGCGCTGCCAGATAAAACCGCCGCCTTTTGGCTGCGCCCACCGCTGGGTTTTGTTTGGATGTTGGGCGTGGTGGGGTTAGCAGTGGCGCTGGGTGCTTTTCCGGTGGTGCGCCGCCTGCTCAAGCGCTTGCAAGTGTTGCAGCGCAGTGTGCAGCGTTTTGGCGAGGGCGATTTGAGCATCCGTGTGCCGGTGCAGGGCCATGACGAGGTGGCCGATTTATCGCGCCAATTCAACGCCGCAGCCAGCCGCATCGAGGCCCTGGTGCAATCGCACAAGTCCTTGCTGGCCAATGCCTCGCACGAGTTGCGCTCCCCCTTAACACGCATCCGCATGGGCCTAGAGCTGATGGGCACCGGACAACCGGCCCCCGCTTTTCGGGCCGAAATTTTGCACAACATCGCCGAACTAGACCAACTGGTCGATGAGATTTTATTGGCCAGCCGCTTGGATGCGTTAGAGGCTGATATTGGCACAGTAGAGCTGGTCGATTTGGTCGGGCTGGCCGCAGAAGAATGCGCGCGCGTGGGCGCTGATTTGGAGGCGGGCACCGACACCCTAGAAGTGGCTGGCGTGGCCAAACTGCTGCGCCGTGCCTTGCGTAATCTGCTGGAAAACGCGCGTCGCTATAGCCAAGGCGATATTACGGTGGTGCTGTGCCGCCACGGCAACATGGCGCAAGTGCAAGTCTGTGACCAAGGCCCCGGCGTGCCCGAAGCATTGCGCGAACGCATTTTTGAGCCATTTTTTAGACTGCCCGGTGCCAGTGAGCGCGCCGGGGGGGTGGGCTTGGGGCTGGCGCTGGTGCGCTCCATCGCTTTGCGCCACCAAGGTCAGGTGCATTGCCAAGACCACCTGGGTGGGGGGGCCTGCTTTGTTTTGCGTCTGCCTTTGCAAACCAGCACCCCTTAGGCGGGCACCGGCTGCACCTGTAACAAAGCATCGGCCATTTCTACCCGGTTGCGCCCGCCCCGTTTGGCAGCGTACATAGCCTGGTCGGCCCGGTCAATCAAGGTTTGGGCATCTTGCGCGCCCTGCGGAATGCAGCCGTACACGCCAATGCTGATGGTGACGCTAATGGTTTGGCCCTCCCAAGGCACCACCAGCTGCTCAACGCTGTAGCGCAGATGTTGGGCCAAGGTGGCCGCCCCCGTCATGGGGGTGTCGGGCAGTAACACCAAAAACTCTTCACCGCCATAGCGCCCCAAAGTATCTTGGGCGCGCAAACCCGCTTGCAAGCGCTGCGCTACTGCCTTGAGCACCGCATCACCAGCCAAATGGCCGTAGGTATCGTTGATGGTTTTGAACTTATCAATGTCGGCCATAAGCAAAGACACTGGCCAATGCCCACGCGCTGCTTGGGCCAACACATGCTGAAAGGTATCCAAAAAGGTACTGCGGTTGGGTACTCCGGTCAGGGCATCGAGCCGGGCATGTTGACGAAACTCAGCATCGGCACGTTCGCGCGTCATCAATACATAGCCTAGGGTTAAAAACACCAAGCCGGCCAAGCCCGCAAAATGCGTTAGCACCTGTGGTAGCTGTGGGCTGTGGTGGGTCTCTAGCCCCCACTCTTGGCCTGCCCACAAGCAGTACAGGCGCACCACATAAACCAAAGCCATCAGCAAAGCGCCGCACAGCAACAGCCAGCGCCCACGCTCTAGCGGGCCATTGCGGCAGCGTTGTACGCTGGCGGCCACTATCAGCCATTGCGCTAGTAGCACCATATCGACGCTGGGCACGCGCAACCGAGGCTGCTCTAAAAAAAGCCAAGACAGCAGGGCCACCAACCACACTGGCCCCGCCAACCACCAAAGAGAACAGCGCCGCTGATGAAAAGAATCTAGTGCCAGCAAGACCAAGGCAAAAGACAGCGACAACAACACATTGCCCAGCCACAGCAGCCAAGGCATGTGAAACCAGCCGTACAGGCCAAACAACACAAAGCCCGCAGCCACCAGCAGCAGCCCACAGCCCCATAAAGCCAAGCCATCGCGGCAGGGCAGCCGCCAGCCCGACACCAGCACCGCCGAGCCCATAGAAAAGGCCACCACCACAATGGCCAACAACAGCGTGGGCATATCAATGGGCATGGGGGACAATCCTTTCTTGGTGCAGGTGCGGGGGCAGAAACACCCAATAGCCGCCATCTTATGCGTTAGACAATCTGGCTAAGCCAAAGAACAATACTTCCATGACCCTTCTGAAAACTCTTCAAACCCTGCCATCTTGCCGTCTCTTGGCGCATTGAGGATTTTTAGGCAATGCGTATTCTCAAACTCCTGCGCGACCACTCTACCAACGGCATCACCACCTACCACCGTATGCTCACCCAAGCCCTGCAAGCCCAAGGCCACGAGGTGGCACTGTGGCCGGACGCATCGGGGCGCTGGCGGCAAGACCCGCGCACTTGGCTGTTGCACCCCCACCTAGAACCCGTGGTGCGCGGTGCAGTGGCTGCTTGGCGACCCGATGTAATTTATGTCAGCCACTACACCCAAGCGCGCTTGGCGCACCGCCTACGCCAAACCTTGGGCATTCCGTGGGTAGCCTGTATGCACAATGGGCACTCGCCCCAACGCATGGCCCAATGGGCGGCGCTTTACACCAATGCCAGCGGCATTGTGACAATGAGCAACACCTTAGACCAGATGTATCAAACGCTGGTGCAGACCCCTTCATGGCCTGCGGGGGTGGGGCGTCCGGCCTTTTTGCTCAGCCGCTTGCCACTGGTGGCTGCGCCGTTGCGTGCGCCCTACCAAGCCGGACAAGCCTTGGTGTTGAGCTATTGCTCGCGCCTGAGTGGCCAAAAAGGCCCACGTTGCGGCGCTTGGCTGCAAGCGGTGGCCTCTTTGCCCAATGCAGCACAGTTCCAATTGCAAGTGATTGGCGGTGGCAGCCATTTGGCAGCGCTGAAAAAACAGGCGCAAGAATTGGGCTTATCGGTGCAATTTACCGGCATGGTGGCCAATCCGGGGCCACTGTTAGCGCGCACCGACGTGCTCACTGGGGCTGGTTATGCGCTCATGGAGGGGCTGGTGCGCGGCTGTGCCGGTGTTGGCTTGGGCTTTGGTGGCTGTTTTGGGGCCATTACCCCACAGCGCTTAGACGAAGCCTTTGCCGTTAATTTTGGCGACCATTGCCCCTACCCCCTGCCCGATAGCCCGCAAAGCATCGCCCAAGCCTTGCGCTTGGCTATCGAGCAACGCCAGCAAGGCCACAGCAACATAGTGGCCCAACGTTGTCGGGCGCAATTTGACCCGGCCAACATCGCCGCAGAGTTGGCAGTGTTTTTTCAGGCAGTGGCCAAAGCTGCATAGGGCAGGGCTTATGGCTTGGGCATAGCCTGAAACCAGCGCAAAAATTTGCGCCGACGCAACCACCAACCGCGCCGCCAATAGGCGTGCGCCAGCGCCTCTGGGGTCAGTGGCGAGGCGGCGCAAAAATTCTGCCGCAGTTGCTCGGCCAATGCAGATAGCGGTGGCTCTGCTTGGCCCATGCTGCTTTGGCACACGTAACGCATAGCGCCCATTAAACTGCGTGCAGCCTGGTGCGCTAGTGCAAAGCGCAGGGCCGGTTGCTGCATTTTCTTGGGCAATGTTTGCAAGGCTTGGGCCAGCGGCAATAGCGCGGCTGATTGGTCCAGTGCCTTGGCAGTGGTCATGGTAGCCAAAATGCTGCCATTGCGTTGGCGATAAGCCACCCAAGGCTGGGGTAGGTAAAAAAAGCTGTTTGCGCGTAAGGCCATCAGCGGCATGGTGGCCATATCCTCAAAGTAACGCCCCACCGGAAAGCGCAAGCCCACAGCATCTGCTCCACCCCACAAGGCACGCCGTGAAATTTTAGACCACGCATGGAGCTGGCCCGCCATGAGCATACCGGCCAAGAGCTGGCCGCCATCGCGCACTAAACGATGCGCCGGGCCATCAAAGCTGCGCTTGTGTGCTTCACCACGTAAACGGTGCTTGAGCTGCATTCGTTCACGCCAAACCTGAAAATCGCACAACACCACATCGGGTGCGTGTTGGCGCACAATGGCATGTAAATGGGCGATGGCACCGGGCAGCAGTTTGTCGTCAGCGTCCAAAAACCACAAATAATCACCCGTGGCCGCATCTATCATCGTGTTGCGTGCGGCACTCAGGCCACCGTTGTGCTGGTGGCGTAGCAGCTGCAAGCGCCCCGGCCAGCGTGCGCTCAGTTGCTGCATCAAGGCCCAAGAGCCATCGGTGGAGCAATCATCCAACACCAGCACTTGCACCCCGCCTTCGGGTGGCAATTGCGTTACCACCGAGTTCAGGCACTCTTCAAGGTAACTCTGCACGTTATAGACGGGCACCAAAATGCTGAGCCAAATCATGCTGCAACCTCTGCACCACGGCCCTCTAATGTGCGCGCACCGCGCTCTAAGCCGCGCAGTGCTGCCCACAGCACAGCCACATAAAACACAAAAAACATAATGCCACTGTTGTGGTTAAAAAACGGCTGCGACATGCCAAACACCAAGTAGCACACCGGCACCAAACTACCCATAGCGCGCAAGGCCAAGGCTTCGTGCCAGTGCGGCGAGTTTTCGGGCCACTGCTGTAAGCGTTGCTGGCTGGGCCAAAAAAGGTAAAGCACATAGGCAAACAAAACCGCCTGTAACAACACCCCCCACAGACCTACCTTGACCCACACATCCAAAAAATCATTATGAATTTGTGGGTAATGCACCAGCATCGGTGCAAACTCACCACGGGCTACACGTTGCTCCATTTCCTGCACAAAACCATGCGCGCCCCAACCCAGCCAAGGTTTTTCTGGAATCATTTGGGCTACCAAGCGGTATTGGTCTAGCCGATTGCCCAACGAGGTGTTGCCATTGCGGGTGCTAAAGTAGCTTTGTATCTCGGTCACGGCAAGGGCGATTCTTTCGTTGAAGCTGGGGGTAAAGACCAACACCGCCACCACCACTGCCACCAAAGCCACCGACAACGCCAACAAGCGCCCCAGCAGTTGGGGGCGAATTTGTCGCACCTGCAGCAACAACACCGGAAATACCAGCAACAAAGCCAACCAGCCGCCGCGCGATTGCGAAAGCAACGAAGCAGCTATCCCAGCCACCACAGCCCCGCACATCATGAGCCGCCAAGGCCATGCGCGTAGCCGCCAGAACACCGCTACACACACCCCGGCCATGCAGGCCAACAACAAGGCCAAATTGCCCCACTGGATGGCATTGGTAAACCCAGTAGCACGCTCTAGCCCTTGGCCCCCTATCTGCCATAAGGCCAGCCCACCCATGCCTATGCAACCCAATGGCACACCGGCCATAAACGCCTTAGGCGGCGGCGGATAGGCCACAATGAAAAACAGACAAGGTATGCCCAATAGCCATTTGCTGCCTTTGTCCCAACGTGCCGCGCCGTGGTCTAACGACAGCAAAAACCACATACAGCCCATGCCGGCAAACAACAGCGCCAGCTTTATCGTGGCTGGCTCTGGGGGCTGGCGTAGCCAGCGCGGGGCAAAACACAGCGCCCCCAACAGCAGCAACAGCGCCCCATAGGAATAGCCCGAAGGCACCCAAATAGCCAACGCCGCCAACAAAAAGGCCGCCAGCGCAGAGACAGCACCGGGAATATTGTTCAGTTTGAGCATGGAGCTGGTGCTTCAGATACGTTGAGCAAAGCGCGGTAGCGCTGCCACATCTGGTCACGCCCAAAATTTGCCAAGGCATGGCTACGCGCTGCCTGCCCCAAACGCTGGGCCAGCGCCGGGTCTTGCAAAAGCTGCTGCAAGGCATCAGCCAAGGCGCTTACATCAGCGTGAGGCACCAGCAAGCCGGTGCGCTCGTGCGCTATCACTTCGCGCACACCTAGCACCGCAGAACCTACACAAGCACAGCCAGCGGCCATCGCCTCCACCAAGGCCAAGGGCATTCCTTCCCAATGGGTGGACAACACAAACAATTGGGTAGATGCCAGACGCTGCGGCACATCGGCCACATTGCCCAAAAAGCGCACCTGTTCCTGTAAATGGAGTTGGCGCACCAAAGCCTCGGCTTGGGTGCGTAGCCGTGCGCTGCCTGCTCCGGCCAAATACAGCACCGGCCTTAGGCCGCGCTGGCGTAACAAGCCCAAAGCCTGAATCAGTGTGGCATGGTCTTTTTGTCGTGCAAAGCGCGAGGCCATCACGATGGCTGCCTCGCGCTGCTGCCAATGTTGGGGCAACAAGGCATTAGGAAAGCGCTCTAGTGCAATACCATTGGGAATGGCCAAACAACGCTCAGGCGCAAAACCACGCTCTATCAGTGCGGTGCGTACCCCTTCCGAGACACCAATGCTGGCTTGGGTGTGCGCTTGCAAGGCCAGTGCTTGGCGCAAACGCCGGGGGGTGTAGCGCTCGTGCGAGTTGTGTTCTACATGGTAAATGCGCGGCACGCCCTCGGCCACGGCAGCGCGGCGGCCCCAAATGTGGTCGCTAAAGCCGTGGGCAAACACCACGTCGGGGCGCCAAGCACGCATGATTTTGCGTAGCTCCCATACCGTGAGCAGATGCAACCAGTTAGACACCACCAGCACTTGCAAGCCTTGGTCGCGCAACTGCTGCACGCGCATCGCCGAGGTATTGTGTTTGCGCCGCAACACCAACAGCGTTTGTATGCAGGGGTCCTCGCGTGCTGCCAAGCACAAATCTACCGCTACTTGGGTAGCACCCGAAAATCCACCCGTCACAAAATGCAGCACCTTGAGGGGCTGCGCTGTGTTTTGCGCCTGCATAGCTAAGGGCTGCATAGGCAGGCCACCAGTGAGCGCAACCCCAGCGTCGGGCTGCGCTGCACCATCAATGGCCAGCGTGGAAATGCTCGCCGTCTTTCAGACGATAGACCGTGCCGCAATACGGGCACTTGGCCTCGCCAGTGTGGCCTACATCCACATACACCTTGGGATGGGTGTTCCACAGCGCCATACCCGCCTTGGGGTTGGGGCAAAAAACGCCACCTTGGCCATTCAAATCCTTGGCCAGCAGTTCAACAACAGCTTGGGACATGGCAATCAAACCTTGGTGAGCCAGTGGGCATACTGGGGGTTGCGGCCATTGACGATGTCAAAGAACGCGGTTTGGATTTTTTCGGTGATGGGGCCACGGCTGCCGCAGCCAATTTCCAGACGGTCTAGTTCACGAATCGGCGTCACTTCGGCGGCGGTGCCAGTAAAGAAGGCTTCATCAGCGATATAGACTTCATCACGGGTGATGCGCTTTTGCACCACTTCTAGGCCCAAATCTTTGGCAATGTGGAAGATGGTGTTGCGCGTGATGCCGTTGAGGGCACCTGCCGACAAATCGGGCGTATAAATTACGCCGTTTTTAATCACAAAAATGTTCTCGCCCGCGCCTTCGGACACAAAACCGGACGCATCAAGCAGTAAAGCCTCATCGTAGCCGTCGTCGGTGGCCTCCATGTTGGCCAAGATAGAGTTGCTGTAGTTACTGACGGCCTTAGCCTGCGTCATGGTGATGTTGACGTGGTGGCGCGTGTAGCTGCTGGTTTTAACGCGAATGCCGCGCTGCATACCTTCTTCGCCCAAATAAGCGCCCCAAGCCCAAGCCGCAGCCATGACATGGATGGTGTTGCCCTTGGGCGAGACACCCAATTTTTTGTCACCAATCCAGGCCAAGGGACGGATGTAGCCGCTCTCTAAATTGTTTTCACGAATGACCGCTTTTTGCGCTTCATTGACCTCTTCTTTGCTGAAGGGCAGCTTCATGCGCAAAATTTTGGCACTGTTGAACAGGCGGTCGGTGTGCTCCTCCAGCCGGAAAACTGCTGTGCCGTTGACGGTGTTGTAGGCGCGTACGCCCTCGAAAACGCCGCAGCCATAGTGCAGGGTGTGCGTTAGTACATGGATTTTGGCATCGCGCCAATCCACCATCTGGCCATCCATCCAGATTTTGCCGTCACGGTCGGCCATCGAGGGAATTACGGGGCTCATGGGTATCCTTTTTTGGGGGTTGCAGGGATTCGCAAAACCCAAGATTTTACGGCGTAGGGGGCGATGGGCATACTCCTATCATCGCCTTTACCGCCCAAGTAGCAGGACAGCTCCCCACATTTCAATCGCAATCCCGCTGCTCGGGGGCTAAAAACGCCTCGGCATATTGGCGGTACACCTGCCGGCGCACAAACACTTCGTATAAATCGGGGTCAATGTGGCCGCGCTCTTTAAAGCCGCGCAAAATATCCAGCGCCTGCGATAGCGGCATGGCTTGCTTGTAGGGCCGGTCGTGTGCGGTCAGGGCTTCAAAAATGTCGGCAATGCCCATCATGCGCGCTTGCCAGCTCATTTGCTCGCGCCTCAGGCCATTGGGATAGCCTTTGCCATCCATGCGCTCGTGGTGGCCGCCCGCATATTCGGGCACATTTTGTAAATGCTGCGGCCAAGGTAGGCTTTGCAGCATTTTGATGGTGGCCACAATATGGTGGTTAATGGTCTCGCGCTCGGCGGCATTGAGGGTGCCTGCGCGCACGATGAGGTTGTCTATTTCTTCGTCACTGAGCAGCGCGGCCTCGGTGCCCGCTGGCGTTTGCCAGCGGTAGCTGCTGCCAATTTGGCGCACGCGCTGCACATCGGCCTCGGCCATGCGCTCACCGCCCAAGTTGGCACGGTGCAAAAAGTTGCGGTCGGCATCGCATTGGGTGCAAAAGGCAGCGCATTGGGCTTGGGCTTGGGCGGCATCCGCCCCTTGGGCAATGGCCTGCCACTGGCGCACCAAAGCATCGCGTTTCACCACTTCCCAGCGGACATCTACCTCGTGGATGCGGTCGTGCAGGGTTTGCAGTTTGGTGGCTTTGTCCACCACATGCACCGGCGTGGTGACTTTGCCACAATCGTGCAGCAGGGCGGCAATACGCAGTTCGTAAAAATCTTTATCGCTTAAATGTACCTGTGCCAATGGCCCCTCTTGCGTGGCATTAACGGCACGCGCCAGCATCATGGTTAGTTCAGGCACGCGCTGGCAGTGGCCGCCGGTGTAGGGCGATTTGTCATCAATGGCTACGTTGATGGCTTGGATAAAGCCTTCAAACAATGCTTCCAATTGGTACAACAGTTGGCGGTTATTGAGCACAATGGCCGCTTGCGAGGCCAAAGACTCGGCCAAGCGTTGGTCGGCCTGCGAGAACACGCACACCTGCCCAGTGTCAGGGTCTAGTGCATTGAGCAGCTGCAATACGCCAATCAAGTTGCCCTCGTGGTTTTTCATAGGCACCGTCAGGAACGATTGCGAACGGTAACCCGTACGTTGGTCAAAGGCGCGCGTGCCCGAAAAATCAAAACCCTCGGCAGTGTAGGCATCGGGGATGTTGACAGTTTGGCCCGTATTGGCAGCAAAGGCGGCTACCAAATGGTTATTGGGCAAACCATCGGCGGTTTGCAGTGGTAGGTCGTGGAACAGGCCAGAAATGGGCTGGCCACTGGTACCGCCTAAGGCGATGCACAGCGAATCGGTACGCACAATCTCAAAATGCAGATGTCGTCCCTCTTTGGTTAACAGATAGAGGGTACCGCCATCAGCATGGGTGATGGCCTTGGCTGCCAGCAAGATTTTTTCTAGCAGACGATTGAGGTCGCGCTCGCTCGACAGGGCAGCGCCAATCTCGTTGAGCTGCTCAAAACGCCGGAACAAGGCATCAGTGGTTTCCATACTATTGCAGCACAGCGGCTGGCGTTTCAGTGCTGGTGGCCGTGGGCACTGTGTACGTGGCGGTGGTCAATTTCGGTAGCCGTGGCTGGGCGCACTTCTAGCACCGTGCCCTGAAAACGCAGCACCTGACCGGCCAACGGGTGGTTGCCATCCAGATGCACCTCGGGGCCTTTGATTTTGACCACACGAAACATCTGCGGCTGGCCATCGGGGCCAGGGCCTTGCAATTGGCCGCCCACCTTCACACCCGCCGGAAACTCACTTTTGGGGATGGTGCGTACCAAAGATTCATCGCGTGCGCCAAAGGCATCTTCCACCGATAAATCAATGCTGGTGTTAAAGCCAACGGCTTGGCCATCGAATGTGGCTTCAATTTTCGGAAAAATCCCCTCGTAGCCACCGTGCAGATAAGCCAAGGTGCCAGCGTCTAATGGCTTGCCTTGCGGGGTGGTGATTTGGTAGCGAACGGTAACGGCGCTGTCAGCAGTAATATGCATGGTGTAGTGAATGATTTAATGGTTAGACGGGGCCATCGTCGGTTGCAACGGTGGCGAGTCCATGCCGCGCAAACTCACGCCGCCCGATTGGCGCATGTTGCGGTCGCCCAGCACGGGTTTGTTGTAGGCCGTGCCCAGCATTTGCCGCCACGGCTCTAGTTTGCCGCGTAGCTCGTTGGCATTGATAATTTCTGCCTCGTAGCGCTGCAAGACGCGCCAGCCGGTTTCGATGATTTTGGCGTTTAAGCTGGCCACGCCTTGGGCCAGCAGGGTTTCTACCGTTTTTTGCGGTTCGCCATTGCGGCTGGGGGCCAGGGCCTGCTCTAACAGGCGCAATACTTGGGTGTTGCAGGCGGTCAAAATCTCGGACATGACGGGATGCTGTTTAGCGGCACCCACCAACAACTCGGCCATCGCCATCGAGGTAGCAAAGCGCATCCCCAAGGTACGCACCATGCCTTCCATTTCTGGTGGGGCGATGTTGCGCGTGGACAGCAACGCCAGCACCGACAGCAGGTTGCAAGCGGCTTCAAAATCAAAATCAGGCTCTAGGATGGCTTTGGTGAGCAACTCTAGTGCCTCTAGGGTTTCAGCCTCGCCTTGCTGCATACAGGCATCTAACACGCGCAGCGCCTGCACCATGCGTTGCAAGCGCACCGATTCGGGATTGCGGTCGGCCATTTGTTGCAGGTCTTGCAAAAAACCGCGCAATTGTTTCGGCTCGTCAATTTCAAAGCGCTGCATACCCAGCAGCGCCAAGGTTTGGCCGTCAAACATTTTGGAGCCTAAGCCCAAGCGGCGCGCGCGCTCTAATAAACCGATGGCTTTTTCTTTGTCGCCCAGATAAATCGCCAACATACCGTGGCGCTGCAAACGGGCAATTGAGGTGGGCGTGAGGTCGGTAGCAGACTGGTGTGCTTTCAGGGCTTCTTCAAACTGCCCCATCTCCATCAGGGTGCGCGCTAGGTTGTCGTAGGCATCGGCATAGCCATGTTCTTCTTCTACCAGCTTTTCTAGCAGCGGCTTGGCTTTGTGCGCTTGGCCCATTTCCAGCTGTACGCGCGCCAGCCCCAAACGCGCCCAAGAGGGGTTGTCGATGGCAATCACATCTTCGTACAGGTGCTGCGCCTGCTCAAACTTGGCCAAACGCAACAGCAACTCGGCCCCAACGCGGGCGGCAAACATATGGTATTGGCCGCGCTCGTAAAAGCGCGATAGGCACAATTGCAGGGTGCGCTCAAACTCTTGCAAATCTACCGCTTGGTAGATGTCTTGCAGCGCCACTTTGCGCTTGCGCGCTTGCGAGATGCGCTCTTGCAGCCGCGCTGCCGTAAACGGCTTGAGCAGGTAGCAATCGAGCATCGACTCAGCCGCCTCGGACACTTTGCTGTACGAGGCTTCGGAAGTCACCATGATGAAGATGGTAGCCAGCGGCAACATGCCGCCACGGCGCAGGTCATCGAGCAAGTCTTGCCCGGTAACGGATTCTTGCGGAAAATTTTGCTCACACAGCACGATGTCGAAGGTTTGCGCCTCTAGGTGCTTGCGCGCATCGCTAGCGCGCGAGACCTGTCGGATGGATTTCACGCCCAGTTCACGCAACTGCGCGCCCATCACACTGCGGGTAGTTGTATTGGCATCTGCAACCAAGGCAGTAGCCTGGCTGAAGTCATTGGTCAAGGATTTGGAAGGCCAGCTCATAACCCGATTTTGCCGCGTTAGCGTTGACAATGGCGCAAATGCTGGCAATCTAGCAAAAAACTGCCGCTAAGTGGGCCGTTTTAGCATCCGCTATGGCAGCACCCTAGCCCCAGAGACCGAAAAATCATGCTTAAAAACCATCTCGCCTTGCACTTGCGTGCGCTGGCCTTGTCGGTAGTGCTGGCCACCACGGGCCTTGCATCCAGCACCCCGGCATGGGCCGGGCCGGGCTTACCCAGCTTGGGCGAAGGCGCAGACCTCAGCCCCAGCACCGAGCGCCAATTGGGCGACAGCATCATCCGCACCTTGTACCGCGACCCAGACTATCTGGATGACCCAGTGCTACAAGACTATGTGCAAACCCAATGGCAGGCACTGCTGGCCGCAGCGCGCACACGCGGCGAGCTGCCCCCAGAACTAGACGAACACTTTGCTTGGCAAGTGTTGCTGGGGCGCGACCGCTCGGTCAATGCCTTTGCCCTGCCCGGTGGCTATTTGGGGGTGCACTTGGGCTTGTTGGCCGTGGTGGGCAGCAAAGACGAGTTGGCCTCGGTGCTGGCGCACGAACTCAGCCACGTCACGCAGCGGCACATTGCCCGCCTACTGATGCAGCAAAACCGACAAACACCGCTCTTGTTGGGCACGATGGTGCTGGCTATGCTGGCGGCCAGCAAAAACCCAGAAGCAGCCCAAGCCATTAGCGTGGGCGGGCAAGCCTTGGCAGTGCAAAACCAGCTCAATTTTTCACGCGATATGGAACGCGAGGCCGACCGCGTCGGCTACAGCCTGATGGCCCCAGCCGGTTTTGCGCCACAAGGCTTTGTGGGCATGTTTGAAAAACTGCAACAAGCCAACCGCCTCAATGACAACGGCTCTTGGCCCTATTTGCGTAGCCACCCCCTGACTACCCAGCGCGTGGCCGATATGCAAGCGCGCCTGCCACTGCACTCAACAGGCAAAGAAGCCGCCGTGCCGACGCTAGAACACGCCATGCTGACAGCGCGCGCGCGTGTGCTCTCGCGCCCCGGTGTCGATAGACTGCGCCAGTGGCTGGCCGAACCACAAAGCAACGGCTTTGGCCAACGCCCCACTGAGCAGCAAGTGGGCGCACTGTATGCCGCCATTTTGAGTGCTGATGCTCTGCGCGAACCACGCCAAGCGCGCCAATGGCTGCCACGCTTGCACGCTTTGGTGCAACAGGATGCACGAGCACAAACACTAGCCCAATGGCTAGAAGCCGAAGTAGAGCTGGCCGCTGGCGATGCCGCCAGCGCGTGGCGCAAGCTGCCCCCTTTGGGCAAAGAAGACAGACCGGGCTTGTTGTTGCGCGCACGCATTGCCAGCGCGCTGGGGCGGGTCACAGATGTACTGGGGCCACTGCAAACGTGGGTCAGCCTTTATCCGCAAGATGCCAGCGCTTGGCAAGCCTTGGCCAGTGCGTGGCAAGCCCAAGGCCAAACCCTGCGCGCTATTCGCGCCGAAGCCGAAGTCCATGCTACCCACCACGACTATGCAGCTGCCGTAGATAGGTTGAAGGCTGGACAAGATTGGGCACGCCAAAGCCGCAACGCGCAAGATTTTGTCGAAGCCTCCATCATCGACACCCGCCTACGCGCCGTGCAGGCACTGGCCCAAGAACAGGCTGCACTGCAAATGCGCTAAACAGCGCAGCCATCAGGTTGGCCGCATCAGTGGGCTGCTGGGTGAGCAGCAGCAGTGCGGCGTGCCAAAATCAGCTTGCCCAAACCCAACACCAGCAGGGCACCGCCCACGCTGGCCGCATACTTCAGGGTGTCAGACTGGGGCAACTTGAGCATCCATTGCCATTTGTCGGGGTTAGCCAAGACCGGGTCAGAGACCAACATTCCACCCGCAATCCAGCCCAAGAGCATCCCCCCCAAGGTAATGATGATGGGAAAACGCTCCATCAGCGTAATCACCAACTGGCTACCCCAGACAATGATAGGGATGGAAATCAGCAAGCCTAACGTCACCAACAGCATTTGGTGGTCACCGGCATTTTGTGCAGCACCAGCAATAGCAATCACGTTATCCACACTCATCACCAAGTCCGCCACGATGATGGTCTTGATGGCGGCCAGCAGCTTGTCGCTACCTTGCACATCGCCATGACCTTCTTCATCGGGGGCCAGCAATTTCACACCAATCCAGACCAGCAGCAGCGCACCGGTAAATTTGAGAAACGGCAGTGCCAACAACGTCATGGCAAAGGCAATCAAAATCACACGCAAGATGATGGCCCCTGCCGTACCCCAAATAATGCCCTTGCGGCGCTGCTCGGGCGGCAACTTACGGCAAGCCAAAGCAATGACCACTGCGTTGTCGCCACCCAACAAAATATCAATAATGATAATTTGGCCTAAAGCAAGCCAAAATTCGGGCGCAAATAAAAAATCCATAAAAATTCTCAATCACAGTGAACGTAAGGGCAGGCGGTAGCACACTGGCATACCTGCCCGATGCGGGGAGTATGAGGCCACACACCGCCTTTAATAGGGGGATATTGCAAAGGTTGCCACCGACAGCAGGCCATGTTGTGCCAACATAGCGCTCATGAACCCGACGATTGAACAACTTCAGACCCTGTGCGCGATTGCACAAGCCGCTGGCCAGCAAATAATGGACGTTTATGCCCAAGACTTTGCCAGTTGGCAAAAAGACGATGCCTCCCCCCTGACCGAGGCCGACCTGCGTGCTGACCGCAGCATCCGCGCCGGTTTAGAAAGTGCATTTCCGGGGATTTTTGTTTGGTCAGAAGAATCCGTTTCAGCAGGCGCACGCAACGCCGAGACATTTTTTCTGGTGGACCCGCTCGATGGCACCAAAGAGTTTGTGCAGCGCAGCGACGAGTTTACCGTCAACATCGCCCTCATCCACCAAGGCCAGCCCGTGGCTGGGGTCGTGCTGGCACCAGCTACGGGAGAATTGTTTTATGCCGCCCAAGGCTTGGGCGCGTGGCAAAGCCAGGCCAATGAGGCCAATGGCGCGCTACCCTTGTGCGTGGCCCCGGCGCGCAGCGGTACGCCACTGCGCGTGTTGGGTAGCCGCTCGCATGGTGGCCCCGCATTGGCCGCTTGGTTGGCCCAGTTGCCGCTGGCACATGATTTTGTCGCCGCTGGCAGCTCACTCAAGTTTTGCCGCATTGCCCAAGGCCAAGCCGACATCTACCCCCGTTTTGGCCCCACCAGCCAATGGGACACCGCTGCTGCCCAGTGCGTGCTAGAGCAAGCTGGGGGCCGTGTGAGCGACTTTGCTGGTCAACGCTTGCGCTATGGCTTGCAGCGCCCAGTGCTCAACCCCGAGTTTCTGGCCGTAGGCGATGCACAATGGTTACAAAATTTAGCGCCCCTCCAAACCACAACCCAGCAACCGTCAATCACCCCATCCTGAAGGATGGAGCTTGCAGCCGAAAGGATTCAAGCCGGGTTGACCAGGGAAAGCGGTAACCAGCCCGCTACG
>CAYMAC010000029.1:0-30555 GCA_964388325.1 uncultured Simplicispira sp. | reverse complement strand
CTGCTGGCCATCGCCTTGTGTGGTGTTGCGCTTATGGCGCACGGCGTACACGCTCATGACTTGCTGGGCCACCACGTCCAATGCTGGGCGGTGCTGGCCTTCCTTGTCTTGCCAAGTGCCTACCTTGAGTGGGCCAGCCACGGCCACCGAGTCGCCTTCTTTCAGCGCCAGCAATGCAGCCACCGGCGCGGCATCAAAGGCAATGACGCTAGCGAATGCGGATTCGCCCTCAGTGGTGGGTACGCGCACCTTGGCCAGTGCAAAGGGCTTGCCACTTTTGCCGGTGCGCTGTGTGGGCGTGCCATGCACTTTGCCTGCTATCAGTGCATCAATCATGGCTCATTGCCTCCCGCACAATTTCCAAGGCACGCTCTTGGCCCACAGCGTCTAGGCACTCGATGGCCAGCGCCTTTACCCGGTGCGAGACTTCATTACGCGCCAGCATGGTTTCCAGCACTTCGGCCTTGGTAAACCCGGCCTTTGTCGCCGCGCTCAGGATGGCGTTCACCAGTCGCAAGCCGCGTGCCTTGCCTTCGGGCGTAACGTCGCCATCGGTATCGTAGGCAGCGCCAGCAGATAGCAGCAGCATACCGGGCAAGCTAACCAAATAGCCACCGGGCACGCTGGCATCTTTGCGGAACAGTTGGTTGTCGATTTTGGGGGCGGTCATTGTGAAGCTCCTTCCATGATTAGGATGGTTGCGGCCTTGCGAAGTAAAACAATGGCTTCATACAGTGGCGCTGATGGCGCGGCTTCATAGGACTGCACTGCGGTGTTGTGGGCTTTCACCGTAGCAGCCTTGGCTATGGCGTAGGGCGTTACATGGACTGCCTGCGCTGCTTTGATATAGGCACAAGCACTTACAGCCTCCCCAGCAATGGCGCGTTCGATTAACTGCTTACGTAGGGCTTTGGGTAGCTTTACTAGAGCGTCCATTTCAACTCCCGTATCCAAGCTAGTGCCAGTTAGGTGCAGCAGGTAGTTACCAATGGCTTTTGCGCGTTGCAAGTTGCGGTTAATGCTGCGCTTGGATTCGCCGGTCACTGCGGCGGTTTCCGAAGCAAAGCCTTTAGGGCGGCCACGGCCACGCTTAGGAATAGTGGGACAAGTTGGCCCATTATTCAGCGCAACATCTTTTGCAGCGGTGTCAGTCATTCGGGCATTCCTTTGGCGCGGCGGCCTGTTCATATTGCTGGTGAAGTTCTGCGCCGGTCGGGCATAGCGGGCCACGGGTTCGCCCCCCTGCCTTGCATTCCGGGCACTGCCAGTAGTGCGCTTGAAACTCACGGTCTAGGGCGCGCCATTCCTGTGCCTGGTGAAAAGCTGGCATGGGCTTTGTTGCCGTGTCTGGTTCCTCGGTGGGGGCCGTGGGCGGCATGGCCTTTGGCATCAGCGCTTGCACCAGCGCCAGCAGGTCGCCACGATGTTCGGGCAAGGCGGCCTCAACGTCTGCGCGCCAGTCTTGCCGGGTCTTGTCGGTGGCGTTGGTACGGTCACACAGCGCCATCGCTGCACCCAGCAGGCGGGGAAGGCCGGGGTCTGGTTGTGCGGGTGGTGCCCAATTTGGGGATGCTGCTGGCAATGCGGTTTTTTCAGAATGCCCTAAATGCGAACTGACAAAACCGACGAAAGTACCTTTTGCGCCTTCTGTTTTTTCGCAAAGGTGCTGGGAAGGTACTGACAAAACCGACGAAAGGGGGGTTTCGTCAGTTTCGTCAGTTCGTTTTTGGGGCATTTGTGAAAAATGCCCCTTTGCTCGTTCTGCCCATGCGTTCATGCTGCCCCCTGCAATTTGGGGCTGATTTGGTAGCGAACGGTGGGGCGGCCTGTGGTCTCGATGGCCTCATAGCTACGCACAAAGCCATGCTCCTCCAGCACCGCTAAGGCGGCTTCTGCCTCGGTGGCGGTCTTGAGTCCCGTCCAGCCTTTGCGATGCACGTCACGGATACTGAAGTGGTCTTGCAGCTTGCCTTTGCCGATATGCCGTGCCAGCGTTTTTGCCGTGTTTACCTTGGCAGCATCCACGGTGCCATAGATGCGCCTGGCATGGGCTGCCAAGTATTCGCACCATGCGGCGGCGCGTAAGGCGCTTTCCTCTTGGACGGGGCCGATATTGCCTTGGGCCAAGTGCAGAATCAGCGCCAGCGCGCAAAACAGTTTCTCGAATTTGCCTAAGTGCTGTGCCATCAGCGGGTTTTCCTCTTGCGGCATCAGCTCTTGGTTGAGCTGCTGGCTCCACTCGATAAACAGTTCTTGTGCAGCATCGTCAAAGCTAAAGTAAGGCAGCTTCACAAAGTCGTCGGCGGGTGCTGCACCATCCTGCACCGGGTCAAAACTGGCTAGGCGGTCGAATAGGTCGCGCACTGCTTCACGCGCACCTTGCACTGGATAGCGGTCGCGCCACTCCCACGGCACCGGGTCGGGGTACACCAGCACTTGGAAGCGTTGGATGCGGCCATCGTTGTCCATGCTGTGGGCGATGCTGGACAGATAGCGTTCCAGTAGGTCGGGCTGAATGCCACCGAATACGCTTAGGCAAAAGTTCTTAATGCGAATCTCGCCACGGGTGATACGGTCAACTGAAAAGCTGCCGGTGCCGTTCCATCCTTCCAAGTAAAACGCCTTGTCCCCCTCATGGCCATCACGCTCCCAGCTCGATAGCAGGCCGATAAGTTCGTCACGAAACACCAGCAGGCCAGCGGGGTTGCGTGAGAGGATTTCTCCCAGCTTTTCTACCGTGCCGTCGTTGCTTTTGAATCGGCGCGCATGGGGTTTTTCTGGTTCTTGCAGGGCTTGCAGGTCGGCCACGGCTGCATCCATCTTGGCTTGGTCTGGTTTTCCGGTAACTGCCTTTTTCATGGATGCCTTGACGGCGGCTTGGTGCGCTTCAAAGGCGGCCATCTCGGCCTCATACACGCGCTGCTGCTCCTCCAGCAGCTCTGCACCTTTGGCCTCCAGTCGGTCGAGAAAGCGCATAACCGTATTGGCTGCCGGGGTCTTCTTCTGCGATGGCAAGCCCACAATGCCACCGTAGAGATTGGGCGTAACAATCCAATCGTCACGGCGCTTAGGCTTCAAAGCACAGCGGGCACCAATCACCGAACCCAAGGCCACTACCATCGATGCGGCCACAAAGTCCGGTGAACATGGCATCCGGTCGGCCTCGTCCAACACAAAGTCGGCCAGCACTGGGGGTAGCAGGGTTGCCGCGTCAAACGGTGGTACCGGGGGCAAGTCTGCTTTGATTTCACGCAGCTCAGGCCATGCGCCATCACCAGCAGCGCCAGCAGCTTCGGTAGGTGTGGCCTGTGGTGATGGGGTGCTGTCCCACTCGCTGGCCTCCAATGGCGCAAAGCCTGCGCTAACGTAGGCGGGCGGCTCTGGTGGTGCCGATACCTCCCAGCTAGGCGCGGCGGGCAATGGCCCTACCTTTGGTGCATGGCGTGGCAAAACGTGCTTATCCAGTAGCGCACCAATGGCGTTGATTTTGTTAATGTCGTGGCTCATAGGAAGTAATCTGCGATGGCGTTAATACGTCCGGCTGCTTGGTAGAGGCGCTGCCGGTCTTCCTCGGTAAGCACTACCCCGTGAGCGATGTTTCCGGCGGCGATGGCGGTTAGATGCGCTTCAAAGGCAATGGCCTGCAATGCGTCACGCGCTGGCAGTGGGGTTGAACGCTGGTGGCTGGGTGGCGTGCTGCCATCGTCAACCCATGCCCCAAGGTCTTTGCACGCTTTCACAAAGTCCAAACCATGCGCGGCGCGGTGATAGGCCACCACGTCGCCACCACGGGCACCGCAACCGGCCATGCACATAAAACCGCCTGTCTCGGTATTGATTCGCATGGAATCGCTGCCTTCGTGAAACTCGCAACGGGTGGTCTTCCACTTGGCGCGGCGTGGGCCAATCAGGCGCAAGCCTTGGGCTTCGTAGTACGCCTGTGGGTCAGGTAGGCGGTCTTTATCAAGGGGCATGGTGGCCCCCTGTTTGGCAAGATGCTGGCAACACCACGGGCTGGCCTTGCGGCCATTCGGTCAGATTAGGCATGGTGCCTCCTACTTTTTGTTGGGGGTTTTGCCCTTGTTGGGCATGGTGGCTTGGCTGGCGATGAACTCGCGCAGCACGGTCTTGGCAACCATCAAGTCGGTCATGCGCTCGGCGGCATCAGCAAGGCCGGGGCCTGCCTGCTCGCGTAAGTCTGCTGCCACGACTTCGATTTGGGCATCCAGCCAGTGCAGGTAATCGGCGGTACTCATTCTTCCTCCGACTCATTCAACAGGCGTTGCAGCCGGTCGTTCACATGGGCCAACACATTAGGCAAGGTGTCGTGGTACGTGTCCCAGTTGCAAGGGGCGGTCATTTTGGCGTTGATACGCTTGCTCACTTCGGGATGCTGGAGCTTTACTTCGTCGATGCCCTGCAAAATGCGGCGGCTGTCGGCGGCAAAGGCGCACAGGTTCACGATGTCGCTGATGTTTTGCAGCTCGCACCAGTGTTCAGCGGACAGGCGTTGCTTCTGGGCAGCACTCATTTTGCAAGCCCTTCGGTGGTGGCCACCTCCAAAGCATCGGCTTGGGCCACCAGTGCAGCGGCCAATTGGCGGGCTTGGTCTGCGCTCAATTGGGTACCGAATGAGGCCCATGCGGCGCGGTCGTAGTAACGCACCTCGATGCGGCCAGAAAACACCGGTGAAGGCGCTACGGTCATGATGCTGCTGCCAGCCAAGTCGATAGTGGTGGGGGTGTTGTTAGACAGCATGGCTGGCCTCCAAAACTTGCAGACTTTTGAGCAACAAAACGGCCTTGCGGCGGGCGGCCTGTACGTTGCCCTTGCGGATATAGAACGCGGCCAAATTGGCGCTGCTAGTGGCTTCCAACAAGGCGAAGGCTTGCGCTTCAGTGCTGGTAGTGCTGGGAATGGCGGCCTGTGTGGCCTTAGATGTGGGCGCAGCGCAGTGGCTGGCCACGGGGGACGTGGTCATGGTTTCGGCTCCTGTGTGAGACTGAAAGCCACCCTTTGACTGACTAGGCCATCGGGTGGGGCTGGGGATAGTCACATGTACACAGCCATGCTGCCGTCCTTGCGGATAGGCACTCCCAGCCCCAAAACCATGCACACGGCGCAGGGCCGCATTGCTAAATTCAGGACGTGAAAAAACCTCGCTGTCGGGGAGGTTGCCCGCTGTGTACATGGTGTGACTAGCACCGGGGCGGACTGTACCACGGTGCGGCGCGGCGGTGCAAGTGCCAGCAATTTGCAACCCAAAATTATTGGGTTGGTTCGTTGCGCCAGTGCTAGGCAGCGCCAGCGGTTGAGCCAAAGCAATACGCTGGTTCATGATGTTGCCTCCAATGCGTGCATGGTGGTCAGGCTGGCCAGCGGTGCCAGTGCTGCCTTGACGCAACCTTGAATCTGGTGGCGGTCGGTGGCCCCTTGCAGTGCAGCAGCAGCCAGCATCTGGGCCACAGCCAGCACCGACTGGGTGGGCAAGGGTGCATCTGGGCGCTGGCCTGCTTCGATACCGGCTACTTGGTTGACCAACTTATTGACATTCATGTGAATGAAGCGCTCGTTCGGGCTGCCATCGGCCAATTCGTGGATGCGCTCCTGCGCTTGGCGGTAGGCCGGTAGGTACTCTGTCTGGCGCACAGCAGCGGCGCGGCGGGCTTCGCCAAATGCCTTGATAAGGCGCAGCTTCAATTCCACAACCCGTTCTGTGTTCCGTCTTAGGGTTAGCAGAAACAGGGCTTGGTCTTCGTTCAAACAGGCATACCGCTCACGTTGACCTGTGCGGCTATCGGTGGAAGGTGCTTTTCAATCAGCGCCATAGTGGGGCGGTGTTGATTCCCAAGGTGCTGGGCCAGCAGGCGGCTATCTACCCGTGGTTCCATCTTGGTGGCAACCAGCGCCAGCGGCTTGACGCGGTGCACAGTGGTGGCAAAATCTGCCTTGTCTGTGCAGCCTGCCGTGGAATTGGCGTTCCCGGTGGGCTTTTTTGTGTCTGTGCAGTGCATGGTCATTCCTTTACGCTGCACCTTGGGCCGCCAGCCATTGGCGAATATCGCCCACCTTCCAGCAGGTAATGCGTTCACCCAATTTCACGGGGGCCGGAAACTGACCAGTCTTCACTTTGCGCCAGAACGTGGCCGGGCTGAACGGCAAGGGCGCAGGGCGGGTTGGGTGCTTAGGGTCACGCACCAACTGGGCCTGACGCACCAATGCCGAATCAGGCAGTTCGTCAAAGTTGGGAATCACCGCCGTGCAGCGCTCCGCCGGTACGTTGGGGGCTGCAATGGTTTGCTTCGTATTGGCCTTTGGGGCCTTCGCTGTCTGGGTCATTTGTATAACTCTGTGATGCACAGTAAACAGCCGTGGCCTTTGGCTGCTTGCTGTGCGATGTCGTGAAAGTGCGCACAAACAGAGTTTCGAGACTTTGCCCACTTGAGTAAAAACCCACTGGGGTATCTTGAGATTTAGTGGCGCTTAGTGACGTAATATCAAAGGCTTATCAAGGCACAATCTGAGTTCTTCCCCATGCGAAAAGCAGCAGGCAAACGACTTCCCCACGGGACTACTAGCGATTTAGTGTTAGCTGTGCTATGGCGTGCGCATATGCGAACAGGTCGGCCAGAACCTGTATCGAGGAATGAATTGGTGCGGGCGGCACTACTGCCAGGGACAACAGTGGATGACCGCTTGCGCGTGCTGGTCAAGAAGGGGCTGGCAACGAAGGTGAGACGGGGGCTATATGTGCCAACTCAAAAACCAAGCAGGATTGTTGATGGCAACCCCCCGCAACCATCGCCCAAGGCACGGCTAGACAGGGCTACACGCCAGCCACGGCCTCCGGGGGAAAGGAAAGTGCTGATACTTCACGACGAAGGCGTGGTGCTGGTTGAATGGCGGATTTCTCTTCGGGAGTACCTTATCCAAGAATCGGTGCGCCAGTGGGATATCTATACGGCGATGGGCTGGATTCCCCGAGTGAACGAAGCTGATGAGATTTGAGGCGCTGGCGGCTTTGTTGTGCAGCGCGATGATGCTGGCCCACCGATGTTCTGCACAATCATCTAACCAGATTCGGGGCATCTTTATCCCTGATGCTTGCGAACCTAAAATTGCCATTTCATGAAGGAGTTGATATGGCTACTGGCGACAAAAGTTTGACAGTACAGGGCGTGGAGATCCACCTCACAACGAAGGGCGATGAGGACTACATCAGCCTGACTGACATGGTGTCGCAGTTCGAGGGTGGCAGCACTTTGATTGAGTCTTGGTTGCGTAACAAGGACACAGTAGAGTTCATTGGCGTATGGGAACGCTTAAACAATCAAAGTTTTAATTCCCCCGGATTCGAGGGAATTAGAAATAAAGCTGGTCTGAATCGCTTCACGCTTTCTGTCCGCCAATGGGTGAAAGAGACGAATGGCATTGGTCTCGTTGCCAAGGCTGGCCGCTACGGAGGCACTTTTGCCCACCGAGACATTGCCTTTGAGTTCGGCTCTTGGCTCAGTCCAGAGTTCAAGCTCTACCTCATCACTGAGTTCCAGCGCTACAAGCAGGCAGAGGCCCAACGTGGGTTAGATTGGAATGTTCGTCGAACCCTGACTAAGGTTCAGTACAGAGTGCATACCGATGCAGTAAAGGCACACCTTGTCCCGCCAACCCTTTCGCCCAAAGATGCAGCGTTTGTGTATGCCAATGAAGCCGATGTGTTGAACAAGGCCCTGTTTGGCATGACAGCGGCCGAGTGGAAGCGTGCCAATCCTGGAGCCAAAGGCAATATCAGGGATCAAGCGACAGTGGAACAGCTTGTGGTTCTCTCTAGCCTAGAAAGTCAGAATGCCCTGCTGATCCAGCAACAACTGCCACAAACACAGCGATTGCAGATACTGAACAACTTGGCTCGTGCTCAATTGCAATCTTTACTCACCAATCCTAGCTTGGCACTTTTGCAAGGTGGGGCGCTGCTGGATTGAGTCATCCACAGCACTGGCCATCAGATTGGTGCGGATGGAACGTCATTTGTCATTTTTTACGCATCCTGTCTGCTCGCACTTCATGCGGCCTTGTGCAGTGGGATGATGGTGGCCCCCGTGCGTAGCTTGTCTAGGTAGTCTGCCCACCGCTGCAGCATGGCACGTCGGGCCGGTAGGTGGGCGGTGCGGTTGTAGGCGCGGCCATTGGCATCCTTTACCGTGTGCGCTAACTGGTGCTCTATCAAATCAACCCGTTCACCTAGCACCTCATCCAAGATGGTGCGGGCGGTAGCGCGGAAGCCGTGGGCAGTCTGTACGGTGCTGGGGTAGCCCATAGCGCGCAAGGCTTGGGCCACCGTGCTTTCACTCATGGGCCTATCTGCTTTGGCGCTGGTGCTGAAGACGCAAGGGCCATGCCCTGTAAGGCTGTGCAGTTCGCGCAACATCGCCACGGCTTGGGCTGGCAAGGGCACGATATGGTCGTTCCGCATTTTCATTTTGTCTGCCGGTATCGCCCATGTTGCGCTGTCTAGGTCAATTTCTGACCATTGGGCATGGCGCAGTTCACCGGGGCGCACCAGTAGCAGCGGCGATAGTTTCAAGGCCACCACGGTGCAAGGATGGCCGTTGTAGGCGTGCATGGCGCGCAACAAGGCACCCAGCGCCAGCGGCTCAGTGATAGCGGGATGGTGGTGTATCTTGGCTCGGGGCATGGTGGCACGCATACCAACAGTTGCGTCCCGCTCTACCAAGCCACGGCCTATAGCGTAGGCAAACACCAGTTCGCAGGCTTTGCCGATACGCTGGGCGGTGTCGGTTACACCACGGGCAGTTACCTTATCCAGCATAGCGCGCATGGTGGGCGGCTTGATAGAGGCAATGGGCAACCGGCCTATCTCTGGGAAAACGTCAATCTGCAAGCGGCGCTCTATCCGCGCTGCTGTGGCTGGCGTGCGTTTGTGGGCAGTAGCCTTTAGCCATGCCAGTGCCACAGCTTCAAAGGTGTGCTGTGCAGCGCTGGCGCTGGCTTGCTTGGCTTCGCGTTTGGCGGTGCTGGGGTCTATGCCTTGGGCCAATTGGGCCTTGGCAGTATCACGCGCCTTGCGTGCTTGCCCCAGCGATAGCGCCGGATAGATGCCGATATACAGCGTCTTCTGTTTGCCGTGGATACGGTAGGCCATGCGCCAATACTTGCCTTGCGCCTTGATATGCAGGTACAGCCCCCCGCCATCGCTGTGTTTGTCGCCAGCCGGTTTGCCGCTGTGCTTTGCGTTCTTGATAAAGGTGTCGGTCAGTGCCACGGTGCATCCCCTGTTGGTGCCTGTTGGTGCTATTGGTTTTAGGAACCAACAAAAGAACCAACAAAAAGGCGGGATGCCATGATGCCAATTGAGACAATGTAAGGCAACAAAAAAGCCCCTTTGCCTATGGAGAGAGGGGCTTTTGATATGGCCTGAAATGGCTTGAGATTGTCCTTTGGTGCCCATGGCGGGAATCGGACCCGCGACCTCTCCCTTACCAAGGGAGTGCTCTACCACTGAGCCACATGGGCAGTTTGCACGCAAAAGGAAAAAACTGGAGCGGGATAAGAGGCTCGAACTCTCGACCTATACCTTGGCAAGGTATCGCTCTACCAACTGAGCTAATCCCGCAGATGACGATTGTTTGAAAATCGTGCGCTTACCGAAGTAAGACCAAGATTATAGACCGAAAAAATAAGCCATGAGAAAAAGCTAGCTCAAAAATTTTAAATTAACCCCACAGCCCTCATAGCCTCCAAAAATCTGTTAGGCAAGCTTGGTAAAATTTCACATTATGATTGAATCCATCCGCCTTGGCTTGATGCCACCCCTGACCGGTCTGGTTGCCTTGTATGGCCCGGAAATCGTTTGGGCCGCGCGCATCGCCTGCGATGAAATCAATCAACGCGGTGGCGTTTTGGGGCGGCGGCTAGAACTGGTGATTGAAGACGATGGCAGCCTGCCCGATACCGCCGTGCCCGCCGCCAAGCGCTTGGTCGATGACCACGGCTGCGTGGCCATCATCGGCAACCTGCTATCGAACTCGCGCATTGCCGTGGCCGCCCAAGTGGCCGAGCCTGCGCGCATTCCGTACCTTAACTTCTCGTTCTACGAAGGCAGCATCACTGGGCGTTACTTTTTTCATTTTGCTGCACTGCCCAACCAGCAAATTGACCAAATGCTGCCGTTCATGGCCAAGCGTTTTGGTCTCAAAATGTTTTTTGCGGGCAGCAACTACGAATGGCCACGCGGCTCCATCGATGCGGCCAAGCGCGCCCTGCGCCGCCTAGACGGCGATGTGGTGGGCGAAGAATACCTGCCTATGGGTGCCGATGTGGCAGAAATAGACCGGCTGCTGGCCCAAGTGGCACGCTCGGGGGCCGATGTGTTTGTGCCCTACTTTGCTGGACAAGACCAAATCACCTTGCTTACCCGCTTTACCGAGTTGGGCCTGAAACAACACATGGCCGTGGTGATGGGCCACTATGACGAGATGATGGTGAGCCAACTGACGCCCGAAGTGCGCGAAGGCTTTTATTCCAGCAACACCTATTTCATGTCGCTCGACACCCCCGAGAACCGGCATTATCTGCAACGCCTAGCGCGCCAGCCCGGTGTCAGTGGTATTTGGCCGCATGGCAATGGCATCCTGACCAACTTTGGCGAAGGCACCTACCTGTGCGTGCAAGCGTTTGCCAGAGCCGCCGAAGCCGCTGGCAGCACTGACCCCGAAGCCTTGGTAGATGCCCTAGAAAAAGTGCGCGTGCGCGGGCCACAAGGCCAAGTGGAGATGAATGCGGCCACCCACCACGCCAGCGTGAACACCTTTTTGTCGCGCTGCAATTTGGATGGCACCTTCAGCATCGTTCAGCATTTTGGCTGCAACCGAGCCTGGATTCCCGAGCGCTACTTGCAGCAGGCGCAAGCAGCGCGGCTGCACGAATCGCCACCCACGCCGCAAGTAACGGCCCGATTGGCAGCAGAAATTGGCACCTCCCGCACCAAACTGAGTGCGGCACAACAAATTTTGTCGATTGCCGATATGGCCATCATTGCCACCGATGTCCAAGGCACCATCACTGAAGCCAATAGCAGCGCCTGCCAGATGTTTGGCTACCACGAAGAGGAGTTGATTGGCCTGTCGGTACACCTGCTGCTACCGCCGCACTTTCGCACGCGCCACGCCGAGCTACTGCGTGGCTTTGTTGAAGGCGAAGCCAGCGAGCGCCGTATGTCGGGGCGCAGCGAGATGTCGGGCTATCGCAAAGACGGTAGCTTCTTTCCGCTAGAAGCCTCGATTGCCAAATTCAAGACCGAGCACGAATGGCTGCTGGTAGTGACGCTGCACGACATTACCCTACGCAAGCAGGCCGAAGACGAATTAACGCGCCGCGCTACCCATGACCCGCTCACTGGCTTGCCCAATCGCACCCTGATTCGCGAGCGGCTGGCCACTGCCTTGCAGCGCTCACGCCGTAGCGGTTTGAGCGTGGCGCTGTTGTTTATCGATTTGGACGGTTTCAAGCTCATCAATGACACCCACGGCCACGAAGCCGGGGACATGCTGCTCAAAAACGTAGCCACCAGATTGATAGAGCAAATGCGCCCAGGCGACACCGTGGCCCGTTTGGCGGGCGACGAGTTCGTGGTGCTGTGTGAGCAAGTGGAACAACCCGCCACCATGTCGGTGCTGGCCGAGCGCATCAACGACGTGCTGCGCCAGCCCTTTGAGTCCAACGGCCTGTCGCTGTTTGTCACCGCCAGCATTGGCGTGGCGGTAGGCAATGGCAGTACCCACGCTGCCGATGATTTGCTGCGTTATGCCGATACGGCCATGTACGCCGTCAAAGAAAAAGGGCGTGACAGCTGGCAGTTTTTTAGCGAAAACCTGCAAGACCAGGCGCGCCAGCGGCTGACCATTACCCAAGGGCTGCGCCACGCCATTGAGCGCAACGAGTTATCAACGCGCTTTCAGCCGATTGTGATTGCCGAAACCGGGCGCATTGTGGGTGCGGAGTTGCTGCTGCGCTGGCGCCCGCCCGAAGGCGATGTCTCACCCGCCGTGTTCATTCCGATTGCTGAAATGACCGGCACCATCGTGCCGATTGGTGTTTGGGTGTTTCGCCAAGCGTGCCGTGCTGAAGCCGATTGGCGCGCACGTTGGGCTGAGCGGGCGCCTTATGTCTCGGTCAATGTCTCGGCACGCCAACTCAATGACGAATCACTGGCCGACGATTTTGCCGCCATACTGCACGAAACCGGTGCCGACCCAGCTCGTTTGTTGCTAGAAATCACCGAAACCTCGCTGATGGCCGACATCGAAACCAATCTGCGTGTATTGCGCCGCTTGGCCGATTTAGGCTTGCGCGTGGCCGTCGATGATTTTGGCACCGGGTATTCATCGCTGGCCCAATTAACGCGCCTGCCGGTGAATGTGCTCAAAATTGACCGGGCGTTTATCGACGGCATTGACAAAAGCGAAGAAAGCCGCACCGTCATCCGTGCTGTGATTGGGCTAGGGCGGGCACTGGGGCTGAAATTGGTGGCCGAAGGGGTAGAAAACGGCGTGCAACAGCGCGAGCTGTGCGCCTACGGCTGCGACCTGATTCAAGGCTACTATTTTCATCGTCCCATCGAAGAACATGTTTTTGTCGAAACCGTTGAAAGAGAATTGGTGGATGATGCACCCAACGGACTGGCACCCCTGCACTTTCTGATTTACGCCAGCCAAGCCACCGAGCCGATGACCGAACAAGCCCTGAACGAACTGCAAAAAGCGGCCAAAACTTCTAACCGCCTCAGTGGTATTACGGGCTTTTTGGTGCACCAAGATGGTCATTTCATGCAGATGCTCGAGGGGCGGCGCGACACGCTGTTTGCCTTGCTAGAAAAAATCAAGGCCGACCCGCGCCACCACAACGTACACCTGATTATTGAAGGCCCCGCCCGGCAACGGGTTTTTGCCGATTGGGGTTTGGTGCTGCGTGACTTGGGTCAGGTATATAACGGGCTTGATTTTACCCCTTGGCAGCACTCTAACCTCAGTTTTGCCGATTTGGCAGCCGATGCCCGTATGTGCTATGGCTACATCACCGCTTACGCCGGAACGTGTAGCGGTTCAGCGGGCTAGGTGCGTACAACGTTGGACACTCAAAAAAAAGCCCCTCCAATAATTGGGGGTATGATGATTTGCAACTGCATAATTTAAGATTTAGGATAAAGTAATTCAAACTTTTTACCTCAGGAGATGCCAGTGTCTATTAATCAATTAATTTACATTAGCCAAGCTACGCGAAAAATGTCCAGCGAAGACCTTCTCGACATTTTAAAAATAGCCAAAGAGAAAAACCAAAAAATAGATGTCACGGGCAGCTTATTTTACAATGGGGGCTGGTTTTTTCAGGTATTGGAAGGGCCTTTGAGCACTTTAAATACACTGTACAAAAAAATCGAAAAAGACCCACGCCATAAAAATTCGCGCATTTTGTACAATGAGCCAGCAAGCTTCCGAACATTTACCCGTTGGAGCATGAACATGACCAATTTAGATGATAGACAAGCTGATAAATACAATCAACTGGTCGAAATCATTGAGGCTGCCAAAACAGACCGTAAAATTGGTGCTGCATCGCCCGCAGTGACGCTGCTTAAAATATTCAAAGAATAAGCAGTCGTTGCGCTGGTTCTCAAGCCCAACGCCGCCCCACTCAATCGGTCAGTGCTTGAAAGGGCCGCTCTGGCGGCGGCGTAGCTTCGTCGTGTGGGCCGGGCAACACCAAGCGGCCATCGCGCAGCGCTTGCAGCAGCAGGTGTGGGGTGGTGCAGATGTGCGCTTCCAATGCCAGCGCAGCGCGCGCTTCTTGTCCGGCCAAGGCCAGTTCATAAATTTCGCGGTGTTCGGCATGGACATCGCGTAGCAAGCCGGGCAAGCCCATGGCATAGCGCCGGTAGCGCTCGCTGTGGCGTGACAGCAGGCGCAATACCTTTTGCGTCCATGCCGAGGGGCGGCCATTGAGTAGCGCCTCATGAAAACGCACGTTCAGGGCTTCCCATTGCGGGCGTTGCTCGGCACGAATGGGGTAATCGATGGCACTGAGGGCAGCATAGCTGGCGTGCAGGGCTTGGCGCCAAGCATGGTCGCCGTAGCGTATAGATTGGCGCAGGGCCTCGGTCTCAATCAGTACGCGCAGGCGTGTCAGTTCTTCTAGGTCTTCCATCGCAATCGGTGCGACGCGAAAACCGCGTTGGCCTTCTGCTGTCACCAAGGCATCACTGACCAAGCGGGTCACGGCTTCGCGCAGCGTGCCTGCACCCACGCCATACTGCTGGCGCAGGTGTTCGATACGCAGTTTGCTGCCGGGGGGCAGTTGGCCCTCGATGATGGCTTGGCGCAGTCGGTTGTAGGTTTGCTCGGTCAGGGTGCGCGACGGGTCGCTGCCATCGTCGGGCGCTTCATGGGCCATCTCTGGGAGGAAAAATGCACGTTTGGCCATCAGCACATCCCACAATATCAGGACGGCGCGCGCTCGTTCAGGCGCGACAGCCGGTAGCTCAGTTGGGGCCGCGTCAGGCCCAAGGTGCGCGCGGCGGCAGACAGGTTGCCACCGGCACGGGCCACGGCTTCGCGAATCAGGGTGTCTTCTAGCGCCTCTAACGACAGGCCGCTGTGCAGCAGGGTGTCATAAAGTTGGGCCGATTGGGCGGCGGGTGCAGCCACGGTGCGCTCTAACGCGCCGCGTGCATTCACGGTGGCCCCAGTTTGCACGGTGATGTGTGGAAACAGCATATCGGCATCCACGCTTTCATCCGAGGGGGTGAGAATCACGCCGCGCTCAATCAGGTTTTCTAGTTCGCGCACGTTGCCCGGCCAGCGGTGCGCGCGCATGGCCAGCAGCGCCCGGTCGGTAAACCCGGCCAGCCGCTTGCCGTGGCGCACAGCGTATTTTTGCAGCAGGTACAGGGCGATGAGTTCAATATCGTCGCCACGTTCGCGCAGTGAGGGGATGCGAATGGGGTAAACATTGAGCCGGTAGAGCAAATCACGCCGAAAGCGCCCTTCTTCTACTGCTTTTTCTAAATCCACATTGGTGGCGGCCACCACGCGCACATCCACGCGCCGGGCTTCATGGCCGCCCAGGCGTTCAATCTCGCCGGTTTGCAGCACGCGCAGCAGTTTGGCCTGCACCGGCAGGGGCATTTCGCCCAGTTCATCCAGCAGCAGCGTGCCGCCGTGGGCGCGTTCAAAACGGCCAATGCGTAAGGCGGAAGCGCCGGTGTAAGCGCCTTTTTCGGCCCCAAACAGTTCACTTTCAATCAGTTCGGCGGGCAGAGCGGCGCAGTTGACGGCCACAAAGGGTTTATCGGCGCGCGTGCCCATCGCGTGCAGGGCGCGGGCAAAGCGTTCTTTGCCGACGCCAGTCTCGCCCGTCAGCAGGACGGTTACATCGGTGGCCGCTGCTTTGCGTAGCAGGGCGACGGTTTGCTCAAAAGCGCGCGAGCGCCCAATGATGCGCCCCAAGTCGTCGGCGGGCTGCTCTAGTTGCGTGCGTAAGCTTTGCACCTGTGATTGCAATTCATCCAGTTGCACCAGCACCGAGTCGGGGTTGTAGTCGCGCATCATGGCTTCGGCATCGGGCCATTCTTCGGCAAAACGCCCTTCGATACGACAATGGTCATGGCCGCAGGCGGCGCACTGCACCTCTTTGAACAGCACCGAGCGCTTAAAGAAGGCACTGGTGTAGCCCGAGGCATAGCCCAGCAGCATCCAGCAAGTGGGTTCTTCTTGCGGGCCAAAGTCGCGCAACTGTGCTTCAACCTCCCAACTGTGGTCCCAGCGAAACTGACCTAAGAAATGCCCGGCGGCTTCATCGACTTCAAAAGTTTCGGGTGTGACCTGCACCGCACCTTCGAGCATGTGCAGTTGCAGGCCGACGGAAAACATTTCAAACACGTTGGCACCGGGGCGCACTTGGCAGGCCAGCAGGGCATCGCGCTCGCCAGAGGCGTAACCAGCGCGCAGCAACAGGCGCCGGGTTTGCGCTGGCCCCAAGGTGTTGATGAGTTCGCGCCGCAGTGCGTGCAGCGCCGCCGTATGCACCAGCACCATGCGCTGGCCCGACAACCAAATGCGGCCATCACCCGCCGAAAAATGCACCAACCGACGCAGGTCGGCATCTGAGGGAAGAGCGAGGTTCTGGGCGACAGGCATGGGCAAACTATCGATAAATTGTCAGTAAAGCAGAACCGGGTAAACCCTGAAAGAAACGACATTTCACCAAATGCGTATCAGGAATAAGCTTATTTTTACCAAATCATCATATTGCAGCGCAACATTTTTTGCTGGATGAAATGGTGATAAGGCCAAGCACCCTGCTGGCGCAGCAAAACGGCAGATTTTGTAAGGACAAACCCTTGTTTTATCGACATTTTTGCAATGGATGCCCAGCGTGGCACGGCTTCTGCAATATCCAAGGCAGCCAGCCCAAAACCCCAAGGAGTTCGTACATGACCACCCTCGCGCCAGCCACCTCCGATGCCATCGCCTGCGATGTCTCGCGCCGGTTTGTTCGCGTGTTGCAAATACGCCCCAACGGTTTGGTGGAGTTTGAGTTTTCTATCGGCTGGCCCGAATTGGCTGTCGAGCTGATGCTGCCCCAGCCTGCTTTTGATGCCTTTTGCCGTGTCAACCACGTACAGCGCCTAGACGATGGCACGGCCACCCCGGTTTCCACCCCTGTTTGAGTTTGAGGAGACAAACTAAGATGAACATCGACCTGCAAGCGCGAGAAATCAAGCCGCTGCGTAACACCTTTGCCCGCGTGGCCGCCTATACCGGCGACAGCAAGCCGGCCTCGCGTTACCAAGAGGCCACGCTGGGGGTGCAACCCACTGCCAATTTCCATTACCGCCCCACTTGGGAGCCAGAGTTCGAGCTGTTTGACAAAGGCCGCACCGCCGTGCAAATGGCCGATTGGGATGCCCTGCGCGACCCACGCCAGTATTACTACGCCAACTGGACAATGGCCCGCGCCCGCCAGCAAGAGGCGATGGAGTCCAACTACCAGTTTGTGGAATCGCGCAACCTGATTGCCAAAACCAGCGATGCCCTGCGCGCCAAAGCGGTAGAAGTGCTGATGCCCCTGCGCCATGTGGCTTGGGGTGCCAACATGAACAACTGCACCATCTGCTCGCGCGGCTATGGCACGGCCTTTACTGCCCCGGCCATGTTCCAAGCGATGGACCAGCTTGGTGTCGCCCAATACCTGACGCGCTTGGGGCTGGCACTGGGTGAACCCGGTGCCTTAGAGGCGGGCAAAAACGCTTGGATGCAAGACCCACGCTGGCAGGTGCTGCGCCGCTTGGTAGAAGACACCTTGGTGATGAACGACCCGTTCGAGCTGTTTGTGGCGCAAAACTTGGCCCTTGACGGCATGGTGTTCCCGCTGATTTACACCCACTTTGTGGATGACCACTTGTCGGTACAAGGTGGCACGGCGGTAGCCATGCTCACCGCCTTTATGCCCGAGTGGCACACCGAGGCCAACCGCTGGGTAGATGCCGTCATCAAGGTGGCTGCTGCCGAAAACGCCGACAACCAATCGCTGATTAGCGGCTGGTTCCAGCGCTATGCCGACCAAGCCCAAGCTGCCTTGGCTCCGGTGGCTGAAATGGCCTTGGGCGCTGCCGGGGCCGAGGCGCTGCTGGCCGTGCGCGAAACCCTCAATGCCCGCGCCCGCAAGGCTGGTCTGACCGTTTAAGGAATTTGTGATGACCGAAATCGTTTCTAAAGTTTTCATTGCCTTTCAGGACAACGAAGAATCGCGCCCGATTGTCGATGCCATCTTGGCCGACAACCCCGAAGCCACCGCCGTGCATTCGCCCGGTTTGGTCAAGATTGACGCCCCCGGCCGCTTGGTCGTGCGCCGCGAGAGCATCGAAGAGCAAACCGGCCAGCGTTTTGACCTGCAACAGATTCACGTCAATCTGGTCACGCTGTCGGGCCACATCAATGAAGACGACGACGAACTGTCGCTGAGCTGGCTGCGCTAACGCCGCCACGCCACCCTTATCACCGCACCCCAAGGAGACAACACCGTGGACGCACCCGTTACCAAAAAGAAACTCGGCCTGAAAGAACGCTATATCGCCATGACGCGCGATTTGGCTTGGGACACTACCTACCAGCCGATGGACAAAGTGTTCCCCTTCGACAAGTACGAAGGTATCAAAATCCACGATTGGGACAAGTGGGAAGACCCCTTCCGCCTGACGATGGATGCCTACTGGAAGTACCAAGGCGAAAAAGAGAAAAAACTCTATGCCGTGATTGAGGCGTTTGCCCAAAACAACGGCCAGTTGAGCATCTCGGATGCGCGTTATGTCAATGCGCTCAAGCTGTTCATCCAAGGCGTGGTGCCGCTGGAGTATTACGCCCACCGTGGCTTTGCCCATGTGGGCCGCCACTTTACCGGTGCGGGTGCCCGTGTGGCCTCGCAGATGCAGGCGGTGGACGAGTTGCGCCACTTCCAAACCGAAACCCATGCCCTGTCGCACTACAACAAGTACTTCAACGGTATGCACAAGTCAAACCACTGGTTTGACCGGGTTTGGTACCTGTCGGTGCCCAAGTCGTTCTTTGAAGATGCGCTGAGCGGTGGCCCGTTCGAGTTCCTCACTGCGGTGAGCTTCTCGTTTGAGTATGTGCTGACCAACCTGCTGTTTGTGCCCTTCATGAGCGGTGCAGCGCACAACGGTGATATGTCCACCGTGACTTTTGGCTTCTCGGCCCAGTCGGACGAATCGCGCCACATGACCTTGGGCATTGAGTGCATCAAGTTCATGCTGGAGCAAGACCCCGACAACGTGCCGATTGTGCAGCGTTGGATTGATAAGTGGTTCTGGCGCGGCTACCGCGTGCTAACGCTGGTGGCGATGATGCAAGACTACATGCTGCCCAAGCGCGTGATGAGCTGGAAAGAAGCGTGGGAGATGTATGCCGAGCAAAACGGCGGCGCACTGTTTCGCGACTTGGCCCGTTATGGCATCCGCGAGCCTAAGGGCTGGAAGCAAGCCTGCGAAGGCAAAGACCACATCAGTCACCAAGCGTGGAACACCTTCTACAACTACTGCGCTGCCGCGCCCTTCCACACTTGGATTCCCAAGGAAGACGAGATGCAGTGGCTGTCGGAAAAATACCCAGACACCTTCGACAAGTACTACCGCCCCCGTTTGGAACACCTGCGCGAGCAGCAAGAGCAAGGCAACCGCTTCTATAACAAAACGCTGCCCATGCTGTGTACCACCTGCCAGATTCCGATGGTGTTTACCGAGCCGGGCGACCCGACCAAAATCTGCTACCGCGAAACCGACTACCAAGGCGACAAGTACCACTTTTGTAGCGATGGCTGCAAGGAAGTGTTTGAGCACGAGCCAGAAAAGTACATCCAATCGTGGCTGCCGGTACACCAAATCTACCAAGGCAACTGCTTCCCCGAAGGCACTGACCCGACTGCCGAAGGCTTTGACCCGCTGATGGCCGTGTTGGAGTGGTACCAACTGAATGTGGGCCGCGATAACTTCGATTTTGAAGGATCGGAAGACCAAAAGAACTTTGCAGCGTGGCGCGGTGAAGAACTGCCCGGCGCAGACCAAGGAGCCAAATAATGAGCGTCGTTGCCCTCAAACCCTACGATTTTCCGGCCAAGGACGTGCGCGCCAACTTTCCCGCGCCCCTGCTTTACATCGGTTGGGAAGACCATTTGATGATTTGCGCCCCAGTGGCTTTGCCTTTGCCACCAGACATGCCCTTTGGTGCCTTGAGCCAAGCGGTGCTGCCCGGTGTTTATGGCTACCACCCCGACTTTGCCAAGATTGACTGGGATGCGGTGCAGTGGTTCAAATCCGGCCAGCCTTGGACACCCGACCCGGCCAAATCGTTGCAAGACAACGGCCTGACGCACAAGGATGTGATTCGTTTTCGCACCCCCGGCCTGACCGGCATTGCTGGCACTTGCAGCTGACCCTTGACCCCTGAGTGGCCGCTGGGTGCTGCACTGCGCCCAGCGGCGGAGAGATTTTTATGAGCTACCAACTCACCATCGAACCCCTAGGCACCACCATTGAAGTGGAAGAAGGCCAAACCTTGCTCGATGCCGCCTTGCGCCAAGGCATCTACATTCCCCATGCCTGCGGGCATGGCCTGTGCGGCACCTGCAAGGTGCAAGTGACCGATGGCGAGGTGGACCACGGTGCAGCCAACCCCTTTGCGCTGATGGAGATGGAGCGCGACGACGGCAAAACGCTGGCCTGCTGCGCCACCTTGCAGTCGGACGCCACCATCGAGGCCGACATCGAAGACGAACCCGATGCCCAAGTGATTCCGGTGCGCGACTTTACCGCCACCGTGGCCCGCATTGAGCAACTCACCCCGACCATCAAGGCGCTGCATTTGCGCCTGAACCAGCCGATTCGCTTTCAGGCCGGGCAGTATGTGCAGGTGCAGATTCCGGGCGTAGAGGGTGGGCGCGCGTTCTCGATTGCCAACGCCCCCGACGCGAATGGTCAAAGCAGCGAGATTGAACTCAATGTGCGCTTGGTGCCCGGTGGTGCCGGTACCACTTGGCTGCACCAATCTTTGCACGAAGGCGACACGCTGCAAATTACCGGCCCTTATGGCCGCTTCTTTGTGCGCCAATCGGCCAAGCTGCCGATGGTATTTATGGCGGGCGGCTCTGGCCTGTCCAGCCCACGCTCGATGATTTTGGAGTTGCTGGCCCAAGGCTGCACCGAACCCATCACGCTGGTGTACGGCCAACGCTCGTTAGAAGAACTGTATTACGACGCAGAGTTTCGGGCGCTGGCGGCACAACATGCCAACTTCACCTACGTGCCCGTGCTGTCGGACGTGCCCGAAGGCGTGGAATGGACGGGCGCACGCGGCTATGTCCATGACGCTGCCAAGGCGCATTTCAACGGCAACTTCTCTGGGAACAAGGCTTACCTGTGTGGCCCCCCGCCCATGATTGAAGCCTGCATTGGCACGCTGATGCAAGGGCGCTTGTTTGAGCGCGACATCTACACCGAAAAATTCCTTTCGGCGGCAGATGCCCAAAAAACGCGCAGTCCGCTGTTTCGTAGCATCTAAGCAGGTGTAGCCATGAGTTTGCCTGTGGCCCCCTTGCGTATTACGGTAGCGCAAACCGGAGACAGTTTTGACTGTTTTCCACACGAAAACCTGCTCACTGGCATGTTGCGCTTAGGGCGCAAGGGTATTCCGGTGGGTTGTGTCAATGGTGGCTGTGGTGTTTGCAAAGTCCGCATTCTGGAGGGGACGGTGCGACCATTGGGGCCGATTAGCCGCGCCCATATCAGCCAAGCCGAAGAGGCCCAAGGCTACACCTTGGCCTGCCGTGTCGCCCCCCTAGAGCCCGTGCGCTTAGAGGTGACCCCCCTGCTACGCAAACCCTTTTTGGGGCGCACATTGGGCGCACCCACTCCGGTAGCAGCCTAAACGCTGCTGCCATTTTTCCCGCGATTTTCAAAAAACGAGCAATTAACCACAAGGAGACAAGCAATGGGTGTTTTAAGAATTGGCCATGTCAGCATTCGCGTTATGGATGTTGATGCCGCCGTTAAGCATTACGAAGAAGTGCTGGGCCTCAAGACCACCATGACAGACGACGCAGGGAATGTCTATCTGAAGTGCTGGGACGAGTGGGACAAGTATTGCCTGATTCTGACCCCCAGCGACCGCGCCGGTATCAACCACGTCGCCTACAAGGTGCAAGACGATGCCGATTTGGATGCCCTGCAAACCCGCATTGAAGCTTGGGGTGTCAAGACCACTTGGTTGGAAGAAGGCAATTTGCCCTCTACTGGGCGCATGTTGCAGTTCAACCTGCCCAGCGGCCACGAAATGCGCCTGTATGCCAAAAAAGAATATGTTGGCACTGACGTGGGTACCCTCAACCCCGACCCGTGGCCCGATGGTATTCGTGGTGCCGGTGCCCACTGGCTTGACCACCTGTTGCTGATGTGCGAGATGAACCCCGAGGCGGGCATCAACACGGTGCAAGACAACACCCGCTTCATGAAAGAATGCCTCGACTTCTTCTTGACTGAGCAAATCTTGGTCGGCCCCAATGGCGACATGCAGGCCGCTACTTGGATGGCACGCACCAGCACGCCGCACGACATCGCTTTTGTGGGTGGCCCGGTCAGTGGGCTGCACCATATTGCCTTCTTCTTGGATTCTTGGCACGACGTGCTCAAGGCCGCCGACGTGATGGCCAAGAAGCGCGTAAAAATTGATGTGGCCCCCACACGCCACGGCATTACGCGCGGCGAGACCATTTACTTCTTTGACCCCAGCGGCAACCGCAACGAAACTTTTGCCGGTTTGGGCTACTTGGCCCAGCCCGACCGCCCCGTGACTACGTGGAGCGAAGACCGTTTGGGCAGTGGCATTTTTTACCACACGGGTGAACTGGTGGCCTCGTTCACCGATGTCTATACCTAAGCCCTGCCGCTCCCTTGCACTTGCCTTGGTGGGGGACGTTCCCTGCAACGCAGGCCGTCCCCCGCATGATTGCCCCAAAGAAAGATAAAGAATGAAGAAGAATGTGATTGCCAGCGCAGCGCTGGCGCTGTTGGCTGGTTTTTCGTCCTTGGCCGTACAGGCCGCCGGTCACTATGTACCCGGTGTAGAAGGCGCACAATCGGCCAGCGTGCCGCCGCCCGGTTTTTATTACATTGGCTATTTGGTCAATTACAACATCAACAGCCTGCGCGCTCCGGGCAGCAGCACTGACATCCCCGGCCACAACACCGGCACCGTCACTGCCTTGGCCAACCGCTTTGTTTGGATGACCGGCCATAAAGTGTTGGGCGCAGACTATGGCGTGGAAGCCATTGTGCCGCTGCTGCGGACCTCGCTCACCTTCAATACCCCCGGCATCTCAGACAGCCGTTCGGGCGTGGGTGATGTCTATGTTGGCCCACTGGTGTTGGGTTGGCATGGCGCGCAATGGGACGCAGTGGCCGCTGCTGGGATGTGGCTGGATTCGGCCAGCACCAGCCACCCGGCATCACCCGGTCATGGTTACAAAAGCACCATGCTTACCGCTGGCCTAACCTATTATTTTGACCCCGCCAAAACCATCTCGGGTGCTGGTTTGATGCGTTTTGAGCGCCACGGCAGAAACGATGCCGGTTTTCGCCACGGCAACCAAGTCACGCTGGAATGGGCGCTGGCCAAAGCCTTTGGCCCCATGCAAGCCGGTGTGGTGGGTTACAGCCAGTGGCAAACCAGCAACGACAGCGGTGTCGGTGCCAGCCTGAACAAGTCGGCACGCCATGCGCTGGGCGGCGAGCTGGTCTATCCGGTAGCCCCCGGTATGGCCCTGAAAGGCGCGATTTACAAAGAGCTGAGCGCCAAGGCGGGCAGCGCGCCCCAATCTAAGGGCTCTTTGCTGCGCCTGAGCATCGTCAAGGCATTTTAAATACAATACACTACTGTATTGAAAAAGCCGGGGTGTTCAGGTGGCACACACCCCGGCTGTTTTATTGGTGGGGCGTTCGTGCCCGGTAGATGATGGAGAGAATATGTCCTTGCCCAATCTAACTTCTGCCCTGCCGCGCAATGCCTTCAAAGATGCCCTAGCAGCAGGCCAGCCGCAGATTGGCCTTTGGTTGGCTACCGCCGATGGTTATCTGGCCGAGATGCTGGCGGGCACCGGTTTTGACTGGTTGCTCATCGATGGCGAACACGCCCCCAATGACCTGCGTGCTGTGTTGGCGCAGTTACAAGCCATTGCCAGTGCTGCCAGTACCTTGCCAGCAGGCGTAGCTTTACCGCATCCAGTAGTGCGCTTGCCCTCGGGTGACCCAGTGTTGGTCAAGCAATTTATGGAGTTGGGCGCACAAACCCTGCTGGTGCCGATGGTCGATACCCCCGAGCAGGCCCTGACGCTGGCGCGCGCTATGCGCTACCCCCCCAGCGGCACGCGCGGTATGGGCAGCGGTTTGGCGCGCTCCTCGCGTTGGAACCGTTACCGCGATTACATCCACGAAGCCAACGACCAAGCCTGTCTGTTGGTGCAGGTAGAAACCGTCGAGGGCTTAGCCAATATTGATGCCATTGCCGCCACGCCCGGCGTGGAGGGGGTGTTTATCGGCCCGGTCGATTTGTCCACCTCGATGGGCTATCCCGGCCAAGTGGACCACCCTGAAGTCGTAGCGGCGATTGCCCACGGCATCGGCCGTATCCGCCATGCGGGCAAGGCCGCCGGTATTTTGTCCACCCAAGAAGACCAAGCCCAGCATTGGCTCGATGCTGGGGCACTGTTTGTGGCCGTGGGCGTGGATATCAATTTGCTGGCGCTGGCAGCACAGTCTTTGGCGGCGCGGTTTCGCCAAGGCATGGCGGCGCCACAGCCCTCTAGCGGTGGCTATTGAGATTGAGCCGTTATCGCGTGCAAGGCTGGCCGATGTTGCCGCCCTCCGGTTTACTCCAGCGCTGTGCTGGCACCACCATAGCAGCTGTCACTGTGCCCGCTGGGCAAGGTGATGATGCCGCTACGCAAGGCATGGGCCAGCAAATCGGGCGTGGCGCGGATATGTGCCTCCAGCGCCAGCGCCGCACGCGCTTCTTGCCCGGCCATGGCCGCTTCAAAAATAGCATGGTGTTCGCTGTGCACATCGCGCATGGCACCGGGCAAGCCCATCGTATAACGGCGGTAGCGCTCGCTGTGGCGCGAGAGCAAACGCAACACCTTTTGCGTCCAAGGCGATTGCTGGCCCGACAGCAGCGCTTCATGAAAACGCATATTCAGCGCCTCCCATTGGGGCCGGTGTTCACGCCGAATGGGCTGCTCCAAGGCCGACATGGCCTCATAACTGTGGCGCAAGGCTTCGCGCCAAGCCGTACCACCGTGGCGAATAGATTGGCGCAATGCTTCCAGCTCGATATGCAGGCGCAAGCGGGTGATGTCTTCCAGCTCCTCCAGCGTGATAGACGTGACGCGAAAGCCACGCTGGCCCTCGGCGGTGACCAGCGCATCGCTCACCAGCCGGGTAATCGCTTCGCGCAGCGTACCCGCGCCGACGCCGTAATGCAGCTTCAAATGCTCTACGCGCAGCTTGTCGCCGGGCAGGTGCCGCCCTTCAATGATGTCATTACGCAACTGGGCGTAGGCACGCTCAATCAGGGTACGCGATGCACCGGTATCGCTGTCGGCGGCCACCGGACTACCCATCTCCAAGGGTGATTTCATGAAAATTCTCGATATTTTTGCTGTGAACATACCCCAAAAGAAGGGAGTCCATACCTTGCAAGATGGTACAGCTAAACAAGGCAGGTTTCATTGGTATGTTAGTGGTGTATTTTTTGGCTTTTGTAAGGTCATATTATGAAAAAAGGCATAGATTTACTGGTCTTGTCATACTAGGTGTTTTCCCTTAAATCTCGAGATTTCTTTTCCATTCGCGCCAGAATCTGGCATATTTCAGGCCTTACCGCTGCATCTTGCATTAAAACCTGTACCCGAAAGCCTGAGCTTATGGCCAGTTACACCATCACCATCGAAGAAACCGGGCAAAGTTACCGCTGCTCCGACGAGCTGTCGCTGCTGGTAGGCATGGAAGCCTTGGGTAAGAAGGGGATTCCGGTGGGCTGCCGCAATGGTGGTTGTGGGGTTTGCAAGGTGCAAATCGTTCAGGGGCAATATGTGTCGCGTGTCATGAGCCGCGACCATGTGAGCGCCGAAGACGAAGCGCAGGGCCGGGTGTTGTCGTGCCGGGTACGACCGGCCAGTGACATCACCTTGCGCGTGCTCGGAACCATGAAAAAGAACGTCTGCCGTCTGGTTGGGGCCGCAGACGCCTCTGTTGTCCCCTCAACCTGAAAAATTTGGAGAAACCCCATGGCAATCACTGGTGTTTTGCGCCCTGGTCACGCCGTTTTGCGTGTGTTGGACTTGGACGAGTCGGTTCACTTTTATACCGAAGTGCTGGGTCTGAAAGAAACGGGCCGCGACAAGTCGGGCCGTGTCTATTTCAAGTGCTGGGATGAGCGCGACCACAACAGCTTTGTCATCCGCAAGGCCGACCGTGCCGGTATGGATTGCTTTGGTTTTAAGGTGCAAAACGCGGCGGTGCTTAACACCTTCGAAGGCCGTCTGCGTGAGTACGGCGTTGTCACTGAGCGCGTGCCTGCGGGCGAAATGTTGGAGACGGGCGAGCGCGTGCGCTTTCACCTGCCCACCGGCCACCTGATTGAGCTGTATGCCGAAAAAACCTCGGTGGGCAATGGCTTGGGCGATACCAACCCCGAAGCTTGGCTGCCCGACCAAAAAGGCATCTCGCCCGTCCGCATGGACCACGCCCTGATTTACGGCGGCGACATCGACGGCAACCGCAAGCTGTTTGAAGAAGTGCTGGACTTCACCTTGGTTGAGCGCGTCAAGCTCGAAGACGGCGTGACCGATTTGGCCACTTGGCTGACCTGCTCGAACAAGGCGCACGACATTGCCATGGTGCGCCACTCCGAAGACAACAAGCTGCACCATGTGTCCTTCTTACTGGAAACTTGGGAGCAGGTGCTGCGCGCCGCCGACATCATGTCGATGAACCGCGTCTCGATTGACATCGGCCCGACCCGCCACGGTATTACCCGCGGCACCACCATTTACTTCTTTGACCCCTCCGGTAACCGTTTGGAGACTTTCAGTGGTGGCTACCAGTGGTACCCCGACCACACCCCCATCACTTGGACATGGGACCAAGTGGGCCGTGGCATTTTCTACCACGACCGCAAGCTGAACGAAGCCTTCTTGAGCGTTTTGACCTGAGATGAGCATGGCACCCGAACTGATTAGCGTGGTGCAGCACAACCTGTCTTGGCAAGCGGCGCACGCTGCTGCCGGGGCAGCCGCCGAGGCGGCGGCCCAAATGGGGGTGCTGGTCAACATCGCGGTAGTGGATTGCAGCGGCTTGCCCGCTGCTTTCGTGCGTCTGCCCGGCGCACCTTTGCATTCCATCGACATTGCCAAAGACAAGGCTTATACCGCTGTGGGTTTTGGTCTGCCCACCAGCCGTTGGCATGAGGTACTCGAACAGCATTCCGAGGCGGTGCGCCAAGGCATCCCGCTGCGCCCGCGCTTTGTGGGCTTTGGCGGCGGTTTGCCGATTGTCATCAACGGCCAGCGGGTCGGTGGCATTGGTGTCTCGGGCGGCAGCGAGGAAGAAGACGAAATCATTGCCCGGGCCGGTCTGCGCGCGCTGGGCTTGGCGTAATTGGCAATCAAGACAAAAGGATTTCCCATGAAACAGGTACTCAACTTCATCAACGGCCAGCACGAGGCCAGTGATAAAACCTTCCCTAAGCACTCGCCGCTGAACAATGCCGTGATTGCCGATGTACATGAAGCCAGCCGCGCCCAAGTGGACGCTGCCGTGGCTGCTGCCCGTGCGGCTTTGGATGGCCCTTGGGGCAAAATGACTGTGGCCGAGCGCGTTGAGCGCCTGTACGCCGTGGCCGATGGCATCAACAAGCGTTTTGACGAGTTTTTGGCCGCTGAGTGCGCCGACACCGGCAAGCCGCGCAGCTTGGCCAGCCATATCGACATCCCCCGTGGTGCGGCCAACTTCAAGGTCTTTGCCGATGTGGTCAAGAACGTCGCTACCGAATTCTTTGAAACCGCCACCCCCGATGGCAAAACCGCTATCAACTACGGCTACCGCACCCCGGTGGGCGTGGTGGGCGTGATTTGCCCTTGGAACCTGCCACTGTTGCTGATGACATGGAAGGTCGGCCCGGCGCTGGCTTGCGGCAACACTGTGGTGGTCAAGCCCTCGGAAGAAACCCCGCAAACTGCTGCCCTGTTGGGCGAGGTGATGAACGAAGCGGGCATTCCTCCCGGTGTCTATAACGTGGTGCATGGCTTTGGCCCCGATTCGGCCGGTGAGTTTGTCACCACCCACCCCGACGTCGATGCCATTACCTTCACCGGCGAAACCCGCACCGGCGAAATCATCATGCGCGCCGCCGCCAAGGGTTCGCGCCCGGTCAGTTTGGAAATGGGCGGCAAAAACGCTGCCATCATTTTTGAAGATGCCGATTTTGATGCTGCCATTGAAGGCACGCTGCGTTCGGCTTTTATCAACAGCGGCCAAGTCTGCTTGGGCACCGAGCGCGTCTATGTGCAGCGCCCCATTTTTGACAAGTTCGTGGCTGAGCTGAAAAAGCAGGTGGAAGGCTGGAAGATTGGCTTGCCCGAAGATGCCGACACCAAGCTTGGCCCGGTCATCAGCAAAGAACACCAAGCCAAGGTGCTGTCGTATTACAAGCTGGCGGTGGAAGAAGGCGCTACCGTGGTCACGGGTGGCGGCGTGCCCGATATGGGCACCGAGTTTGCCGATGGCGCTTGGGTGCAACCCACCATCTGGACGGGCCTGCCTGAGAACGCCCGCGTGATTAAAGAAGAAATTTTTGGCCCCTGCTGCCACATTTCCCCCTTCGACACCGAAGAAGAAGTGCTGGCCAAGGCCAACGACAACGTCTATGGCTTGGCCACTGCCATCTGGACACGCGATGTCTCGCGCGCCCACCGCGTGGCGCAAAAGATGAAGGTTGGCCTGTCGTGGGTGAACAGCTGGTTCCTGCGCGATTTGCGTACCCCCTTCGGCGGTGCCAAGCAATCGGGCATTGGCCGCGAAGGCGGGGTGCATTCGCTGGAGTTCTACACCGAACTCAAAAACGTTTGTATCAAACTCTAAGGAGCTAGGCCATGAGCAATCCGGAAATTGCCGGTTCTGTCATGGCCGCTGGCATCCGCACCAATGTGCACGATGTCGGCAGCGGCCATCCCGTTTTACTCATCCACGGCTCTGGCCCCGGCGTTTCCGCTTGGGCCAATTGGCGTTTGGTGATGCCCGAACTGGCACAGCAAGCCCGCGTCATTGCCCCCGACATGGTGGGCTTTGGCTTTACCGAGCGCCCGGCAGGCCAGCAATACAACATGGATGCGTGGGTAGCGCAGGCCGTGGGCGTATTGGATGCCTTGGGCATAGCCAAAACCGATTTGGTGGGCAACTCCTTTGGCGGCGCGCTGGCGCTGGCCCTGACCATTCGCCACCCCGAGCGTGTGCGCCGTTTGGTACTGATGGGCAGTGTGGGCGTACCCTTCCCCATCACCAAGGGCTTGGATGATGTCTGGGGCTATGAGCCTTCGTTTGAGAACATGCGCCGCATCATGGACGTGTTCGCCTATGACCGCAATTTGGTCAATGACGAGCTGGCTCGCCTGCGCTACGAAGCCAGCATCCGCCCCGGCTTTCAAGAATCGTTCTCGGCCATGTTCCCAGCACCGCGCCAGCGCTGGGTGGATGCCATGTGCAGCGCCGAGGCCGACATCCGCGCCCTGCCGCACCAAACTTTGATTATTCATGGCCGTGATGACCAAGTGATTCCGCTGTCCACCTCGCTGACGCTGTCGCAGTGGATTGCGCGCTCGCAGCTACACGTTTTTGGCCAATGCGGCCACTGGACGCAAATTGAGCACGCCGCCCGTTTTGCCCGTTTGGTGCGCGACTTTTTGGCCGAGGCTGGCCCGGCCGAGCCGACCCCCTTGAACTCCTAAGGACGACTGTATGACCCCTGAACTCATCCAACAGCTTGGTGACGAGCTTTTTGAAGCGCTGCAAGGCCGCAAGACCTTGGCCCCGCTGACCAGCCGCCACCCCGACATCACCATTGCCGATGCCTACGCCGTGCAACAGCGCATGATGGCACGCCGCTTGGCCGCGGGCGAAATCGTCATCGGCAAAAAAATTGGCGTCACCAGCAAAGCGGTGATGAATATGCTGGGTGTCTATCAGCCCGATTTTGGCTGGCTCACCGATGGCATGGTCTATAACGAAGGCGAAGCCATCCCCGCTGATAGTTTGATTCAGCCCAAGGCCGAAGGCGAAATCGCTTTCATGCTGAAAAAGACCCTCAAAGGCCCCGGCATCACTGCTGCCGATGTGCTGGCTGCCACCGAGGGCGTGATGGCCTGCTTTGAGATTGTCGATTCGCGCATCCAAGACTGGAAAATCAAAATCCAAGACACCGTGGCCGACAACGCCTCTTGCGGTGTGTTTGTGCTGGGCGACCGCTTGGTGGACCCGCGCGATGTCGATTTGGCCACCTGCGGCATGGTGCTGGAAAAGAACGGCGAAATCGTCGCCACCGGCGCGGGCGCGGCGGCCCTGAACCATCCGGCCAACGCCGTGGCGTGGCTGGCCAATACCTTGGGTGAGCACGGCATTGCGCTGGAAGCCGGTGAGGTGGTGTTGTCAGGCTCGCTGGGCATCATGGTGCCCGTCGTTGCTGGCGACAACCTGCGTGTGACGATTGGCGGCATCGGCGGTTGCTCGGTGCGCTTTGTCTAATTTTTTCGGAAGAACTGCAATGGCAAAAATCAAATGCGCCCTGATTGGGCCTGGCAACATTGGTACGGATTTGCTGGCCAAGCTGCAACGCAGCCCGGTGCTGGAGCCAGTCTGGATGGTGGGTA
>CAYMAC010000028.1:0-32126 GCA_964388325.1 uncultured Simplicispira sp. | reverse complement strand
CTACGGCATCCGCGCTCTCGACCTCGGGCTGAACCCCGAGGCTTCCCGCGCACTTGGTGAAACTGTTACAGTGGGCTATTCCATTTTTCACTCAATAGAAAGCAAGCACCTTGGCCACCCCCAACTACGGATACGAAAAACGCCAGCGTGAGCTGGCAAAGAAAAAGAAAAAAGAAGAAAAACTGCGCGCTAAAACCACCACCGTGCGCCACGGTGGTAGCGAACAGGCCCCAGAGGCCCCAGACACGCACGCTGACGCTGGATTGCCCAGCGCCAGCACCCAGCAGCCGGGTTAATGCTGCTCTGGCCACGGCAGCAGATTTAAGCGCTGCTGCTGGGGCTGTCCTGAAAGCCATTGCGCCGACAGGTAATCACCAGCGTGTCGCGGTAGCCCCCCGGCGCTTGCGGTTGAATGGGCGTGGTCTCGTGAATCATGCGGGCATCGTCTAGCAACAGCAAAGACCACGGCTGCATCAACGTAAAGCGCTGACCAGCGGGCGCGCAGGCTTCAAACACTCTGGTTTCACCACCCTTAATGTCTTGACGTGCCAACAAAAACACCGCTACCAAATCGACACCATCGCGGTGTGCGCCCTCGGGCGTGGGGCGACCAATACCATCGCTGGTGTCAATACGAAACTCATGCGCCTCCATAAACCATGCGGTAGGCTGTGCCGTGCTGCACGCTTCGGGGGTAAAAACTTGGCTACACAGCTGGCCTAGCGTTTGCAGCAAACGCTGCCAAATGGGCTGTGCCAAGCTTTCGGGCAAGATAGGCTCAAACCAGCGCTCCATACCGCCGTGCAGGGCGTTGTACTCTAACGGCTGCCAGTGGGCGCGGTGTGGCACCGTATGCACCGTGTTTTTTTGCACAATAAACGAGGCATGGCGGCGCTGGCGGTAGCGGCCTCCATCTTTCAGGTAACGGTCAGGCGGCAAATTTTGCCAATCGGTTTGCAACGCTTGCAACTGGGCCTCATCACAGCCTAACCAATCGACTACATCGCGGGCCGATAAAACCGCAAAACCCTGTGTTTGCAGCCGTTGGGGCAGTTCTGACAGGGTACAAAACGGCGGCGAGAAGGTAGGTGTAGCCATAGGAGCGGATGCAGGAAGAAAGTGTGAGTTTCGCACACGCTAGGGCGGAGGGGGCTTAAACTGGCGCATTCGTCCCATCCTACCTCAGCCCGCTATGTCCCACGAACGCCGCCATTTCACTCGTGTCCACTTCGATGCGCCCGCTTTGTTAAAGCTAGAACACTCTAACTTGCGCGTGCATATCCTAGACCTCTCGCTCAAGGGCGCTTTGGTCGAGTTGCCTGCCAACCACACTTTAGAATCTGGTACCTTGTGCCAATTGCAGCTTACGCTGGCCCCATCGACTGTGCATATCAATATGGCAGTAGAGGTAGCGCGCTGCGAGGCGCACCAAACCGGCCTGCGTTGCCTGCACATGGATTTAGACAGCATTACCCACCTGCGCCGCCTGATTGAGTGGCAATTGGGCGATGCCGCCTTGCTAGACCGTGATTTATCGCAGTTGGTGGCCGGAACCAAACGGGTAGGCTACGACGATTAAAGTTTAGCCGCTGCAGGTTTAGCGCTGCCTAGACGACACCACAATGCCGCCCACAATCAGGGCAAAGGCCAGTGCGTGATACAGATGCGGCGCTTCACCCAAAAAAGCTGCCGAGAGCAGCGCGGCAAACAGTGGCGTGAGGTTGGCAAAAAAGCCCGCCAAATTGGGGCCAGCGCGGCGCACCCCAATACCCCAAAAGCAATAAGCCAACAGGGCCGGGCCAATGGCGATAAAGGCCAGTGCTGCCAACAAGGGGGTGCCCCACACAATGGGCGTGCCCATGCCTGTAGCCCATTCAGCGCCAGCAAACAAAGCAGACCAGCCCAAGCCAAACACCAATTGGCCCATTAGAAAAGCCGCCCAATCATTGCGAATGCTGGCCGGCTCGGTGGTGCGTACCAGCAGCCAGCTATAAAAGCCCCAGCCGATGGTAGCCAGCAAGATGAAAAAATCACCCGGCACCAAGCGCAAGGCCAGTAGTTGGCTCCATTCGCCCCGGCTAAGTACCACCCCAACCCCAATCACAGACAGCACGGCACCAGCCACCTGCTTGCGCGTCACCGAAGCACCAAAAAACAAGGCCCCAATCGCCAGCATCCACACCGGCATACTCGAACCGACCAAGGTCACGTTGATAGGGGTAGAGGTTTGCAGCGCCAGATAGAGCAGCGCGTTGTAGCAGCCAATGCCCAACAGCCCCAGCACCATAAAGCGCTGCCAGTGCACCCACACCGGGCTGCTACGCCCCAGCACCCGATAAGCCAGTGGCAACAGCAGTACAAAAGCCAGCAGCCAGCGCATCAGGTTCAGCGTCATGGGGGGCACCAAATCGCTAATGAGGCGACCGACCACCGCATTACCTGCCCAGAGCAGCGGTGCCAAGGTCAGCATGGCCGCAGTCGCCGGGGTCAGCGAAGATTTCATTTGGCGCGCGCCCGCAGAAACTCATCCAAAATCAGCAAAGCCGCACCCACGCTAATCCCCATATCGGCAATGTTAAAGGCCGGAAAATGCCAGCCCGCCCAGTGGAAATCTAAAAAATCCACCACATAGCCGTACAGCACGCGGTCAATCACGTTGCCAATGGCACCACCCAAGATGCTGGCCATCGCAAAGCAGAGTAGTTTTTGCTCGGGGTGGCGACGCAGCTGCCAAACAATAATCACCGTCGCCAGCAGACCAATGCCGGTAAACATCCAGCGCTGCCAGCCCCCAGCATCGGCCAAAAACGAGAACGCCGCGCCGGTGTTGTGCGCGCGCACAATGTTAAAAAAGCCGGTGATGATGGTGCCTTCGCCCCATTGGTAGGCCTGCAAAATCATCACTTTGGTGATTTGGTCGGCCACCAGCACCAGCAGCGCCCAGCCTAGCCAAGGCCAGAAGCTGCTACCGCTGCCAGCGCGCCCAGCCTCGGGTGCTGTGGCGGTCAAGCGTGCGCCCGGTGTTCACCGGCCCCATACAGGTTGCTGGTGCAACGGCCACACAGCGTGGGGTGTGCGGCATCGTGGCCTACATCGTCGCGGTAGTGCCAGCAGCGTTCGCATTTGGCATCGGTGCTGGCGCTCACTTGGGCCGCATAGGCATCGCCTGCCACCAGTTCGATGTGCGAGGTGATGAAGACAAACTTCAAATCTTCGCCTAAGCTGGCCAACAGGGCGTGGTCTTCGGGTGGCACCGTCAAAATGACCTTGGCTTGCAAAGAGGAGCCTACTTGACCGGCAGCGCGCACCACTTCGATGTCTTTGTTGACCAAATCGCGGATGGCACGGATGCGCGTCCACTTGTCGAGCAAGCCTTCGTCGGTGGTGGTGCCTACGCCAATGCTGCCGTAGGTTTCTAAAAAGATAGATTCTGACTGGCCAAACACCTTCCAAGCTTCTTCAGCGGTAAAGCTTAGGAATGGGGCCATCCAGCGCAGCATGGCGTGGGTGATGTGCCAGAGTGCCGTTTGGGCACTGCGCCGCGCCAAGCTCTTGGGCGCGGCGGTGTAGAGCCGGTCTTTGAGCACATCCAGATAGAAACCGCCCAAGTCTTCGGAGCAATACAGTTGCAGCTTGGCGACGACGGGATGGAACTCATAGACCTTGTAATGGGCCAGCATTTCTTGCTGGAACTGGGTGGCACGCATCAGGGCATAGCGGTCAATTTCTAGCAGTTGCTCAAACGGTACGGCATCTTGTACCGGGTCAAAATCGCTCACATTGGCCAGCAAGAAGCGCAGGGTGTTGCGAATGCGGCGGTACGAATCGACCACGCGGGCCAAAATTTTGTCGTCGATAGCCAAGTCGCCGGAATAATCGGTGGAGGCGCACCACAGGCGGATGATTTCTGCGCCCAGTTTGCCACTGACTGCTTGGGGCGATACCGTGTTACCCAAGGACTTGCTCATCTTTTTGCCTTGGCCGTCCACGGTAAAGCCGTGCGTGAGCAGACCACGGTAGGGAGCGCGCCCATAGATGGCACTGGCCAGCAACAGCGAGCTGTGGAACCAACCCCGGTGCTGGTCGTGGCCTTCAAGGTACAAATCGGCCTCGGGGCCGCTGTCGTGGTGCATATCGGCATGGGTGCCGCGCATCACATGCCAGAAGGTAGAGCCAGAATCGAACCACACTTCTAAGATGTCGGTACTCTTGGTGTAGTGGGGTGCGTCTTCTGCGCCCAAAATTTCTTCGGTGGTAACGCGGCTCCAAGCCTCAATGCCGCCTTGTTCGACAATGGCAGCCGCTTGGTCAATGATTTCCATGGTGCGCGGATGCAACTCGCCGGAATCTTGGTGCAGAAAGAAGGGCAGCGGCACGCCCCAAGAACGTTGGCGCGAGATGCACCAGTCAGGCCGGTTGGCAATCATGTCGCGCAGACGTGCCTTGCCGTTGGCGGGGTAGAAATGGGTATGCTCAATCGCATCCAAGGCCAATTGGCGCAGCGTGCCCTCGGCCTTGTCGCTGGCAAATACGCCTTCGCCCTCGTCCATACGCACAAACCATTGCGCGGCAGCACGGTAAATGACGGGGGTTTTGTGCCGCCAGCAGTGCGGGTAGCTGTGGGTGATGGTTTGGGTGGCCAGCAAGCGTCCGGCATCGCGCAGGGTTTGCAACACCACCGGCACGGCTTTCCAGATGTGCAAACCGCCAAACAGCGGGAAGTCGGCAGCGTAGCAGCCATTGCCTTGCACCGGGTTGAGGATGTCGTCGTACTTCAGGCCGTGGGCGATGCAGGAGTTAAAGTCATCGACACCATAGGCTGGGGCGGCATGGACGATACCGGTGCCATCGCTGGCGGTGGCGTAGTCGGCCAGATAGACGGGGGCCAAACGGCGGTAGCCATAGCTGCCATCTTCGCAGGGCACATCGTACAGGGGGTGCTGAAATTCCAAGCCTTCCAGTTGCTGGCCGGGTACGGTGGCCAGAACTTGGCCGGTCACGCCCCAGCGTTGCAGGCAGGCATCGACCAACTGCGCCGCCACAATAAACTGGCCGCGCTCAGTTTGCACCAGCGCATAGGGCAGTTCAGGGTTCAGGTTCAGGGCTTGGTTGGCCGGAATCGTCCAAGCGGTGGTTGTCCAAATGACGATAAAGGCATCCTGCTGCACGTCGGGCAGGCCAAAGGCAGCGGCCAAGCGCGCTGGGTCGTGGGCCTTGAAGGCCACATCCAAGGTTTCGCTCTTTTTATCTTGGTATTCAATCTCAAATTCGGCCAGCGAGCTGCCGCAGTCAAAGCACCAATACACGGGCTTGAGGCCACGATAGACATAACCGCGCTCCATCACCCGCTTGAGGGCGCGCAATTCGCCCGCCTCATTGGCAAAGTTCATGGTTTTATAGGGCTTGTCCCACTGCCCTAGCACGCCCAAGCGCTTGAAGTCTTGCATTTGCTGGGCGATTTGCTCGGTGGCAAAGGCACGGCTTTTGGCCTGCATCTCGTCACGGGGCAGGTTACGGCCATGCAGTTTTTCGATGGCGTTTTCAATCGGCAAGCCGTGGCAATCCCAACCGGGCACATATTGCGCGTCATAGCCTTCCAACTGACGTGCCTTGGTAATCATGTCCTTGAGGACTTTGTTCACCGCATGGCCGATGTGGATTTGGCCGTTGGCGTAGGGGGGGCCATCGTGCAAGATGAACTGGGGCTTGCCACTGCGCGCAGCGCGCAGTTTTTGGTAGATGCCTTGGTCTTCCCATTCCTTAACCCAAGCGGGTTCGCGCTTGGGTAGGTCGCCGCGCATCGGAAAAGGGGTATCGGGCAGGTTCAGGGTGCTGCGGTAATCGGTAGCAGCAGCGGATTTTTTAGCGTCGGACATGGCAAAAATTTCTGAAAAACACAACAAGCGCCACCGGAACAGCAGCGTTCAGGTAGCAGAAAAAACGGGGGAAGGTGGGCAGCACAGCCCCTCAAATTCGGTCGCGGGTGGTTTGGCGACGGGTTTGGGCATGGCTGGCAAACCAAGCGCGCGCGTCGGCACAATCGCGCGCAATGCCTGCCGTCAGGGCATCGAAGCTGTCGTATTTGAGTTCGTCGTGCAGTTTGTGCAGCAGTTCCACCCGGGCAATTTTACCGTAGCCCCCTTCGGCCCCAAGGTGACTGGGCCAGTCTAGGCAATGGGTTTCTAGCAGCACGCGGCCCCCGTTAACATCTTGCGGGTCTAGCGAGGGGCGAATGCCCAAATTGGCCACGCCGGGCAGCGGGGTATCTGTCAGGCCATGCACCCAGACAGTAAAAATGCCGCTGGCCGCTGGCTTCCAGTGGGCAAAGCGCAAATTGAGGGTGCGAAAGCCATCGCCCGCCTGCGCGTTGCTGGCCCCCAAGGCCCGGCCCAGCTTGCGTCCATGCACCACATGGCCGGAGATGGTGTAAGGCCGTCCCAACAGTTGGGCGGCCTCTTGCATCCGGCCTGCCAGCAGCGCATCGCGCACCGCAGAGCTGGAAACGCGCAGGCCATGCACTTCGTAGCTCATCATGCGCGCCACATCAAAGCCTTGTTCGGAGCCTGCGGCATCGAGCAGCGCATAGTCGCCAGCGCGTTGGGCACCAAAGCGGAAATCATCACCCACCAGCACATAACGCGCCCCTAAACCGGCCATCAACACCTCATCGATAAAGGCTTGGGGTGATTGGGCAGCCAAACGGGCATCAAAAGGCAAAATGACGGTTTGGTCAACACCGCAGCGCGCCAATTCAGTCAGTTTGTCACGCAGCGTGCCAATGCGCGCTGGGGCCAGTTCAGGCCGGTGCAAAGCACCGGCGAAATAATCGCGCGGGTGTGGCTCAAACGTAAGCACACAACTGGGCACCTCCCGGTGTCGGGCCTCGTTTTGCAGCAGCGCCAGCATGGCTTGGTGGCCCCGGTGTACGCCATCGAAATTGCCCATCGTCAGGGCACAGGTGGACGCAATGCCAGGGTGGCGAAAACCGCGAAAAATTTTCATGGAGCAAACTTCTGTGCGAAGGGGCCAGTGGGTATCGTTGGATACAGCCACGACCATAAAGCCCACGATGGCGCGGGCTCAGGGGGCATGGAGTTTCAATCAGTTCCTATTGCAGAATCACTCCCACTCAATGGTGGCAGGTGGCTTGCTCGACACATCATAGGTTACACGGTTGATGCCACGTACTTCATTGATGATACGGCCAGAGACCTTCTTGAGCAGGGCATAGGGCAGTTCGGCCCAATCTGCCGTCATAAAGTCAGAGGTTTGCACGGCACGCAGCGCCACCACATAGTCGTAGGTGCGGCCATCGCCCATCACGCCTACGCTTTTTACTGGCAAAAACACCGTAAAGGCTTGGCTGGTCAGGTCGTACCAAGTTTTGCCGCTGGCTTCATCGACAAAGTTGCCCAGCTCTTCGATAAAGATGGCATCGGCACGGCGCAGCAAATCGGCATATTCCTTTTTCACTTCGCCCAAAATACGTACGCCCAAACCGGGGCCGGGGAAGGGATGGCGATAGACCATATTGCGCGGCAGGCCCAAGGCCACGCCCAATTCACGCACTTCGTCTTTGAACAGCTCACGCAGGGGTTCGAGCAGCTTCAGACCCAATTGCTCAGGCAAGCCACCCACATTGTGGTGGCTCTTGATAGTCACGGCCTTTTTGCTCTTGGCGCCGCCAGACTCAATCACATCAGGGTAAATGGTGCCTTGGGCCAAGAAGGTCGCCCCCTTGTGGCCGCCATCACCAGCCTTGAGCTTGGCAGCCTCGGCCTTAAAGACATCGACAAACAGGCCGCCAATGATTTTGCGCTTTTGCTCTGGGTCTGAGACACCGGCCAGCTTGCCCAAGAACAGCTCGGAAGCATCTACCCGAATCACCTTGGCGTGCAGCTTGCCCGCGAACATCTCCATCACCATGTCGCCCTCGTTCAGGCGCAGTAGGCCATGATCGACAAACACACAGGTAAGCTGGTCGCCAATAGCACGGTGAATCAGCGCCGCCGCCACGGAAGAATCGACACCGCCCGATAGGCCCAAAATCACTTCTTCATCGCCCACCTGCTCGCGGATTTTTTCTACTGCTTCGGCGATGTAGTCGCCCATAATCCAATCGGGGCGCGCTTGGCAAATATCCAGCACAAAGCGATTGAGCAGTGCTTGGCCCTGCACGGTATGCGTGACTTCAGGATGAAACTGCACCGCGTAGTATTTGCGGGCTTCGTCGGCCATACCGGCAATCGGGCAGCTGGGAGTGCTGGCCATGACCTCAAAACCGGGGGGCAGTTGGGTTACCTTGTCGCCGTGGCTCATCCAGACCTTGAGCATCCCGTGGCCTTCGGGCGTGGTGAAGTCGGCAATGTCTTTGAGCAAAGCCGTGTGGCCGTGGGCGCGCACTTCGGCATAGCCAAACTCGCGCGTGTGGCCGCTCTCAACCTTGCCGCCCAATTGTTGCGCCATGGTTTGCATACCGTAGCAAATACCCAGCACCGGCACGCCCAGTTCAAACACGGCTTGCGGTGCGCGGTCGGTGCTGTCTTCATAAACGCTGGCATGGCTGCCGGACAAAATCACGCCCTTGAGCGTGCCGTCTTGGGCGTAGGCGCGCACCCAATCGTCCGAGACATCACAGGGATGCACTTCGCAGAACACATGGGCTTCGCGCACCCGGCGGGCAATCAATTGCGTGACTTGGGAGCCAAAGTCGAGGATGAGGATTTTGGAATGTTGCATGGCGGTAAAAAGAAAAAGGCCCGAACACCACTGGCTGGGTTCGGGCCTATCTGTACACAAGAATCAATCAGCGCGGTAGTTGGGCGCTTCTTTGGTGATTTGCACGTCGTGGACGTGGCTCTCACGGATACCGGCGGTGGTGATTTCGACGAACTCGGCTTTTTCGTTCATCTCGGCAATCGAGGCACAACCGCAGTAGCCCATCGCTGCGCGCACGCCACCAGCCATCTGGTAAACGATGGAGACCATCGAACCCTTGTAAGGTACGCGGCCTTCAATGCCTTCGGGCACCAGTTTGTCGGCATTGGGGTTGCCGGTGCTAGATTCTTGGAAGTAGCGGTCTGCGCTGCCTTGCTGCATGGCACCAATGCTGCCCATGCCACGGTAGCTCTTGTAGCTGCGGCCTTGGAACAAAATGACCTCGCCGGGGGCTTCTTCAGTACCAGCAAACATGCCACCCATCATGATGGTGCTGGCACCAGCAGCCAAGGCTTTGGCGATGTCGCCGGAGTAGCGCACGCCACCGTCGGCAATCAAGGGCACGCCGGTACCTTTAAGGGCCGTGGCCACGCTGTCAATGGCCATGATTTGCGGCACACCCACACCGGCCACAATGCGCGTGGTGCAGATAGAGCCGGGGCCAATACCCACCTTCACGGCATCGGCACCGGCATCAACCAGCGCCAGCGCCGCCGCGCCCGTGGCAATGTTGCCACCCACCACATCAATTTGTGGGTAATGTTGCTTGACCCAGCGCACGCGCTCAATCACGCCTTGGCTATGGCCGTGGGCGGTATCGACCACAATGGCATCCACGCCAGCCCGCACCAGCGCCTCTACGCGCTCTTCGGTGCCAGCGCCCACGCCAACGGCAGCACCCACACGCAGGCGGCCAGAAGCATCGCGCGCGGCGTTGGGAAAGCTGGTTTGCTTGGTGATGTCTTTAACGGTGATGAGGCCCTTGAGTTCAAAGGCATCGTTGACCACCAAAATGCGCTCTAACTTGTATTTGTTGAGCAGCGCTTTTGCAGCTTCGGGGCTGGTGTTGTCTTTTTCATTGACGGTGATGAGCTTTTCGCGCGGTGTCATGATTTGGTGAACCTTGACATCGTAGCGGGTCTCAAAGCGCAAATCGCGCCCGGTAACGATGCCCACCACTTTACCGCCATCGCATACCGGAAAGCCCGAAATACCCAATTGCTCAGACAGCTGCAACACCTGCAATACGGTGTGCTCTGGCGTAATGACCACGGGGTCGCGCAGTACGCCCGATTCGTAGCGTTTAACGCGCGCCACTTGGGCCGCTTGCTCTTGGGCAGTGAGGTTTTTGTGTACGATGCCAATACCGCCCTCTTGGGCGATGGCAATAGCCAAGCGTGCCTCAGTGACGGTGTCCATTGCGGCAGACACCAAAGGCAGGTTGAGCGCAATATTGCGCGAGAAACGGGTGGCCAGGGAGGTGTCCTTGGGCAGGACTTGGGAGTACGCTGGCACCAACAACACGTCGTCGAAGGTGAGTGCTTTTCCAAGAAGGCGCATGTGAAAGCTCCAAAAAACCGATTGTAGCCGTCTCTAGCGGCCAGCACCGCTACACTTGCAGCCATGAAAAAGCACTACGCCCTTTTGCTTGCACTGCTTGCCACCCTGTCATCGGGCGTTGAGGCCCAATGGCAATGGATAGAAAAAGATGGCCGCAAGGTTTTCAGTGACCGTGCACCACCCATTGACATCCCCGAGCAGAACATTTTGCGCCGCCCTGGGGGCCATCAACGTGTGGCGGCTCCACCCACAGCAACCGATGCAAAATCTACCGAAGCGGCCACTGTACCTGCTGCTACAGCCACACCCAAGCCTGCCGGAATAGACAAAGAACTGCAAGCACGCAAAGCCCAAGCCGATGCCGCTGAAGCAGCCAAACAAAAAGCCGAAGAAGAGCGCGCAGCCAAAGCCAAAGCAGAAAACTGCACCCGCGCTCGTGCAGCTAAAACCACTTTTGACTCAGGGCAATTGTTGCGCCACACTAATGCCCAAGGCGAAAGCGTATTCATGGACGAAAGCACGCGCAAAGCCGAGGCACAGCGTCTGCAAGGCATCATCGACAGCGATTGCAAACGCTAAAGGTTCATGGATTAAAGCTGGGCTTTGGGGCGGGCAAACAAACCAGCAGCGCGGGCACCTTGGCGCGCAAAGCGTTCACGCCGGGCCACTTTGGGGTCTACCGTCAGTGGGCGGTAAAGCTCTACCCGGTCTAAATCGTGCAGTGGCTGGGTTAATGGCAGCACTTTGCCCCAAATGCCACAGACAGGCCATGCGTGCAGTGGCAAATCGGACGGCAACAAGGCACTGGCACGCACCGCATCGGCCAAAGTAGCCCCCGCAGGCAGTTGCAAAGCACACTCTTGCACTTGGCCCGGCTGCAATGAAGCTGCCACCACCACCCGGATATCAACCATAAACCTGCTGGGCACGCTTGATAAAGGCATCGACCATCGTGGCGGCGATACGGTCAAATACGGGGCCTACCAGTCCGGCCAGCACCTTGTTAGAAAACCCATAATGCAGTTTTAGCTCCACGCGCGAGGCCCGCTGCGAGCCATCGCCCACCGCATGAAACTGCCAATCACCGTCCAAGCGCGAGAACGGCCCCTTGACCAGCCGCATCTGCACCCGTCGCCCTTGTTCGTGGGTGTTGCGCGTAACAAACGATTGGCGCAGACCACTGAGGGCGATGCCGATTTCGGCCAGCATACTGTTACCGTCATGCTCTAGCACGCGCGCCCGGTCACACCACGGCAAAAACTGTGGGTACTTGTCCACCCCCGTGACCAGGGCAAACATCTCTTCGGGGCTGTACCAAATGAGGACGGACTTACTAACAGTTTTCATGGAGTGGTGGTGGGCAAACTAGAATCACAGCTAACGCGACAACCGCCATTGTAGGGAGGCCCTTGATCTCCCGGTTGGCACCGCAACTATTTCCGATGGCCAAGAAACCCCAAACATCCTCTCGCATTGCCGACAATAAAAAAGCGGCATACAACTATTTCTTTGAAGAGCGCTACGAGGCGGGCGTGGTGCTGCAAGGCTGGGAAGTCAAAGCCCTGCGCGAAGGCAAGGTGCAACTGACCGATGGCTATGTGGTCATCCGTGATGGTGAGTTGTTTTTGTTTGGTTGCCAAATCAATCCACTCAAAACGGCCTCCACCCATGTGAACCCCGATGCTGTACGCACCAAAAAGCTACTCATGCACAAGGAAGAAATCCGCCGCCTGATTGGCAAGGTCGAGCAAAAAGGCTACACCCTGATTGCCCTGAACCTGCACTGGAAAGAGGGCAAGGTGAAATGCGAGGTGGCACTGGCCAAAGGCAAGGCCGAACACGACAAACGCGACACCATCAAAGACCGCGAAGGCAAGCGCGAAGTCGAGCGCGCTATGAAGGTACACCACCGCTAAAGCGGCAGTGCCCTTCAATTTTTAAGGTTTTTTAGTCTTGTAGCGCCGCCAGCGGGTGCGCGTGGGCAGGCCAAGGGCTGCTAAAGAAGGATTGCACCAGCTCAGGCGAGACATCTTCGATGCGCTCAGGGTTCCAGCGCGGGGTCTGGTCTTTGTCCACCGCCAAGGCGCGAATGCCTTCTAAGGTTTCACTTTGACCGGGGCGCAAATAGAAGCAATGGCGCACCAAGTTGCGCTCCATACGCAAATCATCGGCCAAATTAAGGCTACGCGCGCGCCGCACCTGTTCTAGCACCACATGCAGCATCAGCGGCGAACGCTTGCGTAACAGGGCGGCAGTGGCCTTGGCCCAATCGCTGCTGGCGGCCTCTAGGGCGCTGACAATGGCACCGACACTGCCCAAAGCAAAATATTGGTTAATTTCGGCATGGAAGGCTTCTAGCTTGGGCACGGCAGTTTTTAGTTCGGCGGCTACAAAGCTACGCACAGCGGCACCATTGGCAAAACTCTGGCTACCCAAGGCTTCCCAAACACGCGCTTGCTGGTCTGCGGGCAAAAAGCCATCGGCCAAGTTAAAGGCAATGGCATCGCCCGCGCCAATCGTCTCGCCCACTAAGCCCAGCCACTCACCGGCACGCCCGGGGCAACGGCTTAAAAAGTAACCGCCCCCCACATCGGGGAACAGTCCAATCGCCGTTTCGGGCATGGCCATTTTGGTACGCTCGGTGACGATACGCAAGGCAGCACCTTGGCTGATACCCATGCCACCACCCATGACGATGCCATCCATAAAAGCAATATAGGGCTTGGGATAGCGATGAATCAGATGGTTGAGGGCGTATTCTTCGGTAAAGAAGTCTTCAATTTGTGGGTCGCCCACCGTGCCTGCTTGGTGCAAAAATCGGATATCGCCGCCAGCACAAAAGGCACCAAATGGGCCTTCTTTGTTGCTGCCACGCACCGCCACGGCCAGTACGCGCGCATCGTCTTTCCAAGCCAACAAGATGGCCATTAAATCACGCACCATGCCGAGTGAAAGCGCATTGAGCGCACGCGGACGGTTGAGCGTAATCAGGCCCACTTGGCCGCGCACTTCGCTCAATACCTCAGAGACAGTCTCCGCCATTTTTCTTCCTTTCTGGTTCATTAACAAGGCAAAGCACGCATTGTGCGATATAGCGCAGCACCGATTGCGCCATTGGGGTAACTCGGTGCGCGGTATCAACATGGCATACAATGGACGGCTATCCATGCACAGCGCGTTCTGCATACCTACTGAAGCCGTTTCCCCGGCACCTTCCCAGTCTGCCCCACGGGCGCAGCAACCTCTATAGCCCGCCACGTCCAGTGCGGCCACCCTTGGCAGGGTGCATGGTTTTTGTGCTGGCTGTGCCATGCGCGTTGGCACCTCAGCTAGACGATAAACACTCCAACTTGCTTTTTACGAGATAAAAAATGGCCAAAGAAGAACTGATTGAAATGCAGGGCAGCGTGACCGAAGTGCTGCCCGACTCGCGTTTTCGCGTTACCCTCGAAAACGGGCACCAACTGATTGCCTACACTGGCGGCAAGATGCGTAAGCACCACATCCGCATTTTGGCTGGCGACAAGGTGTCGCTAGAGATGTCCCCCTACGATTTGAGCAAAGGGCGCATCACGTTCCGCCATTTGGCAGGCCGTGGCCCTGGCCCGTCATCGCGTTAATTTTGCCTTGCCCCTGATTTTTTAGCGTGCTTGCTCAAATGGGGGCTTTTTTCTGCTTATAATTCAAGTCTTGTCGGAGCGTAGCGCAGCCTGGTAGCGCATCTGCTTTGGGAGCAGAGGGTCGCGAGTTCGAATCCCGCCGCTCCGACCACCGTTTGAAAGCCTGTTGCATTTTGGTGCAACAGGCTTTTTGCTTGGTATTTGTCAACAATTGTGACCCCGCATCCTCAAGCCCCCAGCCCAGCAGCAATGCCAGCCCCAGCAGCGTGGGCACTGGAGTTGCGCGCTGTGCATAAAAATTTTGGCAACACCCAGATTGTGCGTGGCGTGGATTTGGCCATTGCGGCGGGCGAACGCATTGCCCTGATTGGCCCCAATGGTGCGGGCAAATCGACCCTGTTTCATTTAATCAGCGGACGGCTGGCGCCCAGCAGTGGGCAAATTTATCTGCAAGGCCAGCGCATTGATGGCAAAGCCGCGCACGACATCCACCGGCTAGGCTTAGCGCGCAGTTTTCAAATCAGCAGCTTGTTTCCACGTTTGTCGGTGTTAGACAACCTGCGTTGCAGCTTGCTTTGGAGCCTAGGCTACGGCTATAGCTTTTGGCATTGGCTACCCGGTTTGCGCGATGTGAACACACGCAGCCACGAACTACTAGAACTGCTGCAACTGACAGCCCAGCGCCACACCCCGGCCATGCAACTGAGCTATGCCCAACAGCGCGCGCTAGAGTTGGGCATGACTTTGGCCAGCGGGGCAGGTGTGATTTTGCTCGACGAACCCACCGCTGGCATGAGTCGCAGCGAAACCACGCATTTCATCGCCTTAATTCGCCAAGCTACCCAAGGGCGCACCCTGCTGACGGTAGAGCACGATATGCAAGTGGTGTTCGGTTTGGCCGACAAAATTGCTGTCTTGGTGCAAGGGCAAATTATGGCCTATGACACCCCAGAACAAATACGCGCCAATCCGCAGGTGCAGGCCGCTTATCTGGGCACCACCTTAGAAGGCTAAGCAGAAATTAGCACCATGTTGCACGTAGAAGATTTACACGCCTACTATGGCCATAGCCACATACTGCAAGGGGTCAGTTTGAGCGTGCAAGCAGGCGAGATTGTGGCCCTGCTCGGGCGCAATGGCTCGGGGCGCTCCACTACGGCCAAGGCAATTATGGGTTTGGTCGATTGGCGTGGCACCCTGCAATGGCGCGGCCAAAGTTTGGCCGGTTTGCCGCCGCATGAAATCGCCCAGCGCGGCTTGGGCTATGTACCCGAAGGGCGCGAGGTTTTTTCTGCCCTAACGGTAGCGCAAAACCTGTTGTTGGGACAAAAAAAACAAAACAAAAAAGCACCTGCCCCTGCTTGGTGTTTAGAAGATATGTACCAACTGTTTCCGCAACTGCGCCAGCGCCAGCATACGCGCGCCGGGGTGTTGTCGGGTGGCGAACAGCAAATGCTGACCCTGTGCCGCACCCTGATGGGAGCGCCCGAACTGATGCTGATTGATGAACCCACCGAGGGCTTGGCCCCGCAGTTGGTGGCCTTGGTAGGACAATTTTTGCAAACCCTGCGCCAACGCGGTATTGCTGTGCTGCTGATAGAGCAAAAATTGTCAATTGCCTTAGAAGTGTCCGACCGCGTGGTGCTGATGGGCCAAGGGCGTGTAGTCTTTAGCGGCACGCCTGAGCAATTGCGCGCCCGCCCGGATGTGCGCCAAGAGTGGCTGCAAGTTTGAAGCCCGCCCCTACTTTATCGTGTTGCGTTTTTTTCCCCTGCCTGAGAATTGCCATGTTGAGTTTTGGTGTTGATATTCCGTTTGTAAAACTGCTGGGCTTTACCCTGCACCGCATGGAAAATGGCGAGTCAGAGCTGCACTACGAGGCCCAGCCCGAGCATCTGAACTCTTTTGCCATCACCCACGGCGGTGCCAGCATGACCTTGTTGGATGTGACAATGGCCATTGCCGCGCGCAGTAGCGCCCCCAACATGGGCGCGGTCACCATCGAGATGAAAACCAATTTCATGCAAGCGGCGCGCGGGCCACTGGTAGCCAAAGGCAAGCTGCTACACCGCACCGCCACGCTGGCCTTTACCGAGGCCACTATTTTCGATGCCCAAGGCCGCATTTGCTGCCATGCCACTGGCACCTTCAAGTATGTGCGCCGCTTGCCCGTGGGGGCCAGCAGCGCCCACACGCTGCAAACCATTGCCACCGACTAAAGCACCCTCATCCACCAGCACACATCAAGGCTGGCGAAACACTGGCCCGGCCAGCCGGGCACCGGCTTGGAGGCCACGTTGCTTAAACCAGCCTTGGTTCATCTCTAACACGTAACGCACCGGCTGCGCTGAACAGTGCGAATCCAAACTTTGCGGCTGCATATCTACCAAATTGACGATGCGGCCATCATCGGCCACAAAAGCGGCGCTCAGTGGCAACAGGGTGTTTTTCATCCAAAAGCACTGCACCGCTGGCTGCTCAAAAATAAACAACATGCCCTCGTGGCCGGGCATGTTTTGCCGGTGCATCAAACCAATTTGGCGCTCATGGGGCGCTTGGGCCACTTGGGCATCAATGCGGTGCATACCAGCGGTAAGCACCACGCGCGGCAGGTCTAACTGCGGGCCTTCTTGCGCTATAGCGCCTGTGGCCCACACAGCGCCCCACAGCGCCCACAAGCCCCAACGACGTAAAAAAACAGATAAAAACCAAGACATAAGCCAAGCTGCCCCAAAAGTAAAAAAAGAAACTACCAAAAGCGCCTGTTCTACCGCAAGCGCACCCGGCAGATGCAAGCTGCGAAAAAAAATTCTGCGCCGAATGGTGCCAAATTTTGCATTGTGCAATTTGATTGCCAAAAACCGGATTTCTACCAATGACTGGGCACGAAAATCAGGCACCATCGGAGTACGCCTATCGGCCTGTTGTTACAGTTGCCAGCGTTTTCGTAGACTCTAATTTTTGGAGATAAGCCCATGAGTACCCAAGCACCGACCATCATCTACACCCTGACCGATGAAGCGCCCCGTCTGGCCACGGCCTCGTTTTTGCCGATTGTGCGCGCCTTTGCCAAGCCTGCTGGCATCGCGGTAGAAACCAGCGACATCTCGGTGGCCGCCCGTGTGCTTGGCCAATTCTCCGAGTACCTGAGCGAAGAGCAGCGCGCCCCCGACAATTTGGCCGCACTGGGCAAACTGACACTCAAGCCCGAAGCCAACATCATCAAGCTGCCCAACATCAGCGCCTCGGTAGCCCAGCTCAAAGATGCCATCAAAGAGCTGCAAGCCAAGGGTTACGCCATTCCCGACTTTCCAGAGCAGCCCAAAACCGACGAAGAAAAAGAAATTCGCGCGCGCTACAACAAGTGCATCGGCTCGGCAGTCAACCCCGTGCTACGCGAAGGCAACTCCGACCGCCGCGCCCCCAAGGCCGTGAAAGAATATGCGCGCAAAGACCCACACAGCATGGCCGCACGGAGCCAAGCCTCGCGCAGCCACGTTTCGCACATGCACCACGGTGATTTTTACCACGGCGAAAAGTCCATGACTTTGGACCGCGCCCGCGACGTCAAAATGGAATTGCTCACCAAGAGCGGCAAAACCATTGTGCTGAAAGAAAAAGTCTCGCTGCTTGACCGCGAAGTCATCGACAGCATGTTCATGAGCAAAAAAGCGCTGGTAGCTTTCTACGAAAAAGAAATCGAAGACGCACACAAAACCGGCGTAATGTTCTCCTTGCACGTCAAGGCCACCATGATGAAGGTATCGCACCCCATCGTGTTCGGCCATTGCGTCAAGATTTTCTACAAAGATGCCTTTGAAAAGCACGCCAAGCTGTTTGAAGAATTGGGCGTGAACGTCAATAACGGCATGGTGGACTTGTACAACAAGATTGCCACCCTGCCGCAAAGCCAACAAGACGAAATCAAGCGCGATTTGCACGCCTGCCACGAAGGCCGCCCCGAGCTGGCAATGGTCGATTCGGCCAAGGGCATCACCAACTTCCACTCGCCCAACGACATCATTGTCGATGCTTCCATGCCCGCGATGATTCGCAATGGCGGCAAAATGTGGGGTGCCGATGGCCGCCTGAAAGATGTCAAGGCCGTGATGCCCGAGTCCACCTTTGCGCGCATCTACCAAGAGATGATTAACTTCTGCAAGTGGCATGGCAATTTTGACCCGCGCACGATGGGCACCGTGCCCAACGTGGGCCTGATGGCACAACAAGCCGAAGAATACGGTAGCCACGACAAGACGTTTGAAATCCCTGAAGACGGCGTGGCCAACATCACCGACATTGCCACTGGCGAAGTGCTGATGAGCCAAAACGTGGAGCAAGGCGACATCTGGCGCATGTGCCAAGTCAAGGATGCAGCGATTCGTGACTGGGTAAAGCTGGCCGTTAACCGTGCGCGCAATTCGGGTATGCCCGTGGTGTTCTGGCTCGATGCCTACCGTCCGCACGAAGCCCAGCTCATTACCAAGGTGAAGATGTACCTGCACGAGCACGACACCACCGGCCTCGACATTCAAATCATGAGCCAAGTGCGCGCCATGCGCTACACCCTAGAGCGCGTGATTCGGGGCCAAGACACCATCAGCGCCACCGGCAACATTCTGCGCGACTACCTGACCGACCTGTTCCCCATCATGGAACTGGGTACTTCGGCGAAAATGCTGTCTATCGTGCCTTTGATGGCCGGTGGCGGTATGTACGAAACCGGCGCAGGCGGCTCGGCTCCTAAGCATGTGCAGCAACTGGTAGAAGAAAACCACCTGCGCTGGGATTCGCTGGGCGAGTTCTTGGCGCTGGCGGTATCGCTAGAAGACTTGGGCATTAAAGAGCACAACGCCAAAGCCAAACTGCTGGCCAAAACCTTGGATGCGGCCACCGGCAAACTACTGGACAACAACAAAAACCCCAGCCCCAAAACTGGCCAGTTGGACAACCGTGGCAGCCAGTTCTACTTGGCCCTGTATTGGGCGCAAGAATTGGCCGCACAAACCGAAGATGCCGCCTTGGCAGCCCAGTTTGCCCCCTTGGCCAAACAACTGGCCGACAACGAGCAAAAAATTGTCGATGAACTCAACAGCGTGCAAGGCCAGCCAGTGGACATTGGCGGCTACTACCTGCCCGATGAGCAAAAGCTCGATGCCATCATGCGCCCCAGCGCGACCTTGAACGCTGCGCTAGAGAGCGTGCAGGTCTAAAAAGTCTGCCCCTGAGCGGTGGCAGCCACGGGCTTTTAAGAAGCTTTAGTGGCTGCCCTGCCCTCGCGCTCCGGGCACGCGGCGGCGGGCCAAGAGCGCATACATGGTGGGGACGACAAAAATCGTCAACACCGTGCCCACCCCCATGCCGCCCACAATCACCCAGCCAATTTGCTGCCGGGTTTCAGCACCAGCACCACTGGCCAAGGCCAAAGGCACAGCCCCCAGCACCATAGCGGCGGTAGTCATCAAAATAGGCCGTAGGCGCTGCGCCGAGGCTTGCACCAGCGCATCGACCATTTCCAGCCCCTGCTGGCGCAACTGGTTGCTAAACTCCACCAGCAAAATGCCATGTTTGGTAATTAAACCCACCAAGGTAATCAAGCCAATTTGTGAATAGACATTGAGCGAGCCGCCGCTCCACTGCAAGGCCCACAGCGCCCCCACCATCGACAGCGGCACGGACAACATAATCACCAGTGGGTCGATAAAGCTCTCAAATTGGGCCGCCAATACCAAATAAATAAACACCAGCGCCAGCACAAACACCACGCCTAAAGCCCCTTGGGCGCTGCGGAACTCGCGCGAGGTGCCGTTCAAATCAGTGGTGTAACCGGGTTTAAGCACCTGTGCTGCGGTGGCATCCATAAAGGCCAAGGCTTCGCCCAAGGCGTAGTCGGGGGCCAAATTGGCGGTGATGGTGGCCGAGCGGCGCTGGCCAAAGTGGTTCAGCTCACGCGGGCTAACGCTTTCGCGCACCGTTACCAAGGCCGACAGCGCAATCATGGTGTCTTGCTGGCCGCGCACATAGATGCGTTCAATGTCTTCGGGGGTAGTACGGCCACTGGCTTGGGTTTGCACTATCACATCGTATTGCTCGGCATCGCGCTGGTAGCGTGTCACGGTGCGCCCGCCCAGCATGGTTTCGATGGTTTTGGCCACTGCGTCCACCTGCACGCCCATATCGGCGGCGCGTTCGCGGTTCACCTCAATGCGAAGTTCGGGTTTGTTCAGGCGCAAATCCACATCCGGCGACAGGATGCCGGGGTTTTTAGCCATTTCGGCCAGCATTTTCTCGGCTACGGCACTGAGGTTTTCGTAGCTGTCAGAGGTTTGGATAACGTAGTGCAAGGGGCGCGAACGAAAGCCCTGCCCCAAAGAGGGCGGGGTAATTGGAAAGGCATTCACCCCCGGCAAGCTGGCCAAACGTGGTTGCAATTGGCGCGCTAAATCTAAGCTGCTGCGGCTGCGCTGCTCCCAATCGACAGTGCGATAGATGACGCTGCCCTGCGACACGGTGGGGTTGCCGATGTTGGCAAAAATACGGTCAAACTCGGGGTAATCGCGCCCTATTTGCTCCAGTTCCAGTGCATAGCGATTGGTGTAATCGAGCGTAGCGCCATCGGGGGCGGTGATGTTGGCCACAATCGTGCCCCGGTCTTCCAGCGGTGACAGTTCCTGCTTCATTTGCGGATAAATCCACCACAGCGCCAGCCCACTGGCGGCCATCAGCAATAGCACCAACCAACGGGCTTGCAACAACGCCCCACCCAGCGCTCCGGCCCCCCGGTAACGGGCGGTGAGCAGCCAGCGCAACAGGCGGCCATAGGCGTTGGACAAACCGGTAAGCGCGCGCTCCATCGTGCGGTCAAACCAATGCGGCTGCGGGTTGTGCTTGAGCAGCAGAGAACACATCATGGGCGATAGCGTCAGGGCGACAAAGCCCGACACCAGCACCGCCCCGGCCAGCGCCAAAGCAAACTCGACAAACAAACGCCCGGTACGCCCTGGCGTAAAGGCCAAAGGCGCATACACGGCCACCAGCGTCAAGGTCATGGCGACGATGGCAAAGCCGATTTCACGCGCCCCTTGGATAGCCGCTGCAAACGGCTCCATGCCTTCTTCAATGTGGCGGTAGATGTTTTCTAGCATCACGATGGCATCGTCCACCACCAAACCAATCGCCAATACCAACGCCAACAGCGTGAGGGTGTTGATAGAAAACCCGGCCCACTGCATGAGCGCAAAGGTACCCACCAAACTGACCGGAATGGTGACAATCGGGATGACAGAAGCGCGCAGGGTGCGTAAAAAAACAAAAATCACCAAAGCCACCAGCACCACCGCCTCGGCAATGGTTTGATAGACACTTTTGACTGAGCGGTCGATAAACACGGAGTTGTCGTTGGCCACTTCCACTTTCACATCGGCGGGCAAATCGGCTTGCAAGGTAGGCAACATGGCGCGCACCCCGGCAGACAACTCCAGCGGATTGGCCGTGGCTTGGCGAATCACGCCCACAGAGATAGCTTCACGGCCATTCAGGCGCACTTTGCTGCGGTCACTGGCAGGGCCTTCTTCTACTTGGGCCACATCGCGCAAACGCACCGGAAAGCCATTCACAGTGCGAATCACCAGTTGGGCAAATTGCTCGGCTTGCACCAAGCTGGTTTGCGAAGTGACGCTGAACTCGCGCTGCTGCGACTCGATGCGCCCAGCGGGTAGCTCTAAATTGTTGCGCCGAATGGCCTCTTCCACATCTTGGGGCGTTAAGCGGTAGGCGGCCAGCCGCTGCGGGTCTAGCCAGACGCGCATGGCATAGCGACGCTCGCCATAAATGGGCACATCGGCCACGCCAATCACGGTTTGCAGGCGCGGTTTGACGATGCGATTGAGCAGCTCATTGATTTCTAAGGGTGTGCGCCGGTCGCTGCTAAAGGCCAACCACATCACCGGAAAGGCATCGGCCTCTACCTTGGCAATGACGGGTTCATCGACACCATCGGGCAGGCGGCTACGCACGCGCGCGGTGCGGTCGCGCACTTCGGCAGCGGCATTGTCGGCATCTTTTTCTAAGCGAAAGCGCACCGAAATTTGGCTGCGCTCGGCCCGGCTGATGGAGGTGAGCACATCCACGCCATCAATGCCCGCAATCGAATCTTCTAGCGGTTTAGTAACTTGGGATTCGACCACCTCGGCAGAGGCACCGGCATAGGATACCGATACCGTAACCACAGGCTCGTCAATTTTGGGGTATTCGCGCACCGATAAGCTGTTAAAGCTGACGGCACCAATCAACAACACCAACAACGATAGCACCGTGGCCAGCACCGGGCGGCGAATCGAGATTTCGGCCAACTGCATGGTTTAGGCCCCGCCTGCCGTGGGCACAAACAACTGCACCTTAGCACCGTCTTGGCGCAAGCGCTGCTGCCCTGCCGTAACCACGCTGTCAGTGGCTTGCAAGCCTTGGGTGATTTCGACCCAGCCATCGCGGCGCAAACCCAATTGCACCGGGGTGCGGTACACCTGCCCGGATTGGCCATCGGCGGCGGGCGCGAACTTCCAGACGATGGGCGTTTGGCCCTGCGGCACAATGGCGGCCTCGGGCACCATGCGCGCTTGGAGGCGATGGTCTAAGGCCAGATGGATACGCGCAAACATACCGGGGCGCAGGGCGCCATTGCGGTTGTCTAAGCTGGCGCGCACGGCCAAAGAGCGCCCATTGGTATCAATCAGCGGGTCTAGCGCTTGCACGCTGGCGCTGTATTCTGTCCCCGGCAAAGCATCTAAGGTGATACGCACGGTTTGGCCGCGCCGAATTTGGCTTTGGTAGCGCTCGGGCACCCGAAAATCTACCAGCAGGCCGTCCATGTCTTCGATGTGGATGATGTCGCTACCATCTTTGAGGTAATCGCCCACATGCACATTGCCAATGCCCACCACGCCAGCAAACGGGGCCACCAGGCGCAGCCGTGCCGCCGTAGCTTGGGCCAGCGCCAGCTTGGCTTGCGCTACTTCCCACTGGGCGGCGCTTTCATCCAAAGAGCGCTGGCTGATAAAGCCTTGGGCCACCAGTTCTTGGTTGCGTTGGTGGTTGGCACGGGCAACAGACAGTTCGGCCTTGGCTTGCTGAATTTGCGCTTGCGGCAATTGGTCATCCAATTGCACCAACCATTGCCCTTGGCGCACTTTGGCTCCATCGACAAAATTCAAGGCCAGCACGCGCCCACTGACTTCCGGGCGGAGCACCACACTGCGGCGCGAGCGCAAACTGCCCACCGCCTGCAATTCATCGCGCAAATCGGTGCTACGCACTGGGGCCACTTCTACGCTTACGGGCTTGGCCGGGCCTGAACCGGTGGCGGCACGGGCGGCTTTGCTGGCCGTGGGGGCGGCTGGCTGCTGCCACCACCATGCCGCAGCCCCCGAGGCTACTATGCCCAAGGCGGCTATCCAGCCATAGATTGCTTTTTTACTACCCATGCTGCTCCTGCTTTAGCGGCCCAACGCCTGTTCTACGCCCCGATTGGCAAGCGCATCAGCGCGCTCGTTGCCGGGGTGGCCGGAATGGCCTTTGACCCAATGCCAAGCAATGTGATGCTGGCCGCCATGCACCAGGGCATCGAGGCGCTGCCAAAGTTCTACGTTTTTGACCGGCTGCTTGCTGGCGGTTTTCCAGCCTTTGGCCTTCCAGCCGTGAATCCACTCGGTAATGCCTTGGCGCACATATTGGCTGTCTAGGTATAAATCGACCGCACAGGGGCGCTTGAGTACCGATAGTGCCTCTATCACCGCCAGCAGCTCCATGCGGTTGTTGGTGGTGTTTAACTCGCCGCCGCACAGCTCTTTTTCTGCGCTGCCAGCGCGCAACAATGCCCCCCAGCCACCGGGGCCGGGGTTGCCTTTGCAAGCGCCATCGGTATAAATTTCAACCTCGTTCACGTATTTTTCCTATCGGTGGTTTTGATGGTGCTGTGCCGAGTCGCTGCTGCGGTTAATGGCCGACACCCCCGGCATAGCGGGTGCTGGCCGATGGCGCCATGCAGGCTCTAGCAAGCGCATACCATGCACACGCTTAATGGCCACGACAAAATAGCCCGCCCCCAATATGGGCCAAGCATGGGGGCCAAGCCGGTCTAGGCAAGCAAAACGGCGTAGCCAAGCCTCGGTGCGTAAAGCGGGGCGGTAGCAGCCAAACTGCATCGTCCCCAGCTCAAAACTGAGCAGCTGCAACCAATCGCGCAAACGCCAAGGGGTAATGAACTCGCAGTCTTCGGGCAGATACCACGGCCCGCCCCAGCGGTGTAAAAATCGGCGCTGGTGCAGCCCCCACAAACTAAGCGGGTTGATACCACTGATGACTACCCGCCCTTCGGGCACCAACACCCGGGCCACCTCGCGCAGGGCAGCATGGGGGTCTGGGCTGAGTTCTAGGGTATGCGGCAGCAACACCAAATCTAAACTATTATCGGCAAACGGCAGCGCCCCGCTGTGCAGCAGTACGTGGGGCGCGGGGCCGGCACCGGGGCCAGCCACAAAGGTGGCCCCAGCTGCGCGCCAGCGGTGCGGGATGCGGCTGCCCTGCAAGCCATCGAGCAAGGGCATCCCTATCTGCAGCGCGTGGTAGCCAAAAATATCGGCCACGGCCCCATCAAAACACCCCTGCTCCCATTGCAACAGGTAGCGTCCCGGCGCAGAATCGAACCAATGGTGCAAATCTATAATTTCTGTGCTCATGAATCTGCTACCACTGCCCGCTTTTTCCGATAACTATATCTGGATGCTGCACGATGCAGGCCAGGCTCTGGTGATTGACCCCGGCGATGCCGCGCCCGTGTTGCAAGCGCTAGACCGCCTAGGCTTGCAATTGCAGGCCATTCTAGTCACGCACCACCACAGTGACCATGTTGGGGGTATAGCCGCCCTGTGTGCAGCCACTGGTGCCACGGTGTACGGCCCGGCCCAAGAGGCCATGCCCGCAGGCACCGTGCCGCTGCAAGGCGGCCAACAGGTCAACGCCTTGGGCTTGTCGTTTGCGGTGCTCGATGTGCCCGGCCACACGGCAGGCCACATTGCCTACTACGCCAACGTGCCAGAACAAGCGCCGCTGCTGTTTTGCGGCGATACCTTGTTTTCGGGCGGTTGTGGCCGCTTGTTTGAGGGCACACCGGCACAAATGCTGGCCTCTTTAGACACGCTGGCAGCCTTGCCAGCCGATACGCGCGTTTGCTGCGCGCACGAATACACGCTGTCCAACCTGCAGTTTGCACGCGCTGTAGAGCCTGACAATGCAGTGTTGGCGCAATACCAACAGCAATGCCAAGCCCTGCGCGCCCAGCAGCAGCCCACTTTGCCCTCGCAAATCGGCCTAGAGCAGCAAATCAACCCCTTCCTACGCTGCCGCGTTCCTGCCGTAGCAGCGGCAGCGCAAGCGCAGGCCCCTTCCTCATGTCTTAACCCCGCTGATGCCGTAGCCGTGCTGGCTACGCTGCGGGAATGGAAAAATAATTTTTAACCATGCAAATTCTGTCTCTGACCTGCTTGGCCGGTGCCCTGCTGTTATCGGGCTGCGCCGCTACCTTGGGCAGCAACCCTGCTACCACTGCCAGCACTGGCGATACCGATAGCACCACTTGGCAAAGCCAAGGCTACAGCGCCCTAGGTGCTGACAAGTCTTTACAACCCCTCACCCCGGCCAAAGCAGGCAATGGTGCGGTAGCGCCCCTGTTTACCCCGGCAGACTTGTGGGACCGCATCCGACGCGGTTTTGCCATGCCCGATTTAGAGCATGAATTGGTGCAAGACCGCGAACAGTGGTACGCCAACCGCCCCGACTACATGCAGCGCATGACCGAGCGCTCTAGTAAATATCTTTTCCATATTGTGGAAGAATTAGAGCGCCGGGGTATGCCCACCGAATTGGCCCTGCTGCCCTACATCGAAAGTGCTTTCAATCCGCAAGCGGTTTCTAGCGCCAAAGCCGCTGGCATGTGGCAATTTATGCCCGCCACCGGCACCTATTTTGACCTCAAGCAAAACGTGTTTCGCGATGACCGGCGCGACGTGTTGGCCTCCACCCGTGCAGCACTGGATTATTTGCAAAAACTGCACGGCATGTTTGGCGACTGGCATCTGGCCTTGGCCGCCTACAACTGGGGTGAAGGCAGCGTGGGCCGGGCTATTGCGCGCAACCAAAAGGCCGGTTTGGGCACGCGCTATACCGACCTGAACATGCCCGCCGAAACGCGCATGTATGTGCCCAAGTTGCAGGCCGTCAAAAACATCGTCGCCAACCCCGATGCCTTCAAAACTGAACTGCCGCTGATTGAAAACCACCCCTACTTTCAAACCGTGGACATCACGCACGATATTGATGTGGCTTTGGTGGCCAAACTGGCCGGAGTGAGCGAGGCCAATTTTCGTGCGCTCAACCCATCGCACAACAAACCGGTGATTTTGGCCGCTGGCACGCCGCAAATTTTGTTGCCTTGGGACAATGCCAAAGTTTTTCAGCGTAACCTAGAAGCGCACAACCAAGGCCAATACGCCAGCTGGACCGTCTGGACGGTGCCCCAAACCATGAGCGTGGCCGAAGCCGCACAACGCGCCGGAATGCCCGAAAGCGAATTGCGCGCCCTCAACAACATCCCGCCGCGTATGTTGATTAAGGCCGGTTCGGCGCTGATGGTGCCGCGCTCTACCACTACGCGCGAAGATGTGGCCGAACATGTAGCCGACAACGGCCATATTGCCCTCACCCCCGAAATTGTCACCCGGCGCACCGTGGTGCGCGCCAAAAAGCGCGACACCGTGCTCACGCTGGCGCAGCGTTATCGGGTTAGCCCGGCCAGTGTGGCCGATTGGAACGATGTGAAGGCCAAGGCCAGCTTCAAGCCCGGCCAAGAAGTGGTGTTGTTTTTGCCAGTGCAGCTCAAAACCAACGTAGCAGCAGCCAAAAAAGGTACTTCTGTCGCTAAGAACACCACTACCAGTACCACACGCGCCAAAGTGAGTGGCAAACGGGCTGTCATGGCCAAAGAGCGCCCCGGCACCACCACAGCCAAAAAGAAAGAGCCGGTGCGTAAACTGGCCCAAGCGGACGTACCGGCCAAGGTACGCCGCTAAGGGGCAGCTGGTTTAACCCACCCAACGGCGCGCATTGCGCCACAGGTGCATCCACGGGCTGGCCGCTGTGAGGCCGCCCGTAGCAACCAAGTCCGTCCAGCTCATTTGGATGTTGCGGAACACGCGCTCGGGGTGCGGCATCATGGCGGTAAAGCGGCCATCAGCGGTAGTCACACCGGTCAGGCCGCCAGCGCTGCCATTCGGGTTGAACGGGTAACGCTCGGTGGCTGCGCCGGTGTTATCTACAAAGCGCATCGCCGCCAGCACTTGGGCTGCATTGCCCCGGTGCTTGAAGTTGGCATAGCCCTCGCCGTGCGCCACGGCAATCGGCAGGCGGCTACCCGCCATGCCTTGCAAGAAGATGCTGGGCGACTCCAACACTTCAACCATGCTCAGGCGGGCTTCAAAGCGCTCGCTTTGGTTGGTGGTAAAACGCGGCCAATTTTGTGCGCCGGGGATGATGTCGGCCAGTTCGGCAAACATTTGGCAGCCGTTGCACACGCCCAAACCAAAGGTGTCTGGGCGGGCAAAGAAGCCTTGGAACTGCTCGGCCAGCACCGGGTTAAAGGTGATGGAGCGCGCCCAACCAATGCCCGCGCCCAAGGTGTCACCGTAGCTAAAGCCACCGCAGGCCACCACGCCGTGCACATCTTGCAGGCGCACGCGGCCGGTTTGCAGGTCGGTCATGTGGACATCCACCGCCTCAAAACCGGCCTCGGTGAAGGCATAGGCCATTTCAACGTGGGAGTTAACCCCCTGCTCACGCAACACGGCCACTTTGGGGCGCGAGAGGTTCAGGAACGGCGCGGCCACATTGTCTGCTGGGTCAAACGTCAGGTGGACGTGCATACCGGGGTCTTGCGGGTCGCCAGCGGCGGCATGTTCGGCATCGGCACAGGCGGGGTTGTCGCGCTGCTGGCAGATTTTCCAACTCACGCTGTCCCAGACTTGGTGCAGGTCGGCCAAGGGGGCGCTGAACACTTCTTTGGCATCGCGCCAGATAGACAATTGGCCCTTGCCCGCATCGATGCCAGAGCTGAGCGGACGGGTCTTGCCGATAAAGTGGCTAAATTTGGACAACCCATGCTCACGCAAGGTTTGCATGATGGCGTTGCGCTCGGTGGTGCGTACTTGCAGCACCACGCCCAACTCTTCACTGAACAGGGCTTTGAGCGTCAGTTCCTCGCGGCGGGCGCTGACTTGCTGCGCCCAGTTCTTAGAGTCGCCGGTGTCCATGCGGCTGTCGCTGATGCCATCGCCTTCTGTGACCAGCATATCGACATTCAAGGCCACACCCACATGGCCCGCAAAGGCCATTTCGGCCACCGCTGCCAGCAAGCCGCCATCGCTGCGGTCATGGTAGGCCAAAATTTGCCCTTGGGCGCGCAGGGTGTTGATGGCCTTGACCAATTGCATCAGGTCTTGGGCGTCGTCCAAATCGGGCACCACATCGCCCGATTGGTTCAGCACTTGGCCCAAAATGCTGCCACCCATGCGGTGCTGGCCCTTGCCCAAATCAACCAACAGCAGCGTAGTGTCTTCTTCTTGCGCGTTCAGTTGTGGGGTGAGCGTACCGCGCACATCGGCCAAGGTGGCAAAGGCGGTGATGATGAGGCTGACGGGCGACACCACTTTATGGCTTTCGCCAGCGTGCTGCCATTGGGTACGCATGGACAGCGAATCTTTGCCCACCGGAATCGAGATACCCAAGGCTGGGCACAGCTCCATGCCCACGGCTTTTACCGTTTCGTACAGGGCAGCATCTTCGCCCGGCTCGCCGCAAGCGGCCATCCAGTTGGCCGACAATTTGACGCGCGACAAGTCTATCGGTGCAGCCAACAGGTTGGTGATGGCTTCGGCAATCGCCATGCGACCCGAAGCCGGGGCATCCAAGGCGGCCAGCGGAGTGCGCTCACCCATCGCCATGGCTTCACCAGCAAAGCCCTTGAAATCGGCCAGCGTCACGGCCACATCGGCCACCGGAATTTGCCACGGCCCCACCATCTGGTCACGGTGCGTCAAGCCACCCACGGCGCGGTCGCCAATGGTGATGAGGAAGCGTTTGGAGGCCACCGTGGGGTGACTCAGTACATCAATGATGGCTTTTTGCAGATTCACCCCCATCAGTTCCATAGGCTGGAAAGCGCGCTGCACGGTTTGAACATCGCGGTGCATCTTGGGTGGCTTGCCCAACAACACCGACATGGGCATATCGACCGGGAATTTCTGGTCTGCTGCCGTCGCTGTGGTGTCTTCCAGCACCAACCGGCGCTGCTCGGTGGCCGTACCAATCACGGCAAAGGGGCAGCGCTCGCGTTCACAAAAGGCACGGAACTGCTCCAACGATTCGGGGGCAATCGCCAGCACATAGCGCTCTTGGCTTTCGTTACTCCAAATTTCTTTGGGCGACAGGCCAGACTCTTCTAATTGCACCGCACGCAGGTCAAAATGCGCCCCACGACCGGCATCGTTGGTCAACTCTGGGAAGGCATTGGACAGGCCGCCCGCGCCGACATCGTGAATCGCCAAAATGGGGTTCTTGTCGCCCTGTGCCCAGCAGTGGTTAATCACTTCTTGGGCGCGGCGCTCAATTTCGGGGTTGCCACGTTGCACCGAGTCAAAATCGAGTTCAGCGGCATTCGTGCCCGTGGCCATCGAGCTGGCCGCACTGCCGCCCATGCCAATCCGCATCCCCGGCCCACCGAGTTGAATCAGCAGCGAACCGGCAGGGAATTCGACTTTTTTCGTTTGCTCGGCATCAATCACGCCCAAGCCACCGGCAATCATGATGGGCTTGTGGTAGCCGCGTTGCACACCGGCCACGGTTTGCTCGTATTCGCGGAAATAACCGGCCAAGTTGGGACGGCCAAACTCGTTGTTAAAAGCTGCGCCGCCCAATGGGCCTTCAACCATGATTTGCAGCGGGCTGGCGATATGGCCGGGTTTTCCGCCTGCTTGGTCAGAAGCGCCATCCCAAAGTTTGGACACGGTAAAGCCCGTCAGGCCGGCCTTGGGTTTGGAGCCGCGCCCAGTAGCACCTTCGTCACGGATTTCACCACCCGCGCCGGTAGAGGCACCGGGGAAGGGCGAGATGGCCGTGGGGTGGTTGTGCGTTTCTACCTTCATCAGCACATGGTGGGTGGCCTGCTCTTTTTGGTAGCTGTTGGCATCGCCTTGCATCCGGGCAACAAAACGCTCTACCGACGAGCCTTCCATGATGGAGGCATTGTCAGAGTAGGCAACGACGGTGTGCTGCGGTGCCAGTTGGTGCGTGTTGCGAATCATCGCAAACAGGCTTTTGTCTTGGGCTGCGCCATCAATGGTGAATTGGGCGTTAAAAATCTTGTGGCGGCAGTGCTCGCTGTTGGCCTGCGCGAACATCATCAACTCTACGTCGGTGGGGTTGCGCTGCAAGCCTTGGAAGGCATTGACCAAATAATCGATTTCGTCATCGGCCAGTGCCAAGCCCCATTGCTTGTTGGCGCTTTCCAGCGCGGCGCGGCCACCGCCCAACACATCCACCTGCTCCATCGCTTGTGCGGGCAGCTCGGTAAACAGGGCTTGTGCGCCGCTCAGGTCAGGCACTACCGATTCAGTCATGCGGTCGTGCAGCAGGTCGGCCACTTGTTGGAGTTGCTCGGCATTCAAACTCGGCTTGCTCAATAGGCCCGATGACAGTGTGAGGTGGTATTGCGTCACGCGCTCAATGCGGCGCACCGCCAAACCACAATTGTGGGCAATATCAGTGGCTTTAGAGGCCCAAGGCGATACCGTACCCAAGCGCGGCGTAACCATCAGCGTCGGGCCTTCGGTAGGGCCTGCGTAAGGCTCGCCATAGGTGAGCAAGGCGGCCAGACGCTCTAGGGTATTGGCGGCGGGTGCAACATCGGTGGCCACCAGATGGACAAAGTGTGCGCCAATCGACACAATTTTGGGGTGGATGGCTTGGAGCGCGGGCAAAAGTTGCTGGGCGCGAAAGGGGCTGAGGGCGTTAGCGCCCACAAGCGTGGTGATATGCAAGGTCACGTTGGCGGCCTAGTTGGGTAAATGATGGGCAGGCTGGACAGCGCCAGCAGAAGCGGCCATTTTACCGGCCCACCCCGTCCCAAGGCCCCGCTGTGGGCAATGGCAAAGGGCAATGGGATAATCACTGGCCTATGAGCATCACCATTAAAACAGCCCCGGAAATCGACGCGATGCGCCGGGCCTGCCGTCTGGCCTCTGAAGTGCTAGACGCCATCACCCCCCATATCCAACCCGGCATCACCACGCTAGAGATTGACCGCATCGGTGCCGAGTGCATGGCGCGCCAAGGCACGCGCTCGGCCACCATTGGCTACCAGCCAGCGGGCTACCCGGCCTATCCCGGCAATTTGTGTACCTCGGTCAACCATGTGGTTTGCCACGGCATCCCCAACGACAAGCCTTTGAAAAAGGGTGATATCGTCAATGTGGACGTGACCGTGGTTACCGACGATGGCTGGTATGGTGACAGCAGCCGCATGTACCTGATTGGCGAATGCTCCATTGCCGCCAAGCGCCTGTGCGCCCTGACCTACGAGGCGATGTGGATTGGTATTTTGCAGGTCAAGCCCGGCGCACGCTTGGGCGATATTGGTCATGCCATCCAAAAATTTGCCGAAGGCCACGGCCTGTCGGTGGTGCGTGAGTTTTGCGGCCACGGTATCGGGCAAAAATTCCATGAAGAACCGCAGGTGCTGCACTATGGCCGCCCCGGCACCTTAGAAGAACTCAAGCCCGGCATGATTTTTACCATCGAGCCAATGCTCAATGCGGGCAAGCGCGACATCAAAGAGCTGGGCAACGATGGCTGGACCATCATCACCAAAGACCGCAGCCTGTCGGCGCAGTGGGAGCATACCGTGCTGGTCACGCCCACCGGCTACGAGGTGCTCACCCTGTCTGAAGGCTACCCGGCGCTGCCCGATTTCGTCAAGGCCACCTGTACCTAAACCACGGCGCGCACAGTTCTTGCATAGCGTGGCCCCTGTTGTTTCTTGCAGAATACCCGCTGTCAATCACCTCATCCTAAAGGATGAGGCTTGAAGCCGAAAGGAGTCAAGCCGGGTTGACCAGGGAAAGCGGT
>CAYMAC010000027.1:0-32920 GCA_964388325.1 uncultured Simplicispira sp. | reverse complement strand
TGCAGGTGGGCAAAATGCCGGGCATCAGCACCCATATTTATCGGGTGAATGAGGCAGCTTTGGTGCCCGCCCTTGTAGAAAATCTACCTACCGAGGTGGCGTTTTTAGCAGCCGCAGGTGGTGATTTTTCCGCCAGCAGTGCAGAAATTGCCACCCAGAACGGATGTAACGAATTTGAACCGATAAAGATAACGGAAGCGCCGCCACCGCCACCGCTAGAACTAGCGCCTGCGGTGGAGCAGCCATCGTCGTCATCATCTTTGTTTTTAGCCGCCCTGCAAAGCCCCGAAGACCAAAGCGCGCTAGCGGCTTGGCAGCAGGTGCGCCATGCCAAAAAACGCCCTGCTTTGCCCAATGCGCTGCAATGCCAGCAGCTGCTTGACCATGCGGCCAGTTTGGGCAAACCCTTGGGCTGGGTGGTGCAGGTGATGGCGCTCAACGATTGGGCCTTGTTTGACCCCGCATGGCTCAATAATCAACGCCCGCCACCACGTTTGCCGGTGGTGCCAGTGCCAGCTGGCAGCCAAGCGCCTGCTACCCCTCGTTACCAGCCCCCAGCGCCGGTGTATCCGCCCGTCACTGCCGAAGAAGGTGCCCAAGCCAAAGCGCGCTTGTTTGGCCTGCTAGAGCAATGGCGCGGCCCACAGCCTACGCAGTTGGAGCCGATTAAGCCCTGCGGCATCGCTTGGGCGGACAACATCATTGCCAGCGCCTTGCGCGGGGAGCCGGTGGGCTTTGCGGCGCTGGATATGGCTTGCTCGGTGGCCAAGGTGTCTAGGCGAGCGGTGCGTGCAGCGGCCAAGGCGCAAGACTTGAAGGAGCATGGTTCACATGGTTCAGGGCTTGGGTAGTGGCAGCGCAGCGCTCTAACAACATGGCATCGCCATAGCTAAAAAAGCGGTAATTGCGCTTAATGGCGTAATGGTACAAGCCCATCACTGGTGCATAACCGGCAAAGGCACTGACCAGCATCATCAGCGTGCTTTTGGGCAAATGGAAGTTGGTCAGCAACAAATTGACCACCTGAAACTCAAACCCCGGCGTAATAAAGATATTGGTCTCGCCGGTGGTGTGGCCTGTGCGCGCCCAAGACTCTAAGGTACGCACCGTGGTAGTGCCTACCGCCACCACGCGCCCGCCGCGCTGGCGGCAGCGTTCTAGCGCGGCCAGCGTGGCCAGCGGCACCTCGTACCATTCGCTGTGCATTTGGTGTTCGGCCAAATTTTCGGTTTTTACCGGCTGAAAAGTGCCTGCGCCCACATGCAGCGTCACGCTGGCGCATTCCACACCTTGGGCGGCCAGTGCGGCCAGCACCTCCTCATCAAAGTGCAGCGCAGCGGTGGGGGCAGCCACGGCACCGGGGGCGCGCGCAAACACGGTTTGGTAGCGCTGGGCATCTTCGGCAGCGTTGGGGTCATGGGCTTGGTTTTGTTGGCGCTCTATGTAGGGCGGCAGGGGCAGGTGGCCGTGGCGCTCCATTAACTCCCAAGCGCTTTCTTGGGCGGGGCCATGCAGCGCAAAACGAAACAGCGGGCCGTTCTCATCGGGGTAGCGCCCCAGCAGCACGGCATCAAAACCGCCGCCGTGGCAGCCACCAGCCAAGTGCAAGGTGGCACCGGGCTGGGGTTTTTTACTCACCTTCATGTGGGCTACCACTTCGTGGTCGCTTAGTACGCGCTCAATCAGCAGTTCTAGTTTGCCGCCGCTGGCTTTCTCGCCAAAAATGCGCGCTTTGAGCACGCGGGTATCGTTAAACACCAGCAAATCACCGGCACGCAGCAGGCCAGGCAGGTCGCGGAAGATACGATTGACGGGTTGCGCGCCCCGGCCATCGAGCAAGCGCGAGGCACTGCGCTGTGCCGTAGGGTGTTGGGCAATATGCTCTGGCGGCAGAACAAAATCAAAATCACTCAGGGTGAAGGCGGTAGAAATGGCGGCAGAAAAATCGGTCATGGGGCTTGAGGGCCGAACAGGCCCGTACCAAGGATAAATAAGCGCGGATTGTCCCACGCCCGCCTGTCCCATAATCACTGCGCTGCGGGTGTCTTTGCCATGCCTGCTGTGTCGTGCCGCCGTGCCCTGCTGGGTGGTGGTTTGCCTGTTTAGCGTCTAAGGAATCCATCGCCATGCCTCTTGTCGTGTTCAACCAGAAAGGTGGAGTGGGCAAATCCACCATCACCTGCAATCTGGCCGCCATCAGCGCCAGCCAAGGGCTACGCACCTTGGTGATTGACCTAGACGCGCAAGGCAACTCTAGCGCCTATTTATTGGGCCATGCACCCGCACCAGAGCAACCGGGCGTGGCGCATTTTTTTGAGCAAACCTTGGGCTTTAGCTTTCACCCATTGCCACCCACGCATTTTGTGCAACGCACCCCGTTTGCCCAGTTGGATTTGATGGCTTCTAGCCCGTTGCTCGATGAGTTGCAAACCAAGCTAGAGTCGCGGCACAAAATCTACAAATTGCGCGAAGCGCTGCAAGCCTTGGCGCAAGACTACGAACGCATCTACATTGACACCCCGCCAGCGCTCAATTTTTATACGCGCTCGGCCTTGATGGGTGCAGCCGGTTGCCTGATTCCGTTTGATTGCGATGATTTTTCGCGCCAAGCGCTTTACACCCTGTTGGCCAATGTGCAAGAAATCCGCGCCGACCACAATGCCAACTTGCAAGTGCGCGGCATTGTGGTCAACCAGTTTCAGGCGCGTGCCAGCTTGCCGCAACGGCTGGTGCAAGAATTGTTGGACGAGGGGTTGCCGGTGTTGCAACCCTATTTGCCGCAATCTATCAAGGTGCGCGAATCGCACCAACAAGCCACGCCCATGATTTACCTAGACCCCCGGCACAAGCTCACCCAAGCCTTTGTCGCCCTGCACCAATCTTTGGCGGCTACGCCTGCTGCCAACGCTTAAATTTGCCCATGCAATTACAAGATATTCTGTATTCTCAAGGTTTTGGTACGCGCCGTGTGTGCGCGGGTTTGGTACAACAGGGCTGGGTAGAAGTCTATGCCGCTGGGCCAGAGCAGCCCCCGGTGCAGTGCCTCGATGCCACGGCGCAGTTTGAGCCAGAGGGGCTGCGCTTTCGGGTGCAGGGGGTTGATTGGGCCTACTTTGCCCATGCTTATGTCATGCTGCACAAACCAGCAGGTACCGAATGCTCGCAAAAGCCCTCCACCTACCCCAGCATCTACACCCTGCTGCCTGCACCCCTGCGCCAAAGGCCGGTGAAAAGCGCCATTCAGGGCGTGCAAGCCGTCGGCAGGTTAGACCAAGACACCACCGGCCTGTTGCTGCTCAGTGACGATGGGCAGTTTATCCACCGCATGAGTTCGCCCAAAAAGCATGTGCCCAAAATTTACCGCATCACCGCCAAACATGCGATTACGCCTGAGCAAATAGAACGTTTGCTGGCCGGTGTGGTGCTAGACGATGACCCCAAGCCGGTGCGCGCCGCCGCTTGCAGCTTGGTGGATGAGCACACTTTAGATTTAACCCTGACCGAAGGCAAATACCACCAAGTCAAGCGCATGTTGGCCGCCGTGAGCAACCGGGTAGAGGGCTTGCACCGCCGCCAAATTGGCCAGTTGGTGTTACCAGCAGATTTAGCACCCGGCCAGTGGCGCTGGTTAAGCGCCCAAGATTTGCAGCGTTTAAGCGCCGTTGCGGCCAGTGCGTAGTTTTACTGTCTTAGCAGCGCGCCATAATACCGCCCACACCTTCGCGCCCCTGTGGCCCGCCCTTTTCCCACCACTTGCCCGAAAACGAGTCCGCCGCTATGGATACCTTTGTCTGGGATCAGAATTTTGTCACCGGCCTCACCGAAGTCGATGAACAGCACCATGCCTTGGTAGATTTGTTCAACGAGTTGAGCCGCTCGCTTTTCTTGACCGACGATTCCCGCGAGGCCGTACTGAGCGAGATTTTTGACCGTTTGGTGGCCTATACCCATTACCACTTCAGTGACGAAGAACTGCTGATGCAAGCCGAAGGTGTCGACCAGCGCCATGTGTTGGCACACAAGAGCTTGCACCAGCAGTTTGTGGCCCAAGTGCATAGCATGTGGCAACAGCGCGGCCTGATGAGTGACCCGGCAGAGACCTTTGTCGGCTTCCTGACCTCGTGGCTGGGGATGCACATTTTGGGTATCGACCAATCTTTGGCGCGGCAAATTGCCCTGATTCGCCAAGGCATGTCAGCCGCCCAAGCCTTTGAGCAAGAAAACTCCACCCACGACAATGGCACCCAAGCGCTGCTCAAAATGATTGGCAAGCTCTACCATGTGCTGTCGGCGCAAAACACCGAACTGGCGCACGCCAACCAGCGCCTAGAAGAGCGTGTAGCCCGGCGCACACGCGAGTTGGCCTTGGCCAACGATGAACTGCAACAGGCCAATTTGCGCTTAGAAGCCTTCTCGCGCACCGATGGGCTGCTGCAAATTGCCAACCGGGGCTACTTTAACGACCGCTTGGCCCAAGCCTGTGCCAGTGCCGCGCGCCGCCAAGAGCCGGTGGGCTTGTTGATGATTGATGTGGATTTTTTCAAGCGCTACAACGATGCCTACGGCCACCAAGCAGGTGATGCCTGCCTGCAAGCCATTGCCAAAGCGGTGCAAAGCGCCACCCAGCGCACCACCGACTTGGTAGCCCGCTATGGCGGCGAGGAGCTGGCAGTAATTTTGCCCGACACCGATGCCCAAGGCACTGCCGAAGTAGCCCGGCGCGTGGTAGCCGCTGTGCTGGCCCTAGAGCGCGAACACAAAGCCTCGGAAGCCGCCCCCTTCGTGACGGTAAGCGTGGGTGCTGCTTGCCAAGTGCCCGAAGGCCCAGCCGCAGATAAAAATTTACTCAGCAGCGCCGATGCCGCCCTGTACCGCGCCAAAGAGGCCGGACGCAACTGCTGGCTGTTGTCGGTTTAAGTTGTTGCGTAAAGCGCTTAGGCCAACATGGCTTGGGCAGCGGCTTGGTCGGCAGCTACTTCTAAAATTTTCAAGAAGCCGCTAATCTCAAACACCTCGCGTACGTGCGGAGCCATGCCGCACAGCACCAAGCGGGCTTGGGCCTGCTTAGCGCGCTTGGCCGACATCAGCACGATACGCAAACCGGCACTAGAGATGTAATCTAGCGCTGAAAAATCAATAATGGCGTGACGGCCAGGGGTGTCAAACAGCGGGGTGAGGGATTTTTCTAATGCGCCTGCGGTGGCACTGTCCACACGGCCAATGATGCAAGCCACACGCGCCGCACCCAGTTCTGAAATCGTACATTCGAGAGCCATTTTTTTTCTTTCTAGCAAATAAGCAACAACAACTTAGTCTTCTTTACGCAGGGTTTTGAGCAACACAATCAGGTTGCCGCTGCCATCGTAGTAGGTGCGGGCATCGTCCATCAGGGTTTTGACCAGATGCACGCCCAAACCGCCCACTTCGCGCTCGTCCAAGTCCAAATCCAGGTCGGGCGTTGGGGCCTCGACAAACGGGTCAAACTGGGGGGCATCGTCTTTGATGATGATTTCTAGCCAATCATCGGACATGCTCATACGCACCCGAATCATGCGCCCCTCGGCACCCTTGAGGCCGTGCAGCACGGTGTTGGTAATCAGTTCATCTAAACACAAGTTGGCTGAAAAAGCCAAATCTGGGCGCTCGGGCAGGGCATCTTCTACGGCAGTGGCCAGTTTTTCTAGCTCTTCTAATTGGGCTGGCAATGAATAATCCAGCAGCAGTGTCTTTTGGCGCAGTTCGGGCAGTGGGCTATCCATCAGGAGCTCCTTAATTTCTACAGAGAATCAGACAGGTCAGGTCGTCCGAAGCCTCGGCACCATTGACGAATTGTTCCACATCTTGCACCAAGGAGGCCACCAAGGCTGCTGGGCCTTGGGCAGGTTGGGCTTGGGCCAGCCAGTGGCGCAGGCGTTCGTCGCCATAGGCTTCGTCTTCGGGGGAAAAGGCTTCGGTTACGCCATCGGTGTATAGCACCAAGGTATCACCGGGGGCCAGTGTGGTGCGCTGGTCGAGGTAGCTCATCTCGGCAAACACCGCCAGCGCTAAATCGTGGGTGCTGGGCAATTCGCGCACTTGGCCGTCGGCTTGGCGCAGCAGCGGTGGATGGTGCCCGGCGCTGGCGTAGCACAGGCTGCCATCGCGTGGGTCAAAAATACCGTAGCAAGCGGTGACGAACAAGTCCATCGGGTTGCGCTCGCACAGCAGGTCATTGGCTTGGGCCAAGACTTGGTGTGGTGGCTGGCCGCTCATGGCCAAATCCAGCAACACCGTGCGCGAGACGGCCATAAAAAACGCCGCCCCTACGCCCTTGCCCGAGACATCGGCCACCAAAATGCCATAGCGCCCATCGGGCAGCATGAAGCCATCGTAAAAATCGCCGCCCAACTCGCGCGCCGGGAACATGGCGGCATGGACGGCCCAGCCCGGCTCATCGGGAAACTGCTGCGGCAAAATGGCCAACTGCATGGCGCGCGCCAAGTTGAGTTCTTCTTGCACCCGGTCGCCCACGGCGCGCAGTTGTTCGTTCTTTTCGGCCAGCTCTGCCGTGCGTGCTTGCACTTGGGTTTCGAGTTCGCGTTCGCGCGATTCGTTTTGCTCGCGAATCACCTCTAACAAGCGGCCAAACTCTACCGCCACGGTGTTGAAGTTGCGCGCTACCAGCACCAATTCATCTTGGGTATCAATTTGGATGCGCGTGTCTAAGCGCCCAGCGCAAAAGGCATCGGTGCCCTCCGACAGGCTACGCAAGGAGCGCAAGGTGGACAGGTAAATGCCCACAAACAGGTAGGCAATGGCGGCCAAGGCACCCACCAACAGGGCAGCAATGGTCCATTGGGTGTACTGCAAGTGGCTGATGCGTGCTTGCAGGTGCGTATCGGCCAAACGGGTAACGGCTTGCAGCAGGGTGCGTGCACGCTGTTGGTTGTCATTGGCCAGCAGGCGCAACTCGTCCAAGGCTTGCGGGTCGTCTAGGGTTTTATCGGCCGCATCTTGTTGCGCCACAATGCCCACCAGCAGGGCTTGCAGTTGTGTTTGCAGGGTTTGGGCTTGTGGGTGGTGTTCTAGCAATTGGGCCACACCGGCCTTCAGGCCGGGCATAGACTCACTGAGCACCACTTGTGCGCCCAAGGCATAAGAGGCCATATCACCGGTATTCAGGGCCAGTGCGTCTTGCTGCTTGCCCAAGGTGTCCAGCACCAAGGGCAGGCGGCTGGTGAGCAGCTCAAAGGTGGCATCGAGTTCTGAGTCCACATTGAGCCGGTAGGTGCGCGCACTGGCCTGCAACAGCCCCAGCATGGCGTTGATAGCCCCATTGAGCACGGCAAAGCGCCGCTGCGCGGGCGCGCTGGCATCGAGTTGCTGCACCTGCTGCCAGCGCTGTTGCAGTTGCACCCAAGGGGCATCGGGGCTATCAGTTTGCGCTGGGGCCAAGGCGGCCAAGGCTTGGTTGGCTTGGGGCAGGGCATCGAGCGCCGGGCCACGCACGGCTTGGTCGCGCAGTTGCACCATCTGCGCCAATACTTCGGCCTGCAGTGCAAAAGCGCGCAGGCCAGCGCGTTCAGTGTCGGCACTGTGGCGTGCTTGGCGCACTTGCTGCCACAGCGGCATACTGAGCGAGGCCAAAGCCACCAGCACCACCACTCCAATCAGCAGGTATTTGCGCGAAAAGCTAAGGCGCCCCGAGAGCCAAATGGCCGGAGCAAACAGGCGCACGAGTAGCGCTAGGCTTTGGTGCCCACGCCGGCTACTGTGCCACATCCTGTCCCAAAAAATTGACACAGGCGCTTAGGGTGTAGGGTGAGAATCGAGCAGCACCTTGACCCCTGTATCGGCACTTTTGCGGTCTAGGTAGCCAATGGCTCCGGGCGTGGTTTGCACCGCTTTATGCACATCGGCAGCGGTGGCTACCTCGCGCGGTGGAAAACCCATGCCCGTAAAGGCTTGCCGCGCCCAATAGGAGCGCAATTGGCCGGGGCTGCGCCCGGTAATTTTGCTGTAAAACTCCATGCGTAACGGCGCACCTTCTTTGATGTCTATGGGTTGGATGGGCTTGCCATCGGGCCAAGTTTGTACCTGTTTCAGAAAAATTTGCGTGGCTTGGCTAGGGTCAATTTTTTCAACCGGCACGGTGCGGTTAGCAATGACGACCACCGAACCCGGTGCAGGGCTTTGTGCCCAAACCGATAAAGGGGCCGCTAAGACCACGCTTAACAGTGCAATAGGAAAGGATTTCATGTTCAAGCCTTAGAAAACGACATCCAGCACCACACTCACCAAGTGAACCCGGTTGTCGATGGGCAGGGGCTTGAAGTTAGCAAATGGCCCCGGATGGTAAGGGCTGGGGGTTTTGAAGCGGTCATACTGCACTTTGAGCGCCATATTGTCTGCAAAATCCCAACGCACGCCCACCGTGGCAGAGTGGGATGACCTGTCCGTACCCGTGGCTGCATCATCGAGCGCCCCTTTAAGCTGCGCCAGCCCACCATCGAGCTGGGGACTCAGGCCCGTAGGCCCCAAGGCATTGGTATCGAGGGCTGGCGTTTTACGCTGCTGGCGAGCCAGCCCGATGTAGGGAGTGAAGTTGCCCACACTGCGCCCCACCGTGAAGTGGTAGCTATCGGCACTGCCCAACATGCCCGAGCCGGAGGCAAAGCGCGCCCATTCGCCCATCATGGCCCAACCGTCCCAATTGGCGTTAAAACCCACACTGGTGTAGATAGGTGCGCTGTCAAAGGGGTTGATGTAGCCCAGTGCGGCCTGCGCCTTGCTGCCCAAACCTGCGCGCAAGGGGCCGGGCAACATCGGGTTGGCAGCCAAGGCCGATAAGCCGCCCGCCATTTGTGCCAAACCAGCATTGAGCTGGTCAACTTGGGACGAGCGCAAGGTGGTGCTATGGACCCAAGTGCGCGAAGCGCGCAGCGTAATATGGGGTAGTGCTACGCTGGCAGCCAGTCCCTTGAGGCCGGTAAGCTCGTTGTCCGATTCAATCACCGGGTTCATGCTATTGAAGCGAATTTTGTAACTGGTGCTGCCTGCATAGGCCTGCAACAATACGGCAGCATTGCCTATATGCTGGCGCCATTGCACATCGGCACCATCAATAGCAATGACGCTGTTGGCAATCCAATACACCGGCAGCGGTGGACGCACCGTCATGTTGGCATAGCCAATTTCAGTGACATCAGAATCAAAATAAAGTGGACTGCGGTAACGGCCCACGCGCACCGCTACATCTGGCCCCCATTGCTGGCGCAAGTAAGCCATACGCAGTTTGGGGTCCATGTTCTCGCCAGCGCGCCCCACCATTTGCAGCACTGCCGAGGTCGATTCGCTGGCTTGCCAGTTCAGTTGCAAGCCCAAGACGGAATCGAGATTGCCTGAAACCCCACTGCGTGCCAAAGATTTTTGGTCAAACGAGAACACCATGCCCACATCGTCGTTGTTGTGGTGTGTCAGGCCCAAGGTGGCAAAGCCCGACATTTTGAAGGCGGGTGGCGGCGGGTTGGAGGCCAACTCTGTCTCTTGCGCCTGCACTGGGCACCACACCAGCAGCGACAACAACAAAGCCCCCAGAGGCACGCCAGGCAGACAGGGTGGGGATGACGATGGCGCAGAGATTTCCTGCATAGGTGTTTCCTGCAAAAGGGAGCGAAAAATAAACCGAATGACTGGCAAAAATAGCAAACGGTAGAAAATATACGGGTCTGCCTTGAACTTGACTAGCTTAATTTAGCCAAGTTACAGATGTATCTGTGCTTGGCGTAGATGCTAGGCAAAGAATAGCGCAGAACGTTGGGCCTTTGCGCTGGCTTGACACCGCTGGGCAATCAAGGCAAGCTGGCATTTTTGCTTCACTTTGTGGCCGGAGGCAGTTGTTATGCGTTTTTCTGTTGTTCTTCGCCAATCCCTTGCGGCAGCAGGGCTGTGTGCCGTAGCACTGCCCGCACTGGCCCAAGTGGTCATCCAAGACCCGCCCCCCGAACACCATTTTGGCAAGATACCGCTGGGGGCAGATTATGCGGCGCAGTATTTTTCTGTCTTTAACCAAGGCAGCAGCCCAGTAACCTTAGGACAAGCCCGCATCGATGGTGACATGGCCGTTTGCATGGCCTTGGGTTGTCCTACCATTGCCCCCACAGATTTCAGGCTAGAAACAGCCGATGGTTGCAGCGGCCAAACCTTGCAGCCGGGGCAAGGTTGCTCTACCTTGGTGGGCTTTGTGCCCACGGTGCCCGGTGCGCGGGTAGCCCGTTTGGTGTTTACGCTGACCGATGGCAGCGCAGTAGAGCGCACCATCAGCGGCATGGGAGTCTCGCAACCGCTAGAGTGCGTGTTAGATTGGGCCGAACGCACCTACCCTGATTTGTTTCTGCAACCCACTCCAACCCAAGTAGCCAGCCCGTATATTGGCCGTTGCTACCAAGGGGGCGCTTTGTGTGTGGGTGCGGATGTAGCGGTGCCTACCTTTGCTCCGGCCAGTATTTATTATCTGCTGCACGGTCAAACCGGCGTGTTAGGCCGCTTGAGCGATTTTGCAGCCACGGCCACGCAACTGCCACCCGCTACGGCGCGCTGCAACCAGCTTTAACGGCGGTGGGTTGGCCCCTGCCGTCAGGGCAACCATTGGGGCATCAGGGCCAGCCAAGTGTTCAAGCTGATAAACGACAATGCCGTGGCCACCACCAAAGCGGCAGAGCAAAACCCAGCCAACCCGTAGCGCTGTGCCAAAGCGGGCAGCAGCACCGGAATGGGCATACAGGCAAACACCAGTGCAGCCACTTGCAGGCGTGGGTCAAAGCCGGGCCACAGCCACAACATCAGCAGCACGGCCAGCGGGTGCAGCAGCAATTTGCCTGCTGCCAGCACGCCCAAATCTTGCCCGGCAGCGCGCAAGGGCTGGCCTACCAACATGCCCCCAATCATGAACAGCGCCACCGGGGCAGCGGCACTGCTCAGCAGCGTCAAGGTTTTTTGCACTGGCAACAGCACCGTCAAGCCACTGGCAGACCAAGCCAGCCCAGCCACGATGGCCAAAAACACTGGGCTTTGGCACAAAGAACGCAGCGATTGCCGCAAAGACTGTTGCCAGCGCACTTCTTCGCTGGCATCGGCCATCGCCATCGTCAGGGGGATGATGACCGCTACCTCGGTCAGTAGGCACAGCGGCAGGGCAATATCGGCAGCAGGCCCGAGCAGCGGTTGGGCAATCGGGTAACCAATAAACACGCTGTTGGACGCGGCCATCGCCTGCCCATACAGCGCACTACGGCTACGGCCATGTCGGCAATACCAACGCGCATACGCAAAGCCGCCCAACCAAGCCAACAAAGAACCCGAAACATAAACCGCCAAATAGCCGGGGTTGAGCACTTCGTCTAGCCGATACTGCGAAATAGCCCGAAAAATCAGGCATGGCAAGCTGATACGCAGTAAAAACTGCCCCAGCACCCCCATCTGTTCCCGGTTAAATACACCAGCGCGCACACAGGCAAAGCCCAAGGCAATGATGAGGTAAATAGGAACCGTCAGGGACAAAATTTGCAGCATGGCAGCAAGCGTAGCAGTGCCTGCCCATGTGCTGCGGCGGGCATGGCAGTGGTGTAGGCGTTTAGGGCTGGGCCAGCGGCACCACGGGGGCCACAAAACCCGGCTCGCCGGGGCCGGGCACGGCAGGGCCGGCCCCATAAATCAGCGCTTGCGGGTTGTCATTGAGTTTGGCCGCCACGCCGCCCAACTGCCGCGCCGCATGGGCGGCATCGTCGCTGGCTCCTTCAATGTGCGCCAGTGTGCCGTGGTTAAAGCGGTCAATGGCATGGTTGAGGGTTTGCGCGCCCACCGTGACTTGCTCTAAGGCACCACCTGGGGCGTTCAGTTGCTTGGCGGTGTGCCCCCAAGCACGGGCAGCCCCGGTCACGGCGCTGCCCGTGCTTTGTAATTGCTGCAAAGTTTGGCTAAAGTCTCGGGCCAAGGGGGGCAAGGCCGCCAAGGCTGGGTCTAGCCGTTGGCTAACGGTGGCATCTAGGCGCTGCCCCAAAGTGTGAATGCTGCCCGCTGCTTGGCCCAAATGGCCCAAGGCGCTGCTAATGCGCTGCTGGTTGTCATCGTTGAGCAACTGGTTAATGCGCTGCACGGCCTCATCCACACGCCCCAAAATGGCCTGGCCTTGGTCGGCCAGTTGGCTAAACGGCGAGTTGCGTAGCGGCAGCCGGGGCAAGCCACTGGGGCCAGCAGCCAGCGGGGTTTGGGCCTCTCCGGCATCATCGAGCAGCACATAGGCCAGCCCGGTCACGCCTTGGTAGCCCAGTATGGCAAAGGTGCTGGGGGTCAGGGGGGTGGTTTCATGCACGGCAATGCGAATCAGCACATTGCCACTAATCTGGGGGTCAAAGCCAATTTTGGTCACTTTACCCACGGCCACGCCTTTGTAGCGCACGGCGGCTTGCTCTTGCAGGCCGCTCACACCCTCGCGGCTAGAGAGCTCGTAGCTGTGGTAATTGCCGCTGTCGCGCGTTAGCCACATGCCCAAACCGGCCACCAAGGCGGCGACAATCAGCACAAACAGCCCGGCGGCCAGGGCATGGGCTTTGTTTTCCATGAGGACTCCTATGGGGCTTGCACGGGTGCCATAGCGCGGCGCCCCCGTTCACCCCGGAAAAACTGTTCTACAAACGGGTGATTGAACCCCGCCACCTCGGTGGGGGGGCCAGTCACAATCACTTTTTTATCGGCCAGTACCGCCACGCGGGTAGCAAGAGCAAACAGGGTATCCAAGTCGTGCGTCACCATCACCATGGTGATGCCCAGCAAGGCTTGCAACTCGCGCACCAAGGCACAAAACTCGTCTGAGCCATGCGGGTCTAGCCCAGCGGTAGGCTCATCAAGCAGCAACAAGGGCGGGTCCATGATGAGGGCGCGTGCCAAGGCCACACGCTTAATCATGCCACCTGATAAGTCCGCTGGCATTCGGGTGGCATGTTCGGGCCTGAGGCCCACCATTTGCAGCTTGACCATCGCGGCATCGCGCACCACAGCAGCGGGCAAGGTGCCTTGCTCTTTCAGGGCAAAGGCGATGTTATCCAACACATTAAAGGCCGAAAACAGCGCCCCATGCTGGAACAACATGCCCACGCGGCTGGCAGCGCCACGGCCACCCATCTCGCGCGCCGGGCGGCCCAGCACCGTGACGCTGCCACGGGCGGGCTGAATCAGGCCCAGCATTTGGCGTAACAACACGGTTTTGCCAGTGCCTGAGCCGCCCACCAGCGCCAGTATCTCGCCGCGCTGCACGGTTAAATCTAAATCTTGGTGAACGCTAAAAGCAGCCTCGCCCTTGCCAAAGATGCTCCAGAGGCGGTCTATGCGTACCACGGGGGCGGATGCAGGAGAGGTCAACATCAGGAAAAGCCCACCGTTTTAAACAGCACCGCAAACAGGGCATCTACCATGATGACGACCGTAATGGCCGTGACCACCGAGGCCGTGGTGCCCTCGCCCAAGCTTTGCGTATTGGGTTTAACGCGCAGGCCCCAATGGCAGCCAATCAGGGCAATCATGACACCAAATACCACCGATTTGGACAGCGCCAGCCACAAATTGGCCACGCCCACCGCTGCGGGCAGGGCTTGGTAAAAGTAACCCGGCGAAATACCCAAGGCCAAATCAGCAGCCAACATGCCACCGGCCAGCGCGGCCAGCGTAGTCCAAATGGCAATTAAAGGCATGGCAATGGCCAAGGCCACGGCACGCGGCCAGACCAAACGCAAACCGTGCGGAATGCCCATCACGCGCATGGCGTCCAATTCTTCGGTCACGCGCATCACGCCAATTTGGGCGGTAATGGCCGAGCCTGAGCGCCCAGCCACCAAAATGGCCGCCAGCATCGGCCCCAACTCTCGAATGAGCGAAATACCCAAGATGTTGACGATAAAGGCTTCGGCCCCAAACTGGCGCAGTTGCAAGCTCATCAGGTAGGCCAGCACCACGCCAATCAAAAAACCCACCAGCGCGGTAATGGGCAGGGCCATCGCCCCCATGCGGTACAAATGCCCCGAGACATCGCGCCACGGTGCCCGATAGGGATGGCGCAACAAATACAGGCTATCGAGCAGCAATTGCCCCACCAGTTGCAACAGGTGCCGGGCGTGGTCTAGGCCATGCAGCACCAGCACCCCCAGCCGGTCAATTTGCTCGGCCAAGCGCCACGGCGGTGCCGGTGGTGGCTGGGTGCTGTATTGGGCGGCACGCTCTAGCAAGCTGCGGTGCTGCTCTTGCACTTGCAAGCGCTGCGGCCAAACGCGGCCCCAGTGGTTCCACAGCAGCTGCGCGCCCACATGGTCTAACCAGTCTAGGGCGCGCAAATCCCAGCCTAAGCTGGCGCTGGCCGGATACTGGGCCAATTGGCGCGATAAGGCGCGCCATTGTTGGCGCTCGCCCAGTTCTGCCGCACCCCAACGGCCAGACAATTGCAGCCAAGCCCCTTCGGGGCTGTGGGTGGGTTGCAAGCGGGGCGGCGCGTCAGGCATGGGTGGGTAAAAAAGGCCAAATCGGCCCAAGAGGAGCAAATAGACAGGCTAGATAGTACCGCCATTGCTGCCTCGACACCCACGCCACACCAGCCTAGGTTAACGAATGCCGCCTACATAACGCGGTGCTATCGGTGCGGGCGCTACCATGTCTGACTCTGCACGGTGCAGCAGCGGCTGGTGGGCCACGGAGGCGGCCAGCGTTTGGCGCAGGGCTTGCTCTAGGCGCTGCGCCCAATCAGCCAGCTCGGGCAGGTGGTCTAGCCGGGCGCGTTCTCGGGCAAAGCGCACAACTTCTTGGGCGTATTCTGCATTGCAGGCCATCCATTCGGTATCGGTAACGCGACCTGTTTTGCGCCGTAACAAGACGTGCATATGGGCGGCAATGGCCATGATGTCGATGTTCTCGGTATCGCTCATTTGTAGGACTCCTTAGCTACCTAAACGCTCGCGGTGCAAAGAGATGTCCAGCCCAGTCTGTTCATCTTGCACATCCACCCGCAAATCGACCACCACCAAGCGGGTCAACCACAACAGCAGCGCGGTTGCCACCAGGCTATAAGCCATGACGGCCAGCACGCTCAAAGTTTGCGTCCACAGGCTGCCCTCCACGCCACCAATCGATTTATCGGCCAGCACCCCCGTAAGCAAGGCCCCGACAATGCCACCAATGCCATGCACGCCAAACACGTCTAAAGAGTCGTCGGTACGCAACAGACGTTTCAGCCCGGTAGCGCCCCAATAGCAGGCCAAACCCGCTACGCCACCAATCACCAAGGCTGCTGCCGGGGTCACAAAACCTGCCGCTGGGGTAATGGCCACCAACCCGGCCACCAAGCCAGAACACAGGCCGAGCAAAGAGCCTCGGCCACGCACCACGGCTTCGGCCAGCATCCACGCCACGGCGCCCGCTGCTGCTGCAATGTGCGTCACGGCCAAAGCCAAACCGGCGCGCCCACCCGCCGACAGCGCCGAGCCTGCATTAAAGCCAAACCAGCCCACCCAGAGCAAACAAGCCCCGACCATCGTCAGGCCCAAGTTGTAAGGCTCGAAAGCCTCGCGGCCATAGCCTCGGCGCGGCCCCAAAAACCACGCACACACCAAACCAGCCACGCCCGCGTTGATATGCACCACTGCGCCCCCAGCAAAATCCAAGGCCCCCATGCGCGCCAACCAGCCGCCCGGCTCCCACACCCAATGGGCAATCGGGGCATAGACCAGCAGCGTCCACAGCGAGATAAACAGCAGCAGCGCCGAAAAGCGCATCCGCTCCACCAGCGCCCCGACAATCAAGGTAGCAGTGATGATGGCAAACGCCAGTTGAAACATAGAAAACACCGATTCTGGAATGTGCGGTGCGATGTGGCTCACGGCCACTTGGCCGCTGGTGATTTGGTAATCCAGACCAGAAAACCACAGGCGTGCATCACCGCCCAACCAAGCCGAACCCGGCGTAAACGCCCACGAGTAGCCCACCGCAAACCACAGCAAACTGACCACACTGGCAATGCCCAACACACTGGCCATGGTGTTGAGCACGTTTTTGCGCCGCACCATACCGGCATAAAACAGCGCAATGCCCGGCAAGGCCATCAGCAGCACCAGTGCGGTGGATACCAGCAACCAGACGGTATCGGCAGCGTGCAAAGTCTCTTGCGCCACCAGCATGGGGCGCACGGGGGCAGGGGTTTGTGCGCTGGCAGCACCCCAAGCCAGTAGCGCCCCGAGTGCCCACAGCACAGTTAGTGCGCCCTTGTATCGTTGGATTGGCATCGGCATGGTTCTCTTTGCGTGGATGTAGTGCCCTAACTACTGCACAAGCCATGCCAGCTTGCACAAGCCGCTCTGCGCTAACCCATGCCCCAGAACAGGGGCAGGGAAACCCCCAATGCACCGCTGCGGTGCAAACGGCTACATTAATGGCACTCGATGGCGCGTTCCGATGCGCCGGACGAGGGGCTGAGGAGACAAACCACAAAGCCACAACCATATTTTTTAAGCATCCGCCATGAGATGCGCCCCCTTGCAAGGCACTGACTTTTTTAGTCAGTGTCTTTTTTTTGTCTGCCCGGTGCTGCTTTAACGCTTGGGCAAACTAATCTCAGCCACAGCGCGTGGCTGGCCTATCGGGGCCATGGCTTGGCCTTTACGCATAGCGGCAATGTCTTGTTCACTGGGGTACTGGCCCAACAACCAATAATCAAACACCCGCCGGGCAATGGGGGCGGCGTGGGCACCGCCAAAACCGGCGTTTTCTACAATCACGGCCACGGCAATTTGGGGGTTGTCTGCCGGTGCAAAAGCGATGTAGAGCGAATGGTCGCGTTGGCGCTCTTGCAAGCGTGCGGCGTTGTATTTGTCTTTTTGCCCAATGGTGACGGCTTGGGCGGTGCCAGTTTTGCCCCCCGATACATAGCCAGCTCCGGCAAACACGCGCGTAGAGGTGCCGCCTTGGGTTACGCCCACCATCGCCCGGCGCACTGCCTCTACGTGGCTGGGTTTGTAACCCATAGACACGGGTGGCGGCTGCTCAATTGGGCGGCGCTCGCGCGTAACGGCATCAATGGTGGCCATGCCCAAATGGGGCCGGTATTGGGTGCCGCCGTTGGCCAAGGTGGCTGTGGCATGGGCCAATTGCAGCATGGTGAAGTTGTTGTAGCCCTGCCCAATGCCCAAAGAGATGGTCTCGCCAGCGTACCATTTTTTTTGTTCTGGGCGGCGGTAGGTTTTGCGTTTCCACTCTTGGCTGGGTAGCACGCCGCGCAACTCGCCGTTTAAATCAATGCCCGTGAGTTGACCAAAGCCCAGCGGCTTCATGAAGTCGTGCATGGCATCGACACCCATGTCGTTGGCCAGTTGGTAGTAATAAACGTTGCTCGATTGCACAATGCTGCGGTACAAATCTACCGCGCCCAAACCGTGGTCACCGTGGCTGCGGAAGGTGTGGCCGCCAAAGGTCCAAGAGCCGCCATCGTGGGTGATGCTGCCTGCGGTACGCTTGCCGGTTTCTAGGGCGGCCAGCCCCATAAATGGTTTGTAGGTAGAGCCCGGCGGGTAGGTGCCGCGCAGGGCGCGGTTGAGCAAAGGTTTGTCAAGCGATTCGTTCAGTGCGGCCCAATTTTCTTGGTCAATGCCCTCAACAAACAAATTGGGGTCAAAGGTGGGTTTACTCACCAAGGCCAGCACTTCGCCGTTGCGCGGGTCAATGGCTACCAAAGCGCCACGGCGCTCGCCAAACAAGTCTTCCACCATTTTTTGTAGTTTGATGTCCAACGTCAGGGCGATGGTGTGGCCCGGTGTGGCCGGAAAGCTATTGAGGCGGCGCACCGCGCGGCCCCCGGCAGAAGTTTCCATTTGGTCCACGCCGGTAATGCCGTGCAGTTGGGCCTCAAAACTTTGCTCTATGCCCAGTTTGCCGATGTATTCGGTGCCCCGGTAATTGGCTTGCTCTTCCGACTCTTCGATACGCTCTTTTTCTTTCTGGTTGATGCGGCCTATGTAGCCAATGGCGTGGCTGGCCACATCGCCCAGTGGATAACTGCGAAACAGCCGCGCTTTGACATCCACGCCCGGAAAGCGGTAGCGCTGCGCTACAAAGCGGGCCACTTCTTCGTCGCTCAAGCGGGTGCGAATCGGCAGGGAGTCAAAGCTGCGTGATTCTTCACGCAGGCGCTTAAAGCGGCGCTTATCGCGCAGCTGGATTTCTACAATTTCAGACAACAAATCGATGGTTTTATCGACATTGCCTGCTTTGGAAGGCGTGATTTCTAGCGTGTAGGCGGCGTAATTGGTGGCAAGCACTACGCCGTTGCGGTCTAATATCAGGCCCCGGTTGGGCACTACCGGCAAAATGGCGGTGCGGTTGCTTTCGGCTTGCTCGGCCAAATCATCATGGCGCACCACCTGTAAAAATACCAAACGCGCCACCACCAGCATAAAAGCCAGCAGTACGGTGAGCCCTATCACCAAAATGCGCGCACGAAAGCGTGCGCTGTCCATCTCTACGTTACGCAGTTCGGTCATGGCGCTTTACAAAGGCCGATTGGCATCGCGGTCGGGAGGGCGGCGTTGGGGCAAGAGCAGCAACCAGCTGGCCAGCGGCCACAACAGGGCTTCTAACAGCGGGGCCAAAGCCAATTCTGGCCCGGCAAAACCACTGCCCGAAATCAAGCGCACCAGCCATTGCAAGGCGTGGACTCCGGCAAACAAGCCCAACATTTGTGGCGCTTGCACCCAAGGCTTAAACCACAGCAACCGCCGATGCCCCCAACTGGTGCCAAACATCAGCGCGGCATAGGCCAAGGCATGTTGGCCCAGCAAGGCTGACTCGTGTACGTCCATACACAAGCCCAGCATAAAAGCGATGCCCATGCCAATGCGTTCGGGCTGGTGCATACCCCAAAAGGCCAACAAAATCAGCAATACATCGGGCATCCACAGCAGCTGCCCCAAGGGCAGCATGTTGAGTACCAAGCCCACCAATAAGGTGATGGCAATAAACACCGGATTGGCTGGCAGCAACAGCTCCTGCCCACGGGGCATAATCATCAGTGGGCTCCGGGGGCTGTGGTGGTGCTGGCAGCGTCTGACGGTGGACGCGCTGGCATATTGTCCACTGGGGTAATCAGCATAATGTGGCGCGCCCCTTCTACCTTGGCCAAAGGCTTGCAATAAATGCGGGCAAAGGCTGAATCGGCGCGGCGCTCTACGCGCACCACTTGGGCTACGGGCAAGCCTGCGGGATACACGCCATCCAGACCACTGGTAGAGAGCATGTCGCCCTCTTGCACATCGGCATTGGCGGCCACAAAGCGCAGTTCTAAACCACCACCGTGGCTGGCTACCGGATCGCCATAGGCCACCCCCCGCGCACCTGTGCGTGTATTAAGTACCGGAATAGCCTGCTCGCGGTCCACCAACAGCGTGACTTCACTGACAAACGGGTAAACGCGCGTCACTTGGCCAAACACCCCCGCCTCGTCCACCACAGGAGAGCCTAACGTCACGCCCTGCATCTGTCCCCGATCTACCACCACACGGCGCGTGTAGGGGTCGGGGGTGTCGTACAAAATTTGCGCGGCATGGGCTTGCAAATTGAGTCTATCTTGCAAGTCCAGTAGTTTTCGCAGGCGCTCGTTTTCTTGCAGCAGCTCTTGTGCTTGGTTGGCGCGTATAGACAGGCGCACCAATTCTTGGCGTGCGGCATCGGCAGCAGCTTGGGCCTGCTCTAGGGTATCAAAATAGCCTTCGCCCCGGCTGGCCCATTGCTTGGGTTGCAAGAGCAACCATTGGATGGGGTAGAGCACCGCTGCCACCGACTGGCGTAGCGGATCGGTAATGCGCCAGCGCGCATCAGCCACCATCAAAAACAAGGCCAAAGCGCTGTAGAGAATAATCTGCGAAAGGGCCGATGGGCCCTGCCGCATGAAAGAAGGCGTGCGGCGATCCAAGGTGCCAAGGGGCATGGGAACATCCGTTGTTCAGGGGCCACACTGGCTTGCACGCACTGGTGCAGGCAACAAAGCGGCCAGGGCAGTGGCCATGATGCTAACGCAAAGAGCTTGGCCTGCAAGGCAGACCGGGCTTTCACTCGCTGGTAAAAATGCTGCCCGTGCGGCCCATGCGCTCTAGGGCAATGCCACAGCCGCGCACCACACAGGTCAAAGGGTCTTCGGCCACCAGCACCGGCAGGCCAGTTTCTTCGGCCAACAGGCGGTCTAAATCGCGCAACAAAGCACCGCCGCCGGTGAGCATCATGCCGCGTTCGGCAATGTCGGCGCCCAGTTCAGGCGGGGTTTGCTCTAGCGCATTTTTGACAGCAGAGACAATCTGGTTGAGTGGCTCGGTCAGGGCTTCCAACACCTCGTTGCTAGAGATGGTAAAGCTGCGCGGCACACCTTCGGACAGGTTGCGCCCACGCACTTCCATCTCTTTGACCTCGGAGCCGGGAAAGGCCGAACCGATGGTTTTTTTGATGGATTCTGCCGTAGGCTCACCAATTAACATGCCGTAGTTGCGGCGGATGTAGCTGATGATGGCTTCGTCAAACTTGTCACCGCCCACGCGCACACTGCCTTTATAGACCATGCCGCCCAAGCTAATCACGCCCACTTCGGTGGTGCCACCGCCAATATCGACTACCATTGACCCCGAGGCTTCAGACACCGGCAAACCAGCACCAATGCCAGCAGCCATCGGCTCTTCAATCAAATAAACTGCCGTGGCCCCAGCGGCTTCGGCAGCATCTTTGATGGCACGGCGCTCGACTTGGGTAGAGCCACAAGGCACGCAGATGATGATGCGCGGGCTGGGGGTGAGCAAGGTGCGCGGATGCACCATTTTGATGAACTGTTTAATCATCTGCTCGGTAATCACAAAGTCGGCAATCACGCCGTCTTTCATGGGGCGAATGGCCTCAATATTGCCGGGCACCTTGCCCAGCATGGCTTTGGCCTCGCGGCCCACGGCTTGAATCACTTTTTTGCCATGCGGGCCACCTTCGTGGCGAATGGCCACGACGGAGGGTTCATCGAGTACGATGCCTTTGTCACGGGCAAAAATCAGGGTGTTAGCGGTGCCAAGGTCAATGGCCAAATCGGTGGAAAAATACCGACGGAAAGCTCCGAACATTCAAAAATCCTCTCGGGCACGGCAGGCGCTTCGGCCTACCGTCGCCGGCTGTTTACGGGGTGTATATGGGGTCTAAAGTGGCTCTTTTTTGCACAATGACCGATGATGGGCAGGGTATCGCGGCAAAGGCGGGATAATACCGCATCCCCTGTAAATAGCTTGTGAAACCCTTAAAAGCAAGTACAGGTTTACCTTTGGTTTCTGATTACGTTCTCGCTATGGCACTGACCCCCCAGGACATCAGCCGCATTGCCCATCTGGCCCGGCTAGAACTTAGCCCGCAAGAGGGCGAGCGTATGCTCACCCGGCTCAACGGCTTTTTTGACATTGTCGAGCAAATGCGCGCTGTCGATACCAGCGGCATCGAACCGCTGGCGCACCCGGTAGCCGTGGTGCAAGACATCGCCCTGCGCCTGCGCGCCGATGTGGTATCCGAGAGCAACCAACGCGAGGCCAACCAGCGCAGCGCCCCGGCCATAGAAAACGGCCTGTTCTTGGTGCCCAAAGTCATTGAGTAAGCAAGCATGACCCTCTCCCACACCCCCCTGCACGACCTGAGCGTCACGGCGCTGGCCGCCGAACTGCGCCAGCAGCGCGTCAGCGCCACCGAAGTGGCGCAGCATTTTCTGGCGCGCACGCACGCGCAGCAAAATTTGGCCGCCTATGTGGCCCTGAACGAAGAAGCCACCTTGGCCCAAGCCCGTGCCGCTGATGCGCGCATTGCCGCTGGCACCGCTGGCCCGCTAGAGGGTGTGCCCATCGCCCACAAAGACATCTTTGTCACGCGCGACTTTCCCACCACTGCTGGCTCCAAAATACTGGCGGGCTACCAATCGCCGTTTGATGCCACCGTGGTCAGCCGCTTGGCCCAAGCTGGTGCCGTAACGCTGGGCAAGCTCAACTGCGATGAGTTTGCGATGGGTTCGGCCAACGAGAACTCTGCCGTGGCCCCGGTAGGCTTTGACGCCCCCGCCCCAGTACGCAACCCTTGGGACACCACGCGCGTGCCCGGTGGCTCCTCGGGCGGTAGTGCCGTGGCCGTGGCCGCACGGCTGGCCCCAGCTGTCACCGGCACCGACACCGGCGGCTCGATTCGCCAGCCGGCCTCGTTCTGTGGCATTACGGGCATCAAGCCGACCTATGGCCGCGCCAGCCGCTACGGCATGATTGCCTATGCCTCTAGCTTAGACCAAGCCGGGCCAATGGCGCGCAGCGCCGAAGACTGCGCCCTGCTGCTCTCTCACATGTGCGGCCCCGATTTAGACCGGGACTCCACCAGCTTAGACATCCCCGCCGAAGACTTTAGCGCCCGCCTGAACGACAGTTTGCAGGGCTTGCGTATTGGTATCCCGGCTGAGTTTTTTGGCGAAGGCTTGGCCGCTGATGTGCGCGCTGCTGTCGATGCGGCACTGCAAGAATACGAAAAGCTGGGTGCCAAACTGGTGCCTATCAGCCTGCCACGCACTGAACTGTCCATTCCGGTTTATTACATCATTGCCCCGGCAGAGGCCAGCTCCAATTTAAGCCGCTTTGATGGTGTGAAGTTTGGCCACCGCGCGCCAAACTTTACCGACTTGGAAGATATGTACAAAAAGACCCGCGCCGAAGGCTTTGGCGACGAGGTCAAGCGGCGCATCATGACCGGGGCCTATGTGCTTAGCCACGGCTACTACGATGCCTACTACCTGCAAGCGCAAAAAATTCGCCGCATGATTGCCGACGATTTTCAGCAAGCCTTCCAGCAGTGTGATGTCATCGCTGGCCCGGTGGCCCCCAGCGTAGCGTGGAAGCTGGGCGAACACAGCAGCGACCCGTTGGCCGATTATTTAGCCGACATTTTTACCCTGCCCGCCTCGCTAGCCGGGCTGCCCGGCATGAGCGTGCCCGCTGGCTTTGGTGCCCACGGTATGCCCGTGGGCCTACAACTGATTGGCAACTACTTCCAAGAGGCGCGCCTGCTCAATGCAGCGCACCGCCTGCAACAAGCCACTGATTTTCATCTGCGCCAGCCCGAGGGTTTCTGACCGTGACTGCCAAACTCATCCAAGGCTACGAAGTCGTGATTGGCTTCGAGACCCACGCCCAACTTGCCACCCAGAGCAAGATTTTCAGCCGCGCCAGCACCGCCTTTGGCGCTGAAGCCAACACCCAAGCCTGCGCCGTCGATTTGGCTTTGCCTGGCACCCTGCCAGTGATGAACCGCAAAGCGGTGGAATGCGCTATCCAGCTGGGCTTGGCGTTAGGCTCCACGATTGCGCCACGCAGCATCTTCGCACGCAAAAATTACTTTTATCCTGACCTGCCCAAGGGCTACCAAATCAGCCAGTTTGAAATTCCGGTGGTGCAAGGTGGCGAAGTGTCGTTCTTCTTGGGCGACGAGAAAAAAACCGTGCGTTTGGTGCGCGCCCACTTGGAAGAAGACGCGGGCAAATCGCTGCACGAAGACTTTATCGGCCAGTCGGGCATTGACCTGAACCGCGCTGGCACGCCGCTGCTCGAAATTGTGACCGAACCCGATATCCGCAGCACCGAAGAAGCCGTGGCCTACGCCAAAGAGCTGCACAAAATCGTGACGTGGATTGGCATTTGCGATGGCAATATGCAAGAAGGCTCGTTCCGCTGCGATGCCAACGTCTCGGTACGCAAGCCCGGTCAGCCACTGGGCACGCGCCGCGAAATCAAGAACCTGAACTCGTTCAAGTTCATGCAGCAGGCCATCGACTACGAAATCCGCTGGCAAATTGACCAAATTGAAGACGGCCACGCCATCCAACAGGCCACCGTGCTGTTCAACCCCGACACGGGCGAGACCCGTGCCATGCGTACCAAAGAAGATGCGGCAGATTACCGCTACTTCCCCGACCCAGACTTGCCGCCGCTGGTAGTAGCCCCAGAATGGATAGAACAGGTACGCGCTGAGATGGTAGAGCTGCCGCGCGTCATGGCAGCCCGCTTTGTCGAGCAATACGGCCTGCCCGAATACGATGCCAGCACCCTAACGCAAAGCCAAGGCATGGCGGCCTACTTTGAGGCCGCCGCCCAAGCCTGCGGCCAGCCCAAGTTGGCCTCGAACTGGGTGATGGGAGAAATATCGCGCCGCCTGAATGTGGAAGAAATTGGCATTGAAGCCGCCAAAGTCAATAGCGCGCAACTGGCTACGCTGATTGGCCGCATTAGTGATGGCACCATCAGCAACAATGCTGCCAAGCAGGTGTTTGAAGCCCTGTGGAGTGGTGATGCGACTGAGGTCGATGCGGTGATTGAAGCCAAAGGCCTCAAGCAGATGAACGACTCTGGCGCGCTAGAAAAAATCATCGATGAGGTGATTGCCGCCAACCCGGCCAATGTAGAGCAATACCGCGCTGGTAAAGACAAAGCTTTTAATGCTTTGGTCGGCCAAGTGATGAAAGCCAGCAAAGGCAAGGCCAATCCACAGCAGGTCAATGACTTGCTCAAGGCCAAGCTGGCCTGAGAGTGCTGCTGACCCCTAACACCTGTTCTAGCCCTCCCATGCTAGGGCGAAGTGGCTGAGGAGCGGGGGGTCATGTAGGGGCTGCTGGGCACGGGGCCCATGCCCACCGAGGCCGGCAAGGGTATCAAGGGGCCGCGCTGCGCTGCCCATAGCTGGCGCAGTTGGGCCAGCTCTATATCAAAGCGCTGGTGTACCCGGCGTTTTTCTCGGTCTTGGCCAGCAATAAAACGCTGCTGCTCTAGTACATCGGCTTCATTCTCGGCCATCATGCGGCGCAGTGACATGGGGGCTTTGCTCGGCTCTTTGCGGTAGAACTCCATCTCTGTGTCTAGCGTTTTGCGTTGTTCTTGCAAATCGGCAATGCGCTTGACAGCCGCTGCAGTCACCAAATCAATTTGCGTTAAAGCCTCGGCCCGTTCGGCATCGTGGGCAATTTGGTTCGGGTAGCGTGCCAGCAAGGCGCGCTCGCGGCGGCGCTCTTCGGCCTGCTGGGTGCGTTCTTCTTGTTCTTTGCGCCGCTGAACCTCTAGCAGGGCGCGCTCTTGCTCGGTCAGTGTGGGGCCAATGACGCGACGCACGGTGCCCAAGGGGCCAAGTTCGCGCTGTTCGCGGTCAATACATTGGGGAATGGGCCGGTCGGCGGTTAAACGCCGCCCTTGGGCATCAATGCAGCTGTAAATGCCCCCAGTATTGGAGGCCGAGGTTTGTGCTTGCACCCACGGCACATAGCAGCCACTTCCGAGCATGGCCCATAACACTGCACGGCGCACAGCGCTGCCTGTAGGGAAGTGGGGGCCTAAGTTCAATCGTCTGCTCCTTCATGGACACCATAGCGCTGGCGGTAGGCCAGCACCCGCTCATGGTGACTGGCCAATTCTGGCCCGCCACCAGCTTGTAGATATTGCAGCAAGTCGGCCAGCTGGGCAATGGCGCAAACTTGCAAACCCAGTTGCTCGCGCACATACTGTACGGCACTGTGCGCTACATCCTGTCCATTCTCGGTGGCTTTTTCTTGGCGGTCTAGCGCAATAGCGACAGCATGGGGGCTGGCACCCGCTGATTGAATCAGGGCGATAGACTCGCGCACTGCCGTGCCAGCAGACATCACGTCATCCACAATCAACACCTGCCCGCGCAAAGGCGCACCGACCAAAGTACCGCCTTCGCCGTGGTCTTTGGCTTCTTTGCGGTTGTAGGCAAACGGCACGTTGCGGCCTTGGCGCGCCAGCTCTACCGCCACCGTAGCGGCCAACGGAATGCCCTTGTAGGCCGGGCCAAACACCATGTCAAACTCAATGCCGCTGGCCAAGATGGCCTTTGCATAAAATTCGGCCAAGCGGCCCATTTTGGCCCCATCATCAAACAGCCCGGCATTGAAGAAGTACGGACTAAGGCGCCCGGCTTTGGTCTTGAACTCGCCAAAGCGCAACACGCCCGACTGCACGGCAAAGCCAACAAACTCTTGTGCCAAAAGGCCCTTGTTCTGCGCCGGGGCGCTACCAACTACCATGAGAAATTCCTTGTTCAAATTAACCAGCCTCAATCTCAATGGCCTGCGTTCGGCCACCCGCAAGGGCCTAGAAGCTTGGATGGAGTCACTGCGCGCTGATTGTATTTGCGTGCAAGAAATCAAAGCGCAAGCCACGGCCGTCCAAGGCCAGCTCGATACTTTGGCCGAGATGGTCGGCTATTTTCACTATGCTGAGAAAAAAGGCTACTCTGGCGTGGGCATTTACACCCGACACCAGCCTAGCGACATCCGCATTGGCTATGGCGATGCAGAGTTTGATACCGAGGGCCGTTGCATTGAGTTGCGCTTTGATACGCCCACGCGCAAGCTGTCTGTTTTGAGCGTCTATTTTCCCAGTGGCTCTAGCAGCGAGGAACGCCAACAGGCCAAGTTTCGTTTTTTAGCCAGTTTTCATCCCCATTTAATGCGCCTGCGCGCCGAGCGCGAGTTCATCCTGTGCGGCGATGTAAACATTGCACACCAAGAAATTGACCTGAAAAACTGGAAAGGCAACCTAAAGAACAGCGGCTTCCTGCCCCAAGAGCGCACTTGGATGACCCAGCTGCTAGAGCAAGATGGACTGGTGGATGTGTACCGCCGCCTGCACCCTGACACAACCGGCGAAGCCTACACTTGGTGGAGCAACCGGGGGCAGGCTTGGGCCAACAATGTGGGTTGGCGCATTGATTACCAGCTGGCCACGCCTGCACTGGCCACACTGGCACAAAGTACCAACATCTACAAAGAACAGCGCTTTAGCGACCATGCGCCGCTGACGGTGGAGTACGGCTTCTCGCTGTAATGTCACGGTGGCGGGGCACACTCCCCACCATATGAAAACTACCTATCAAAGGTACGAAATCACCGCTTGCGCTGGCAATCGAGACTTGGGCAGTATCGCGTTAAAGTCTTCGCTGCTGTGGTAGCCCAAGCTGGCGATGATGACGCTGCGCAAACCTTTGGCACTTAAGCCCAGTTCTGCATCAAGCACTTGGGTGTCAAAGCCTTCCATCGGGCAGGCATCAATCTCCAGCGTGGCAGCGCCCAGCAGCAGGGTGCCGAAAGCCAAATAAAGTTGCTTGTCCATCCAGACTTGTACATCCTTGGCCTGCTCCACATGCTGCTGGACATAGAAGCTGCGCGCCTTGTGCTGCCCCGCCTTAGCATCTGGTGTAGCAAATCGCCCATCTTGCCCTTCCTGCTCCAAGACTGCCGAGAGATGCTGCTCATCCAAGGCGTGGCGGGTACAGAAGACGATGACATGGGAGGCATTCGTTATCTTTGGCGCGTTGTAGGCAAAACCGCCCTGCGTGGCGTTGGCAATGCGTGCCTTGCCTTCTTCGGTACTGGCAACCAAAAAATGCCACGGCTGTGAGTTAACCGACGAGGGCGCATAACGCAACAGGGTTTCAAGCTCTGCAAAGGTGTCGGCGGGAATCTTTCGGGCTGGGTCAAAGGCCTTGCTGGTGTAGCGGGTCTTGGCAATATCGGAGAGGCGCATGGTGTTATTTCCTTGAAAAGAGAAGCAAAATGGTTCCAGACGTTACCCTCGTCTTGGCTCTTATCCTTGTGCCATGAGGGTCAGATTCCAATTGTTGCTTATGGCACAGAGGCATTTTGCGCCTTGGCCGCTGCCCGCACCGCCCGCCTAGACACCTTAGCCACCGAGCAAGCCATATCCAAGGCCGCAAAGCCTACCGGCTCCCCGCGCAAGGCGCTGGCAATGATGTTGTCAGCCCAAGCGACACCACAGGGCTTAATCGGCTCCAACTGCGTAGGCTGTGGGCCGCGCCATTGCTCTAGCAGGCCAAACAAGCGCGCTTTGGCTTGGGCACCTTCTTCGGCAGTGACGGGCGGATACACCGGCGCTGGGGGCTGGTAACGAGGGGTAGCAGGCGCTTGGCTGCCAGCTGGCACTGGCACCACTGGCAAACGTGGTGGCGGGCGTTGGTTGTTCAACCATGCAGGGTCAAACAAGGCCCAATCGTTGAGCGCCATGACCTGCACCACCCAACCCAAGGGCTTGCCCAAACTGGCTGCATGGTCAAGCAGTTGCTGGCATTGCAGCGCATTGGGCAAAGCGGGGCGTTTTTTGGCATGGCGCACCTGCTGCCAAACCGCTAGCGCGCTTTGGTCTTCGGGGCTTTGCAGGGCGGCTAAAAACAAAGAAGATGACGACGATGGCTGCTGCACCGCTGGCGCTGGTTCTGGCGGTGGTGGTGGCGGCGCTTCCGTTATCTTTATCAGTTCAAATTCGTTACATCCGTTCTGGGTGGTGATTTCTGCACTGCTGGCGGAAAAATCACCACCTGCGGCTGCCAAAAACGCCACCTCGCTAGGTAGATTTTCTGCAAGGGCGGGCACCAAAGCGGCCTCATTCACGCGATAAATATGCGTGCTGATGCCCGGCATTTTGCTCACTTGCAACACGCCCATTTTTTCTAGCTGGGCAATATGGTTTTGCACAGTGCGTTTGTGCAAGCCGCACAAACGCGCCACGCGCCCCACCGACGGGAAGGCGAAGCAACGCGCATCGTTGTAATGGTGCAGGATGCACAACAACACCAGTTTAGCCCCACTGGGCAAAGCGCAATGCCAAGCAGCGCGACCCATACGCAAGCTGGCTCGGGTAATAGAAAACATTTCGGTCATGGCAAGACCTCTCCGCACAGAGAAAAATACACAGGCGCGCAAGCACTGGCCGCCTTCACAGGCAGTCAAAACAGCAAAGCGCAAGAAAAGAAAAACGCGGTGGCGCGACCTAATGCGCGCGGTGCGTCATGGCGGCAAACAACAAATCGGCGCTGCCATCGGCGGCAAAACCGGCCAACAATTGCAAACATTGGCGGTTGCGCCACAGCAAAGCGCGTTGGCGTTGTTGGCACCAAGTGCCATTGCGGCTGTGCGCTGGCTCGGCCAGCAAAATTTCTAGGTGCTGCAAAGTGCGCTGCAACACCTGCGCGCTAGGTGGTGCGGCGGTGCGGTGGGAGAAGGTGTCAGCCATGAATGGCTCCTACTGTGCAAATCAAACATTTGCTGCCCTTCCCCTGCTAAAAGGTTGGGTGGCAGACCATGCAGGGTTAGCAGACCGGCAGTAGGACCCGGCACGCCCTTGCGAGCGTCCCTACACAGCCCACCAAAAACGGGCCATGCACGCAGCATGAAACAAAAAGCCGCTGCCCCAAAGGGGGATGCGGCTACTGCGCCTACTAAAACCGGGCTGCTAAACCCGTGCCGCGCCTTGTGCGCGCAGCAGGCCAGAGTTTAACGGCGAATCGGGCTGCTGTGCAAACACCTACCAAGCGCTGCTGCTGAAAAAATTGGAAAATCGGGGGCAGATTGTCATGGCACAAGGATAAGGGCCAAGAGAATCTGACCCTAACTTCTACCATCAAGGCCAGTACCAATTTCACTGGTTCAATCACGTCCGACTGCTCACGTCGATTGGGGGTATATCGCCACCGACAGTAGCGATATGTATCTTTATCGTTTACACATTGGCAAACCCTGGGTTGCTTTATCTTTCATGCCTGATACTTCTCATGTTGCAGCCACCTCCTATTTCACGCCGCACCATGCGGATGAACTATGGACTTTGGCCACCAACCCCCATCCTACTTTAGGGCAGGCGCGGCATTTGGGCGAGGCACTCATTCATGCCAAGGTGTTAGATGCCGATACCTTGGCCGAAAGCCTCAAGTTACAGCAAACCGAACGCGAACAGGGGCATGAGCGCCCTATCGGTCAAATTTTGGTCGAATGCGGGCATGTAAGTACGGCGCAATTGCAAGAAGTGATTGCTTCTTGGTTGGGCAAGCATCTGGTGGACCCTAGCCAACTCCAGCCCGACCCAGTGGCGTTGGCGCTGGTGCCGCGCAACGTGGCCGAGCGCGAAGCAGTGCTGCCCCTGTTGGTGCGTGAAGATGCTTTGGTGGTGTTGGTGGCCGACCCTTCAGAGCGTGCCCTGCTAGATGAACTGCGTTTTTTAACCCAGCGCCGCCCCATTGCCTTGCAGGCGGCACCCGGCACCTTGATGCCTGCGATTGCCAACGCCTACCGTACCTACCCCACAGCAACACCCAAAGCGGCCGTGGCGGCCACAACGGGCGAAGGGCGTGCTGCCACCACGGCCACACGTGCCAGCTCGCGCGAACTGCTCAGCAGCCTGTCGAGTGTGTCAGCTGAAGCCGATACCGTAGAGACCGATGTAGTCAGTGAATCAGACAACACCTTGGTGCGTTTGATTAACACGGTGATTGAGGAGGCCATTGCCCAGCGCGCTTCTGACATCCACATCGAAACCGAACCAGCACCCCAAAACGTGCGTATTCGTTTGCGTGTCGATGGCCGATTAATCAGCTATTTAGAGTTGCCAGCGCGCTTTCGCTACGCGATGGTGGCGCGCATCAAAATCATGGCCAACATGGATATTGCCGAACACCGCAAACCCCAAGACGGCAAAATTGATTTTGCGCGCTTTGGTGGCTCGGCCCTAGAGTTGCGCGTGGTCACCGTGCCCACTTCGCACGGCCTAGAAGATGTGGTGCTGCGCTTGCTGGCCAGCGCCAAGCCACTGCCCTTAGAGCAGCTAGGCTTGGGCAAGGGCCAATTGGCAGTGCTGCGCGAGATGGTCAAAAAACCCTATGGCCTGCTGTTGGTGTGCGGCCCCACTGGCTGCGGCAAAACCACCACGCTGCATTCGGTAATTCGCGACATCAACACCGAAGGGCGCAAAATTTGGACGGCGGAAGACCCGATAGAAATCAGCCAGTCTGGTCTGCGCCAAGTGCAAATTAACCCGCGCATTGGTTGGACTTTTGCCGCTGCCATGCGTACCTTTTTGCGCGCCGACCCTGATGTCATCATGATTGGCGAAATGCGCGATGAAGAGACGGCGCGCATCGCCGTAGAAGCCTCTTTAACCGGGCATTTGGTGCTTTCCACCCTGCACACCAATTCGGCCCCCGAGAGCATTACCCGCTTGCTAGAAATGGGCCTAGACCCATTTAATTTCTCTGATTCACTGTTGGCGATTTTGGCGCAGCGGTTGGTGCGCCGCTTGTGCCCTGAATGCGCTACGCCACTGGTTCTAAGCGCAGAACCGCTAGAGCGCTTGGCCGCGCAATACCTCAGCAGCGGCTCGCCACTGCAAAACACACCCGAGGCACGCATCCACCTGATTGAACGTTGGCACCAGCAGTATGGTTCAGCACAAGGAGAAATTCGACTATGGCGCGCACAAGGCTGCAGCCAGTGTAACCAGCACGGCTACCGGGGGCGGTTGGGAATCCATGAGCTGATGGTCAGTGATGACGCCATCCGCGAACATATCCGCCATCGGGCCCCGGCGATTGAAGTGCGGCAGGCAGCTTTACTAGCAGGGATGCGTACCCTGCGCCAAGATGGCATTGAAAAGGCGCTGCAAGGGCTGACCAGCATGACCGAGGTGCTGGCCGCCACCAATCTTTAAGCCTTGCAGGCCGTGAGACGAGATGCGCTATTAACGCCCCAAGTCTTTGGCACTGACACCGGCAATGCCCCAGTTTTCTTTGGGTACATCCTGAATCCAAACGCGCACGTTTTCTAGCGGTGCGCCAGTGGCTTCGTGCAGGGCTTGGCTGACTTTTTCAATCACGGCGCGCTTTTGTTCTTCGGTGCGGCCTTCAATCATGTAAATCTGGGCAAAGGGCATGGGGATTTCTCCAAATCAGGACAAAAAATAGGGATAAAAAAACAGGGCCTACGCAGTGCGCGGCCCCGTTGAACGGCTGGTGCAGCCGATGGATACGCGCAGACCTTAGACGAAGCGTACCGAAACGCTACCCAAGTCTTGAATCCGCAGGGTCACATTGTCACCCGCTTGCACGGGCACGGCTTCGGTGATGCCGCCCGACAAAATCAAACTACCAGCAGGCAAGGATTGACCCCGACGGCCCAAGTGGTTCACCAACATGGCCACAGCAGCAGCGGGGTGGCCGAGCACGGCTGCGCCAGCGCCCAAGGCTACCGGCTCGCCGTTCTTTTCTAGCACTACACCCAAGGTACGCAAATCAACGTCACGCGCCGAGGCAATGCGGCCACCGACGATAAAGCGCGAGGCCGAAGTGTTGTCGGCAATCACGCTCTTGAGGTCAAACTTGAAGTCGCGGTAACGGCTGTCAATCACTTCAATGCCGGGCAGTACCACGTCGCAGGCCGCCAGCACCGCGCCAATATGGCAGCCGGGGCCTTTGAGTTCAGTACGGGTGATAAAGCAGATTTCTGGCTCCACCTTGGGGTGAATCAGCTCGCTGACCTTGACCTCGCCGCCTTCGGGCACGACATATTCATCGACCAAAAAGCCAAACACCGGGTCAGTCACGCCCATTTGCTTCATTTTGGCGTGCGAAGTCAAACCGGCCTTGTAGCCGACCACGCGCGCGCCCTTGGCCAGCTTGCTGGCCAAAATGCGGTCTTGGATGGCGTAGGCATCGTCCCAATCCATGTCGGGGTGGGCTTCGGTGATTTTCAGGGTGTCTTGGGCCTGCAATTGGCAGTTTTCCAAGTGCTGGGCCAGTTGGTCTAGCGTGGATGCGTTCAATGCCATGTCAATTCCTTAGGAAACTTTCAAACCACGGGCCTTGGCCAGCGTCAGGGCGGTGTCTTCAATCATGTCTTCTTGACCACCGACCATGCCACGGCGGCCCATTTCAACCAGAATCTCACGCGCCGAGATGCCGTACTTGACAGCAGCGCGCTTGGCAAACAGCAGGAAGGAGCCATAGACACCGGCGTAACCCAGCG
>CAYMAC010000026.1:0-33215 GCA_964388325.1 uncultured Simplicispira sp. | reverse complement strand
GACCACGCGCCAGCAGCAGCCGGGCGCGCTTTTCGGTGCAGGGCATCAGCGCCTTGCCTTGGTTGTCCAACACAAAAACTGCCACATTCACTCCATAGTCTAAAAATTGCTGTCTTTCCAGCGGTCAGCCCTTACGGGCCTAGTGACGGACATCTTGCGATGTCGCTCCCCTCGGGAATGTCGGCAACCGGCTCCAGCTTTTGCAAGCTGCGGTTTGAACCTTCGGGCCTTTACCTTTGCCCAGCATGATTAAAACCTTGCAGAGCAGCAAACTGAGGAAGCATTTGCTGGTGCGTCTGAACGACCTGTTGTCAACGTAGCGGGCTGGTTACCGCTTTCCCTGGTCAACCCGGCTTGACTCCTTTCGGCTTCAAGCCTCATCCTTCAGGATGAGGTGATTGACGAAAAATTCCTCAGGTGCCGAGCCACTGTGCCGCAAATGGCGCTGGTGGGCGTTGACCTCTGTCAAGGGCAGGCAGTAAAACGGCGCTGCGTCGATGGCTGTGGCGAATGGGCGATAATTTGACCATATCCCCTACTGTCCACCGTAGCGGGGGGGCTTTATTTGCTACCGTCGCTCTAAGTTACCATGAATCCACACACTATCAAAGTCGCCTGCTCCAACTGCAATCTGCGCGAGCTTTGTATGCCGGTAGGGCTGAGTGAGGAGCAAATTCAACGCATTGACGAGGTGGTAGCCACGCGGCGCAAAATCAAGCGCGGGGGTACTTTGTTTCGCAATGGCGAGGCATTTACTTCTTTGTATGCTATTCGCACGGGTTTTTTTAAGACCTGTGTGGTGACGGAAGATGGGCGTGACCAAGTGACGGGTTTTCAGATGGCTGGTGAAGTGATTGGCTTGGATGGCATTGTGCATGACCGACACACTTGTGATGCGGTGGCCTTAGAAGACGCTGAAGTGTGCGTGATGCCGTTTGACCGCATCGAGGAACTCTCGCGGGAAGTAACGGCCTTGCAAAGCCATGTCCACAAAATTATGAGCCGCGAGATTGTGCGCGAGCATGGCGTGATGTTGTTGCTGGGCAGTATGCGCGCTGAAGAGCGCCTAGCCGCCTTTTTACTCAATTTGGTACAGCGCTTGCACGCGCGCGGGTTTTCGCAGTCTGAACTGGTGCTACGCATGACGCGCGAAGAAATTGGCAGTTATTTGGGCCTGAAGCTCGAGACGGTGAGCCGCACTTTTTCTAAATTTGTCGAAGATGGCATTGTTGAGGTGCGCCAGCGCCATGTGCGTATTTTGAGCACCGATGCCCTCAAGCGTATCGTGAACAACCAACAAGCCTGCCATTGAGGTGGCGCTGTTATTGCACCCGCGCCCGAATTTCGGGCAGCGCCTTTTGTAAATAATAGACCATCGACCACACGGTTAGCACGGCAGAAATCCAAATCAGCCAAGTGCCCCAAACGCCGGTATCGACCAGCCCAAACAACTGCCCGTCGTAGAGCAAAAACGGAATGGCCACCATTTGCACGGTGGTTTTGAGTTTGCCCAGCATGTGCACGGCCACGCTTTTGCTGGCCCCAATTTGCGCCATCCATTCGCGCAGGGCAGAGATAGCAATTTCGCGCCCAATAATGATGAGGGCAACAAACACATCCGCGCGTTGCAAATGCACCAGCACCAGCAAAGAGGCGCAGACCAAAAATTTGTCTGCCACCGGGTCTAAAAAAGCGCCAAACGAGGAGGTTTGGTTGAGTTTGCGCGCCAAATAGCCATCGAGCCAGTCGGTGGCGGCAAACAAAACAAACATCACGGTGGCCAGTAAATTGCGCGTGACCCCATCGAAGGGCGCATAAAACACCCCGACAATCAAGGGTATCGCGACAATGCGCGTCCAAGTCATGAGGGTGGGAATAGTCCAAAACATGGGCGCGATTGTGGCACGCCCGCAAGGCAACTGCATTTAAGCTGCATCCGAGACTAGCGCAGGGCTTGGTAAATGGCTTCGGCCAAGGCCGGAGAAATGCCCTCTACGCTGGTCAAATCTTGCACACTGGCGGCTGCGACACCACGCACACCGCCAAAGCGCTGCAATAGCCGGGCGCGTTTTTTGGGGCCGATACCGGCAATGTCTTCTAGCCGACTGCCGCCAGTACGCACTTTGGCCCGTGCTGCGCGCATTCCGGTAATGGCAAAGCGATGCGCTTCATCACGAATCTGCGCCACCAGCATCAGGGCCGCAGAATTGGCGGGCAGCGCCAGCTTGGGGCGGCCATCGGCAAACACCAGTTCTTCTAGCCCCACCTTGCGCCCCGCGCCTTTTTCTACGCCGACGATGCGTGATAACTCTAGCCCCAGTTCCTCAAATACGGCGCGGGCTACATTGACTTGGCCTTGCCCGCCATCTACCAGCACCACATCGGGCAAACGCGCTTGGCCTTCGGCTTCAGTTTGCAGCAGTTTGCTGTAGTGGCGCATTAGCACTTGGCGCATGGCGGCATAGTCATCGCCGCCGGTAATGCCATCGATTTTGTAGCGCCGGTATTGGCCCGGCTGCATTTGGTGCCCCTGAAACACCACGCACGAGGCTTGGGTGGCCTCGCCAGCGGTGTGCGAGATGTCAAAGCATTCGATGCGTAAGGGTGCCAAATCGGCCAGTGGTAAATCTAGCACTTGGGCCAAGGCGCTGGTGCGCGCTTGTTGCGAGCCTTCTTCGGCCAGCAAGCGCGCTAGTTGCAATTGGGCGTTTTGCTGTGCCATTTCTAGCCAAGTACGGCGCAAGGCGCGCGGCTGATGCACTGCATGGATGCGCTGGCCGCTTTGCGCGCACAGCAATTGCAACAACGGGGTAGCGATGGGCAATGGCAGCACCAGCACCAGCGGCACCGGTACGCCCAAATAATGCTGCGCCATAAAAGCGTGCAGCACTTGGGACTCTAGGGACTCTAAGCCCCCATCTAGGCCCGTATCATCTTCTGCCAGTGGTTCTTTTGGCATGGCCAGCGCGCTGGCATCTTGCACCTGCACCGGAAAATAAGCCCGGTCGCCCAAATGCCGCCCGCCGCGCACCATCGCCAAATTGACGCAGGCGCGCCCGCCTTGTACGCACACCGCCAAAATATCGACATCGCGGTCATCTGCGGTAAATACCGACTGCTGCTGCAACACCTGCGATAAAGCGGCAATTTGGTTGCGAAGCTCTGCGGCCAGCTCAAACGCTAGTTGCTCGGCGTGTGCCATCATGCGCTGTTGTAATTGGGCCAGCACGGTATCGGCTTCACCGCGCAACAGGGCTTGGGCATCGGCCACGTCTTGGGCGTAATCTTCGGGGCTGATATGGCCGACGCAGGGGGCACTGCAACGCCTGATTTGGAACAGCAAGCAAGGCCGCGAACGGTTTTTGAAAACGCTGTCTTCGCAGGTGCGTAGCCGAAACACTTTTTGCAGCAGCTCAATCGTCTGTTTAACCGCCCATGCGTTGGGGTAGGGGCCAAAATAGCGGTGCTGGTGGTTGACTGCGCCCCGGTAGTAGGCCAGCCGGGCAAACTGTTGCCACGGTGCTGGCCCTTGGCCGTCTTTGCCAGCCACACCGGTCAGTTGCAGATAGGGGTAGCTTTTGTCATCGCGGAACAAAATGTTGTAGCGCGGCTGCAAGGTTTTGATGAGGTTGTTTTCTAGCAGCAGCGCCTCGGCCTCGGAGCGCACCACGGTGCTTTCTAGCCGGGCGATTTGGCCCACCATGTGGCCAATGCGTGTGCCAGCCAAATTTTTTTGAAAATAACTGCTTACCCGGCGCTTGAGGTGCAGCGCCTTGCCCACATAAAGCAGCTGGCCTTGGGCATCAAAATAACGGTACACACCGGGCAAGGCGGGCAGGGCGGCTACTTGGGCCAGCAGTTCGGGAGAATGGACGGCAACAACATCATCATCAGACATAAGCCCTATTGTGGCTTGTAGCTGCTTCTGGGGTGCGACAGCAGCGACAATTGCCCGCCAAGGAGCTCAATTCTGGTATTTTTAATAATACGCAATAGTGTATTATCATTCCTGTGAAAAACACTATGAGTACAGGCAAAGCGGCCAAGCTGCTGGGCGTATCGGTTAAAACGCTACAACGCTGGGAGCGTGAAGGGCGGTTAATTCCTATAGCGCGCACAGACAGCAACCGGCGTCTATATACCGAAGCGCAACTGCACGAGTTCATCGGCTTACGCAATGCAAGGTCAGAGCCAACACGGCTGGTCGCATACTGCCGTGTCTCCAGTGCTGCACAAAAACCTGATCTTGCCCATCAGCGTAAAGTGTTGGAAGAGTTCGTGGTAGCAAAAGGTCTGGCCAACGTCGAATTTGTCCAAGAGATTGGCGGCGGGCTCAACTTCAAGCGCAAACAGTTTCTGGCATTGATGGATGCAATCGGGCGACGGGAAATCAAAACGCTCATCCTTGCCCACCGCGACCGGCTTACCCGGTTTGGTTTCGAGTGGTTTGAGCATTTCGCTAAGGTCAATGCTTGTGAACTGCTGGTACTCAATCAGGAACGCCTCTCGCCTGAGCAGGAAATGGTGCAAGACCTAATGACCGTGGTGCATGGCTTCTCGTCACGGCTGTATGGGCTCAAAAATTATCGAAAAAAACTCGACGAGGTACTCAAAAAAGATGCTGCAGATGAGCATTTGGCTTGAATCGACAGACGAACCATTGGATTAAGCCATGCAACTGTCCCACAAAATTGCGCTTTGCCCAAGCCCAGAACAGGCCGACTATTTCAAGCGCGCTTGTGGCACTGCGCGGCGCGTCTGGAACTGGGCACTGGCCGAGTGGAACCGCCAATACGCAGCCGGACAACAACCCAATGCAATGGCACTGAAAAAGCAATTCAACGCCATCAAATACAGCGACGCGCAATGGCTGGATGAAAATGGTCAGCCGTGGTTGCACGACATTCACCGCGATGCCCACGCTCAACCCTTTGCGCATCTGGCAAAAGCCTGGAGCCGCTTTTTCGAGCAGGTCAAGGCGGGTAAAAGCGCCCATGCACCGCAGTTCAAGAGAAAGGGACGCTGCCGCGACAGCTTCTATGTGGCCAACGACAAGTTCAGTGTGGATGGCATGACGATTCGCCTACCAAAAATCGGCCAAGTCGCCATGACCGAAGCGCTACGCTTCGAGGGCAAAATCTGCGGCGCAACCGTTTCGCGCAGCGCCGATACTTGGTTTGTGGCGATTCAAGTGGAAGTGCCCGATACACAGTTTTACCTGGCCAGAACAGCACACGGCATCACCGGCGTTGATCTTGGCATCAAGGCAGTCGCCACCCTCTCTAGCGGCGAATCTATCCAAGGGCCAAAACCACTCAAAGCGGCACTACGCAGGCTGAAAATCCGTGTGCGGCGCATCAGCCGCAAGATTGAATCTGCAAAAGTTCAGGCTGGGTTTGCGCCAAACGCCAAACTGCCCAAAGGTACACGGCTACCAGTTTCTAACAACCGTAGCAAGTCTGCTGCGACATTGGCACGGCACCATGCGCGCATGGCCCATATCAGAGCCGACTTTATGCACCAGCTCACCACCCGACTGTGCCGCGAAAACCAAGCGGTAGTCATCGAGGATTTGAATGTCCAAGGGATGCTGGCCAACGACAAGCTGGCCCGCGCCATCAGTGATATGGGCTTTGGCATGTTTGGTATGCAGATGCAATACAAGGCAAAACGCTTCGGTACGCGCTTGGTTATCGCCGACCGCTGGTATCCAAGCACTCGCCTGTGTTTGGTCTGTAATTGGAAAAACGAAGCGCTAACGCTGAAAGATCGGCAATGGACATGCCCGCACTGCGGCAGCCACCATGACCGAGACCACAACGCCGCGCTCAACCTACAACGGCTGGCAACCGAAACTGCCCTACCCGTGGCGAGTCCGACCGGCAACGGCGGCGCTACGACAGAGACCGTCTCTGCCGTAGTCGGGAAAGTTACGCCTGTCAGATACGAATGTGGTCAGCAAGACACGTCGGGGCAGGAAAAGAACCGTGTGCACATTTGCACACTTTCTTGATAGCAGCAGCACAGCCTATGCAATGGGATATTTTTTGTCAGGTGATTGATAATTTTGGCGATATAGGGGTGTGCTGGCGCTTGGCGTGTGCCGTGGCCGGGCGCGGCCATGCGGTGCGCTTGTGGACGGACGATGCCAGCGCCTTGGCATGGATGGCCCCGCAAGGTTGCCCCGGTGTGCAGCTGCGCGTTTGGGGCAGTGCCTTGCAGCCCGAAGATGCCCCCAGCGAGGTGCTGATAGAAGCCTTTGGCTGTGAGCTACCGGCAGGCTTTCGGGCCGCCACCGTGGCCCAAGTGCAACATTTAAGCCAAAAGCCGCCCGTGTGGATAAATTTGGAGTACCTGTCTGCCGAGCGCTATGTGGAGCGCTGCCACCGCCTGCCCTCGCTGGTGCTGCAAGGCCCGGCCCAAGGCTGGACGAAGTGGTTTTTTTACCCCGGCTTTACCCCGGCCACCGGCGGCCTGTTGCGCGAACCCAATTTATTGGCCCGCCAAGCAGCTTTTAACCGCCCAGCGTGGCGGCAAATGCATACCCCAGCGCAGGGCCTAGCGCCCAACGCCCTCTGGATAAGCCTGTTTTGCTACGAACCCGCTGGCCTGTCCGCATTGCTGGCGCAATGCCAACAAGCGCAAAACGCAACGCACCTGCTGGTAACACCCGGACGCGCTAGCGCCGCTGTGCAAACCGTCTTGTCTGGCGCTGCCTTGCCCACAACGCGCCAGCAGCTCAGCATCAGCCCATTGCCGCCGGTGCCCCAGCCCGCCTTTGATGAACTGCTTTGGGCCTGTGATGTGAACTTGGTGCGCGGTGAAGATTCTTTGGTGCGCGCACTGTGGGCCGGGCAGCCCTTGGTGTGGCATATTTACCCCCAGCACGACAACGCGCACCATGCCAAGTTGCACGCCTTTTTAGATTGGCTGCAAGCGCCACCATCGCTACGCCAGTTTCATGCCGTGTGGAATGGTCTGGTGGATGCTCCCTTGCCCGAATTAACGCCAGCCACACTGCAAACTTGGGCCGATGGCGTGCAGGCAGCACGGGCGCGGCTGCTAGAACAACAGGATTTGTTGACTCAACTACTGGGATTTTGCGCATCGCAACGTTAAAATGCTGGGTTTTGCGCCGCTAGGCCCTAACCCCTGCAAATTTACTATGAAAATCGCTCAAGAAATCCGCGCCGGCAACGTCATCATGCACGGCAAAGACCCGATGGTGGTCTTGAAGACTGAATACGCCCGTGGTGGCCGTGGTGCTGCCACTGTGCGTATGAAGCTCAAAAGCCTGATTGGCAACTTCGGCACCGAAAACGTCTATAAAGCCGACGACAAAATCGACAACGTGATTCTGGACAAAAAAGAGTGTACCTACTCTTACTTTGCCGACCCGATGTATGTTTGCATGGACACCGAGTTCAACCAATACGAAGTTGAAGCCGAGAACATGGGCGACACCCTGAACTACCTAGAAGACGGCATGGAGCTGGAAGTGGTGTTCTACGACGGCAAGGCTATCTCGGTAGAACTGCCCACCAGCGTGGTGCGCGAAATCACTTGGACTGAGCCAGCCGTCAAGGGCGACACTTCGGGCAAGGTACTCAAGCCTGCCAAAATTGCCACTGGCTTTGAAGTGCCTGTGCCTTTGTTTGTCAGCCAAGGCGACAAAATCGAAATCGATACCCGCACTGGCGAATACCGCAAGCGCGTCTAAGCTGGCATTACGGGCATTAGCCCTTCTGCGCTGCTGCCCGCTGGCGGCGGTGCAGCACCCCGACCAGCCCCAGCCCAGCACCAGCGGCCAAGGCGGCGGCCCACCAGTGTTGCCAAGCATCTACGCGCAACGCCCAGCCCCACAAGTGTAGTTCTGGCCCCAAGGTAGCCAGCTGCTGCCGGTGATAAGCCAGCTCTACCAACACAGCACTGCCTGCCAGCACCAAACCCAAAGCCGTGCCTTGTAGCACCCGCCAGCGCCATTCTGTGCGCCACTGGCCCGAACGCCCATAACGCCACAGCGCCAGCCAGAGCGCAGCCAAGCCGCCGGGGGCAAGCATCACCATGCCAATAAACACCAGCCCCAAGTAAAGCAGCCAAGCTGCCGACAGCTCAGACCACCACACCAGCGTTAGTACCATCAGCACGGCCCCCAAAATAGGCCCAGCAAAAAAAGCGGCCCCACCCAAAAAGGTAAATAGCAAATAATGGCCTGAACGCGCCAAGCTAAAACTATCAGCGGCGGTAACCATCTCTAAATGGATGGCGGCCAAAGCGCCCCCGATACCGGCAAAAAAACCCGCCATGCTGAAGGCGATATGGCGCACGCGCTGCGGGTTGTAGCCAATAAAGGCAGCGCGCTCGGGGTTATCGCGCACCGCATTGAGGATGCGGCCCAAGGGGGTTTGCGTTAGGCACCACATAGCCAAGGTACACAGCAGTGCATAGGCGGCAATTAAGTAATAAACCTCTAGCGCCGGGCCAAAAGTAAAGCCCAGCCACGGCGTGCCATACACGCGGTTGCTGCTGATGCCGCTCTCGCCGCCAAACCATGCCGGAAACATCAGCGCCACAGCGGCCACCAGTTCGGCCAGCCCCAAGGTAATCATAGAAAACACCGTGGCCGATTTGCGCGTGGCAGCAAAACCCAGCAGCACCGCACAGGCTAAGCCAGCCAACCCCCCCAACACCGGCACCAGCACCAGCGGCACGGCAAAATCACCCTGCGCGGCGCGGTTCATGGCATGTACGGCCATAAAAGCCCCCAGCCCGGTATAAACCGCATGGCCAAAGCTCAACATACCGCCTTGGCCCAGCAAAATGTTGTAACTGAGGCAAATGATGATGAGGTAGCCCATTTGCGACAACATGCTCAAAGCCAAACTGCTGCCAAACAGTTGGGGTAAGCACAGCAGCAACCACACCAGCAGCGCACCCGCGCCCCACAGCGCATAGCGCTTGTTTAATACGATTGAAGACAAGGCGATTTCTCTCAATCTTGGCGTTGGCCTAGTAGCCCCTGTGGACGCAGCAGCAGCACCAACACCAGCAACACATAGGGCAAGATGGGGGCCAATTGCGCCACCGTCAGGCGCTCTAAAGCTCCGTTGGCCAGCGTGGGCCACCAACGGGCCAGCGGTGTATCCATAGACACGGCCAGCGTTTGCAGCAGGCCAATCAACAACGAGGCCCAAAACGCCCCCAGCAAAGAGCCTATGCCACCCACCACCACCACGACAAAAATAATCGAGCCTACTGCTGCCGCCATGCCCGGCTCAGTCACATAGGTATTGCCACCAATCACCCCCGCCAAAGCCGCCAGCGCGCAACCGCCACCAAACACCAGCATGAACACGCGCGGCACGTTGTGCCCCAGCGCTTGCACCATGTCGGGGTGTTCTAAGGCGGCTTGAATCACCAGCCCGATGCGCGTGCGTGTAAGCAGCCACCAAACCGCTGCCAGCATGAGCAGGGCCACCAACATGATAAAGGCGCGTGATTTGGGAAACTGCACCCCATACAGGCTAAACAGTGGCCCCTGCAACCATTCTGGCAAGGTGTAGGGCACCGTAGAGCGCCCCCAGAGCAGTTGCACCAGTTCTAACACCAAATAAGATAGCCCCCAAGTGACCAACAACTCTGGCACATGGCCAAAGCGATGCACGCGGCGCAGGCAATAGCGCTCAAACAGCGCGCCCAGCGCCCCCACCAGCAGCGGGGCCAGCAGCAAAGCCAGCCCAAAGCCCGCATGGGCCGAGATGCTGTAGCCCAGATAAGCGCCCAGCATGTAAAAACTGGCGTGGGCAAAGTTGAGCACCCCCATCAGGCTAAAAATCAGCGTCAGGCCCGCACTGAGCATAAACAGCAGCAGGCCATAGCTGATGCCATTGAGCAGTGATACCAGCAGCAGCTCCCAACCTGACCACACTAGGGAGTCGATTTCATGCAACAAAAGTTTGTCCTTCAAAAACAGTAGTCCAGATACATTTATGAATACTTTGGTTCTTAAAAGCCCCCCTCGTGCCACGGCAGTTGTATGCTCTGACGATGAGTTGCGCGGCTCGCTCTCAGACGGGCGTTGGCTGTCGGTGCCTATCGTTTGGTTTCCCAGATTGGCCCATGCCAGTGCCTCCGAGCGTGCCAGCTATGAACTGCTGGGCGACGGTGAAGGCATCCATTGGCCGAGTGTGGATGAAGATATTTCGGTGGCCGGGCTGATGGCCGGGCAACCGTCCATCGAATTGCGAGCAGCACACGCTTAACCCGGCGCTTTAGCCGCTTGGCTACGCGCCAAATTGAGGGCCAGCAAGCGGCGCAAAATTTCTTCATCGGGCAGGGCGGGGGTGTAGTCTGTCCAACCATAAGCGGCGGCCACGGCGGCATCGAGTTGGGCGTGCGCTGCTGCCAGCCATGCCGGGCGTTGGTTGTAGAGTTTGGTCAGGGTGCGCTGGGCCAGTTCCTTTTCAAAACCGGGCAGGGGCACAATGCGCTCGGGGTAGGGCGATTGCGCCAAGCCCAGCGGCACCACTTCGGGCAGGCGCTGTGTCCATTGGGGCGGGTTGAGCCAGCCTTGGCGCAGAGTATCGAGGCGCTGCGCCGCTTGGGCGATGGCGCTGGCTGCTGCGCGCAATGCTGGCGCTGCCAAATCTGCCGGAATGCGTGCGCCATCGGCCAACACCTCGGTGCGCTGGTGCGCGGTGTCTTGGGGCGTTAGGCCGGACGGGAAGGGGAAGGTTTCAAAGCAGGTGGTGGGGGTGTAGCGTGGCCGGTCTTCCAGTGAAGTGCCCATCCGCAATGACCACAGTTCATGAAAACGGCTGTGCAAAATGCCCAAGGTGGTGTCGTCGGCGCGGGCGATAGCCAAGGTGGCTTGGTCTGCTAAAACAGCGCTGTGCATCCAAACAAAAATGCGATATTTGGCTACGGCTGCCGTAATAATAAAGCGTGGTAAATTGGCTAAAGCGGCACGCATTCCCGGTCTAGCTTCTGCGTGTCTCCACCAAAATTTGCGGTAAGACTCGCGGTTGTTTTTTTCTCGTAATGGCTTGACTTCCTTGTTAATATAATCAAATGGAGCCTCGAATAGTGAAGCATCTGCCTCTGATATTTGCGTGCCAAAATCTACAATCCAACGGTCACCCCAGCGGCGATTGAGGTCAATACCATTGCATAAAGGGCGCACTACTTCGGCGTTTGATTGCTGATGTGGATTGGGCAACGCCAGCCAACTTCTGGCTGTATCACCATCAATATCAAACGGGGCTTTTTTCGATGCCCCCATAAAGCAGGTGCCAGTAGCTTCTGGCAAGACTGCTGCTGTGGTTAAATCAGTGCTTGTACCCTCTTTAGCACCGGCGGTAAGGTCAGCATGAATGCTGTGAACATCTATACCGTTGAGTGTGATTTCTGGCACATCACCAAAACATACCAAAGAAACGCGAACGGCTGCACCATTGTTAATCCAAGGTTCATCGCTCCAAGCCTCAAAAATTCTGCTATTGGTACAAATCGCTTCTAATACCTTGCGATTGGCTCCGCCTCGGATAGAATTGGTGGTGACCAATCCAGCACGTTTCAACTGGCCAGCCTCTATCTGCGCCCGTGCCTTATCAAACCAATAACATACCAAATCAGCCCCGCTAGGCACGCGCTTATCGTAAACCGTTTTCAGTGCTTCAAAATAAGCATCGCCCAGTTCACCCCGCTTTTTGCTACCGCCCAAAAACGGCGGATTACCAATCACCACATCGGCCAGCGGCCAAGCTGCTTCTGTCACTGTGTCTGTGCCAAAACTGAGCAAGGCATCGCGGCATTCAATATGCTCTAAGGCTTCTAACACCGGGTTCATTTTAAATTCATAGCCATGCGCTAAACGCCATTGCAACTCACCAATCCACACCGTCACGCGCGCCAATTCTGCGGCATATTCATTTAACTCAATACCCAATACATTGTGTGGCCCAGTGACTAAATCGGCCTCGCGCTCCAAACCCAGCGCCGTGGCTTCTAGGTGGCTGTGGTGTTCTACATCTTTCAGGCATTTGAGCGCCAAAAACAAAAAATTGCCACTGCCGCACGCCGGGTCTAGGGCGCGGTAGCCTTTCAGGGTATCCAACCACTGCACAAAACGCGCTTGGGCCGCACGATAATGTTTATCGCCCTTTTTCTTGAAAGGGGCCATTAGGGTTTTAATCTCTTGCGCCACGGCCTGCCATTGGCGCAGCAGTGGGCGGCGAATCACCGGGTCTATAATGCGCTCAATGGTGGCCGGGTCGGTATAGTGTGCGCCCAATTGGCTACGTTTGGCCGGGTCTAAGCCGCGCTCAAACAAGGTGCCAAAAATAGACACATCAATGGCGCTCCAATTGAGTTGGGCGGCGCGGCGCAGTTCTAATACATCGGGCGCGGTTAAGGCCGGAACGTTAATGGTTTGAAACAACCCGCCGTTAAACCACGGAATATCCGCCACGCCAAACAAACCGCCGTTTTGCATGGCGCTGAACAGTTGCTCTAAGCCTTGGCCCAAGCGTTCAGGGGCAATTTTTTGGTTATTGACCAAACGCTCAAACATGCGCTCGGGCAGTAAACCTACATCTTCGGCAAAAAAGCAAAACAAGCATTGGGTTAAAAAATGCGCCACGGCATTGGCATCGCCTGCGCCGCGCTGGCGTAAGCCCTCGGCCAAAGTGGCAAAACTGCGCGCGGCGGCTTCGGTAATGTCGCGGTTGGTTTGGCGCGGCTTGAAACTCTCGGGGGCCGTCCAAATGCGGCGCAACAGGGCGCGCTTTTCGGGCTGGTCTAGCTCCTCAATCTCAATGGCGTGCGTTTGGCTGGGGTGGCCGGTAAACTGGGTATGGATGCGAATGGTGAGCCGGTCAGACACCACCAGCAGCGGCGGATTGGCCAGTGCCAAGCTGTAACTGAGCAGCTGCTTGAGCGCGGCATCCAAATTTTTGCCCGGCGCTTTGTTCTCCCAAGCAAACACGCCGCGCAAGGAGACGTCGGCATAGCCGGTTTTGCCGCCAATGATGTGGCTTTTTTCTTCAAACAGGTAGCCAGCGGCGCTGCCGGGCTTGGGCACGTCTAGCAGCTCGCACAAGTCCAAAAAATGGCTTTGTGCGCCTTGCTCTTCGTTCAGGCCATAGGCCGGGCCGGGCACGCCACCGGGCGCGCCCCATTTGGCGATGAAGTCTTGGGGGGTCATGGGGCGTTATTGTGCCGCGCCGCTCAGGGTAAAGCACTCATCAGGCCCATGTTTTTTGAAAAAATCCAATATTTCTTTTGGCAGATAGGCGACCTCAAAAATGTCTTCATTTTTTAAGTCCATTAATTGGTTGACAGATTTTGAATTTGAATATTCAAATATGAAATCCAAGAACTCTTCGGCTATGTGGTCTGAGTAATGCTCGAATTTCCAGCAATATTGCTTATTATTGTCTGTGAAATTTATTTCCACAGTGTCGCTTGTCATGCTGGAGGTTAGGTCTTTAAATTCAAGCTCACCTTTTGAAAGCTTGCGAAATCTTCTAAGGATTTTTTCGTAATCCTCATTTGCATCAAGGTCTGTTCCAATGTTCTCGCCCCAAATTGTCATGCTCAATGATTTGTTTAGGTGTTTTTTTAACTCATACAACGCATCGTAAATATTTTGGATTTCTCCGATTTCTTTATGTGATTGAATAATTTTGTATTTGATTAAGAGTGCTACAAATCCCTCAGCAGATTGCTTGGTAAGTTTCATGTAAATGACCCCCTTTGGTTTAATTGTTGTCTAACGAAATAAGGTAAGCAGCTGTTGCAAATTATCTTGTGAAACACCTAACGTTTGGTTAAAGGGCGGGCTTTGGCCCGTCCCAGTGAGCGAAGCGAACGATTTGAATCGCTTGTTAGGCGCGGACTTAAGCCAGGCACTGCAAGTGGCTGCACCATGATAGCCAACAGTGCTTTTGCTTTAAATGGCTTGTTCATGCTTCTGTGCTATTTCATGTACTTTTTTCAGCTTGGCAATTTTGGAGCGTTTCAGCGCTAGCGCGATGCCATGACGGATGTGCTGGATATTGCTGAGCCAAGAATTTTGGCCCCGTCGGCGATTGTATATACACAAAATTAATTTCATAAGAAATACGCGGTTTTAGCTATTAATTCTGCTATTTCTCATGCGTCCGCATTCATTTGCTTTGTTAGGCAAGAAAATTAAAAATTACATAACTCATTGCAAATAAGAAAATTGGCGCAGTGAGAATATTGAATAATGAATTAACGATTATTTTTCCATTTTTCTCTGATAGACTCACTGAATCCCCTATTTTATAGATATAAACCAACAATCCATTGTTAGCCTCAAATTTGCAGGTAACTCCACTCGAATTTTTGTAAGAAATTTCTATAAGTGTTGATTCGACCGTACCAGTAAGGGTTCTTTTTCGAGTGATGAAATTAGTGACTATACCAGAAACTCTGCTGCCTGTAAATAATAGGTGTAATCTATAAAATAATAAAGCTATGGCAAGTACAACTAAGGAGCAGCTTAAGAGTATGAAGTACCAATACATATTCTTCTCTTGTGAAAGTAGGAATTAGTTATGTGTGCGCCTAACGTTTGAGTTCAGCGGTCGCCGAAGGCGGTCCGCTGGAAGGACTAGTTAGATTCCATTTCTAGCCATTACTTGTTTACGCGCTTGATGTACTGCGGCATTGATGTCATGCTGGCTGAAACCCTTGGACAAAATAAAGGTCTCAGCCAATTTTGAAATTTCCTTTAGCAGATTCAAAGCCTCTTCCGCAATCGCATTGATTCGCTCGACAAGCTGGTCACAAACGAACCCATCATGCACCGCCGACCTGCTAGTGGCCCTAGAGTTGTGGACTAACCAGTTTCTTTCATCGAGCAGCGCCTGCAAACGTTTCATTGGCTCAGTGGGAATCTGACCTGACTTAAGAAGGCGGTTTACCGTTTTCCCAAAGGTTTTGCTAAGTGCTTCGTCAAGAAGCTCTTGTCCAGCCTCAATCCCCATACCCGGAGAGGCTTTCTCTATGAGTACGTAGTCGTAGTACTGGGCTGCAGCTCCCTCTAATTCTTGCAACTGCCAAAGTGCAAATCCGATGCGCTCAGCAATAACGCTCAGTCGGTCAGATTTGATAATTTCTTCAGCAAGTGTGCTCATACGTTCTAACGAACCAAGGTAAGCGGCAGCTGGAAGCTGTCCGCGTTGACTAAAAGGTTAGGCTTTGTGCAACTAGATTTTTTGGATTGCATAACCACAAGCCCTTAACTCTTTTGCTACTTCCATTCGCCATGCACCAGCCGGATCCAATTTTACATATACAACACCACTAATATCATTCGGCGTTTCTAGGTCACCTTTGACTAAAGCGCAAACATTCTCTCGGCCAAGTTTTGCCATAAAATAGCCATGCTCAAATACTACGTTTTGCCGTGCCCTATTTTTTGGCGGCAAGTGGGACTCATGCCCTCCTCTTCCAAGATCACAGGGCGTGTACAAAACAAGAGCAAAGTCTGCATCGTTCGAATAGTGCTCAATTTTTTCGATTATTGTCATGCCGGAACTTGCTTGTTCGTGTAGTATGATCGCGACAAGACCAAGTTGCTCTATAAATCGGCTAACTTCTTGTTTGGCTTCATTGTCCATGCCGTGAACAATAAAAACCTTTCTTTTGTTTCTTGCTATGGGGGTTGGATTTTGTCCTAAACTACTTGGTATGCCCACTGGGCCAACGTACTGTACTGGTGCGCCGAATTCCAGCATATCTAGAACTGGGGTGAATTGTTCGGACAGATAAGTACGGCGCTCGGCATAGGTGCTAAATTTTTGCTTAATAAACCACCAGAATGAGTCCAAATTTCGGTGCTGCCTCAGCCACTGAGGAAGCAAGTTGGATAAGTTCTGATTTTGTAAGAGTTGATTTCGTAAGATTTCATACTCACTAGAATCTGCTGCTAAGCCGGTGGCTCTTGCTGTTAGTAGATTTAAAAGGTAGCTGACTTTATCAAAATCATTCTGCAAGTATTGAATGCTCATTTCATTCCTTCTTGGCGAAGATCGCTGAGTGGAAAACCTAACGAACCAAAGTAACCGGCGGCTGCAAGCCGTCCGCGTTGACTGCAAGGTTAGGCACTATTTCCACTTTTCGGCCAACCTTCGAAGATTCTCAAGCTCTTCAACTACGGGATCCCGTTCACCTTCGCTACCGATAAACGGTTGCAGATCAATTTTGTGGGTTTCGGAGAACTCTTGTTGGCCAAATTTGTATTTGGCAGTGATACAGAACTGCTGTGGCACTTTGTCTGGATCCGCTCCTGGCGCGAAAATTACAAAACCTTGAGCCAAAGCGAAAGACAATTTCCCGTTAGGAGGAAGGCTGCTTATTTCATTAAGAAAAGCAGGCTTTGACCGGAGGTTTTTCTCTGGGTCATTTGCCTCTCCAAACTGAAAAAAATCCTTGTCTAGCGATAGCCGCAGGCTCTCAGCAGAGCTTCGTCCCGAGTTCTCTATTTTCAGGTAAAGCGTCGTGGTGTGTGGTCTTACATAGGGAGCAATCGAAATATAAGGGCGCAATGTGGCTTCAAGTTGCGATTGCATAATTTTGACAGATGCTTCGCTGGTTCTTGCCATCTTATGTGTCAGATAAGCGTAGATTGCTGTAACGAAAACCAGTATTGCGGTTAGATAATCAATGATTGTCATGCGATTTTCAATTGTGCCTAACGAAAAAGCTAAGCCGACCGCCGTAGGCGGGTCGGCTTGAGTGAAAGGTTAGGGCAAGAAATTGGCCATTTGCTCATTTTTTATGAATTCTTCCACTGGATTTGAGTAAAGACTTTCAATATTTTCTTTGTGAAAAATAATGCTTAGAGCTTTAATTGATGCTTTTAATGCTTCTTCCGGACTGTCAAACAAAGTGCCAACGGGAAATGCGGTACCACTCATAAGGACAGAAAATTTTTCACCCTCTTTGATCAAAACAATGTCGAGATTTAATGTTTTTGTTTTAGCCTTTATTGGCTGGCATATTTTCATGATGATTCCTAACTACGATTAGACGACTGCCCCACGCTGGCCAGCAGTCGGATAAGATGGCATCATCCTACCCCATCTATAGGAAAAATCCAATAGCCAGCCGGTTAGGCAAACCAAACCTAAATTTTTGCGGATGCCAGTCTCGCCCTACGCCCCCAACACCGATGCCCTACACCAGCCCAAACTGCTGGAGCGTATGCGTATTCATCTTCGCACGCAGCATTACAGCATTCGCATCGAGCAAGCCTAGGTGGATGGGGTGCGGTGTTTCATTTTGTTTCATAAAAAACGGCATCCACAGGCGATGGATGCCGCCAAGGCGGTAGTTTTCTATTTGGCAGATGGTCAGCTCAAAGCTTTTTCACTAATACTTGGCTGCGCCGATCCCAGTTGTATTTGCGCTTGCGCGCTTCGGGCAGCCAGTCGGGGTCCACATTTTGAAAGCCGCGTTTGATAAACCAGTGCATGGTGCGCGTGGTTAGCACAAAAATGCTGCTCAAGCCCATAGCACGCGCGCGTTGTTCAATGCGTTTCAGGATTTTTTCACCATCGCCGGTGCCTTGGCTTTGCGGCGATACCGTCACGGCAGCCATTTCGGCGGTTTTGGCTTCGGGGTAGGGGTAGAGTGCGGCGCAGCCAAAAATAACGCCATCGTGTTCAATAATGGTGTAGTTTTCTATATCGCGTTCAATCTCGGTGCGGTCGCGTTTCACCAAAGTGCCGTCGCGCTCAAAGGGTTCAATCAACTGCAAAATGCCGCCCACATCATCGGCAGTGGCTTCGCGCAATTCTTCCAGCTTTTCATCCACAATCATGGTGCCAATGCCATCGTGGACATAAACTTCTAACAGCAGTGCGCCATCGGTGGCAAACGGTAAAATGTGGCTGCGCTCTACGCCACCTTTGCAGGCTTTTACGCAGTGCTGCAAATAAAAGCCGGTGTCGCTGGGTTGGTGTGCTGGCGGTAATTGTTTCAGCAGTGCTTGCGCCGTATCCAGCGGCAATTCGGTATCGATGGGGTTATCTTCGCTGGCGGGCTGGTCGGGGTGGATACGAATGCCCGGCACTTCCGTTAAAAAAATCAGCTTGTCGGCCTGCAATTCAATGGCTACGCTGGTGGCCACTTCTTCCATGGTCAGGTTAAAGGCTTCGCCGGTAGGTGAAAAGCCAAACGGCGATAGCAACACCATCGCGCCAAAATCCAAGGATTGGGTGATGCTGGCAATATCAATTTTTCGCACCAAGCCTGAGTGCTTAAAATCCACACCATCCACAATGCCCACCGGGCGCGCCGTGATAAAGTTGCCCGAAATCATGCGGACTTTAGAACCGGCCATTGGCGTATTGGGCAGCCCTTGGCTGAACACGGCCTCAATTTCGTAGCGCAACTGGCCAGCGGCCTCTTGGGCGCAATCTAGCGCTACCTCGTCGGTGATGCGAATGCCGTGCGAATACTGAGCTTGGTGGCCTTTGGCGTGCAATTGCTCGTTCACTTGGGGCCGAAAGCCATGCACCAGCACAATTTTGACCCCCATGCTTTGGATGAGGGCCAAATCTTGGGCAATGCTGGGCAGTTTGCCTGCGGCGATGGCCTCGCCCGCCAAGCCCACCACAAAGGTTTTACCCCGGTGCATGTGGATGTACGGGGCTACCGAGCGAAACCAGGGTACAAAGGTGAAATTAAAGACAGTGGACATGAAAATTTTAGAAAAAATCAATCGGGTAAACCCAGCATTGGGCTGGAATCATCGCTGATTTTCTATCAAGTCGCTGCCATCTAGGTTCCTTTGTACCCGTTTTCGATGCGCTAGGGCGATGTATTTTTATCGCATTAAGAACGACCAGCGCGCTTGCGGTCGCTTTCCTTGAGGTGGCGCTTACGCAGGCGCACGCTCTTGGGGGTAATTTCAACCAGTTCGTCGTCTTCGATAAACTCAACGCCGTATTCCAGCGTCAGGTCAATCGGGGGGGTGATTTTGACAGCATCTTCCTTGCCAGAGACGCGGAAGTTGGTCAGTTGCTTGGTGCGCGTGGCGTTGACTACCAAATCGTTGTCACGGCTGTGGATGCCGACAATCATGCCCTCATACACTGGGTCATTGGCTTTGACGAACATACGGCCACGGTCATCCAATTTGCCCAAGGCGTAGGTGAAAATTTCGCCATCGTCCATCGAAATCAGCACACCATTTTTGCGTCCGCCGATGTCGCCTTTGTGTGGCTCGTAGCAGTCAAAAATGTTGGCAATCAGGCCGGAACCACGGGTCAGGTTCAAAAACTCGTTGGTAAAGCCAATCAGGCCACGCGCTGGAATGCGGTACTCTAGGCGCACGCGGCCACGGCCATCGGGTTCCATGTTCACCAGTTCGCCCTTGCGCTCGCCCAAGGCTTGCATCACGCCACCTTGGTGGGTTTCTTCGATGTCTGCCGTGACCATTTCAATAGGCTCGTGCTTGACTCCGTCAATGTCTTTGAACAGCACGCGCGGCTTGGAGACGGCCAGCTCGTAGCCTTCGCGGCGCATGTTTTCTAGCAAGATGGTCAAGTGCAATTCGCCCCGGCCCATCACTTCAAAAATGCCTTCTTCGTCGGTTTCATTGACGCGCAGGGCCACGTTGTGTTGCAGCTCTTTTTGCAGACGGTCCCAAATTTGACGGCTGGTGACGAACTTGCCTTCGCGGCCAGCCAGCGGGCTGGTGTTGACGCAGAAGTTCATGGTCAGGGTTGGCTCATCGACCTTGAGCATCGGCAGCGGTGCGGGGTTGAGCGGGTCAGTGACTGTCACGCCAATGCCGATGTCGGCAATGCCGTTAATCAGCACGATTTCGCCGGGGCCAGCTTCGGTAGCTTGCACACGGTCCAAACCTTGGAAGGTCAGCACTTGGTTGACACGGCCCTTGACGGATTTGCCATCGGGGCCTTCCATCACCAATACATCCATATTGGGCTTGATGGTGCCTTGGCTGATGCGACCCACGCCGATACGACCGACAAAGGTAGAAAAATCGAGTGCCGAAATTTGCAGTTGCAGCGGTGCAGCCGGGTCACCCTTTTGGGCGGGCACATGCTTGAGCACGGTGTTGAACAGGGCGGACATATCTGGCCCCCATTGCTCGCCGGGTGCGCCTTCTTCCAGCGACGACCAGCCGTTGATACCCGAGGCATAAACCACGGGGAAGTCCAACTGCTCATCGGTAGCGCCGAGCTTATCGAACAGGTCAAAAGCGGCATTCACCACCTTGTCGGGGTTGGCACCGGGCTTGTCCACCTTGTTGACTACGACGATGGGCTTGAGGCCCAAAGCCAGCGCCTTTTTAGTGACGAAGCGCGTTTGTGGCATCGGGCCTTCTTGGGCATCAATCAGCAGCACCACGCCATCGACCATCGACAGGGCGCGTTCGACTTCACCACCAAAGTCCGCGTGGCCGGGGGTATCGACGATGTTGATGTGCGTGCCTTCCCAGCTGACGGCGCAGTTTTTGGCCAAGATGGTAATGCCACGCTCTTTTTCGATGGCGTTGTTGTCCATCACGGTATCAACGACTTTTTCGTGCTCGGCAAAGGTGCCGGACTGGCGCAGTAATTGGTCCACCATGGTGGTTTTACCGTGGTCAACGTGGGCGATGATGGCGATATTGCGGATTTGTTTGCTCATAATGTTTCCAAAATGCTGGCAGCAGGGGCGGCCAGCGTACGACTTTCTAAAATTTGTTGAATTTCTATCGGGCTAAGCAGGCGGTCGGGGATTAGCTCTCCCGCCACGGTATGCCCAACGCCTAACAAGGCGGCTGGTTCTTGCCCAAACACGGCTACCGCCGCGCAATCGGGCCAAGTGCCACGTCGGCGCAGCCCAGACAGGAAGCGTCCAGCATCTTCAGGCCCCAATGTGACAGGCAGATGCTCGGCCAGCAGGGCCTCGGGGGGCAACAGGCAAGCCAAACGCTGTGCTTCAGTCATGGCTTCAAAATCGGCCAAGGTAACGCAGCGCGCTACGCCCAAGCCGCCGGTATCAGTGCGGCGCAAAAAGGTCAGGTGGGCGCCACAACCGAGTGCCGCGCCGATGTCCTCGCCCAGCGTGCGGATATAAGTGCCTTTGCTGCATGTCACCACCATTTTAAGGATGGGCTGGCCTTGGGTATCTGACGCTAGCGTCAGGGCCAAAGCGTGGATTTCTACTGCGCGCGCGGCACGCTCTACCTCGACGCCAGCGCGTGCGTATTCATACAGGGCCTTGCCATCTTTTTTCAGGGCGCTGTACATGGGCGGCACCTGCAAAATGGGGCCGGTAAACTGCTGCTGCACCGCCGCCAAGCGCTCTGGGGTGAGCATCTCGGGGGTAACGGCACATTCGCGCAGCACCTCGCCTTCGGCATCGCCGGTGGTAGTGGTGCTGCCCAGATAGGCAATGGCTTCGTAGGTTTTGGCGGCATCGAGCTGCAATTGGCTGAACTTGGTGGCAGCACCAAAGCACAGCGGCAGCACGCCCGTGGCCAGCGGGTCCAGCGTGCCGGTGTGACCGGCCTTCTCGGCGCGCAGCAGCCATTTGGCCTTTTGCAAAGCATCGTTGCTGGAAAAGCCCAGCGGTTTATCGAGCAGCAACACCCCATGCACAGGGCGCCGCTGCACCCTCGTGCGTGGCGCGTTCATGCTTAGTCCTCTTGGGCGCGGGAAGAAACCGCCTTGGCAATCAAGGCGTTCATGTCGGCGGCACGCTCGCTAGTGCGGTCATAGACAAAATGCAGCGTTGGCACGGTGTGGATGTGCAGGCGTTTGAATAAACCACTACGCAGAAAACCTGCGGCTTGGTTCAAGCCCTCTTGGGTTTGCTGGGGGTCACCCACCAGCAAACTGAAGAACACCTTGGCATGGGCGTAGTCGGGGGTGACCTCTACGCCCTGCAACGTTACCATGCCCACACGCGGGTCTTTCAACTCGCGCGCAATGAGTTCGGTCAAATCGCGCTGGATTTGATCGGCCACTTTGAAGGCACGGTTGGGCGTAGCAGACTTTTTGGCAGCCATGATTTACAACGTCCGCGCAATTTCCTTGATTTCGAAGAACTCCAGCTGATCACCTTCTTTGATGTCGTTGCAGTTCTTGAGCTTGATACCGCACTCGAAGCCTTCTTTGACTTCCTTGACATCGTCTTTGAGGCGGCGCACGGATTCGACATCGCCGGTGTAGATAACGATGTTTTCGCGCAGCAGGCGGAAACGGCAGTTGCGCGTAACTTGGCCCGAGGTGATGTAAGAACCAGCCACGGTACCAATTTTGGAGGCCACAAACACAGTGCGGATTTCTGCCGTGCCCAGTGCTTCTTCGCGTTGCTCTGGCGCCAACATGCCCGACATAGCGGCTTTGACTTCATCCACTGCATCGTAAATGATGTTGTAGTAGTGGATATCGACATCGTTGCCTTCAGCCGTTTTGCGCGCACCGGCATCGGCACGCACATTAAAGCCGATAACGATGGCTTTGGAGGCAATGGCCAAGTTGATATCGGATTCGCTGATACCGCCCACACCTGCATAAACCAACTGCACGCGAATTTCGTCGGTGGACAGTTTGAGCAGCGAAGCACCCAGCGCTTCTTGCGAGCCTTGCACGTCGGCCTTGATGATGATAGGCAGGGTTTTGACCTCGCCTGCTGTCATGTCGGCAAACATGTTTTCTAGCTTGGCCGCTTGTTGCTTGGCCAGCTTGGTGTTGCGGAACTTACCGGCGCGGTAGGTGGCCACTTCACGGGCGCGGCGCTCGTCGGACAGCACGACAAAGTCGTCGCCCGCCTGCGGCACATCGGTGAGACCTTGGATTTCTACCGGGATGGATGGGCCAGCGGTCTTGGCGACCTTGCCCGCTTCGTCCAACATGGCGCGCACGCGGCCAAAGGTTTGACCGGCCAGCACAATATCACCCACCTTGAGGGTGCCAGACTGCACCAGCACGGTAGCCACGGGGCCACGGCCCTTGTCGAGTTTGGCTTCAATCACCAAACCCTTGGCTTGGCTTTCTACTGGGGCCTTGAGTTCAAGGATTTCGGCTTGCAACAGCACTTGTTCTAGCAGCTCATCAATGCCCATGCCTGTTTTGGAGGAGACGGCCACGAAGGGCGACTCGCCACCGTATTCTTCGGGCACCACCTGCTCGACCACCAGCTCTTGCTTGACGCGGTCGGGACTGGCATCGGGTTTGTCGGCCTTGGTGATGGCCACGACGATAGGCACACCCGCTGCCTTAGCGTGCTTGATGGCTTCTTTGGTTTGTGGCATCACGCCGTCGTCGGCGGCCACCACCAAAATCACGATGTCGGTAGCTTGGGCACCACGGGCGCGCATGGCGGTAAACGCCTCGTGGCCGGGGGTATCTAGGAACGACACCATGCCGCGTGGGGTTTCGACGTGGTAAGCACCAATGTGCTGGGTAATGCCACCAGCTTCGCCGGTAGCTACCTTGGTACGACGGATATAGTCGAGGAGCGAAGTTTTACCGTGGTCCACGTGGCCCATGACGGTAACCACAGGGGCGCGCGGCAGCAGCGGCACATCTTGCTGGGTGGCATCGTCGGTAAAGGCTTCTGGGTCGTCCAGTGCGGCCACCACAGCTTTATGGCCCATTTCTTCGACCACAATCATGGCCGTGTCTTGGTCTAGCGGCTGGTTGATGGTGACCATTTGGCCCATCTTCATCAGTGCCTTGATGACTTCAGAGGCTTTGATGGACATTTTGTGCGCCAACTCTGCCACGGTGATGGTTTCGGGCACATGCACTTCGATGCTGCGCGCCTCCACCTGTGCCGCTTGGGCGTGTTGGTCATGGCCACCACGGTCGTTGCGGTCATTGCCACGGCGACCTTTGGGAGCTGCGCCGCGCCAAGAACTGCCACCGCGACCGGCACCCGCATTGGTATCGCCACGGGTTTTGATTTCTTTCTTTTTCGCCGCTGGGTCAGCAGCCCAGCTGGAGGACAGCTTGGCCGATTTGACCTCTTTGCCTGCACTGGCTGGCGCTGGAGCTGCTGCGTTGGCATTGCGTCCACCGCCACCTGCATTGGGCGTGCCTGCTGGTTTGTGCAGGGTGCCTTTTTTGGCTTCAGCCGCTGGCTTGGGAGCGGGTTTTGGCTCTTCGGGCTTTTTGGCCACCAATACTTTGGCCGGTGCTGACATCATCGAGCGGATAGCAGCAGCTTCGGCCAGTGCTTTGCGGCGGCGTTCGTCCAAATCGGCAGCGCGGGCCGCTTCTTCGGCAGCGCGGGCTTTGGATTCTTCTTCGGCCTTGGCGCGCGCGGCAGCTTGGGCAGCAGCACGGGCAGCGGCTTCGGCAGCAGCTTCGCGTGATGCTTCTTGCTTCATGGCCGAAGCTTGGGCTTTTTTCTGCGCTTCTTTGGCCGCGTAGGCAGCGGCACGCTCGGCGGCTTCGCGCTCGCGGCGTTCGCGGTCTTCGCGTTCTTTGCGCTTGGCGGCCAACTCTTGTTCTTGTTGGCTGAGTAACTCTACCTGCTGGCGCGCTTGTTCTTCGCGGCGTACCAAATCAGAAGTTTGCTCTGCGCTGATGGTGGGGGCTTCGGCTTCAGCTTCGGTTGGCATATCGGCTTGTGCTGCGCAAGAAGCATCTGCCGATGCGTTATCGGGCGCATCTTCACGTTTAACGAAGGTGCGCTTTTTACGCACTTCCACTTGAATGGTGCGCGCTTTACCCGAAGCATCAGCTTGCTTGATTTCGCTGGTGGAGCGGGTGACCAGCGTGATTTTTTTGCGGTCAGCCGCATTCACGCCGTGGCTGGCTTGCAGATGGGCCAAGAGCTTCTGCTTGTCAGACTCGGTCAGGGCATCAGAGCCTCGGTTTTTGGAAACACCGGCCTGCTTGAGTTGTTCTAGCAGGGTTTCGGGCGATTTCTTGAGTTCTTTGGCGAACTCGGCTACGGTGGTGCTGGACATATGTGATTTGTACCTCCCTGACCTCTTTATGCTTGCCCTGCGAACCAGTGTTCGCGTGCCTTCAGGATTAAGGCTTTGGCTTCTTCTTCGGACTGGCCGGTCAGGTCGGTCAGCTCGTCGATGGCCAGATCGGCCAAATCGTCGCGTGTATGGATGCCGCCATCGGCCAGTTGAGCGATAAGCTCGGGCGTTAGCCCTTCCAAATCGCGCAGCTCTTGCGACACATCGTCCACGCTCTCTTCCCGTGCAATTTCTAGGGTGAGCAAGGCATCTTTGGCCCGCGCCCGCAGTTCGTTGACGGTATCTTCATCAAAGCTTTCGATTTCGAGCATCTCTTGCAGTGGTACATAGGCCACTTCTTCGAGGCTTTCAAAACCTTCAGCAATCAGGATGTCGGCCATTTCTTGGTCCACATCGAGTTTCTCCATGAACAAGCGCCGCGCCGCATCGGTTTCGGTGGCTTGTTTTTGTGCCGATTCTGCGGCATCCATGATGTTGATTTTCCAACCGGTCAGGTCAGAGGCCAAACGCACGTTTTGGCCGCCACGGCCAATGGCAATGGCGAGGTTTTCTTCGTCCACTACCACGTCCATGGCGTGCTTTTCTTCATCGACGACGATAGATTGCACGTTGGCCGGAGCCAAGGCTCCGATGACGAATTGGGCGGGGTCTTCAGACCAGAGCACGATATCGACGCGCTCTCCGGCCAGTTCGTTGGTGACGGCGTGAACGCGCGTGCCACCCACACCGACGCAGGTACCGATGGGGTCCACACGGCGGTCGTGCGAGACGACGGCAATTTTGGCGCGGCTGCCGGGGTCTCGGGCGCAGCTTTTAATTTCTAACAGGCCCTGTTCGATTTCGGGCACTTCGTTGCGGAACAGCTCGACCATGAAGGCAGGTGCTGAACGCGACAAAATAATCGGCGCACCGCGCAGGGTTAAGTCCACATCCATAATCATGGCGCGCACCCGGTCACCACTGCGTAGGTTCTCTTTGGGGATGGTTTCGGTGCGGCGCAGGCGGCCTTCTACGCGGCCTGCCTCGATGATTAAATCACCCTTGTCCATGCGCTTGACGGTGCCAGCAAAGATTTTGTCACCGCGCGACATAAAGTCATTGAGCAGCATTTCGCGCTCAGCATCGCGGATTTTTTGCAGAATGACCTGTTTGGCGGCCATAGCGCCAATGCGCCCAATCGGCAAAGACTCAATGGCTTCTTCGATGTATTGGCCTACTTCGATGCCGGGGGCGCGGTCTTGCGCGTCCATGAGCAGCTCTTCGGCTTCGGGGTTTTGCAGCCCAGCTTCGTCGGGTACCACCAGCCAGCGGCGGAAGGTTTCGTAGTTGCCGCTGTCGCGGTCAATGGACACACGAATGTCCACTTCGCCTTCATAGAGCTTTTTGGTGGCCTGGGCCAGCGCCAGCTCGACGGCACCCAACACCACATCGCGCTCGACGTTTTTTTCGCGCGAAATGGCTTCAACCAACATTAACAATTCGCGATTCATGCGACGACTCTCCTGTTTCCTTCACCTGCATTGGGTAGCCCGGCTATGGTTGCCCGCGCTACCCAGACGTTTTTTGCACTCAAGCGGCTGGGTTGGCCGTGGGTGCGTGGCCTCGGCCTTTGAAATCGACGATGGGCGCCAAGCGCGCATCACGCAACTCATCAAGGGTAAAGCCTAGGGCCTGCAACGGGGCGGGCACCCGCTTTTTACTCACTTTTTGGCCGGGTTTGGGCGGTGGCTCGTCACTCCAGACGATTTGCCAGCCACCGGCCTCGGTACGCTCTAGGGTACCGCGAAATTTTTTGCGATTGGCGTGCACTTGCCCTGCCGCTGCGGCCCCCATAGGGGCCTTGAGGGTAAGGTCAATCACTTCACCGACAAAGCGCTCAAAATCTTGCGTGTGGCGCAAGGGGCGGTCTATGCCGGGCGATGAAACTTCTAGCCGTTTGTATTCGACACCATCGACTTCGAGGGCAAATTGCAATTGGCGCGTGACCTTTTCGCAATCTTCGACGGTGACAAACTGGTCGGGGGCCGGGGGCGCATCTGCTGGCGGCGGCTGCCAAGGCCAATCGATGGTGATGCGTAGCAAGCCACCCGCAGAGCGTTCAATCTCTACCAGGTCATAGCCCAGACCCACCACGATTTGTTCGACGATTTGCTGCAATGCCACGTGTGTTAATTTAGTCCCAGAAATACAAAAAACCCGATAACCCCCAGAGGCTTCGAGCTCCAAAAGCCACGGCCAAAAAAAACGGGCGGTTGGTACCCGCCCGTTTGGTCGTGAGGGCTTCATTGTAACTGCCAAACCAGCCTTGGCAAGGCTTGCCAAGGCTTAGGCAGAGAAAAAATTGCCAAAAAAACGAACGTGCTGATTAATGCGCCAAGGGTTTGAGCAGTTCGGCCAAATCATCGGGGGTGAACAGTGGCTCCCGCCGCGCGGTGGCAGCGCTGTACATGCTGTCAGCCAATTGGGCTTTGCGCTCTTGTAAGGCCAAAATGCGCTCTTCAATCGTGCCTTGGGCCACCAGCTTGAGTACCCAGAGTTTTTGTGTTTGGCCAATGCGGTGGGCGCGGTCGGTGGCTTGGTTTTCTACGGCAGGGTTCCACCACGGGTCATAGTGGATGACGGTATCGGCTTGCGGCAAATTCAGGCCCACGCCCCCGGCTTTGAGGCTGATGAGGAACAAGGGCACTTGGCCGCTGGTAAATTGCTCAATCAGCGCATCGCGGTTTTGGCTTTGCCCGGTCAGTTTGACCCAAGGCAGTTGGCGCTTTTGCAACTGTGCTTCAATCAGCTCTAACATGCCAGTGAACTGCGAGAACAACAAAATGCGCCGTCCTTCGGCCAGCATTTCGGGCAGTATCTCCATCAGGTAGTCTAGTTTGGCCGATTGCTGCACTTTGCGCGCTGCCTCTAGCGGTACCAAGTGCGGGTCACAGCACACTTGGCGCAATTTGAGCAGGGCATCCAAAATGGTCAGTTGCGATTTGGCCAAGCCTTGGGCCTCTAGGGCTTGGCGCACGCTTTGTTCCATGGCTAGGCGGATGGTTTCGTACAAGTCGGCTTGTTTGCCAGTCAGTTCGACCTGCATGATGGTTTCGATTTTGGGCGGCAAGTCAGCGGCCACCAGCGCCTTGGTGCGCCGCAGCATGAACGGCGTGACGCGCGCGCGCAGTTGGGCTAAGCGGGTGCTATCGCCCAGTTTTTCAATCGGGGTGCGAAATACTTCGGTAAAGCGCTTTTGGCTGCCCAAAAAGCCGGGCATTAAAAAGTGGAATAGGCTCCAGATTTCGCCCAAGTGGTTTTCGATGGGCGTGCCCGATAAGCACAGGCGGTGGCGGGCGTGGAGTTCACTGGCCACTTTGGCTGCTTGGGTGCTGGCGTTTTTGATATTTTGTGCTTCGTCTAACACCACCAAATGCCAATTTACCTCCAGCCAGCGTTCGCGTTCGCGTTGCAGCAGCGAGTAGGGCGCAATGACGATATCTGCTTGATGGAGCGACTCGGCTACGTTGTGGCGCTCTTTACCGTGAAACACCACGCAGCGCAATTGCGGGCAAAATTTAGCGGCTTCGCGTTGCCAATTGCCCATCAAACTGACGGGCGCAATAATCAACGCCGGTTCTGTCAGGCGTCCGGCCTCTTTTTCTACTTGGATATGCGCCAAGGTTTGCAGGGTTTTGCCCAAGCCCATATCGTCGGCCAAGATGCCCGCCAAGCCGTGGGTGCGTAAAAATTGCAGCCAGCTTAGGCCCTGTTGTTGGTAGGGACGCAGCTCCGCCTGTACGCTGGCGGGCACCGGCACCACGGGCAATTGGGCTTGGCCTTGCAGTTGTTGCACCAGCTCGCGCAACACGCTGGCCCCTTCCCAGACGGCACCTTCGCCCAAGGCGGCACTGGTACGCAGGGCATCTAGGCGCGATAGGCGCAGGCTGTCGGCATTGAAGTCGTATTGGCGCTCGCCCACCAAATCTAACAAGGCCGCCAGCCAAGGCTGGAGGGTGTGCATGGGCAGACGCACAAAACCGGGGCCACCGTCGAGGGCCGGGAGGTATAAAAATGGCGGCAACATGGCTTGACCAGTCATTGGGTCAAGAGGGCTTTGGGCAAGCAGCGCAATGAGTTCGGGCAGCAAGGGCAGCAGGTTGTAGCGCTGGCCGTGGATGTCGATGCCCAACGATAGCTCAAACCACGGCGAGGTGCTGCCACCTTCGGCGCTGTCATCATCTTCGGGCTGTAATTGCACGTTGAGCGTGTCTGCGCGGGTAATCCAATCTTGCAAGGCAGGGCTGGTATCGATTTCAAAGCCTGCGGCGCGCAAACTGGCAAAGTCATCATCGAGCCATTGCAGCCATTGTTGGTGTTGGGCGGCCCCCCACAGTTGGAAGTGGCCGTTGTCGTCGCTGGCTTGCAAGCCCAAATTTTGCAGGTTGGCGATGGCTTGTTGCTCGGCAGCCAAGTCGCGTTGTAGCAGCACTTGCTGGCCGGCTTGCTGTGGGTGCTCTAGCAGCACGCTGGGGGTAGATAGGGGCCACCAACCGCGCAGACCTTGGTAATCAAAGCGCAATTGGGCTGTCAGTAGGCTGTTTTGTGGCGCTGGCACCTGATTGTGCGCGGGCGGGGTGGCGCACAGGTGCAGCCGGGCGCTGGGGGTGTGGCCTTTTAGGCTGCTGACTTGTTTTTGAATGACAGCAGGCAGTGGCAGCTTGCCCAAGCGTTCTACCAAGCGGCGTTGGTGTTTCTCTAGCACTTGGCTGCTGGCCGGTGGCGCTTGCAGCAGTGCGCTGAGTTGGGTCGGTGTCCAGCCAGGGGCCTCGACGGGGCCGCACAGGCCGTTTTGGCCGTCAAAGTAGAGGGGCGGCTGGTTGGTGCAAAGTTGCAAAGTGGGGTTGCTTTGGGCACCTACTTGGGCTTGTAGTTGCCATTGGGCTGCGCTGGCATCATCGGCCGGGTGCTGCACCCAATGCCAAGCCAAACTTTGTACGGAGCCCCATTGCACCGGCGGCCCGATTTGGCCGTGATGCTGCAGCACAAACAGCCGCCCGGTGCTGGCAGCGGTTTGCAGCAGCGTGGCCACCATTGGCCCTTGTAGCACGATGGCACCCTCTGCGTTGTTGTAGCGCCCGCCAGAACGCCAAGGCAGTTGGCACATGCTGCGTAGTAGCTCTATGGTGGTGCGGTCGGCATCGCTGGCTTGTGCATAGAGTGGAATATTGGGCAGCGGTACGTGGTTGAAAAACTGTGGCTTGGCCCAACCGCCGGTTTTTTTCAGGTAAGACTGGGCCAACTGCACTATCAGCTCTTGGTGCCAAGTGGTTGCATCGTCTTTTTCTGCCAACGATAGCAAATAGATAAAACGATTTTCGCGCAGTGCGCTGCCGTTAGAGCTGCCCGAGCCAGTGCTGACTGGGGTGCTGGCGCTGCACTCTAGGTGGTCTAGCCATTGCAGCCATTGTCGCTCTTGTACCTCTTGCACTGCTTGGGCTGCAATTTGTCGCTGGTGGGCCATTTCTTCGGCGATGGTGGCGCGTATTTGCGCGCGCTGTTGGGTGCTTGTGGCCGCTCCGGGTAGGCTTATGTCTGGAAACGCATCCAGCCCGTGGTGCGCTGCCTCTAAGAGCAGGGCGATGGCATGTTTGCACCTCCAGCCCACCGGGCAGGTGCACTCGCTGTTCCAATGATTGGGTTGGCCGGTCATGTCCACATTGACCTCGATGGTCAATTGGTAGGGGATATCGGAGGTGCCTTGCACCTCGCCAAACACTTGCCAATGCTCGTCCAAAGGCTCGATGTCAAAATGAACTACCGCCCGTTGCTGGAACAAACTTTGGCCGCGTTCCCAAGTGGTTTGGTTGACTCCGTTCTTAATCACTTGGAGGGGAATCCACACATGAGGAGGAGGAAGTGTTTTTACCCAACGAGGAGTTGACATACAGCGGTATCTAGGAGTTCAATATTGCGCGCCTTGGTGGGCACGGATACGCGCCCAAAGTGCTTGTACCTCGGGTGTGGTAGAGGTGGCTGGTGCTGGAAAATGGGTTAATAAACGCGCCAAGACCCCAGCTTGCGGTGGCAAGGGGCCATAAAAGCACAATGCCGGGCCATTGGCCAGCAACAGGGTGGGAAAGGTTTCAATGTCCACATCGCCCAGCACGTCGGCCTCATCTTCTATGTCTAGCCAAACAAAGCGCATGTGTGGATATTGTGCGGCGGCCGCGTCCAACACCTCGCGGTAGGTATCGCAGGTGCGGCACCATGCCGCACACAGGCAAACTACCCAAGGCGTAGCAGAAGAAATAGTGGAGGTAAGAGGGACAGCAGTGGGCACAAGCAAAAGAGCAAAAGCGGTACAGTGCCAATTGTGCCCCAAGCCCATTACAGTGCGTTGAGCGGAATTTTCAGGTAGGCCACGCCATTGGCCTCTGCGGGGGGCATTTGGCCTGCACGGATATTGATTTGTACGGCTGGCAGAATGAGCACGGGCATTTCAAGGGTGGCATCGCGTGCGCTACGCATGGCTACAAAAGCCTCTTCACTGATGCCATCGTGAACATGGATGTTGTGCGCGCGCTGTTCGGCCACGGTGCATTCCCAAGTGGCGGCACGGCTGGCCGGGGGGTAGTCGTGGCACATGAATAAGCGTGTCTCGGGCGCTAGGCTGAGCAGCTTGCGGATGGATTGGTACAGGGTGTGTGCGTTGCCACCCGGAAAATCACAGCGCGCTGTGCCCACATCGGGCATGAACAGGGTATCGCCCACAAACACTGCATCACCCACTTGGTAGGCCATGCAGGCTGGAGTGTGGCCGGGCACGGACAGCGCCTGCGCTTGCAACTGGCCGATGGCAAAGGTTTGGCCATCGTGCAATAGCGCATCGAACTGGCTGCCATCGGTCTGGAACGCTGGCTCCAGATGGAAGATGCCCTTGAATACCGTTTGCACCTGGGTGATGGCCGCACCAATGGCAATCTGCCCCCCCAGTTGGCCGCGCAGGTAATGTGCGGCTGACAGGTGGTCGGCGTGGGCGTGGGTTTCCAAAATCCACTGCACGGTCAGGTTTTGGCTGCGGATAAAGGCCATCAAACTATCGGCAGAGGTGGTGCGTGTGCGGCCCGACTTGGGGTCGTAGTCCAGCACCGGGTCCACGATGGCACAGTGACCACCAGCGTGGTCATAGACGACATAGCTAACCGTCCAAGTGGCGGCATCAAAAAAGGCTTGAACTTGCGCTTGCATGAAGGCTCCTGCGGGGTCTTAGTTTAGATTTAAATAGTTTATTGACTTATAGTTTATTAGTCAATAAACTATCTGTATTGAATGTTTGAACCGCACCTACATGACTACCGAAACCCCGATTGCTATGGATGTCGATGCCTTGCGCCGCGCCGCTGATGCGGCGTGCAGGCTAATGAAAGTGCTTTCCAACCCAGACCGCTTGCTGCTGCTGTGCCAGCTGACCGAAGGCGAAAAGCGCGTGGGCGAGCTTGAAATGTTGGTGGGCATTGCCCAACCCACTTTGTCACAGCAGCTGAGCGTGTTGCGTGAAGAGGGCTTGGTCACCACGCGCCGCGAAGGCAAAAATATCTATTACCAAATTGCCAGTCCGCAGGCCTTGGCCCTGTTGGGTACGCTGGCCGAACAATTTTGCGAACCGCAGGAGAAGCACACATGTTGATTGATTGGAACCATTTCACCCCTTGGACGGCGCTGGCCGGTGGTGTGGTGCTGGGCTTGGCCTCAGCGCTGTTGGTGTTGTTCAGTGGCCGGATTTTGGGTATCAGTGGCATTTTGGGTGGTTTATTGCGCTCGCGTGCTGGTGATGTGGCTTGGCGCTTTTCTTTTCTGTTGGGCATGTTCGCCGCCCCGTGGCTGTACCGGGCTTGGGTCGGTAGCACCGAGGTGCGTATTGATGCCAGCTGGGGCATGGTAGTGCTGGCTGGTTTGCTGGTGGGGTTTGGTACGCGCTATGGCGCAGGCTGCACCAGTGGGCATGGGGTGTGTGGGCTGTCGCGCCTGTCGCCGCGTTCTTTAGTGGCTACGCTGGCTTTTATGGGCACGGGCTTTGCCAGCGTGTTCGTGCTGCGCCATGTGTTGGCTTGAATGCCTTGTCTGAACGGAGAAAATAAGTCAATTACCTCATCCTGAAGGATGAGGCTTGAAGCCGAAAGGAGTCAAGCCGGGTTGACCAGGGAAAGCGGTAACCAACCCGCTACGTTGACAACAGGTC
>CAYMAC010000025.1:0-38062 GCA_964388325.1 uncultured Simplicispira sp. | reverse complement strand
TATGAAGCTTGGGAAGCTGCCGTTCTACCATTGAACTACACCCGCATAGCTTTTCATTATAAGGCCGCAATGGCAGGCTTCAAAAGAAGCCTGCTTTCTAGTAGCTTAGGCTTGGGCCTTTTGGTAGTTGGCCACGCCTTCGGTGATTTCTTGGTGGGCGGCTTCTACGCCTTCCCAGCCCAGCACCTTGACCCACTTGCCTTCTTCCAAGTCTTTGTAGTGCTCAAAGAAGTGGCTAATGGCCTTGAGGCGCATGGGGTTGACATCGCCGATGTCTTTCCAAGCCGAGTACATGGCCAGCACCTTGTTGGTGGGCACGGCCAGCACTTTGCCGTCAATGCCGGCCTCGTCTTCCATCTTCAGGATACCCAGCGCACGGCAAGGCACCACCACACCGGGCAACAGCGGGTAGGGGGTAATCACCAACACATCTACTGGGTCGCCGTCACCGCTGAGGGTCTGCGGCACATAGCCATAGTTGGATGGGTAATACATGGCCGTGGTCATGAAGCGATCCACGAAAATGGCACCAGATTCTTTGTCCACTTCGTACTTGATCGGGTCAGAATCCATGGGGATTTCAATGACCACGTTAAAAGCTTCGGGCAGATTTTTGCCGGGGGTGACTAGATTGAGAGACATGGTTGTCGATCGAAGGGTTAAAAGATGCCTGGCATTCGCAGATTCAGACAGGCCCTTGATTTTACTGGCCAAGCCCTTGCAGGGGCCTTGCATTGCTATGGCTTAGCCAGTTTGGGAGCAAAAAAAAGGAGCCTAGGCCCCTTTTTATTGAGTGCAATTTACAGCACACCTTGCCCCAGCATGGCATCAGCCACCTTGACAAAGCCAGCCACGTTGGCGCCGTCGATGTAGCTCACGCTGCCATCGGCGCGCTGGCCGTATTGCAAGCAGGCGGCATGGATGCCTTGCATGATGCCCAGCAAACGGGCATCGACTTCTTCGCGTGTCCAGCTCAGGCGCAGGGCGTTTTGGCTCATTTCCAGGCCCGAGGTGGCTACGCCACCAGCGTTGGAAGCCTTGCCGGGGGCGTAGAGTACGCCAGCAGCTTCAAAGGCTTTGGCCGCTTCGATGGTGGAAGGCATGTTGGCCCCTTCAGCCACGCAAATCACGCCATTGGCAATCAAGGTCTTGGCATCGGCTTCGTCCAGCTCGTTTTGCGTGGCGCAGGGCAGCGCCACATCCACCTTAACACCCCAAGGACGCACGCCGGGCAGAAATTCAGCGCCCACCTTGGCGGCGTAGTCGCTGGCGCGGCCATACTGCTTGTTCTTGATGTCCATCAGGATGGCCAGTTTCTCGGGGGTGAAACCAGCTTGGTCCACCACGGTGCCACCCGAATCGGACACGGTGATAACTTTAGCGCCCAGTTGCATGGCTTTTTCGACCGCGTATTGGGCCACGTTGCCCGAACCCGACACCGATACCGTCAGGCCAGCAAACGACTTGCCACGCACTTTGAGCATTTCGTCGGCAAAATACACTGTGCCATAGCCGGTGGCCTCGGGGCGAATCAGGGAGCCGCCAAAGCTGATGCCCTTGCCAGTGAACACGCAATCGGCACGGTTGGACAGCTTTTTGTACATACCGGCAATGAAGCCCACTTCACGGCCACCCACGCCAATATCACCGGCGGGCACGTCGGTATCGGCACCTACATGGCGGAACAACTCGGAGGCAAAGGCTTGGCAGAAACGCATGATTTCGCCTTGGCTCTTGCCCTTGGGGTCAAAGTCAGAGCCGCCCTTACCGCCGCCCATCGGCAAAGTGGTGAGGGCGTTTTTGAAGGTTTGCTCAAACGCCAAGAACTTGAGCACCGACAGATTGACCGAGGGGTGAAAGCGCAAGCCGCCCTTGTAGGGGCCAATGGCCATGTTGTGCTGGATGCGGTAGCCCTTGTTGACGTGGACTTGGCCTTGGTCATCGACCCAGCTAACGCGGAACATGATGACGCGCTCAGGCTCGACCAGACGCTCTAACAGACCAAACTCGGCGTATTTAGGATTTTTTTCGATGAAGGGCCACAGGCTTTCCATGACCTCGGTCACGGCTTGCAAAAATTCAGGCTGGCCGGGGTTGCGCTGAGCGACTTGTTCAAGGAATTGGCCGACGGACTGGTACTTCATGTCAAAAAACCTTTGGGTGAAAAAGAACGTTGCATCATTCGAGTGCAACATTATGTCAAAAAGTTATGCCTTGATACCCATATTGGTGCAAATTGTGCCCAGCAAGGGCTAAAAATCCCTGTTTTGGATTAACGTCCGCGCAAAAATAGTGCATCCAACTCCTGCAAACTAAGCTGGTGCCAAGTGGGCCGCCCGTGGTTGCATTGGTCGGCGCGTTCGGTGTTTTCCATTTGGCGCAGCAGGGCGTTCATTTCTTCCAACGTCAGGGCGCGGTTGGCGCGCACCGCCCCATGACAGGCCATGCTGGCCAAAATATCGTTGCGCGCCCGTTGCAGCACGGTGCTGGCATCGTGGCTGGCCAGCTCGGCCAACACGCTGCGCGCCAACGCTACCGCATCGCCCTGCGCCAGCGCCGCTGGCACCGCGCGCACCGCCAGCGTTTTGGCCGAGAAGGCGGTAATCTCTAGCCCCAGCTGGGCCAAGGGGGCGGCGTGGTCTTCAGCACTGGCCCGTTCTTGCTCAGTAGCGGCAAAGGTGGCCGGAATCAGCAAGTTCTGGCTGGCCAAAGGGCCATCGTGTTCGGCTTGGGCTTTCAGGCGTTCATAAACAATGCGTTCATGCGCCGCGTGCATATCTACCAGCACCAAGCCGGCATCGTTTTGCGCCAAGATGTAAATGCCATGCAATTGCGCCAGTGCCCGCCCCAAGGGCCACACCGGGCCGTTGAGGTCAGGGCTGCTGGCGCTGGAGGCTGGGGCTGCTGGTGCCGAGGCAGGTGGTGGGGCGACGCGCGCTGCTGTCTGGGTGGGCAAGGGGGCCAGTTTGCTTGGCTCCCACAAGCGTTGTAAATCTTGCACGCGGTGTCCAGCACGTTCGTCTAACGGCTTTCGGACTTGCCGTGCCGGGGCGATGTGGCCGATTGGGGCAGAAGGGGCAGCGCTGGCGATGGGTGCCGCAGCGCTGCTGGCTTGGCCAGTGCGCGGCGCAGCCAAAGCCTGTTCTACGGCGTGGCGCACCGCCTGATGCACCGCGCCGCTGTTGCGAAAACGCACTTCAATTTTGGTGGGATGCACATTCACATCCACCTGTGCTGGGTCAATATCGATATACAGCGCATAGTTTGGCTGGCGCTGCCCGTGCAACACGTCGTCGTAGGCACTACGCACGGCATGGGTGATGACTTTATCGCGCACAAAGCGCCCATTCACATAGACAAACTGCTGGTCTGCGCGTGGTCGGGCGCTATCGGGCAAGCCCACGCGCCCGGTGATGCTCAGTTGTCCTTCTTGGTGTTGCAGCGCCAGCGAGGTTGGCACCCATTCTTGCTGCAACACATTGGCTAAACGGCGCGCTAGGGCATCATGGCCCTCTTGGCCCGGCACCAAGGTAGCACGCCACTGTTCTTGTAGTTTGCCTTCGTGCCAAATTTCAAAACTTACATCTGGGCGGGCCAAGGCTTGGCGGCGCACGGCTTCGATGCAGTGGGCCAATTCGGTGGCATTGGATTTCAAAAACTTGCGCCGCGCCGGGGTGGAATAAAACAACTCTTTTACTTCTACCGTGGTGCCGGGGCTACGTGCCACCGGGCGCAGTTCACCGGTGCGCGCATCCAACAAAAAAGCGCTGTCTTGCCCGGCGGGGCGCGAGAGCAAAGCGGTTTCGGACACCGCTGCAATCGCTGCCAGTGCCTCGCCCCGAAAGCCCATTGTGGCCACGGTTTCTAAATCGTGCAGGTTGGTAATTTTGCTGGTGGCATGGCGGCGCAGTGCCAAGGCCAGCTCGGCCTGTGGGATGCCGCTGCCGTTGTCTTCTACGGCTATCAGGCGCACACCACCGGCCAACAGGCGCACGGTAATTTGCGTGGCTCCGGCATCGAGGGCGTTGTCCAGCAACTCGCGCAGCACCGAGGCTGGGCGTTCGACCACTTCACCGGCGGCAATTTGGCTGATTAATTCATCGGGTAGCTCACGAATCGGGCGTGCGTTGCTGGCCGGGCTGGGGACGGGGGAGGGACTGGGGGGAGAGGCGGTTGTAGGGGCATTCACCGCACCGATTGTAGGCATAGCGATAATCGCCCGCTACCGACAGGAACCCCTCTTCATGGAAGCTATTTCTTTTCTTTTGGATTTCATCCTGCATGTGGACAAACACATCCAAGCCTTTGTGCTGGCCTATGGGGCTTGGGTCTATGCGCTGTTATTCTTGATTGTGTTTGTCGAAACTGGCGTGGTGGTGATGCCGTTTTTGCCGGGCGATTCTTTGTTGTTTATCGTTGGCGCTTTGTGTGGCGTGGGCATGATGGAGTTCGTACCCGCCTGCACGGTACTGCTGGTGGCGGCCATTTTGGGCGACCAATGCAATTACATGATAGGACACTACTTTGGCCCCAAAGTGTTCCAGTGGGAGAACTCGCGCTGGTTTAACCGCCGCGCCTTTGACCAAGCCCATGCCTTTTACGAGCGCTATGGTGGCATCACCATTGTGCTGGCGCGCTTTATGCCCTTCATCCGCACCTTTGCGCCGTTTGTGGCCGGGGTGGCGGCCATGGACAGGCGCAAGTTCACGGCATTTAATGTGCTGGGGGCTTTGATTTGGGTGCTGGGTATTTGCAGCGCCGGCTACTTTTTTGGCAACCTGCCTTGGGTGCAAGCCAATTTGGACAAAATTATTTGGGGATTGATTTTGGTGCCGGGCCTGATTGCCATTTTTGGTGCTTGGCGTGGTAGCCGCAATGCCGCTGTGCCGAGCGTATAAGCGCTGCCATGCTGTCACCGCCTTCTATTGTGGTGTTGGGCACGGGTGGCACAATTGCCGGTGCCGCCCTCTGTGCCCATGACAATCTAGGCTACCAAGCGGCGCAACAATCGGTAGAAACGTTGTTGCAAGCGCTAGGGCCGGGCGGCGTACCCACGGGCATGGCCTTGCTGGCCGAACAAGTGGCGCAAATCGACAGCAAAGACATGAATTTTGCCGTCTGGCAAACACTGGCGCAGCGCTGCCAACATTATTTGCAACAAGCGCAGGTGCAAGGCATCGTCATCACCCACGGCACCGATACGCTAGAAGAAACCGCTTGGTTTTTGCATCTGGCGTTAGCGGCCCACAAGCCCGTAATTTTGACTTGTGCCATGCGCCCCGCCACAGCCTTGTTTGCCGATGGCCCGCAAAACCTGCGCGATGCCTTGGCTGTTGCTGCTAGCGCTGGGGCACAAGGTGTAGTAACGGTATGCGCCGGAACCATCCACAGCGCCCAGCGGGTGCAAAAGGTGCATCCTTATCGGCTGGATGCTTTTGATTCGGGCGATGCGGGGCCACTGGGCTGGGTGGAAGAAGGTCGGATACGCCTAGCACAGCCGTGGCCCTTGGCAAGCCACACCAGCACTGACAATGGGGCGGATATTTGGTTGCAGTGCGCCAACGATTGGCCCAGAGTGGAAATTATTTTCAGCCATGCTGGGGCCAGTGCTGCCACGGTAGATGCCTTGGTGGCCAGCGGGGTGCAAGGCTTGGTGGTAGCGGCTAGCGGCAATGGCACCATCCACCAAGCTTTGCTTGGTGCCTTAAAGCGCGCACAGGCAGCAGGCGTAGCGCTGCTGGTGGCCAGCCGTTGCCCGTGGGGCGCATTGGTCTGCAACCCAGCGCAGCCGCCGGCGTGGCCTTGGGCTGCTGGATTAAGCCCCGTCAAGGCGCGCATCAGCTTGTTATGGCAGCTGCTGTGCCAGCAAGCCAACAAAAACGCCCCACCATAGGCAGGGCGTGGTGATGGAAAGCACCAAAGCGCAATTAGCTGGCCAAAGCCTCAAAAGCGCGTGCGGTGATGTCTTCTACGCTGCCGGTGCCGCTGATGGCGCGGTACTTGGGCGCAGCCGCTGGCTCTTGGGCGGCCCATTGGCTGTAATAGTCCACCAGCGGACGGGTTTGGGCGCTGTACACATCCAAACGCTTCTTCACGGTTTCTTCTTTGTCGTCTTCGCGCTGCACCAGTGGCTCGCCGGTGACATCATCCACGCCTTCCACCTTGGGGGGGTTGAATTTGACGTGGTAGGTGCGGCCCGAAGCGGGGTGCGAACGGCGACCGCTCATGCGCTCAATGATGGCATCAAAGGGCACGTCAATTTCTAGCACATAGTCTAGCTTGACACCAGCCGCCTTCATGGCATCGGCTTGCGGAATGGTGCGCGGGAAGCCATCGAACAAGAAACCATTGGCACAATCGGGCTGGGCAATGCGTTCTTTGACCAAGTTGATAATCAAATCATCGCTGACCAAACCACCCGCATCCATCACCGTCTTGGCTTGGATGCCCAGCGCAGTGCCCGCCTTGACGGCAGCGCGCAGCATGTCGCCGGTAGAAATTTGTGGAATGCCATATTTTTGGCAGATGAACGTGGCTTGGGTGCCTTTTCCGGCGCCGGGTGCGCCGAGCAGAATCAGTCTCATGAGAAGTCCTCTGGGTGTAAAAATGGACGAAGCCGCTGTCCAAAAATGGCTTGCGGGCAGCGCTTGGGTCAACTGGCAAGCATAGCACGCACACGCTCTAGGTCTTGTGGGGTATCGACACCGGGGCCGGGGGCGTTGACCGCTATATGCACCGCAATACGCTGCCCATGCCACAGGGCGCGCAATTGCTCTAAGGCTTCAATAGCCTCGGTGGGGGCGGGGGACAGTTGAGGAAATTGGCGCAAAAACCCAGCACGGTAACTGTATAAACCAATATGGCGCAGGGGTGCAAAATCTGCCAAAGCCGCCACGCCGGGCTGATTTTGCGCGGCGTGACCATTCCACCACGGGCTACCAGCGGCATCGCGGGCATGGGGAATAGATGCGCGGCTAAAGTATTGCGCCATGCCACGCGCATCTAGCACCACTTTGACCACGTTGGGGTTGTGGTAGTCGGCCAAACTGTCAATGCGATGGGCAGCGGTGCCCATGCTGGCCTCGGGGTGTTGGGGCAAAAGTTGGGCCACGGCGGCCACCAGCAGCGGGTCTATCAGCGGCTCATCGCCTTGTACATTGACGACGATGTCATCGCCCGACAAACCCAGTAGGGCGCAAGCCTCGGCCAAGCGGTCACTGCCATTGGCGTGGTCGGCACGGGTAAGGATGGCTTCGATGCCGTGGGCCACGCAAGCTTGCTGGATGCGGGCATCGTCGCAGGCCACTACGGTACGCAAAGCACCACTTTGGGCAGCCCGTTGGGCCACACGCACCACCATTGGCAAACCGGCAATATCGGCCAAGGGCTTGTTCGGCAGACGGCTAGAGGCCATGCGCGCCGGAATCAGCACCGTGAAAGCAGGTTGGCTGGAGGTCATGCAGCAGCAGCCCAATGCTCAATTTCGTCGTCTGTGAGTGGACGGGCTTCGTCTTCTAACAACACCGGAATACCATCGCGCACCGGGTAAGCCAAGCGGGCGCTGCGCGAGACCAGCTCTTGGTATTCACGGTCATAAATTAACGGGCCTTTGGTCACGGGGCAGACCAGCAGTTCAAGCAGTTTGGAATCCATAGCGGTGCAAGGCTCAATGTCAGGAAGAAGAACGCGATGATAGTGTGCGCGCCAAGCAAGCATCCAAGGCACTAAAAAATTCCGGTGCCAAGTGTACCTGTAAGGGTACGGCCAAAGCCTGGGGATGGTAGCGCCAGAGTTTGGCGGCATCTTTTTCGGTACACAGCAGGATGTGGCCGGGTGGGGCCGGGCATTGCCAATCGGCAAAACTGAAATGATCGGGCAAGGCCACGGTTTGCGCCAATCGCAAGCCTTGCGCTTCTAGCATGGTAAAAAAACGCTCGGGCCGGGCAATGGCCGCCACGGCCACCAAGGCTTGCCCTTGCAAGTCTGATAAGGCTACCGTGCTGCCATCGGCGCGCACGGCACTAGGGGCCAACTGGCGCTGCAAGGCAAAACAAGGGGCAGTGCTGCCTGCTGGCGGGGTGGCACCTGCATACACCAGCAAATCGACGGCACGCGGCCAAGGCTCGCGCAGGGGGCCGGCGGGCAATAAGCAACCGTTGCCAATGCCATCTTCGTTGAAGACGCAAATTTCTACATCACGCGCCAAGGCCCAATGTTGTAAACCATCGTCACAAATGATGATATTTACCTTGGGGTACTGCACTCGCAGGTGGCGTGCGGCAGCGATGCGCTGGCGCGCTACGGCCACCGGCACTTGGCAGGTGCGGGCGATTAACAAAGGCTCATCGCCCACCTCTTGCGCGCTGCTATCGGGCTGCACTAAACGGACATCCGTGGTTTGGCGACCATAACCCCGCGAAACCACGCCCGGCTGCCAGCCTTGGGCCTGCAAATGGCGTAACACTGCCATAACCACCGGGGTTTTGCCCGCACCACCGGCAATCACATTGCCCACCACCACCACTGGCACCCCCGGATGCTGTGCTTTGCGCCAGCCTTGGCGGTAAAGCAGCCGCTGCCCAGCAGCCAGCAGGCGATACAGTTGCGACAGCGGCCACAACAGCCACGCTGCTAGGCCGCGTTGCTGCCACCACTGCCGCAATGCCGCCTCCGGCATACCGGCGGGGGCCACTGCTGTGCGTGGCTTAGGGACTGCCGATGCCCGCACTGGCCGAGGATTGAGTGGCAAAGGTAATTTGTGTTAAACCAACACGGCGCGCCGCTTCCATCACCGTAATGACGGATTGGTGTGGGGCCGTGGCATCGGCGCTAATCACGATGATGCTGCCGGACTGGCCTTTGCTGGCCTCGCGCAGAGCATTGGCTACTGGGTCAATGCCTTTGCCGAGAATGCTTGCTTTGTTCACGGCATAGCGCCCATCAGCAGCCACTGCCACAATGATTTCTTTGGGGCGGTCACGCAACTGTTCGGTGTCGGCTACTGGTAGCGTTAGTTGCATCTCAGTGAATTTGCTGTAAGTGGTGGTCAACATCAAAAAGATGAGAATCACCAGCAACACGTCGATGAACGGGATCAGGTTGATCTCCGGCTCTTCTTTTTGGCGCGGGCGGAAGTTCATTGGTTTATTTACGCAACAGCAGCAAATGGCGCACAAACTGGTCTGCCGACAGCTCTAACGTGAGCAGATACGCATCCACACGGCTACGGAAGTAACGCCAAAAAATCAGCGCCGGAATAGCCACAATCAAACCAAAGGCGGTGTTGTACAAGGCTACCGAAATACCATGCGCCAATTGGGCTGGGTTGCCACCGCCCATGGCTTGGCCTAAACCGCCAGCACCCACTTGGGCACCAAAAATTTCAATCATGCCGATGACGGTGCCGAGCAAGCCCAACAAGGGTGCTGCTGAGGCAATGGTGGCCAAAGCCGTGAGGTATTTTTCGAGCCGATGGGCCACAGCGCGGCCCGTGCCTTCTACCGTGGCGCGCAAATCGGCCTCAGAGCAGCGCGGGTTGGTATTTAGGGCCTGCAAAGCACTGGCCAGCACCTCGCCCAAAGCCGAGTTTTGCGCCAATTGCGCCACGACATCCGCACTGGGTACGCCGCTGCTAGACACGCTCATGGCTTCTTGTAGCAATTGGGGTGGGGTGATACGCACCGCACGCAAGGCCACAAAGCGTTCCAAAATGAGCGCCAGCGCCAGAATGGAGCAGGCTATGAGGGGCCAAATGGGCCAACCTGCGGCTTGAATAATCGACAGCAAGGGGTTCTCTCCGCTGGGGTAAGGAAAGGGCAATTATCTCCCAGCTTACCAAGCACACGGCTGCAACAATTTTGCATTGTTCCTACAATGTGCTACAGCTGCTGCACGCCTTCGGGTTGTGCTGCGCTTTGTTAGAACCCTAGCCACTAAGGAAAACAATGGAACATACCCTGCCCCCCCTGCCCTACGCGATAGATGCTTTGGCCCCCCACTACAGCCAAGAAACGCTAGAGTTTCACCACGGCAAGCACCACAATGCTTATGTGGTCAACCTCAACAACCTGCAAAAGGGTACCGAATTTGAGTCTATGACGCTAGAAGAAATCGTGAAGAAATCTTCGGGTGGTATCTACAACAACGCAGCCCAAATTTGGAACCACACCTTCTTCTGGAACTGCATGGCCCCCAACGGTGGCGGCGAGCCTACAGGCGCGCTGGCCGATGCCATCAACGCCAAATGGGGCAGCTACGCTGCGTTCAAAGAAGCCTTTGTCAAGTCTGCCGTGGGCAATTTTGGTTCGGGCTGGACTTGGCTGGTGAAAAAGGCAGATGGTTCGGTGGACATCGTCAACACTGGCGCAGCTGGCACCCCCCTGACCACCGAAGACAAGGCCCTGCTGACGGTGGATGTGTGGGAACACGCCTACTACATCGACTACCGCAACCGTCGCCCAGACTTTGTAGCCACCTTCTTAGACAAGCTGGTCAATTGGAAGTTTGCTGAAGCCAATTTCGCTTGATTTTTGATGCCCCATGCTGGCTTTAGGCCAGCAAAAAACGCCAGTCAGTGCAAACTGACTGGCGTTTTTTTGTGCTGCCAACGGGTGTTACACGCTGGCATCTGCAAACAAATTATTCGCGCTCGCCACCCATAATACCCAGCAACATCAGCAGGCTCTGGAAGACGTTAAAGATGTCCATGTACAGGGCCAAGGTGGCACTGATGTAGTTGGTCTCGCCGCCGTCGATGATTTGCTTGAGGTCATAGAGCATGTAGGCGCTGAAGATGCCAATAGCAGCCACCGAAATGGCCATCATGCCAGCGCTAGAGCCAACAAACACATTGATGACTGCACCCACCATCAGCACCAAAGCGCCCACCATCAGCCACTTGCCCATGCCAGACAAATCGCGCTTAATCACGCTGGCCAAGCTGGCCATGACGACAAACACGCCCGCCGTGCCAGCAAAGGCCGTCATGATGAGTTCGGAGCCATTTTTGAAGCCCAGCACCGAGCCAATCAGGCGCGACAGCATCAGGCCCATAAAGAAGGTGAAGGCCAACAGCACTGGCACGCCCAGCGCTGAATGCTTGGTTTTTTCGATGGCAAACATAAAGCCAAAGGCACCGGCCATAAAGACAATCAGACCCACGCCGCCACTGAGCATGGAGGTAATGCCGGTGGTGACACCAATCCAAGCGCCCAGCACCGTAGGCACCATGCTCAGGGCCAATAACCAATAAGTGTTACGCAGCACCTTGTTGCGCTGCTCTTGTGAGATGCCGTAGCCATAACCGGCAGAAGAATAAAGGCTAGAGACGCGGTCGTTCATTAAAGTGCTCCTGTGTGTGTCCTGCACAGCGCAGGTCTTGTCATTTTAGGTGGGGACTGGACATGCAGTGTCAATACCCCCACAAAATGCCGCCAAAATCAATTACTTGGCTGCACAGATAGAGCCACACCGGCAACAAAAAGTTCCATGAAAAAAGACCTGGCTATACGGCAAAAAACCCTTGGCTGGCCAAATCGACCCTGACGGGCTTGCAAGCCCAGGAGTCGCCCCACGATGAAACTTTTTATTTGGTCAAAATTAATTTGCCCAAGCGCGTGGCTTGCAAGCGGTACAAGGTGCCATTGTGGGCAATGGTGATAGTTTTGCGCCCTTGCAACAAATCTCGGCTGTCTAGGGCATCGGTGCTGTGCATAGGCGATGCACCAGCTGGCAAAGTGGCTGGCCGCTCAGAGTGAGCCGCCAAAGAAGCGGCAGCAAAATAAGGCGAAGCAGCGGTCAAAGTAGCGTGCATGGTGTCAAGACTCCAAAACAAAATTTACTGTGGCTCGGTTACAAAACCTATTTTGCGAACACCGGCCCGTTGGGCACTGGCCATTGCTTGAGCGATGCGCTCGTAGCGCACTTCCTTATCGCCCCGAATGTGCAAATCGGGTTGTGGTTCTTTGGCAGCTTCGGCTTGGAGCTGTGTTTGCAGTTCCTCGTCCGTCACGAGCGCGCCGTTAAGAAAGTAGGCACCATCAGCAGCTACGCTCAGGCGCACCGTTTCGGGTTTGATACGTTCAGGCTGGTTGTTGGCACGCGGTAAATCGACATTGACCGAGTGCTTCATCACCGGCACCGTAATGATAAAAATAATCAGCAACACCAACATTACATCCACCAGTGGGGTCATGTTGATTTCGTTCATTACCTCGTCGCTGTCGTCTTGGGTTCCAAAGGCCATGCTCAAGCCCCTTTCTTTAGCGGCAGCACATTGCCCGCCTCAACACCCGCAGAAGAAACCCGCGCCCCAGTAACGAAGTAAGCGTGCAGGTCGTGGGCAAAGCTGTTGAGGCGCGTCAAAATAGACTTGTTGCCACGCACTAAGGCGTTGTAGCCCAACACCGCCGGAATGGCTACCGCCAGCCCCAGTGCCGTCATAATGAGCGCCTCGCCAATCGGGCCAGCCACTTTGTCAATGGTAGATTGGCCGGACATACCAATAGCAATCAGGGCATGGTAAATACCCCAAACGGTGCCAAACAAGCCAATAAACGGTGCTGTAGAACCAACCGAGGCCAAAATAGCCAGCCCCGATTGCAAGCGGGCGGTAAATTCGTCAATGCTGTTGCGTAGGCAACCCGTGACCCAATCGCTTACATCCAGGCTGTCATGTAATTGGCCTTTGGTGTTGCGGTGGTGGGCGGTGGCTTCGCGGCCCTCAATGGCCAATTGGCGAAACGGGTTGACCGGATCAGCGCCTAGTTTTTCCAGTCCGGCAGCAAAGTCTTCACTGTGCCAAAAACCTTGGGCAGCTTGGGCGTGTTTTTTGAACTTGATGATATCCAGCGCCTTCAAGATGATGACCACCCAAGAGGCCAGCGACATGCCTAGCAGCAACACGGCCACCAGCCGGGTGACAAAATCACCTTGTATCCAGACATGGGCCAAGCCAAATTGCGATTCCATGAAAACTCCTGACGATGGATATTGAATTATTCGAGAACAAAGTTAATCGGTACCAGATTCCACATGGTCTCTGGCACGCCGTTGCGCTTGCCGGGCACAAAACGCCAGCGCATCACTGCGTCTTGGGCTTGGCGGTCTAGGCGGTCATAGCCGCTCGATTGTTGTAGCTCCACTTTTTGTGGCAAGCCGTCGGCCCCAATAAGCACCCGTAGCACCACTTTGCCTTGTTCACCCATGCGCTTGCTGATGGCAGGATAAGCGGGGGCTGGATTTTGCAGATAAGCAGCGTGGCTAGAGGGCAACTCAATGCGCGGCGGTGCCGGTGGCGCGGGCGGTGCAGGAGGGGCTGGGGCAGGCGCTGGCGCGGGGGCAGAGATTACAGGTGGGCTATCGGGTGGTGGTTCGCTGGCCACTACCGTGGGCGCGTTGGGGGCAGGGGGTGCATTCAGCACAAGAGTGGGAACTGGTGGGGGCCGGGGTGTAGGTGTTTTGAGCACAGCAGGCTGTACCGCTGGCTGTGGCTTGGGTGGCATGGGCACCGGCGGTACTGGAGGTGGGGGCGCTGGAGCTGGAGGCGTAGGGGGAGCCACCAACTCGGCCAGCACCGTGGCCGGAACCACAACGTCTGGCAGCGGCGTTTGACGTACTAATCCTGCTTCTAATGCCCACAAGCCAGCAGCATGGGCCAGCACCACCCCTGAAACAATCAGGACGCGGTGGCCCGAAGCAGTGGGAACAGCGAAACGTTCAGAAGAAGGCATAAAAACAAAGGGGTGGGGTACGCGCCAGCAAGACAAGGGCCAAAAATTTAACGGCGAAAAATCCAATACGCAGAAAGCAACACCAGTAGCACACTGCCAGCCAACACCGAGACCATCATGGCCATCAAACCATCGACTGGTGTGAAGGAGAGGCTGACAGCAGGTTGTGCAAGGCAGCTACCGGCAAGCTGGCATGGCATTGGGCCACGACGTCGCGGGCACAGCCCTCACAACGGCCACATTGGGTAGCGACACCTAACTCAAACTGGATATCGTCAAAACCCATACCCGCATGGGCATGGCGAGCGATGTCACGGTCAGACACCCGGCGGCAAACACAGACAATCATCAGACGCTCCAAGCAATAGGGGAATGAAAAAATCTATCTGTATTATAAATGAGAATTCTTCTCATTCAATAAAAACCTATCTATTGAGCTGAAAAAATTTCAGCTGCTGTGACCTCGGCCAAGGTGGCACAGCCCATCAGCGCCATCGTGGCTTCTAGCTCATCGCGCAGCAGGCGCAGCACATGGGCCACGCCCACGGCCCCGGCATTGGCCAAACCGTAAATAGCCGGGCGACCCACCAAGACGGCACTGGCCCCCAGCGCCAGCGCCTTGAAAATATCCGTGCCTCGGCGGATACCACCATCTACCAACACCGGCAAACGCCCCTGCACCGCCTGCACCACGGCTGGCAAGGCTTGGGCGGTGGCTAAGGCCGTGTCTAAAGTGCGCCCGCCGTGGTTAGAAACAATAAGGCCCGCCACGCCCAAAGCAGCCGCTTGGCGCGCATCATCAGGGTGCAAAATCCCTTTCAACACCACGGGCAAGCGGGTGATGGATTGCAGCCATTGCACATCGTCCCAAGTGGGCGCATCGTGTAGTAAATCATCGAACAGGGCACTTTGCCCCACCTGCAAGGGTTGGGCTGGGCGCGCTGCCAAGCCATCTAAATTCACGGCGCGCATACCCGGCGGCAGATGAAAACCGGTGCGGCGTTCGCGGTCACGGATGCCACTGACGGGGGCATCCACCGTCAACACCAGTGCTTCGTAACCGGCGGCCTCTGCACGTTGCACTAAAGCACGGGTAAAACCCCGGTCGTGCTGCAAATACAACTGGAACCACAATGGCCCCCGACCTGCATCGGCCACAAAGGCCTGTGCCACGGCTTCTAGCGGTGTGCTGGCTTGGGTGCTTAACACCATGCCAGCTCCCAAAGCAGCGGCAGCATAGGCGGTAGCCAATTCACCATCGGCATGGGCCAGCCTTTGAAACGCCACCGGCGCTAACAAGATAGGGTGGGACAGCGTGCGCCCGAGCAAGGTGCTACGGGTATGACCACCGGCCAAACGCCGCAAGACACGCGGTTGCAGCTGCAATGCGTCCCAAGCGCTGCGGTTGGCGTGCAGGGTGATTTCGTCGCCCGCGCCACCGCTAAAGTAAGCCCAAGCGTTTGCATCTAACTGCTGCTGGGCTTGTTGTGCGTGGTCGGCCAAATTAACAATGTGGGGCAGCACCGTCTGGCGCTGTAAAGTGGGCATCATGGCGGCAGCAATGGCTCAAAATTAGACATCAGCCCACATGCGTAGCAGGTTGTGGTAAGTGCCGGTCAGGCCCACCACAGCAGGTGCGGTTTCACCCACATCGGCACGCAGGCGCAACAAGTCCATGTCCATCTGAAACAGCAATTGGCGCTGCTCCAAAGAGCGCACCATGCTTTCTACCCAAAAAAAGCTGGCAATGCGCGCCCCGCGCGTCACTGGGGCCACCTGATGCACCGTCGAGCTGGGGTACAGCACCATGTCACCTGCTGGCAGTTTGATAGAACGCTCGCCTTGTGCTTCGCGAATCAGCAATTCGCCACCATCGTACTCGTGCGGCTCAGCCAGAAAAATGGTGCAAGACAAATCGCTACGCACCCACTGCTCGGGGTAGCGCGAGCGCAACACGGCCCCATCTACATGGTCGCCGTAAAAATTGCTGTCGCCACCATAGCGGTTGAACAGCGGGTTAAAAATTCTTTTAGGCAAGGCCGCAGAAAAAAATAGGGCATCGCGCTGCAAGGCGGCCAGCACCAAGGCGCGCAGTTGCACGGCTTGAGGGCTGTCTTGGGCCAGTTGCTGGTTGCGCTTGTGTGCCAGTGCCTGCCCGCCCGCGCTGCTGCGCCCGTCCAGCCACGGAGCATCTTCTGCCAGCAAGGCACGGGCCGTCTGGACTTCTTGCGCTGTCAGGATATTTTGGAGCTGCAAAAACATAAGGGAATCACCGTGCGTTGTGGCAAAAAGAGAGGACAGGCTCCAGTTTAAAAGCGGGTTTTCAGCGTTAGCTGCACAGCACGCGGCGCACCGGGAGCATAAAAGCCACGGTACAAGCTATCGGCATACAGTTCATCCGTCAGGTTGGTGATGTTGAACTTGAGCGAGGTTTTTTCATTCCAGCTGTATTCCACCATCGCGTCGGCGGTAACAAAGCTATCCGCCTGCACGGCACGCGAGCCTTCGGGGTTTTGCTTGCCTCGGTAATTCAGGCCCGCACCAATGCGCCATTGGGGTGTCAGGGCATAGCTGCTCCAGACGCTGCCGCTGTGCTTGGGGGTCAGACCGGGGCGGTCACCCTTCACTTGGGCCCCACCACCGTTGGCCGCCAATACCACGTTGCTTTCATCAATTTTGGCACTTGGAATCCAAGTGTGGTTGTAGAACACCTCCCAACGCGGCGTAATGCGCCCAGCCAAGTTGAACTCCATACCAGCGGCATGGCGCTTGCCCGAGAGCAGTTGTTGCTGCGCGGCGGTATCGGGGTCGGTGTTGCGCTCGTTGTATTTTTCGCTGTAAAACGCGGCCACGCCTAAACTGGTACGCTTTTGGAACAGCTCCCACTTACCACCCACTTCAAAATTGCGGCTTTTCTCAGCCGGGGTGTTGGCAGTTTTGGCAGTGGCTGCATTAGGGTTACCAAACTGGTAGGTATCGCCCGAGGTGTTGTACGAAGTGCCATAAGACACGTAGTAAGAGGCCAAATCATCCGGTTGGTACAAAGCACCAATGCGCGGACTCCACAAGCCATCCGAACGCGCATGGCTTAAACCCGCTGGGGTGTGGTAAGAGGCTTTGAAGTGGTCATACCGTAAACCGGCCAACAGCTTCAACGCCGCATTAAGGCTGATGGTGTCTTGGGCATACAAACTGATATTGCGCGCTGTGAAACTGTTGTAAGCTGGAGCGCCGCGTGTGTCTGCGCGCCAATCACCGTTGTTCGGGGTTCCCACGGTGGTATTGAGCCCACTGGGGGCACCAGCAAAACTTTGGTTGCGCTCGGCCTCGTCGTTGTAAATGTCCACACCGGCAATCAGGGCGTGTTTTTTGCCTAACCAATCAAAGGTATGCGTGTAATCGCTTTGCAGTTGCGTTAAATCACTGCTGCCGATACGCCCTTTGGGCGTGCGCGTGACTACGGTGCTGCTATTGATGTTGTCGCGCGTCGTACCTTGACCAAAACGAATCACACTGGCCCACAAATCACGCTCGTAAGTGCCGTGGCGCAGGCGGGTATTCAACTCGGCGTTGTTGTCAAAGCGGTGGATGTGCGACAGCGTGACGTATTGGGCAGAAGTGTTCAGATAATCACTGTCTAAGCCGTAGTAATTTTTGGCAGGCAGAGACGGCACAATCATGCCGTTATCCAAGAACCAAGGGTGGTTGTACGACGGACGACCGTCAATCTCCAAAGAATATAGCCCCACCGAGAACTCATCGCGCGTGCCAATGCCCCAACTGAAGGTGGGTGCAATGCCGCGTTTTTTCTGCATGGCACCATAGTTATCGGCGTTGTGCAACAAAGCATTGACGCGCAAGGCAGAGTTTTCGCCCGTCTTGAAGTTGAAATCCCCCGTCAAGCGGTGCTCTTTGCCGCTGCCAATGGTGTAAGTAGCTTCGTGCTGGTCTATCAGCAATGGCGCTTTGTTGACTTGGTTGACCACGCCGCCGGTGGAGCCTTTGCCAAACAGCATGGAGGCCGAGCCTTTCAACACTTCCACCCGGTCATTGTTGAAGGTGTCGCGCTCGTACAGCGGGGCATCTTTCATGCCGTCGATGTAAATATCGCCCGCTTGGCCTAAAGAGAAACCACGCAGGCGCACATCTTCTTCGCCGGTTTCACCGGCTTGGAAGCTTACGCCCGAGGTGGTACGCAGCACTTCACGGAAATCGTCTTGGTTGCGGTCATCTATCAGGCGCTCGGTAAACACCGTCACGCTTTGCGGAATGTCGCGCAGTTCTTGTTGGCCTTTGCCAATGCTGGTTTTTTTCACCTGTAAGGTGTCTTTAGCTTGCACTTGCACCGACTCGCGCACCGTGACAGCAGGCAGGGTAGCACTAGGAGCATCGTTGCTTTGTGCCCAACTGCCCATCGATGTAGCCAACATCAGCGCTCCCAAGGGCAGCAAAGCTTTATCGCTAGCAAGGTGCCGCTCTGGGGTGGTGCTAGTCTGGTGGGGGTGCAGTGTAGGGTTCTTTGCCAAGGGGGCCTCCGTAAGTATGAAATGACACAGGTACGAAGCAGTGGCTAAAAAACTGGCTGTGCATCGCAAAGATGCTAATCTTAAACCAAATAAAAAGCATTCTCATTCATAATTGAAGGCTGGACAAAAAAAAGCCAGTCAGTGGGCACTGACTGGCACCGGCCTAGGCCGTGTGGTCGGCTTTATTCGACCTTGGCCTTAGCGCGCAGGCTCTCTTGGTACTGCGCCAGCTTTTGCTGTTGCAACTGCTGCGCCACTTGAGGCTTGACTTCATCGAGCTTGGGCAATTGGGCTTGGCGCGTATCTTCCAAGCGGATGATGTGCCAGCCAAATTGGCTCTTGACGGGGGTGGTGGTCATCTTGCCTTTTTCTAGCTTGATGAGCGCCTCGGTGAACTCGGGCACGTAGCTGGCCGGATTGGCCCAATCTAGGTTACCACCCTTGGCACCGGAGCCTGGGTCTTTAGATTGCTTTTTGGCGATGTCTTCAAACTTGCCACCCTTTTGGATAGAAGCGATGATGGCCTTGGCCTCTTCTTCTTTTTCTACCAAAATGTGGCTGGCTTTGTATTCTTTGCCACCGTTGGCAGCGACAAACTTGTCGTACTCGGCCTGAATTTCGGCATCGGTGACTGGGTTTTTGGCTTGGTAGCTGGCAAACAACTCGTTAATCAGCACCTGTTGGCGTGCCAATTCCATCTGGGTTTTATAGCCAGCAGAAGACTCTAATCCCAAACGCTGTGCTTCTTGGGTGAAAACTTCGGCGGTGATGATTTGGTCTTTGATGCGCGCCTCAATTTCGGGGCTGACCTTACGGCCCGAGCGCTCTACCTGCTCTTTGATAGCATTGAGGCGCTCTGTTGGCACAGGCTTGCCATTAACGACGGCCAAATTTTGCGCGGCAGCAGGCAAGGCCAAGGTGCCCAGCATGGCGGCGGCCATCAGGCTGGACAGAAGCTGTTTTTTCATGAAAAAATCCAAAAAAAGGAAAAACGGAAACAACGGTTCAGAGAATTTCAATGGCGATGGCATGAACGCCACGGTCTATCCATTCTTGCAGTGCATCATACACAAGGCGATGCTGGCGCACACGGGGCAAATTACCCAATAACGGTGAGGCAATACGCACCCGAAAATGGCTGCCCGAGCCGCTGGCATTGGCCCCAGCATGGCCAGCATGGTGGCTGGTTTCATCCAGCACTTCTAGCGTGGTGGGGGCCAAAGCAGCGCGCAGGCTATCGGCCAAGGCTTGGGCGGTAATAGCGGGGGGTTGCTGGCTCATGGTTGTGGGTCTTTGGCATTGGCGGGTAAGGTGGCATCTTCTTTCAGGTAGCGCGATAGGTACAGGGCTTGGCCAATCACAAAGGCAAACATCAAGCCCATGCCGCCAAACAGCTTAAAGCTCACCCAAGTGTCGGTGTCAAAGCTGTAAGCTACCCACAAATTAAGCACGCCCATACTGGCAAAGAAACCTGCCCAAGCCCAATTGAGGTGGCCCCAGACACCATCGGGCAGCTGCATCTGCGCGCCCATCAGGCTTTTGATAAAGTTTTTGCCAAAAAACCATTGCCCCAACAGCAGTACCGCACCCATCAGCCAGTAAAGCACCGTAGGCTTCCATTTGATAAAGGTTTCGCTTTGCGCCAGCAGGGTGGCCCCACCAAACAACACAATCACCGCCAAACCCAGCCATTGCATCGGCTCTACCTTGCCATATTTGAAGTGCAAGTAAGCAATTTGCACCACGGTAGCGGCAATGGCCACCCCGGTGGCGATATAAATGTCACCTAGCTTGAAGGCGACAAAAAACAGGATGATGGGAAAGAAATCAATCAGGATTTTCATTGGATGAAAAAAATAAGGCTTACGAAGGCGTGGGCGTAAAGTCCAACGCTGCTGAGTTCATGCAGTAACGCAAGCCCGTGGGTGCGGGGCCATCTTCAAACACATGGCCCAAGTGGGCACCGCATTGGCTGCACACGGTTTCTACGCGCACCCGCCCCAAGCTGTAATCCATCACTTCGGTAATGGCACCGGGCAGGGCCTGCGAGAAGCTGGGCCAGCCGCAACCGGCATCAAATTTGGTATCGGCAGCAAACAATTGGCTACCACAGCAAATGCAATGGTAGCTACCATCGGCCCATTGGTGGTTGTATTTGCCGGTAAAGGGGCGCTCAGTGGCAGCGTGGCGCGTGACTTGCAACGCGCCGGGTTCAGCGGCTTTGGCTTGTAGGATGGCGTGCCATTCAGCTTCGGTTTTTTGGATGGGGAAGGTCATGGGGTTGGTTCTTCGTCATGAATATGAGGCGGGCGGCACGCAAAACAGTGGCAATGCCTCTCTGCTATTGAGGCACAGACTTGCGGCGCAACAGGGCCACCAGCAGCAGCGTTAGTACCACGCTAAAGCCAGCAAAGGCCAAGAACGACCAGTTGGCAATCGAGCCGCCCAAAAATGTCCAGTCAATAGCGCTGCAATCGCCCGAGCCACGAAAAATCATCGGTAGGGCGCGGCTGATGGGGTAGTTTTCAATCATGCCGTAAAAATCACGGCCACAAGTAGCCACCTCGGGCGGATACCATTGCAGCCAGCTTTGGCGTGCGGCGGTAAAAGCACCAAAATCAGCGGCCAACAGGCCCGCCACCGACCAGCCCATTTGCCAGCCGCGCCCATCGCGCAGGCTGGCTAGGCCAGCAGTTACCGCTACCAGCACCAGCGCATAGCGTTGCACAATGCACATGGGGCAAGGCTCTAGCCCTAGGCCGTGTTGTAGATAAGCGCCAAAAGCCAGCATAACGATGCAGACTGCTGCAATCGATGCCAGCACCCGGCGCGAAGCACAGGCCAAGCAATTCAAAAATACCATATCCATCCTTGTGGCTGCCACTGGGCCGCCTAGCATGGCGGCAAACTCAGATATTGGCAGCTTGGTCTAAAAATACACGCGCGCGCCGGGGTGTAACCACCAACGTTTCGCCTTCTCGCAGGCCCATTGCCTTGAATTGTTGCGCTGGAATTTGCGCTTCAATCAAAGATTCGGGTGCTGCATTGTCGGCGGGTTTGGCCGCTTCTACGGGAATAAGTTCCAGCCGGGCAATCGGCCCAACCACAATGGCGCGACTCAGTTGCGCCACAATGCCGCGCGGGCGGCCTTGCTCGTCTAAACCAGCACCAGCAGCATAGCGCTCCACATCCAAATCATGTGGACGCACATAAGCAAAGGCTTTGGCGTTTTGCGCGGCACGGTGCTCGGGTGAATCCAACTCCATGCCCTCTAAATGCACCAGCCCCTCGTGGGCGCGGCCATGAAACAGGTTTACATCGCCCAAGAAGCCATAGACAAACGGGCTGGCCGGATGCTCCCAGACTTCTTGCGGCGAACCGCTTTGCTCAATTTTGCCTTGGTTAATCACCACCACGCGGTCGGCCACCTCCAAGGCTTCTTCTTGGTCGTGGGTGACAAAGATGCTGGTAACGTGGAGTTCATCATGCAGACGGCGCAGCCAGCGGCGCAATTCTTTACGTACCTTGGCATCCAATGCGCCAAAAGGCTCATCGAGCAGCAGCACCTTGGGTTCTACCGCCAAAGCACGGGCCAAAGCAATGCGCTGGCGCTGGCCGCCCGACAGTTGCGAAGGGTAACGGTCGGCAATCCAGTCCAGTTGTACCAGCTTGAGCAGGTCGGTCACTTTTTGCTTGATTTGCACCTCGCTGGGGCGCTCGTTGCGCGGCTTAACGCGCAGGCCAAAGGCGACGTTTTCAAATACCGTCATGTGCCGAAACAGCGCATAGTGCTGGAACACAAAACCCACGCCCCGGTCGCGCACATGCACGTCGGTGGTGTCTTCGCCCGAGAAGTGGATGCTGCCCACATCGGGGGCCTCTAAGCCTGCAATGATGCGTAGCAGCGTGGTTTTGCCGCAACCGGATGGCCCCAGCAGCGCAATCAACTCGCCGGAGTTGATGTCTAAGCTGACATCGCGCAGCGCCTGAAAGCTGCCAAACTGTTTGCTGATATTGCGGATTTCAATGCTCATGGTGGGTGCTCTTTCAGCGCGCTATGGGGGCAATGGACGGTGTGGGCCGTTCGGGGGGCAGTTCTGCCGCTGCTTTGATAGCCTGCTCATTGCGCCATTCGGCCACCGATTTAATGACCAGCGTAATCAAGGCCAGCAGCGCCAGCAAGGATGCCGCAGCAAAGGCGGCCACCGATTGGTACTCGTTGTACAAAATTTCGACATGCAAAGGCAGGGTGTTGGTCTGGCCCCGAATATGGCCTGACACCACCGACACGGCGCCAAACTCGCCCATCGCCCGCGCATTGCACAAAATCACGCCATACAGCAGGCCCCATTTGATATTGGGCAGCGTGACATACCAGAAGGTTTGCCAGCCACTGGCCCCGAGCACAATGGCGGCCTGCTCTTCATCATTGCCTTGGGCTTGCATCAGCGGGATTAACTCGCGCGCAATGAACGGGAAGGTGACAAAGATGGTGGCCAGCACAATGCCCGGCACGGCAAAGATGATTTTGATGTCGTGCTCTTGCAACCAAGGGCCAAACCAGCCTTGCGCCCCAAACACCAGCACATACATCAGCCCGGCGACCACTGGCGAGATAGAAAACGGCAAATCAATCAGGGTGGTAAGAAAGGCTTTGCCCTTAAATTCGTATTTGGCAATACACCAAGCAGCAGATACGCCAAACACCAAATTGAGCGGCACGGCAATGGCTGCGGCTATCAAGGTCAGCTGGATGGCCGACCAAGCATCTGGCTCGCGCAGGCCCTCTAGGTAGGCATCTAGCCCTTTGCGTAGGGCTTCGGTAAACACGGCGGCCAGCGGCAGCACCAAAAACAGCAAGACAAAGGCCAGCGCTACGCCAATCAGCGTATAGCGCACCCAAGCAGCTTCGGTGGTGCCCGCCTTAGCGCGGCGCACGGTACGGGTAGGGGCGGCACTCATGCGGGGGCTCCGGCGTGGCGGCGCTGCCAAGCTTGCAGCGCATTAATGACCAGCAACAAAACAAAGGAAATCACCAACATCACTACCGCCACAGCCGTGGCACCGGCGTAGTCGTATTGTTCTAGCTTGCCAATGATGATGAGCGGCGTAATCTCCGACACCATCGGCATGTTGCCTGCAATGAAGATAACCGAACCATATTCGCCCACGGCACGGGCAAAGGCCATGGCAAAGCCAGTCATCAGCGCTGGCATGATGCTGGGCAAAATCACTTTATAAAAAATTTGCCAGCGCGTGGCACCTAAGCTGGTGGCAGCTTCTTCTAATTCTTTTTCGGCATCTTCTAACACCGGCTGCACGGTACGCACCACAAACGGTAAGCCGATAAAAATCAGCGCCACCACAATCCCGGCGGGCTTGAAAGCCAATTGGATGCCCATCGGCTCTAGGTATTGACCAATCCAGCCATTGCCCGCCAACAGTGCCGTGAGGGAGATACCAGCCACCGCCGTGGGCAAAGCAAAAGGCAAATCGACCAAGGCATCGACGATTTTTTTGCCCGGAAACTGGTAGCGCACCAGCACCCAAGCAATCAGCAAGCCAAACACCAAATTGACCAGCGCAGCAAACAACGAAGCGCCAAAGGTAAGTTGGTAGGAGGCCACGACGCGCGGCGAGCTAATCGCTTCCCAAAACTGCGGCCAAGTGAGCGTGAAGGTTTTGAACAACAACGCTGACAAAGGCACCAGCACAATGATGCTGAGATAAAACAGCGTATAGCCCAGCGTCAGCCCAAAGCCGGGCAGCACGCGCCGGGCCTTGCCTGCGCTAGGGCGGGGCGCAGCAGCACCCGCCGCGCCCACTGGCGCGGAAAATGAAGCAACCGGGTTCATGGATTATTTAGCGCCGGGGGTGTAGAGCTTGTCAAACTGGCCGCCATCATTGAAATGCACTTTTTGTGCTTCGCCCAAGGAGCCAAAATACTTGGCCACGGTAAATTGTTTGAGCGGCTTGAAGGTGGCGGCGTGCTTTTTCAGCACTGTTTCGGAGCGTGGGCGCAGTGCGTGCTTGGCGGCAATTTCTTGCGCTTCTTCAGAGTACAGGTAATCTAAATAGGCTTTGGCCACTGCGCCAGAGCCTTTTTTGGCCACGGTGCGTTCCACCACAGCCACGGGGTTCTCGGCCACGATGCTAAAAGAAGGGTAAATGGCATCGACTTTGCCCGCGCCAAACTCACGGTCAATCGACAGCACTTCCGATTCAAAGGTGATGAGCACATCGCCAATGTTGCGTTGCAAGAAAATGGCGGTGGCATCACGCCCGCCCTTGCCCAACACGGGCACGTTTTTATACAACTGCTTCACAAAATCTGCTGCTTGGGCATCGGTTCCGCCCTTTTCGCGCACTGCCCCCCAAGCGGCCAGATAGGCATAACGGCCATTGCCGCCAGTTTTGGGGTTCACCACAATTACCTGCACGCCGGGCTTGACCAAATCATCCCAGTCTTTGATGTTTTTGGGATTGCCGTTGCGTACCAAAAACAGCATGGTTGAGGTGGTGGGCGAGGCATCGTGCGGAAATTTTTTGGCCCAATCTTTGGCTACTACGCCATTGGCAGCCAAAAATTCGATGTCGGTGGTGGTGTTCATGGTGACCACATCGGCGGCCAAGCCATCGTTGACCGCGCGCGCTTGGGCGCTAGAGCCACCATGCGCTTGGTCAATCTTCACCTCTTTGCCGGTGGTTTTTTTGTAGTGGGCGACAAAGGCGGGGTTGTAGTCTTTGTAAAACTCACGCGCCACATCGTAAGAGGCATTGAGCAGGGTGGTGGTTTGTGCCGAAGCCATGCCACTGAGAGCCAAGGCGGCAGCCGCCAGAACAGACTTGAGTTGGAAAGAGGTCATGGATGCACTCACAAAAAAGACAAAATAGACAAGATGGCTGGATTCTGCCCACACCCCTTTAAAACCACAAAGAATATATTTTTGTTAATTTATACAAAAAATCATCTAAAAAACATCGAACCGTGGGCCATTCTGAGCGCTTAACCTGCAAGCACTGCATAAATCAGCGACACTTCTTGCTACAACTTTTTTAAGAACTAACTAGCTACCTATGCAAACATGGAAAATCAGCCAGCGCCTGATGGCGGGCTTCGGTTTGGTCATCATGGCCTTGTTAGGCATGTCCCTCTACAGCGTTTATATTGCACGCGGCATCGATACCGCACTGACAGCCAACGCCACCCAAAACGCCGTCATTCAGCGCGCGGCCATCAACTTTCGCGGCTCGGCGCACGACCGTTCTATTGCTTTGCGCGATATCGTCTTGGCCCCAGACCCCGCCACACAACAAAAAGAATTGCAAGCCATGGAGGAATTGGGCGCTTTTTACGCCAAGGCGGGCCAACAGCTCGAAGCCGTGTTGCGCCAAGGCCAAAATGTGCCTCCAGAGGTGGCCCCGCTATTGCAAGCCATCAAAGAGATTGAAGCACGCACCTTGGCCACCTCGCGCAAAGTGATAGCGCTGGTGCAAGCCGGTGACCGCATGGGTGCCGAAGCCCTGCTGTGGGATGAAGCCAAGCCTCAATATACCCAGTGGTTGGCAGCCATCAACCGGCTGATTGATTTTGAAGAACAGCGCATTTTGCAAAACAACAACTTTGCCAACCATGAGGCGGCGCAGTTTACCGGCGTGATGCTGGGTATCACGCTCTTGGCAGTATTGATTAGCATTGGCGTTACCACCACGCTCTCGCGCAGCATCAACCGTGAGCTGGGTGCCGAACCCAGCGAAGTGCGCGCCGTAGTACAAGCTATGCAAAACGGAGACCTGACGGTATCCGTGCCGGTACGTCCCGGCGATAGCAGCAGCGTCATGGCAGCGGTGCGCGATATGCAGCAGCGCTTTCATACTTTGGTGGCAGCAGTGCGTAACAATATCCAACAACTGCGCGCCACCAGTGCCGACATTGCCAGCGGCAACCAAAATTTGGGCACACGCACCGAACAAACCGCCTCTAGCCTAGAAACTACCGCCCAGAGCATGGACCAGCTCACTGCCACGGTGCGCCAAAGTGCCGACTCGGCCCAACAAGCGAACACCTTGGCCAGCAACGCCGCCAATGCCGCCAGCAAGGGCGGTGTGGTGATGGGGCAGGTGGTAGAAACCATGCAAGAAATTCAACAGAGTAGCCAAAAAATTGGCGACATCATTGGTGTGATTGATGGCATTGCCTTCCAAACCAACATTTTGGCCCTCAATGCCGCAGTAGAAGCGGCCCGTGCAGGCGAACAAGGGCGCGGTTTTGCCGTCGTGGCCACCGAAGTGCGTAGCTTGGCCGGGCGCAGTGCTGCGGCCGCCAAAGAGATTAAACAACTGATTCAGGCCAGCGTGGATAAGGTCGATTCGGGCACGCAATTGGTGGCCGATGCCGGTTCTGCCATGAATGAGATTGTGCAGGGCGTGCAGCGCGTCAATGGCATGATTGCTGAAATCAGTGCCGCCGCTGTCGAGCAAAGCGAAGGTATCTCGCAGGTCAATTTGGCAGTGGGCCAATTAGACCAAATGACACAACAAAACGGCGCTTTGGTAGAGCAAAGTACCGCAGCTGCTGCCAACCTAGAGGCCCAAGCCCACCAATTGGCCGATTTGGTGGCGGCCTTCAAGGTGGATGAGGGCCACAGGTCAGGAAACCAAAATTTGCGCCTGCGCTAAAGCGCCAGCGCCTAAAGTGATGCCGGTGGCGCCAAACGCCCCGGTAGGCTTTCGGCCAAATAATCCAAAAAGCTACGCACCGCTGGGGCCAGTCCCCGGCGTGAGGCGAACACCGCATGGACAATGCCGGGTTTGGGTGCCCATTGCGGCAGCACTTGCAGCAAACAACCAGCGCGCAACTCTTCATGGCATAAGTAGTCGGGCAACCAACAAATGCCCGTGCCTGCCAGTGCAGCAAATTTAAGCGTCAATAAATCATCAGCCACATAGCGCGGCTGGTGGTGCAGTACCTGCTCAGCACCATTAGGGCCGCTCAGATGCCAAGTGGCCCGCCCTTCAGGGGCCGACATGGCGATGCTGTCCATGCGTAGCAAATCGGCCAAGTTTTCTGGTTTGCCTTGGCGTTGCAATAATGCGGGACTGGCCACTAACACCTGCCGCGCCATATCTAAACGCTTCACCACCAAGCTGCCGCTATCCTCTAAAGAAGAACGCACACGCAAGGCTACATCTATCCCTTCTTCCACCACATGCACGGCGCGATTGGTGATTTGCATTTCTACCCGCACCAGCGGATGGCGTGCCAAAAATTCGGGCATCAACTCACCCAGCACCGTTTGCGCCAACGTAACCGGGCAACTGATACGCAAGGTGCCACGCGGCGCGGTTTGCACTTGGTGAATCACATCTTGCGCTGCTTGGGCTGCCTCGCGCACGGCTTGGCAATGTTGCAAATAGGCGGCACCCACTTCAGTGACAGACAGTTGGCGCGTGGTGCGTTGTAGCAGGCGTACGCCCAATTGGGCCTCTAGAGCAGCTACGCGGCGCGACAAGCGTGATTTGGGAATGCCCAATGCACGCCCCGCAGCGGCAAAGCCACCGCGTTCAACCACCTCGGCAAAATAGCGCATGTCATTCAAGTCTTGCATAGCGAGCGTTCTAAAAATAGGACAAACTGGGCCGATTTTGCCTACTTATCATGCTATGGTCATGCACGCATAATCAATCTATCGCCGCCACGGGTGGCTTATTTGCTGAAAGACACACCATGCAACTGCTACACATTGATTCCGCCATCACCGGCGCTGCTTCCGTCTCACGCCAACTGAGCGCACAAATTGTCGAGGCTTGGAAGGCCAAGCACGCCGACACCCAAGTAAGCTATTTAGACTTGGTAGCCGATGCCCCCGGCCACTTCACGATGGATGCTATGGCACCACGCACCGGCCAAACCGACGGTTTGAGCGAAGCCCAACAACGCGAAAACGCCGTCTCTGAGCGCTTGGTCAGCCAATTTTTGGCGGCCGATGTGGTGGTGATTGGCGCTCCGTTTTATAACTTCAGCATTCCTAGCCAACTTAAAGCGTGGGTGGACCGCATTGCCCAACCGGGCCGCACCTTCCGTTACACCGCCAATGGCCCCGAAGGCTTGGCTAAAGGTAAAATCGTGATTATTGCCTCTACCCGTGGCGGCATTTATTCCACCAGCGAAGCTGGCCAAGCCATGGAACACCAAGAAAGCTACCTGCAAACCGTATTGGGCTTTTTTGGCGTAACGGATGTACGTATTGTGCGCGCCGAAGGCGTAGCTATGGGCGATGCGGGCAAAGCCCTCGCTCTTGAAAGCGCAGCACGCGACATCATGGCCGCTTCGGTTTAAGCACTCCAGCCGCCTTGCCAGAATTTTCAAACAAACCCACAAAACTCATCAAAAATCGGCTAATTGCAGGGCTGGCGCTGCTCTTGGCCGCTTATCTGCTGGTCTGTGCCTACATGTACGCACAGCAAGGCCAACTGATGTACCGCCCGCAGCGGCATACCGTGCCTGCACTGCTGGCGGTGATGTCTGACTTACCGGCAGGCTCGATGCTGGATACCGAACGCCATGCCATCGTGACTGAGCCGCCCCAGTCTGCCAGCCGAGGCACTGTTATTTTTTACCACGGCAATTCTGGCCACGCTTGGAAGTACCTGCACTACTACCGGCACTTTCATACCTTGGGTTATCGCTTGGTATTGGCCGAGTATCCGGGTTTTGGCTGGCGCGACGGCCAACCCAATGAGCTACACATCGTGCGCGAAGCGCTGGCTTTGTACGAGCACTGGCGCCAGCGCACGCCCAGCCAACAACCGGTGATTTTGCTGGGTAAGTCTTTGGGCACTGGGGTAGCCACACAGGTAGCAGCACAGGCCAGCGTGCCCCCCAGCAAGCTGGTATTGCTGACCCCTTTTAGCAGCATTACCGAGGTAGCAGCGGATAAGTATTGGATGCTGCCAGTGTCCTTGCTGCTCAAAGACACTTTTGCCTCTGATAAGCACCTGCCGCGCTATGCTGGCCCCGTCAGTATCTTGATTGCTGGGCGCGATGAAGTGGTAGGAGCCAACACCGGGCTGCAGCTATTAGAGTTGGCGCGCCAACGCGGCCCTACCACCCTCATAATGCGGGACGAAGACGACCACAACAGTTGGATGCCCTTGCTCACAACACAAGAATGGCAACAATTGCTGCACTAAAGCCCCATAGCAGCCAGCAGCGGGCACAATCGCCCCCATGTTGATTTACCCGCACATTGATCCGGTGGCCCTGCAACTGGGGCCATTGGCCATCCATTGGTATGGCCTGACCTATCTGGCCGCTTTTGCGCTGTTTATGTTTTTGGGCAACCGACGTTTGCGCCATGCGCCGTTTGTGCATCTGTCTGGTGCGGCGGCTTGGTCCCGCCGCGATGTAGAAGACATCTTGTTTTTGGGCGTGGTCGGGGTGATTCTGGGGGGGCGTTTAGGCTATTGCTTGTTTTACAAGCCAGGCTACTATGCTGCCCATCCGCTAGAAATTTTGGCCATCTGGCAAGGCGGCATGAGCTTTCATGGTGGCATGTTGGGCGTGGTGGCCTCTATGCTGTGGTTTGCCCATTCACGCCAACGGCCTTGGTTGCAAGTGGCTGATTTTGTGGCCCCCTGTGTACCCACAGGCTTGGCTGCGGGCCGAATAGGTAACTTTATCAACGGCGAGTTATGGGGGCGTTTTGCCAGCCCAGATTTGCCTTGGGGCATGGTATTTGCCCACAGTGGTTCTTTGCAACCGCGCCATCCCTCGCAAATTTACCAATTCTTGCTAGAAGGCTTGCTGCTGTTTGTGCTGCTATGGTTGTATGCCCGGCGCGGGCGCCAACCGGGGCAGGTGGCGGCGGCTTTTCTGTTTGGTTATGGGTTGTTGCGTTTTATTGCCGAATTTTTCCGGGAGCCCGACAGCTTCTTGGGCCTACTGCCCTTGGGCATGAGCATGGGCCAATGGCTGTGCCTGCCGATGATTTTGGGCGGTATGGCCCTGTGGTGGTGGGCACAACGCCGCCAGCACAGTTTCTAAAACCCAGCCGCTCAAAGGAGCAATATTTTTTATGTCTTCCCCCAAAGTTCTGTTTGGCTTTCATGCCGTGGGTGTGCGCCTCAAAACCGCACCAAAATCCATCATTGAAATTTATTACGAAGCCACGCGGCGCGATGCCCGAATGCGCCAGTTTTTGGACCGCGCCCGTGAAGCCGGTGCCCGACTGATTGAGGCCGACAGCCTGCGCCTGGCCAAACTAGCGGGTAGCCACGGCCACCAAGGCGTAGCAGCACGGGTAGAGCCAGTGGCGCAAATCACCTCATTAGACGAGCTGTTAGAAAATCTGGAAGAAAGCGGCGTAACTGCCCCGCTGCTATTGGTGCTGGATGGCGTGACCGACCCGCACAATTTGGGCGCCTGCTTGCGTGTGGCCGATGGTGCCGGTGCCCACGCCGTGATTGCCCCCAAAGACCACGCCTCGGGCATCAATGCCACGGTGGCCAAGGTGGCCAGCGGTGCAGCTGAAACGGTGCCCTACTTTATGGTGACCAATTTGGCGCGCACGCTCAACGAGTTGAAAGAACGCAACATTTGGATTATTGGCACCAGCGGCGACGCCCCGCAAAGCATCTACCAAGCTGATTTAAAAGGCCCAGTGGCTTTGGTGCTGGGGGCTGAAGGCGACGGCATCCGCCAATTAACGCGCAAAACCTGCGACGCGCTGGTCAGCATCCCCATGAAGGGCGCGGTAGAGAGCCTGAACGTTTCGGTGGCCAGCGGCATTTGTCTGTACGAAGCCCTGCGCCAGCGCGGCCCCGTCTGAGCAACGCTATGGACAGCATCTTGTTGCAAACCGTGCGTGGCTGGCTACGCGAAGCCAGTCAAGTCGCTGTACTCACCGGGGCAGGTATCAGCGCGGAATCGGGCGTGCCCACCTTCCGCGATGCCCAGACCGGCTACTGGGCGCAGTTCCGCGCCGAGGATATGGCCACCGAAGAAGGCTTTCGCGCCCACCCGGAGCGCGTCTGGGGTTGGTATATGCACCGTCGCCAGTTAATGGCGGGCGTGCAGCCCAATGCCGGGCATACGGCGCTGGCCGATTTTGCACAACGCCACCCCGGACGCCTGACCCTCATCACCCAAAACGTCGATGGCCTGCACCAGCGCGCGGGCAGCCAAGGCGTGCTGTGCCTGCATGGCGACTTAATGGAAGACCGCTTTTTGGACATGCCGCGTGCCTGCTGCCATCCCGACACCGTCGAGGCGGGCACCCCGCCGCATTGCCCGCGCTGCGGCAACCTACTGCGTCCGGGCGTGGTTTGGTTTGGCGAAGCACTGCCTGAGGCGGTGTTTGCTGCCGCGCAGCAGGCTGCCCGCGCCTGCAATTTGATGCTGGTGGTGGGTACGGCTGGCGTGGTGTACCCGGCAGCGGGGCTGGCGCACAGCGCACGCGCCGCCGGTGCCCGGGTGGTGGTGGTCAACACCGCAGCAAGCGAGCTCGATGGTGTGGCCCACGCCGTTCTACACGGTGGCGCGGCGCAAGTGCTGCCCGCGCTACTGGCGCTCTGACCATCTTCTGGCCTTGGTCTGCACGGGCGGGCCTGAGACAATCGCCGCCATGAGCGATTTGAACGAAACAACCCCACCCGCGTACCCCGCCGACTGGCTGGAGGTACATTCCATGGACTTAGATGCCCAAGGTGTCGCCCGCAAGCCCGATGGCAAAGTGGTTTTTATTGATGGTGCTTTGCCCTTTGAATGGGTCACGGCCAACACCCACCGCAAAAAAAACAACTGGGAGCAAGCCAGCCTGACAGCGATTCACAAAGAATCATCGCAACGGGTGCGCCCCGGCTGCGCGCATTTTGGCCTGCATTCTGGTGCCTGTGGTGGCTGCAAAATGCAGCATTTGGATGCCAGTGCCCAAGTGGCCGTGAAGCAGCGGGTGCTAGAGGACAACCTGTGGCATTTGGGCAAGGTCAAGCCCGAAACCCTGTTGCGCCCGATTGAAGGCCCGGCTTGGGGCTACCGCTACCGCGCCCGCTTGTCGGTGCGCCATGTGATTAAAAAGGGCACGGTGCTGGTGGGCTTTCATGAGCGCAAAAGCCGTTATGTGGCCGATATGGAAGTTTGCCCCATTTTGCCGCCCCATGTCAGTGCCATGCTGATGCCGCTGCGCGCCCTGATTGCCTCCTTAGAGGCCCGCGATACCTGCCCACAAATTGAGCTGGCCTGTGGTGATGCCGTCACCGCCTTGGTGCTGCGCCATTTAGAACCTCTCTCGGCCAGTGATGTGGACAAACTGCGCGCCTTTGCCGCCGAATATCAGGTGCAATGGTGGCTGCAAGCCAAAGGGCCAGACACTGTACGCCTGCTCGACGCCGACAGCCCACAACTATCCTATGCCCTGCCCGAATTTGGCATCACCATGCCGTTCAAACCCACCGATTTCACCCAAGTGAACCCGCATATCAACCGGGTGTTGGTGTCGCGTGCGCTGCGCCTGCTAGAGGTGCAAAAGCACGAGCGCGTGATTGACTGGTTCTGTGGTTTGGGCAACTTTACCCTGCCACTGGCCACACAAGCGCGCGAAGTGCTGGGCATTGAGGGCAGCGAAGCTTTGGTGGCCCGTTCACGCGACAACTACGCCCTCAACCAAGCCCAAGCCCGCACCGGACAAGCACTGGCTCCAACCGAGTTTGTGGCGCGCAACCTGTTTGAGATGACCCCAGAAATGCTGGTGGCCGATGGCGTAGCTGATAAGTGGCTGATTGACCCGCCACGCGAAGGCGCTTTTGCACTCTCTAAGGCTTTGGCCGACATCGAACAAGCGCGCATTGGGGCCGAAGGCGCACCTGCCTTGCCCAGCCAAGCCCAAGGCTGGCAACCGCCGCAACGCATTGTCTATGTCAGCTGCAACCCGGCCACTTTGGCACGCGATGCCGGGCTGCTGGTACACCAAGCGGGCTACCGTTGTGTGCTGGCAGGCATGGTGAATATGTTTCCGCACACGGCCCACGTAGAAAGCATGGCGGTGTTTGAACGCGCCTAAGCGCTTTAAGCGTTAGCTGCGCCCTTGGACAGCACCGCCGCTGCGCGGTGCTGGCTCAATAATTTCCTCGGTGGGGGCGGGCTTGGTTGATTTTTCGGCCTTGCCCAACATCGAAGGCGTGCCTTCAATTTTGTTCTCGCGCATGTAGGCATCCATATCCTTCCAGCCCGCAAACACGGATGCCTTGGCGGCCTTGGGGTTGAGGGTGTAGCAATCTTCCAAGCCACGCAAAGCATGGCGACAGGCGCTGCCTATGGCCTTGGCTTCGGCTTCCTTTTGCAACACGGCAGGGCTGGGGCTAATGCCCGGAATTTCACAGCCAGTGAGTAAAAGCAGCGCAAAAAGAGCAGGAAGGCGTTGCAACATGAAGGGCACTTTCTGAAACATGTCTTCCATTATCGGCAATAGCGAAGCCAAATTGTAGTGTCCCAGTTTTTTAGCAAAAAAAGAGCGTTTGACTCCGCGCCGCTAAAGTCCAACTCCAGTTTGCGGCAACGGCACTGCAACTGGGCCTCGCGGTGGTCACGCGCACTGAGTGCGATTTTGAGCATGCACCGGTATTGCTGAACAATCTGTGGCGAGGCGAACCATAAGCGCTTGGGCTGGGATAATTGGCGATTCTCTAAAAAGTTCGCTGCCTTGACCGCCTGCACCCCCGCCTCCCCCTTGAAAATCACTTTCCCCGAATCGCTGCCAGTATCTGCCCGGCGCGACGAAATCATGGCTGCCTTGCAGCAGCACCAAGTCATCATCGTTTGTGGCGAGACTGGCTCGGGCAAAACCACGCAACTGCCCAAAATCGCCCTCGCTTTGGGCAGGGGCAAACTCAATGCGCCGCCCGGCCAAAAAGGCCAGCTCATTGGGCACACCCAGCCCCGGCGCATTGCTGCCAGCAGCGTGGCTAAGCGCATTGCCGAAGAGCTCAATACCCCTTTAGGCGATGTAGTCGGCTACAAGGTGCGCTTTCAAGACCGCCTGAGCCGCGATGCCTCGGTCAAGCTGATGACCGACGGTATTTTGCTGGCCGAGACGCAAACCGACCCGCTGCTCAAAGCCTACGACACCCTCATCATCGACGAGGCACACGAGCGCAGCCTGAACATTGATTTTTTGCTGGGCTATATCCGGCAAATTTTGCCCCGGCGGCCTGATTTGAAGGTAGTGGTCACCTCGGCCACCATCGACGCAGACCGTTTTGCCAAACACTTTACCAGCGCCAAGGGGCCAGCGCCGGTGATTATGGTGTCGGGGCGCACTTTTCCGGTAGAACAACGCTGGCGGCCTTTTGAAGAAAGCCGCGACTATGGCCTCAACGATGCCATTGCCGATGGCGTGGATGAGCTGTGGCAGGGTCGTTCCGGTGGCGATATTCTGGTATTTTTGCCCGGCGAGCGCGAAATCCGCGAGGCTGCCGACCACCTGCGTAAACATTTGACCCACCACCCGGCCACGCGCAGCGCCGAGGTGCTGCCACTGTTTGCCCGCCTCAGCCAAGCTGAGCAAGACCGCATTTTTGACGGCCACACCGGGCGGCGCATCATTTTGGCCACCAACGTCGCCGAAACCTCTCTTACGGTGCCGGGCATACGCTATGTGATTGACGCCGGTACGGCGCGTGTCAAACGTTACAGTTTGCGTAGCAAGGTAGAGCAATTGCTGGTAGAGCCGATTAGCCAAGCCGCCGCCAACCAACGCGCAGGCCGTTGTGGCCGTGTGGCCAACGGCATTTGCATCCGTTTGTACGATGAGGCAGACTTTGGCAGTCGCCCACGCTTTACCGACCCAGAAATCCTGCGTAGCTCGCTGGCCGGGGTCATCTTACGCATGAAGTCTTTGCACTTGGGCGTGGTAGAAGATTTTCCGTTCATTGACGCACCTTCAGGTCGGGCGATTGCCGATGGCTACCAGCTCCTCAATGAGTTGGGTGCCGTCGATGAGAAAAACGACCTGACCGCCACCGGCCGCGAGCTGGTCAAACTGCCGCTAGACCCGCGCGTGGGCCGCATGATTTTGGAAGCGCGGGCGCGTGGCGCTTTGAACGAGGTGCTGATTATTGCCAGCGCCTTGAGTTTGCAAGACGTGCGCGACCGCCCAATGGAGGCGCAGCAACAGGCCGACCAACAACACGCCAAGTTTGATGACGACAAGAGCGAATTCAGTGGCTACCTGACGCTATGGAACTGGCTGCAACAAGCCCGTGGCGGCACGCCGCCCACCTTGCCATCAGCGCGGGTGCAGCAAATACAAGCGCGGCGCAAAGGGCCATCGCAGGCGGTGCTGCCGGTGGCGCAGCGCTTGGCAGCACCAGCGCCAGCCAGTGCGCCCGCCGTGGCCGTGGCACCAACGCACAAACTGAGCAACCGCCAGTACGAGCAGTTATTGCGGCAAAACTTTATCAATGTGCGCCGGGTGCGCGAGTGGCGCGACGTGCATAGCCAATTGCTCACTGTGGTGGCCGAACATGGCTGGACGCTCAATCCACAACCGGCCAGCTATGAGCAATTGCACCTGTCCATGCTGTCGGGCTTGCTGGGCAATATCGGTTTCAAGCCAGAGGAAGAAGATGTTTACTTGGGCGCACGCGGCATCAAGTTCCATCGCCATCCGGGCGCGCATTTGCGTAAAAAGCCGGGGCGCTGGATTGTCTGCGCCGAATTGGTCGAAACCACGCGCCTGTTTGGCCGGGGCATTGCCGCCATTGAGCCGCAATGGCTAGAAGAAGTTGGCGCGCACCTACTGAAAAAACAATTGTTAGACCCGCATTGGGAGAAAAAAGCCGCCGAAGTGGTGGCCTTTGAGCGCGCTACCCTCTATGGCATCGTCGTCTATAGCGGGCGGCGCATGGGTTACGACAAAATTGACCCCCACGCCGCACGCGAGATGTTTATCCGCCAAGCACTGGTGGCAGGCGAAGTGCCAATCGATTGGGACAAGCGCCTGCCGTTTCTCAAGGCCAATGAAAAGCTCATTGCCAAAGTCGAGGAGCTAGAGCACAAATCGCGCCGCCAAGACGTGTTGGTGGATGAAGAGCTGATTTTTGCCTTTTACGACCAGCAGATTCCGCAAGACCTGTGCAATGGCCGCAATTTTGAGCAGTGGTACCGCGCTGAGAGCAAAAATCGCCCCGATTTGCTCAAACTCTCACGCGACGAGCTGATGCGCCACGAGGCGGCAGGTATCACTACCAGCGCCTTTCCGCGTGTGGTACGGCTGGGCGGTGTGGATTGTGCCGCCAGCTACTTACACGAGCCGGGCGACCAGCGCGACGGCTTAACGGTTACCGTGCCGCTGTTTGTGCTGAACCAAGTGCAAGAAGAACGCTGTGAATGGCTGGTACCGGGGATGCTCAAGGACAAAATCCAAGCGCTGCTCAAAAGCCTGCCACAACGCCCACGCAGCCGCTTCGTTCCCCTACCCGAATCAGCTGCCCGCTTGGCTGAACTGTTGGGCACGCCGGACCGCATCGGCCATATCGGTCTGGTCGATGCCTTGCTCAAGCAGGTGCGCGACGAAACCTCGTTAGATGTCAAGCGCACCGATTTCAAGTTGGATATGGTGCCCGCGCATTTATTCATGAACTTCCGCATTGTCGATGAGCATGGCCGCCAATTGGGGCACGGGCGCAATCTGGGGGCGCTCAAGGCAGAACTGGGAGCCAAGGCGCGTGGAGCCTTCCAAGCGCTAGCGGGCTTAAAGCTGGCCAGCCAATCAGGCGCACCTGCCACGACCACCCCAGAGCCAGAAACAGCCCGCCCTAGCAGCGCACCCCATGCCAAGGCAGCCCCCAAGCAGACAGAAACGGCCACTCCGGCCAACGCCGAGCAGCGCTACACCGCTTGGACTTTTGGCGAACTGCCCGAGCTGATGGAAATTGGCCGACGCGGCCAAACCTTGATTGGTTTTCCGGCGCTGATTGACGGTGGCGATGCGGTAACGATTGAAGTGTTTGACGAGCCAGAAGTGGCCGCCGCCAAGCACCGCTTGGGCCTGCGCCGTTTGTGCGCTCTGCACATCAAGGATGCGCTCAAATACCTGGAAAAAAATATCCCTGATTTGCAAAAAATGGCCGTGGCCTATATGCCCTTGGGCACGCAAGAAGAACTGCGCCAGCAAATCATTGACATTGCCATCGACCGCGCCTTTTTGCTGGAACCACTGCCCACCACCGAGGTTGAGTTCAAGCAGCGCATTGACGAAGGCCGGGGCCGCCTGACCTTGATTGCCAATGAAGTGGCCCGCCTGGCAGGCACCATTTTGGCTGAATACGCTGTGGCAGCGCGCAAAATCAAAGACACCAAAGGCGCACCCGAGGCCACCGCCGATGCGGCGCAGCAATTACAGCGTTTGGTGCCGAAAAACTTTTTAGCCATCGCCCCGTGGCCGCAATTGGCCCATTTTGCGCGCTACCTCAAGGCCATCACCTTGCGCCTAGACAAGTTCCGCGCCGACCCCGCCCGCGATGCTGCCAAGTTGGCCGAACTGCGCCCGCAAGAGCAACGCTATTGGCGCCTAGTGGCCGAGCGCAAAGGCCAAGTCGATGCCCGAATGCAGGAGTTGCGTTGGTTGCTAGAAGAATTGCGCGTAAGCTTTTTTGCCCAAGAATTACGCACACCGCAGCCCGTCAGTATCAAACGGCTGGACAAGCTCTGGGGGCAAATCAACAGCTGATGATGGGCCTACTGCACGGTCAGTTTTGACATCCTCTCCGGGCTAAACCCCGAAGATTCCTACTGCTAGACGGCGATGC
>CAYMAC010000024.1:0-38175 GCA_964388325.1 uncultured Simplicispira sp. | reverse complement strand
CAACAACCTTCGCGACCTGTTGCTCGCCGCGCCGGCCGGCCCCCGTGTGGTGATGGGGCTGGACCCGGGCATCCGCACCGGTGTGAAGGTGGCGGTGGTCGATGCCACCGGCAAGCTGGTGGCTACCCACACCGTCTATCCGCACGAGCCACGCAAAGATTGGGATGGCGCTCTGCATACTTTGGCCCAGCTCTGCCAAAAATATGGCGTGCAACTGATTGCCATTGGCAACGGCACCGCCAGCCGCGAAACCGACAAGCTGGCCGCAGACCTCATCCAATGGCTAGAAAAAGCCACACCTGCCATCACTGGGGTGCAAAAAATTGTCGTCAGTGAGGCTGGGGCCTCGGTGTATTCGGCCAGCGAATACGCCAGCCAAGAAATGCCCGATGTCGATGTGAGTTTGCGCGGCGCGGCCAGCATTGCCCGCCGCCTGCAAGACCCATTGGCCGAACTGGTCAAAATTGACCCGAAAAGCATTGGCGTGGGCCAGTACCAGCACGATGTCAACCAAAGCGAACTGGCGCGCACCTTGGGCACAGTGGTAGAAGATTGCGTCAACTCGGTGGGCGTGGATTTGAACACCGCTAGCGTGCCGCTGTTGTCGCGCGTGTCGGGGCTATCGGCCAACGTGGCTAAAGCCGTGGTGCGCTGGCGCGAAGCGCACGGGGCTTTTCGCAACCGCAAACAACTGCTCGAAGTGGCCGGTTTGGGGCCAAAAACCTTTGAACAGGCCGCCGGTTTTTTGCGTATCCGCGATGGCGACAACCCGCTGGACATGACTGGTGTCCACCCCGAAACCTACCCGGTAGTGCAAGCCATCATTGCCCAAACCGGCAAACCCGTGGCCGAACTCATGGGCCGCGCCGAGATGCTCAAAACCCTGCGCCCAGAACTGTTTGCCAATGCCCAATTTGGCATCATCACCGTGAAAGATATTTTGGGCGAGTTAGAAAAACCGGGCCGTGACCCACGCCCAGACTTTAAGGTGGCGCGCTTTAACGAGGGCATCGAAGACATCCAACACCTACGCGAAGGCATGGTACTAGAGGGCACGGTCAGTAATGTGGCCCAGTTTGGTGCTTTTGTGGATTTGGGCGTGCATCAAGATGGCTTGGTGCATGTAAGCCAGTTGGCGCACAAATTTGTCAGTGATGCGCGCGAAGTGGTCAAAACCGGCGATATCGTCAAGGTCAAGGTTTTAGAAGTGGATGTAGAGCGCAAACGCATCAGCCTAAGCATGAAGCTCGACGCCGCCCCCGCGCGCCGCGATGGCCCGCGTGACAATCGCTTTGCCGCAGCCAACCGCCAACAGCAGCCTGCCCGTGGCCGCGAGGCACCGGCAGCGGCCCCCTCGGCAATGGCCTCGGCCTTTGCCAAATTGCAACAGCGCCACAAACCCTAAGCCGTTTGAACACCGCCGCCCCTATGGACATCCACAACTTGCTGGAGATGTCGCCAGCGCTGCCCAGTTTGCCACGCGCCGTGGCCCTGCTGATGACCGAGCTGGCGCAAGAAGAACCCAATCTGCGTCGCCTCAATCAACTGTTTGGCACCGACCCGGCGCTGGCAGCACGCCTGTTAGAGCAGGCCAATGGTGCCGGATTTAGCCTCTCGGGGCAGGTGTCTGGGGTAGCCGAGGCGCTGGCGCTGCTGGAGGTGGCCCAATTGCGCGCCTTGGTACAAACGGCACCCTTGGGCACCACCTCGCGCTCGGTGCCGGGCATGAATTTGCAGCATTTTTGGCGTTACAGCCGCAATACCGCCAAACTGGCGCGCTCTTTGGCCGGTACAGTGCAGCAAAGCCCGGTAGCAGCCTATACCGCCGGTTTGCTCCATGCGCTGGGCGAATTGCTTATCCATTGGGGCCACCCCGACCGCATCGCCTCGATAAACAACCTACTACCACCGCTGGACTTTCGGCGCAGCAAGTTGGAGATTAAGCTGTTGGGCTACCACTATGGCACGGTCAGTGCCGCCTTGGCACAACGCTGGCAGCTGCCACAAGCGGTGATAGATGCCATTCATTACCAAGATGCCCCCTTTGACAACCAAGCCTACGAGCCACTGGCCGGAGTCATCCACTTGGCCGCTTGGCGTGCCCGCGCCCGCGAAGCCAACATGACCGACCGGGAACTGGCCGTTACCTTTCCGGCAGAAGTAGGTTTGGCTTTGGGACTAGACATCGACATGGTGTTGCAACAAGACCCGATTGATTGGTACGCGCGCCCCGACTTGGAAGAGGAAAGCAATGGCCGATAGCACAGCCGATAGAATGCCCCTATCTTGCCATTCTTTGTCCTACCCTGCCCGTGTCTGACCGTCTTGCCGTTTTGCCCCAATACCTCTTGCCCCAGCAAGCACTTACCCGCTTGGCTGGCCGCGTAGCCAATACACCGGGGGGCGCTTGGACAACGGTGCTCATCAGCCGGTTTATTAAACGCTATGGTGTGAATATGTCCGAGGCCGCAGAGCCAGACATTCGCAAATACGCCAGCTTTAATGCGTTTTTTACGCGCGCCCTCAAGCCGGGTGTGCGCCCTTTGGCCAAGGCCGATTGGATTTGCCCCGTCGATGGCGCTATCAGCCAGTTCGGGGCCATTGAAGGCGAGCAAATTTTCCAAGCCAAGGGGCACCACTATTCAGCCACGGCCTTGCTGGGCGGCGATGCCGCCTTGGCCGCGCGCTTTACCAATGGGCACTTTGCCACCATTTACCTCAGTCCGCGTGATTACCACCGCATCCACATGCCTTGTGCTGGCAAATTGCAAAGCATGGTGCATGTACCGGGGGCGCTGTTCTCGGTCAATCCCACCACAGCGCGTGGTGTGCCGGGGCTATTTGCGCGCAACGAGCGCGTGGTCTGCCTTTTCGATACAGCGCATGGGCCAATGGCCTTGGTGTTGGTGGGTGCCACTATTGTGGGCAGTATGGCTACCGTGTGGCATGGCCAAGTCAACCCGCCGCGCACTGGAGCCTTGCGTAGCTGGGATTACAGCGGCCAAAACATCCAACTCAAGCAGGGCCAAGAAATGGGACGCTTCTTACTTGGCTCTACCGTGGTGTTGTTGTTTCCAGCAGGGCCATTGCAGTTCAACCCCGACTGGGCACCAGCACAAGCCGTGCGCTTGGGCCAACGCATGGCACAGCGCCAAAAAATCGCTGGCCGCTAACGCGGTTTTTGGCGCTCTAGAGAAAACAGCGCCGGGGCCACGCGCAAGGCTTCTGGGCGCATCGGGGCATCGGTGCCATTGAGGTACACCCACAGCTCGCCTTTGCGAATCATGACATGACTGACGGTATGCTTTCTTCCGGCGCGCAGCACCACCGTGCCGGGCCGAAACAGCGGCATACGAAAAGTCTTGCCATCTACCGGAGTGGCATCTAAGTGCAAGACTTGTTTTTTGACTTCCGCTGGAACCATACTCATTTCGACAATGCTATCGCACCAAATGCCATCTTGGCACACCTACACGCCGATGGCATGACCCTCTGACGGGAATTTGTTGTTTTAGCGTGCATCGACAAGGGATATTGATACGGCACCGGATAATAACGGGCATGTCTCTTTTGCCCTACCAGCTTGAATTACTCTCTCCGGCCCGCGATGCCAACATTGGCATCGAAGCCATCAACCACGGAGCCGACGCCGTTTACATTGGCGGCCCCGCTTTTGGTGCCCGTGCCAGTGCTGGCAATAATTTGCGCGGCCTAGAGCGCCTGATTAAACACGCGCACCGCTTTCATAGTCGCATTTTTATCACCCTGAACACTATTTTGCGCGACGATGAGCTTGAAGCCGCCCGCCAAATGGCTTGGGACGTGTACCACGCCGGAGCCGATGCCCTGATTATCCAAGATATGGGCCTGCTAGAGCTAGACTTGCCACCCATTCAACTGCACGCCAGCACGCAAACCGACATCCGCACCCCAGAAAAAGCACGCTTTCTGCAAGATGCCGGTTTAAGCCAAATTGTGTTGGCGCGTGAGCTAACGGTGCAACAAATTGCCGCCATCCGCGCCGCCACTGACCCAGCCCGTTGCGCGATAGAATTTTTTGTGCATGGTGCCCTGTGCGTGGCCTACAGCGGCCAATGCAACATCAGCCACGCCCACACGGGCCGCAGCGCCAACCGGGGCGATTGCAGCCAAGCCTGCCGCCTGCCCTACCAAGTGGTAGATGATGCCGGGCGCTTTGTCGCGCACGACAAGCATGTGCTGAGCATGAAAGACAACAACCAGAGCGACAACCTGCGCGCCCTGATAGACGCTGGCGTGCGTAGCTTCAAAATTGAAGGCCGCTACAAAGACATGGCCTATGTGAAGAACATCACCGCGCACTACCGCCAGCTGCTGGATGAGATTATCGAAGAGCGCCAATTCTCCGAACACCCCTTGGCCCGCGCCTCCAGCGGCCAAACCAGCTTCACCTTTACCCCCGACCCGCAGCAAAACTTTAACCGCGAGTTCACCGATTATTTTGTCAATGGGCGCAAAGACGACATCGGTGCCTTTGACACGCCCAAAAACCCCGGCCAAGCCATCGGCTGGGTGAGCAAGCTGGGGCCAGATTTTGTGGAGCTGGAAGTCAGCAACCCCGATACCGTGCTGCACAACGGCGATGGCCTGTGCTACTACGACTTGCAAAAAGAGCTGGTAGGCTTGGCGATTAACCGGGCCGAGCGGGTATCGCCGCGCCACAAAACGCAATGGCGCGTCTTTCCCAAAGACCCGATGGCAGGTTTTAAAGATTTGCGTAAGGGCACCGAAATTAACCGCAACCGCGATATGGACTGGGTACGCACGCTAGAGAAAAAATCCAGCGAGCGGCGCATTGGCCTGTGGGCGCAATGGGCGCAAACCCCCAACGGCTTTGCTTTGACTTTGACCGATGAAGACGGTTTTGTTGGCGCAGCAGCAGTCACCCAAGCGCACCAGCCCGCCAGCGATGCCGCCAAGGCAGCAGCCAGCCTGCGCGAGCAATTAGGCCGCTTTGGCAACACCATTTTTAGCCTGCATGAGCTGAGCATCACACAAACGCAGCCGTGGTTTGTACCGGCTTCGGTACTCAATGCCCTGCGCCGCGATGCCGTGGCTGCCTTAGAAAACGCCCGCGCCCAAGGCTTGCAACGCCTACCGCGCGCCCAGCCGGTGCTGCCACCCACACCCTACCCCGAAGACACCCTGAGCTACCTGGCCAATGTGTTCAACCACAAAGCCCGCGATTTTTACGCCAAACATGGCGTGCGCGTGATAGATGCTGCCTACGAAAGCCACGAAGAAGAAGGCGAAGTTAGCCTGATGGTGACCAAGCATTGCGTGCGCTTTTCGCTTAGTTTGTGCCCCAAACAAGCCAAAGGGGTGATTGGTGTCAAGGGCACCATCAAGGCCGAGCCGCTGCACCTCATCAATGGCAAAGAAAAACTCACCCTGCGCTTTGATTGCAAACCCTGTGAGATGCACGTTATGGGCAAAATCAAGCGCTCGGTGTTGCAACAGCAACAAAAGGCCGTGCAAGAGCAGCCCTTGCAGTTTTACCGCACTCGCCCGGCCTAAACCATAGGTTGCGGCACAGCATAAGCACATCACCAAAGCGTTGTGGTGTGCAGCCGTGGCCCATGCCACAATGCCCGCCAGCTCCGCACAGGCGCGGGGCCAGCCTTTGAGGAAAAATTTTATGCACCTTGACACCCTTGCCGTCCATGCCGGTTACTCGCCAGACCCCACCACCAAATCGGTGGCCGTGCCTATCTACCAAACCGTGGCCTATGCCTTTGACAGCGCCCAGCACGGCGCAGACCTGTTCGATTTGAAGGTGCAGGGCAACATCTACACGCGCATCATGAACCCGACCAACGATGTGCTAGAAAAGCGCGTAGCCGCCTTAGAGGGTGGCATTGCGGCGCTGGCGCTGGCCTCGGGCATGGCGGCGATTACAGCGGCCATCCAAACGCTGGCCGAAGCGGGCGACAACATTGTCTCGGCCAGCACGCTGTATGGCGGCACCTACAACCTGTTTGCCCACACTTTGCCACAGCAGGGCATAGAGGTACGCTTTGCCGACCCACGCGACCCAGCCAGCTTTGCCCAACATATTGATGCCCGCACCAAGGCGGTGTTTATTGAGTCCATTGGCAACCCACTGGGCAACGTGACTGACATTCGCGCACTGGCCGATGTAGCCCACGCCCACGGCGTGCCGCTGATTGTCGATAACACCGTGCCCAGCCCCTACCTACTGCGCCCCATTGAGCATGGTGCCGACATCGTGGTGCATTCGCTCACCAAATACTTGGGCGGCCACGGCAACAGCGTTGGCGGCGCGATTGTCGATAGTGGCAAGTTTCCTTGGGCCGAACACAAAGAGCGCTTCAAGCGCCTCAATGAGCCTGATGTCAGCTACCACGGCGTGGTTTATACCGAAGCACTGGGCGCTGCGGCCTTTATTGGCCGCGCCCGTGTGGTGCCGCTACGCAATATGGGCGCGGCGCTGGCTCCGCTCAATGCGTTCTTGATTTTGCAAGGCATTGAAACCCTCGCCTTGCGTATGGAGCGCATCTGCGATAACGCCCAAGCCTTGGCCCAATACCTAGAGCAGCACCCCAAGGTAGAGTGGGTACGCTATGCCGGTTTGCCCAACCACCCTGACCATGCCTTGGTGCAGCGCCAATTGGGCGGCAAAGCTTCGGGCATTTTGTCGTTCAGCCTCAAAACCGAAGACACCGACCCACGCGCCGCCGGTGCGCGCTTCCTAGACGCGCTGCAATTGTTTACCCGCTTGGTCAATATTGGCGATGCCAAATCCTTGGCCACCCATCCGGCCTCTACCACGCACCGCCAGCTTAACCCCGAAGAACTGGCCAAGGCGGGTGTCAGTGAAGGCATGGTGCGCCTGTCGATTGGCATTGAACATCTGGAAGACCTGCGCGCTGATTTAATCCAAGCCTTAGATAAAGTTTAACCAAGGTATCAAAACCTGATTTGGCCGTGCAGGCATAAAAAAAGCCCTCATCACGAGGGCTTTTTGTTATAGAGCGCAGCAAAGCGCGCCCTACTTGGGGCCGATTAGCCGCCCTTTTTGGAGCGCTTGCCGGGGTTCTTCTTGCTGCGTGTCGCTACGCCGCGCTCCAAACTGACACGCTGTCCACGACCAGGGGTGGCCAAGGTCACACCATTGGGGGTTTGGGGACGAGGAGTGCGCTTGCGATCTGCTTCAGTAACGATTTTGTTGCCCATGAATGGCCTCCGTTCAAAGTAAAAATAAAAAGAAAAGCCCGCTATTAGGCCACAGCCTGAAAGGCTAGCATCTGCATCAGTGTTTTGCACCGCGCAGACGCTGCACTGACAGCACCACCACCAGCACTAGCGCACCAGCCAACAGCCCCAGCACAGCATTGAGCAAGTTAGGCACCAGCACCTGCCACAAGGCCCCAGCAGGCCATTGCAAGGCAGCGACACCAGCGGCTTCGATAGCATGGTGCAGCCACGGCACACCATGCGCCAAAATGCCGCCACCTACCAAAAACATGGCTGCTGTGCCCGCGACCGACAACCCTTTCATCAGCCAAGGGGCCGCCCCCACAATACCCCGACCCAGCCCTTGGGCCATACTGCTGCTTTGGCGCGTTAGCCACAGCCCCAAATCATCGAGCTTAACGATACCAGCCACCAGACCATACACCCCTACCGTCATGATGATGGCAATGCCCGACAGCACGGCCACCTGCTGCACAAAGGGCGCTGCTGCCACCGTGCCCAAAGTGATGGCGATAATCTCTGCCGACAAGATAAAGTCCGTGCGAACGGCACCCTTGATTTTGTCGCGTTCAAAAGCAGCTAAATCGGCCACGGGGGCGGTGGCATCCTCTGTTTTTTGGGTGTCCTCTTGGTGCAAAAAAGCATGGGCTAGCTTTTCGCAGCCCTCAAAACACAAAAAAGCCCCGCCGACCATCAGCAGCGGTGTGACGGCCCAAGGGGCCAGCGCACTGATGAGCAGCGCCAGCGGCACCAAAATAGCCTTGTTCAGCATCGAGCCTTTGGCTACCGCCCAAACTACCGGAATTTCGCGCTCAGCACGCACACCGGCCACCTGTTGGGCATTGAGGGCCAAATCATCGCCTAGCACACCAGCGGTTTTTTGTGCTGCCACCTTGGTCATGACCGACACATCGTCGGCCATCGCTACGCTTTTTTTAGCGGCCACTTTGGTCATCAAGGCTACATCGTCTAGGATGGTAGCAATATCATCCAGCAAAGTTAATAAACTGGCTCCAGCCATCATGGCTCCTTAAAAGATTTATTCAATCAAGTTGCTGCGCTTTATGAGCGAAGCTGCACGGCCCATCGGGCAGCGTACTAAGTACCAACAAATAGCCGCTACCCGTTGGATCGGCACTGACCGAGGCAGACAGCGTGTGCAAGGTGCCGTTTGGCCCCAACAGGGCCAAGGCACAGCATGGCCTGCTGCCGTTTTGCTGGGCTTGCCCCAGCAGGTCATGTAGCATCAGGCTGCTAGCAGGGACTAAAAAAACGTCTAGCCGCTGCCCGCACAAGGCTTGGGCGGGGCTGCCCAGCAGTTGCGCGGCGGTGGCGTTTAATTCGAGGATATGTGCCTGAGCGTCCAACCCCAAACAGGCCACGGGCATGGCATCGTAGCGCTGCATTTGGCGCGCCAAAACTGCCTCTAGTTCGGCACGGGCATGGAGCAACTCTTCTGCTTGCAACTCCAACTCTACCTGATGCACTTGCAGTTCGTGCAACAGCGCCAAGGCATCCATAGAGGTGGCTGAGGAGGAGGCCAATTCGTGCAGCACCCGCAGTGCAGCGCTAGCCCCTGCATAGGTGCCACCGGGCGCTGCCGGATACGCTAAGCTAGACTGGGCGCGCTCGCGCAAGTTGCCCTGAAGGTCGGGCGGGGAGGTGCTGTTGGGCATAATAACTTTCAGGCGAGCAAGGATGGATTATGGTTGACCGCAGCCCTCGCGCAAGCGGAACTCCAGCTCTTTGGCTTTGGTGATGTCCACAAAGGTAAGCACAGCACCTTGAATCATGTTGGTCAGGGTGCGATAGGGCATGATGCGTACCGAAAACCAACGCCCATCGGTGGTGGCAATTTGTTGGGCGCTGCTGGTCAAAGTACGCAAGGTATCTTTTACATCGCTGTGCAATGCGGGGTAGGCCAGCGTACTGGCCAAATCGCTCAAGGGGCGGCCCACGTCGCCATCACGCAAATGGAAGATATTAGTGGCCTGTTCCGTAAAGCGACGCACGTTCAAGTCGTTGTCTAAAAACAGCGTGGCAATATCGGTGCTATTGAGCAAATTTTGCATATCGCTTTGTGCCAACGCCAAATCATCCAGCTTGGTTTGTAGCTCGGCATTGATGGTTTGCAACTCTTCGTTCATCGATTGCGCCTCCTCTTTAGAGGTGGTTAGCTCTTCGTTAGCAGACTGCAGCTCTTCATTGGCCGATTGCAACTCCTCGTTAGCTGCTTGCAAGGCTTCTTGCGAGGCTTGCATTTCTTGGCGCAGTGCGCGTATTTCTTCGCGTGCGTGCGCTAGTTCTTGCACCAGCGCAGCATCTACCGGCCCGGCGGTGCTGGCTTTTTTCACCTGCCGTTTTTTGGGCAGGGCCACTTCACGAAACACCACCATGACCATGCCTTCTAGTGCCTTAGGCTCTTGCACAGCTTGCACCGTCAGGTGCAGGGTACGCGTTAGGTCATCTTCTAGCGGTAGGTCGTGCAGCTCTATGGTGCAACGCTCTTGCAAGGCGTGGCGCAAGGCCACGGCCAGTTGCGTGCGAATACCCGGCCTGGCCATGACGTGCAGATTCCAGTTGGCTTTGCCTGCTGCTGGTTCAAGGTAACGGCCAGTGCGCCCACTGATGTAGAGGATGTCGCCAGCCGCATTGACCAGCACGGCTGGGGGTGAAAAAGTTTGCAGCAGCACTTGGTCGGCCAAGGCTTGCAAGCTGCCGGAGTGGGCGGAAGAGGTGGACACAAGGGTCTCCGGTGCTGTTTTATGCAGCGCTGCATGGTGATTGACAGGAAAATCAACCGCGCCAGCGCTTAGGGTGTAGTCATTGCGGCGATAGAGCCGGGATTTGATGCCCAAGGGACTAAACAAGCGCTGGGCTGGGCCAACCGTTTCGGAGGCTCCCAGCAGCAACATCCCGCCGGGGCGTAGGCTAAAGTGAAATAGTGGAATCAAACGCTGTTGCAGCGTCGCCTTGAAATAAATCAGCAGGTTACGGCAAGATAAAAAATCGAGCTTGGTAAAGGGCGGGTTCATGATGACATCATGTTGTGCAAACAACACCATGTCGCGGATATCCTTGGTGATACGAAAACCGCCGTCTTGTTCTACAAAAAAGCGCGCCCTGTGCGCGGGGGCCATCTCTGCCAGCCATTTGGCTGGATACCAACCTTTGCGCGCCACGGCAATGGCTTCGGCATTCAGGTCCGTGGCAAAAATTTGCAGCGTTTGGGCGGCAACACCGGGCAAGTCCAAACCTTTTTCCTGTTCTTCTTGTTGGGCTTGCTGAAACGTCATGGCCAAGGAGTAAGCCTCTTCGCCAGTAGAGCAGCCTATCACCCAAGCGCGCAAGGGGCCATTGCCCGTATGTTGTGCCAATAATCGGGGCCAAGCCAAATTTTGCACGTCTGCCCACACAGCGCCATCCCGAAAAAAGCTAGTCACACCAATCAGCATTTCGGCCAAAAGTAAATCTAGCTCCTGTGGGTTGTCTGGCAAAAATGCGGCATAGGCTTGTATAGAACCCAAGCCATACACCGCCACACGGCGTTCGATACGGCGCAGCAAAGTGCTGGGTTTGTACAAAGATAAGTCGTGCTTGCTGTGTTCACGCAGCAAGCGGATGATGGTATCGAATGCCCATACCTCGTCTTGGGGTGGCAGTGGGGGCTGAGGGGCACTGGCTTGTGCCTGGGCAATAGCAGCCATCATGCACTGTGGTAGCTCTTGGGCCAAGGCCACAATATTGACACAGCCAGCGGCAATGGCACTGCGCGGCATAGAATCAAATTGCGCCGAAGCAGGCTCTTGGGCCAAAGTAAGACCCCCTTGGGCTTGAATGGCTTGCAGCCCCAGCGTACCATCGGCACCCATCCCCGACAACACCACACCAATAGCGCGCTGCCCCTGTTCTTGCGCCAGCGACCGAAACAAGCTATTGATGGGCAAGCGAGGGCCTTTGACGGCTGCTTGCCCCAGATGCAAGCCCCCTTGCGCCACCCAAAGCTCGTGGCCCGGAGGAATCACATACACCGCATTGGGTGCTATTGCCATGCCCTCGGTGGCTTCATAGACTGGTAATGTAGTGATGCGCTGCAACAGCGGGCCGAGCATGGCTTTGTAGGTAGGGGCCATGTGTTGCACCACCACATAGGCCAACCCACTGTTTAGAGAAACATGGGCAAAAAAGAGTTCTAGCGCTGCCAAACCACCCGCTGAGGCCCCCACCCCCACAATACGGGTAGCATAAGGGGTGCAATGGGGAGCGTATGCTTTGAACGATGCCATGCAACAGTATGCGGCATGGCCAGAGATGGCAACCTTTAGCGCAGACTTAATTCTCTTTTTGGGTGGACTGTTTCAGTTTTTCACCGGCTTCTTCTAAGCGCTCACCCATTTTTACGGTGGCATCATCGACTTTTTCTCCGGCTTTTTTCATGGATTGGTCGATTTGCCGCCCTGTGGTTTCAGCAGGGCCTACATCACTTTTCTGGCAGGCAGGCAACAGTACACCAACTGCCATCACTAAGATGAGCCGTGTTGGCAGGCTTGAATTAAATGGAGACATTTTGTTAGCCTATGTAAGCGGTTACTTGTTCACTTCGTGGCCAATAACGCCACCGACAGCCGCACCGCCCAGCGTGCCAACGGCACCGCCACCCGTCAAAATGGAACCGCCAATGGCACCAACACCCGCGCCAATAGCGGTATTTTTTTCCTGTTGTGTCATGCCAGAGCAAGCCGACAACCCCCAGGCTGTCAAGATAAGCGCTGCATAACGCACCAATGCTGGAGTGGTTTTCATAATTTTGCCTTTTCAATGCCTCAGGGTGTTGTTGCAGCGCCCAGATAGCGCGCAATCGAACACCGGCTTTGGCAGCTTATAGGCATTGCCAAGGCTTGGTCTGTCTGCTAACGCACACAAAGCCAGCTGGATGCACTGCACTGGTGGCAGCCGTCATTAGGGCAGCGTATCTGGGTGAGGTATCAATTTGCCTGTCTTGGGGTGGTAGCGCGGTGCATTCGGGTGAGAAACGTCGGCCTCGGGGGCATCGTGTGGTTTCACCTTGGGCCGCACTCTGGGCGGTGACGGCTGAACATGTTGGGGAGGCGGCGGACGCACGGGTCGCACTTCGGGGCGTACCGGGGGATGTTGTTGGCCGCGTTCATCGCGCTCGTGCCAGTCTTTGTGTGGGTGCTTATCGCGTGGTGGTCGTTGTGGGTGCCGGTCAGGGGGCGGCTTGCGGTCGTGGTAGTAGCGCGGCCTATCATCGTAGCGATAAGGGGCAGGGGCATAGTAAGGCTCACGCCCTCGGTCATAGTAATACACAGGCCCATCGGCTGGGTCATCGTGGTAATAATAGGGGTCATCTACAGCACAACCGACCAGCAGCGTAGCCACGCCAGTGAGCACGAGAAAGCGAAGCCAGGGTGTTTTAAGCATAGAGCATCTTCCAAGGTTGGTTTTGCAACCATTTTGTCCATTTTGGTGTGTTGGGCATCTGCACAATTTAATTCTTTCACAGAAGCCCAAAGCAGGAGACAAAATAATGACCACCTCTGTTGTCCAAGACTGGAACCTTGCACCACTGGCGGGCCTGTCCCACGTCAAGGGACGTACCGATGCTACCCTCTCGCAAACCACGATTGCCCCATTTTTGGCCGATACGGTACGGCGCTACCCCGACAAGCTGGCAGTGGTGTTTCGGGAGCAAGGCGTGCGCTGGACGTGGGCGCAACTGCAAGAACAAGTCGATGCCTTGGCGGCAGGTTTACTGGCGCTGGGCTTGCAAGCCGGTGACCGGGTGGGCATTTGGGCACCCAACCGCGTAGAGTGGGTGGTAACGCAGTTTGCCACCGCACGCATTGGCTTGGTGCTGGTCAATATCAACCCGGCCTATCGGGTGTCTGAGTTGGAGTATGCGCTGCAACTGGCCGGTTGCCGGGCGCTAGTCACGGCAGAGCGGCTCAAAAGTTCGCAGTATTTAGAAATGCTGCAACGCCTAGCCCCCGAGTTGGCCCACTGCGCCCCCGGTGCCCTCAAGGCCGCCCGGTTGCCTATGTTGCAAGCCATTATCCGCTTGGGCGATGCCCAGACCCCCGGTATGCTCAACTATGCCCAAGTGCTAGACCAAGGCCGGGCCGCTTTGGATGGGGCAGCACTGGATGCCATTGGGGCCACCTTATCTTGCCACGATGCCATCAACATCCAATTTACCAGCGGCACCACGGGCAACCCCAAAGGGGCCACGCTCACGCACCACAATGTGCTCAACAACGCCCGCTTTGTGGCCCAAGCCATGCGCTTTACCGATGCCGATGTGCTGTGCGTGCCGGTGCCGCTTTACCACTGCTTTGGCATGGTGATGTCGGTGTTGGCCTGTGTGTCGGTAGGGGCGACGATGGTGTTTCCGGGTGAATCGTTTGACCCAGCGGCCACTTTGCAAGCGGTCAGTGAGGAGCGCTGCACCGCCCTGCATGGCGTGCCCACCATGTTTATTGCCGAGCTAGAGCATCCCGATTTTGCCCAGTTCGATTTGTCGCACCTGCGTACCGGCATCATGGCCGGCTCCCCTTGTCCGATTGAAACCATGAAGCGCGTGGTGGCGCAGATGAATCTATCGGAAATCACCATTGCCTACGGCATGACCGAAACCTCGCCAGTATCGTTCCAAAGCGCCACTACGGACCCCCTAGAGCGGCGCGTGGCTACCGTGGGGCGTATCCAACCCATGTTAGAAGCCAAGGTGGTGAATGCCGAGGGCCAAGTGGTGCCGGTGGGCGAGAAGGGCGAGCTACTGGTGCGCGGCTACTCGGTCATGCAAGGCTATTGGGGGGATGCACAGCGCACCCAAGAGGCGGTGCAAGACGGCTGGATGCACACCGGCGATTTGGCCACCATCGACGCTGAAGGCTATTGCAACATTGTGGGCCGGGCCAAAGATATGTTGATTCGTGGCGGCGAAAATGTCTATCCGCGCGAGATTGAAGAATTTTTGTTTCGCCACCCACAGGTGCAATCAGTACAGGTGTTTGGCGTGCCCGATGCCAAGTATGGCGAAGAAATTTGCGCCTGGATTGTGCCCAAGCCCGGCCAAAGCGTCTCAGAAGACGAGGTCCGTGCCTTCTGCCGTGACCAAATCGCCCACTACAAGGTGCCGCGCTATATCCGCATCGTGCAAGACATGCCCATGACCATCACCGGCAAGGTGCAAAAGTTTGTGATGCGCGAACAAATGATGGCTGAACTCAAGCTGCAACCGGCACAAACGGCCTGAAAACCCACCGCCCCATTGGGCAATGAATGCCACTTACGGGGTGTGCAGTAGATGGCTCAGAAGCGGATGCCCGCCGGGTTGCTGGGGGCAGAGGGGTTGTTGGCTGGTGCCAAACGCTCTGGTACAGCAGGGGCCGCTGGCTCTGGCGCGCGTGCAGGCTCTAGGGGCTGCACGGCCACCAAAGGTGTGGCCGCTGGCCGTCGATAAGTTGCTGGCAAGGCCGATTGCTTGGGGTAACCCGCAGCATCTAAAAACTGTGTCCATTCGGTGTCGGAAAACCCTTGCAGCTGCTGGCTGCCGATAGTGCCAAACGGCAAGGCTGCTTTGCCACTGAGACGCTGTAAGGCGGCTATATCGGCATTGCTGCTGACGGTGCGCTCGGTAAAGGGCACGCCACGTTGCACCAGCAGCTGGCGCGCACCATCACAGGGGGCGCAATCGCTGCCGGTGTACAAAGTGACGGGAAAGCGGCTGGCTACCTGTTGCAAGGCAAAAGGTAAACCCGTAGCGGCAGCGCTGCCGCTACCAGCGCCAGCCGCACTGGTCGAGGCAGCAGCGCTATCGGCGCTGGGTGCGCGGTCAGAGAAAGTCACTTTTCCGTCTGGCCCGACAATGCGGTACACCGGTTGGGCCAGCACCGCGCCCGCAGACAAGCACAGCAACATAGAAGCCACAGGGGCCAAGAGAGAACGCGACATAGGGTGCAAAATTTTCTAACTGTGGAGTGAGAATACGACTTTGGCTTTTTTTAGGCCATGCCTTGGTGGCGCAGCAGCGCATCCAGGCTAGGCTCGCGGCCCCGGAAGGCTTTGAAAGACTCCATCGCTGGGCGGCTGCCACCAGCTTCTAAGATGGCCTCGCGGTAGCGGCGGCCCGTGTCGGGGTTGTGGGCACCATCGGGGCCAGCGCTTTCTTCAAAAGCGGCATAGGCATCGGCACTGAGTACCTCGGCCCATTTGTAGCTGTAATAGCCTGCGGCATACCCACCGGCAAAGATATGGCTGAAGGTGTGCGCGGTACGGCTAAAGGCCGGCGGTTGCAACACGGCCACTTCGGCGCGCACCAAATCCAACAAGGGCATAAAGTCTTGGCTTGGGTCGTGTTCGGTGTGCAATAGCATGTCGAACAAGGAGAACTCAATTTGGCGCAGGGTTTGCATACCGCTTTGGAAGTTCTTGGCGGCTATCATTTTGTCAAACAGAGCACGCGGCAGCGGCGCGCCGGTATCAACATGGGCGGTCATGTCTTTGAGGACGTTCCATTCCCAGCAGAAATTTTCCATAAACTGGCTGGGCAGCTCTACGGCATCCCACTCTACGCCCGCAATGCCGGACACATCGCGCTCATTCACCTGTGTGAGCAGGTGGTGCAGGCCGTGGCCAAACTCGTGGAACAGGGTGATGACATCATCGTGCGTGAGCAAGGCCGGTTTGCCATCTACGCCTTCGGCAAAGTTGCACACCAAATGGGCCACTGGGGTTTGTAATTGGCCGGTATCAGGGCGCAACCAGCGCGTGCGTACATCGTCCATCCATGCGCCACCACGCTTGCCACTGCGGGCGGGCATATCCAAGTAAAACTGTCCCACCAGAGCACCGGCGCGCTCGATGCGGTAAAACTCGACGGCGGGGTGCCAGACTGGGGCTTGGTCTGGCCGGATGCTCACTTCAAACAGGGTTTCAATGATTTTGAACAGCCCGGACAACACCTTGGGGGCCAAGAAATACTGGCGCACCTCTTGCTCGCTAAAGGCGTAGCGGGCTTCTTTCAGGCGCTCGGCAATATAAGACCAATCCCAAGCCTGCGGGTGGGGCAAGTTCAAATGCTCGGCGGCATAGGCGCGCAAATCGGCCACGTCTTTTTCGGCATAGGGGCGGGCGCGTTGCGCCAAATCGCGCAGAAACGTGACTACCTCGGTGGCCGATTGGGCCATCTTGGGCACCACCGACACTTCACCAAAATTGGGGTAGCCCAGCAATTGGGATTCTTCTTGGCGCAGTGCCAAAATTTCGCGAATCAAGGCGCTGTTGTCAAACTTCAGTGCCTCTGCCGGGGCTTGGTCGGAGGCACGGGTGACGTAGGCGCGGTAGAGTTTTTCGCGCAGGGCGCTGCTGTGGGAAAACTGCATCACTGGCAGGTAGCAGGGCATCCGCAGGGTGAGTTTGTAGCCGTCTTTGCCTTCGGCTTGGGCCGCAGCGCGGGCGGCGTGTTGCACGTCTTCAGGAATGCCGTCTAACTCTGCGGCACTGGCGTAGTAAGCGTAGGCATCGGTGGCATCAAGGGCGTTTTCGCTGAACTTTTGTTGCAGCTCGGCTTGGCGCTCTTGGATTTGGGCAAAACGCTCTTTGGCTGGGCCGCTCAGTTCGGCCCCCGAGAGGACAAAATTACGCACGGCGTTTTTTACCGCTTGGCGCTGCTCGTGGTTGAGGGTTTGCACGTCGATGGCTTTGTATTTGGCATACATGCGCTCATCGGCCCCCAAGCGCGTCCAAAACTCGGTCACGCGCGGCAGCACTTCGTTGTAGGCGGCGCGCAGCGCGGGGGTATCCACCACGCTATTGAGGTGGTTGACGGCGGCCCACGCACGGCCCAATTTTTCGGTGGCTACATCCAGCACTTGGGCCATTGCGTCCCACTGGGCCGGAAAATCAGGGGCGGTGATGGTTTCTAGCGCGGCGCTGGCTTGCTGCAACAGGCTGTCAATGGCTGGGGCCACGTCGGTAGGCTTGATGCGGTCAAACGCGGGCAGGTCAGAAAAATCAAGGAGAGGATTGCTGTTGCTCATGGCTCAAACTCCTGCGGCGCGCTCGGCCGCTTCCATGGTATTGACCAGCAGCATGGTGATGGTCATGGGGCCAACGCCGCCGGGCACCGGGGTGATGTGGCTGGCCACTGCTTTGCAGCCGTCAAAATCGACATCGCCGCACAGTTTGCCTTCATCGTTGCGGTTCATGCCCACGTCAATCACCACGGCACCGGGCTTGAGCATCTCGGCAGTGAGGACGTTGCGTTTGCCCACCGCTGCCACCACGATATCGGCTTGGCGCGTGTGGTGCGCCAAATCGGCCGTGCCGCTGTGGCAAACGGTGACGGTGGCGTTGGCGGCCAGCAGCATCATGGCCATCGGTTTGCCAACAATGTTGGAGCGCCCAATCACCACCGCATGCTTGCCGCGCAGGTCTTTCATGCCGATGGATTCGAGCATTTTCATGCAGCCATAGGGGGTGCAAGCCTTAAAGCCGACTTCGCCCACCATCAGGGCACCGGCGCTGGCTACATGGAAGCCGTCCACATCTTTGAGTGGCGAGATAGCTTCAATCACTTTGTGGTCATCAATGTGCGCGGGCAGGGGCAATTGCACCAAAATGCCGTGGATGGACGGGTCATTGTTCAGCGCTTCGACACGCGCCAGCAGTTCGGCTTCGGTCAGGCTGGCATCGTATTTTTCTAATACCGAATGCAAACCAGCATCGTGGCAAGCCTTGACCTTGTTACGCACATACACTTGGCTGGCCGGGTTGTCGCCCACCAAAATTACCGCCAAGCCAGCAGTGGTGCCACGGGCTTTCAGGGCAGCGGCACGCGCTGCTACTTGGGCGCGCAGTTGTTGGGAGAGGGCGTTGCCGTCAATCAATTGGGCTGTCATGGTGGTGTGTGCGAAGAAAAAAGAAAAGACAAAATCAGACTTTGGGGGCGTTTTGGCCCAGCACGGTTTTGAGCAAATCGGCCACGGTGTTGGCCCCCAGCTTTTCCATGATGTTGGCGCGGTGCGCCTCTACAGTTTTGATGCTGATACCCAAGTCATCGGCAATTTGCTTGTTGAGGCGGCCCGCCACAATGCGCTCTAGCACTTGGCTTTCGCGGCTGGTGAGCTTGGACATCAGGGCTTCGCGCGTGGCGGCTTGTTGTTGGTCGGTAAAGGCTTCGCGGGCGTGCTCTAACATGCGCTCAACCAAGCCCACCAAGTCTTCTTCATTGAAGGGCTTTTGGATAAAGTCCAAAGCGCCCTTTTTCATGGTGTTGACGGCCATAGGGACATCACCGTGGCCGGTAATAAAGACGATGGGCAGTGGCGATTTGCGCTCTAGCAGCCGGTCTTGCAACTCTAGGCCGGTCATGCCGCCCATGCGAACATCCACAATCAGGCAGGCAATTTCGCGCGCATCGTAGCGCGCCAAAAACGACTCCGCCGAATCAAAGCAACGTACTCGGTAATCTTTGCCTTCAAGCAGCCATTGCAGCGAGTCGCGCACAGCCTCATCGTCATCGACCACGTAAACAGTGCCTTTTTTCGGAATCAAACTCATGCAATTATCCTTTTGCGGGGGGTGCGTTTGCTACAGTATTTAGTGGCAGCCAGAAGGAAAACAGGCAACCCGTGACCTTGGAACCATTGTAGAGCTTCCGCGCTTGCCTCTGGTGTTGCTGGCCCTGAGCGGTTTAGATGGGTGGCGCAAGCACCGAGCAGTTGCGCCCATGGTCTTTAGCCCGATAAAGTGCCCTGTCGGCGCGTTGCAGCATGGCATCAAAGGAGCCATCACCGGGCATTAATACCGCAACACCAATGCTGGTGGTAAATTGAACGACGCTGGCATCGTCACTGTGTAGCACTTGCGCCGCTTGCACAGCTTGGCGCAGTTGCTCGGCCACGCTCAAGGCTTGGGCTGTATCCATTTCAGGCAGGATGACGGCAAACTCCTCGCCACCCAAGCGACCGCCGGTATCTTGAGGACGCAGGGCCGAGGTGATGCACTGGGCCATGGTTTGAATCACGCGGTCCCCGGTTGGATGCCCCCAACGGTCATTGATGGATTTGAATTTATCAATGTCTAGCATTAACACCGAAAGGGTTTTGCCGTCTCGGAGGGCGGCCATAAAAGCATGGTTGCCAATATCAATCAAATGTCTGCGGTTGGCAATGCCGGTCAGGGCATCGGTGGTGGCCAGCACACGCATGGCTTCGGCCTGACGCACCGTAGCCAAGTGTGCGCGCAGAGCTACGACACAGCACAACGCCAACACCAAAAAACCAGCCCCAAATTGCCATGCGCGCCGTTGCCAGCCAGCCAGTACGTTGGCTTTGTCCAGACCAACGATGGCCACAAACGGCACACGCTCTAAGCGACTCATGCCAAACACCCGCTCACGCCCATCAATGGGCGAATTGGCTATCAAAGTGGTCGCATCGCCAATTTTGGCAAAACTGGGTACGCCCGAGGGCAAGGAAGTACGCCGCCCTAAGGCTTTGGGCTGGAACGGATTGCGTGCCAACAAGGTGCCATCGGTGTCCACAATGGTGAGTACGTCGTTTTCATCGACGGCCAAAGCGGCTATCCATTGTTGGGCATATTCCAAATCAATCACCGCCATGGCTGCGCCCAACAGCCGCCCCTCGGGGGAGCCAACCACACGCGACATCAGCACCACTGGGCGTTTAGAGACTGATTTATCCTGCGGCATGTATTGAATACGCAGGCTTTGCCCCGCCGCCACGCGGCTTTCGGTGCAAAAATTTTGTCGGCTTTTGGTACCCCGAAACGGATACATGGCTACTGCCACGAAAATGCAGTCGCCATTGAGCAGCACCAAATCATTGAGGCCGACCACGGTGCTTACTTTTTCTTTCAGTAGCGCGTCCAAACGCGCAGGGGCGCTGGCATCAGGGTGCGGGTAGCGCATATCTTGGGTCAGATTAATTCTGCCCAGAACGTCGCGCAACACGTAGTCGGTGGCCAAGAAGGTGTCACCGAAGGAACGCCCCATAAGCTGGCTTTTTTGCACCGCCATGCGGGCGGCATCCGTCAAAATGCGTTGGCGTTCTTGTAAAAAATCGGCCACTGGCCACGCCCCTATCAAGGTGAGGGCGAACAACAACAGGCCAGCAACATACAGCGGCTTTTGCAACAACCGTCTCTGAAAATCAGATGCCTGCATTGTTTTAGTTAATCCATTGATTTAGTGGATTTTTTTGGCATCATTCTGCTGCTAACCTTTGGTATCACTGGGAGGTATTGCCAGTGGCAACCAAAAAGAAAACAAGCAGCCTGTGACTTCCGAACCATTGTAGAGGTTCTGTGCCTGCATTCGGCCTTGGTGTGATTCGACAATACTGCGGCACAGATTCAGGCCCATGCCCATGCCTTCTTGTTTGGTAGAAAAGAAGGCTTCAAACAGGCGCTCGCGCGTTTCTTCGGCCAAGCCTTGGCCGGTGTCTTGCACGGCAAACTCGACCACCGCTTGGCCGTCGATGGTTTTGGGCACCACGCGCAGCTCCACACTGCGCCCGGAAGGCGGGCGCTGGGCTTGGGCGATAGATTCGGCACTGTTTTTCATCAGGTTAATCAGTACCTGCTCAATCAAAATAGCATCGGCCATCACCGGCGGCAGGCGCGCTGCCACATGGTGCGTCAGGCGTACATGGTGGCGGCGCAGTTCAATGTCGGCCAGTTCTAGCGCTTCGGCCACCATTTTGGCCACATCGGCCAGTTGGCGATTGGGTTCGCTTTTCTTTACGAAAGAACGAATACGCTGAATGATTTGCCCGGCGCGTTGTGCTTGGTGCGCGGTTTTTTCCAAGGCTGTCAGCAGGGCTTCTTCGCTCAGCTGGCCATTACGCAAGCGCGAAATGCAGCCGTTGCAATAGTTGTTGATGGCGGTGAGCGGTTGGTTGAGTTCGTGCGCCACGCTAGAGGCCATCTCGCCCATCGTAATCAGGCGACTGACCGATTGCGCGCGCTCGGTTTGGTGCGCGGCCTGTTCTTCGGCCAAGCGCCGGGGGGTGATGTCAGTGGCAATCACCATCTGCGCCAATCGGCCATCTACCCAGCTGAGGTAGCGTGAACGCACCTCTAGCCATTTGGCTAATTCTGGCAGGTAAATTTCGGCGTTTTCTGTGTGGGCACTGGTCACGGAGTCGGTGGGCAGGCCCATCAGGCCATCTTCGTCTTCGGCACTGCTGGTGCTGGGGGCGGGTAACACGCCCGCTTGCGCCACCAGTTGCAAGTGTCCAGCGGTTTGTGAGCCAAACCATTGCCGATAGAGTTTGTTGGCAAACAGTAACTCGTGGCTGCCCAAGGGGGCCACCGAGACCGAGGCATCCAGCGCCTCTAGCACAATGGTAAAGCGCTCGTGCGAGGCCGTAAGCTGCTCGCGGATGCGGTTAGGCTCGGTGATGTCGGTCATCGAGGTCATCCAGCCGGTTTGCTTGCCCACGGCATCAATCAGCGGCGATACATACAGCCGCGCATCAAACAAAGCACCGTTTTTGCGCTGCACGCGCACCTGAAAGCCACCCGGCATGGTTTTGCCCGATAACTCGTCGCGCAAATGTTGGTGCAAATTTTCGTAATCGGATTCGGGCCAATAAGAGTAGGGGGGCTTTTGTCCGACCAGTTCTGCCTCGCTCCAACCGGTCATTTGGCAAAACGCGGCATTCACATAGGTGATGCGCCCCTGCATGTCCAAGGCGCGCATCCCGGTGAGCACCGAGTTTTCCATGGCGCGACGAAAGTTGGTTTCAGCCACCAGCGCCAGCTGGGTGTGCATTCGGCGCCGCGTATGTCGCCAAGTGGCCATCAGCATCCACACTGTCATGGCACTGAGCGTCACTACCAACCAAAACAGGCCACTGCCCACCACCCCTAGAGAGGTGCGGTAAGCCTGTGCGCGCAAAATCAGCCTATCGCCCACCGGAGAAATCGGCACTTCGTAGGCGTTGGCATCTTGCACATCTTTTCCTGCCCACAGCAGCGGGCGTGGCCGTGCTGCCAGCGGCGTTCCGGCCAACACTTCGCCATTGGCATCTAAAAACGTGATGGCGTAGCGCGCCAGCACTTCGGTGGGCGTGCCATAGCGCATCAGTCCATCGACCGAATACTCGGCCAGCAGCACGCCATTAAAACGCCCTTGCACATTCAGCGGCACCTGCAATTGCAGCAAGGGCACCGGTTGGTTGGCTTGGATAGTTTGTTGGGCATACACCGGTTGCTGCTGCTCGCGCACCAAGTCAAAGGCGCGTGCTGTTTCGTCGCCTTGCAACACCTCTGCTGGATAACGCGCCCATTCAGTTGGTAAAGAGGCGGCGCGGTGGCTGGCGTTGATACGGCCATATTCATCCACCCACGTAATGGCTTGCAACTCGGGGTATTGGTTGACCAGCGCCTCGGCACGTTGGGCAAATTCTTCTTGGGCCACCGTTTGGGTGACCAAATCACGCGCCATGTGCATGACCTGCTCTTGGCGCTCTAACAGGCGCAGGCGCACACGCTGCTGGGCGTATTCGACATCGCGGCGCAGCGCTTCCTGTTCGCGCTCGGCCTCTTCGGTGCGTAAATACCAAAAGGCAGCCACGATGGCCGCCATGAACAGCAACACCGCCGCCAGCGGAGCCAAAGCGGCAAAACGGTCTTGGTGATTGGGTGACAGACCAAGCCACCAATCATTACAGCGGTGCCACAAAGCCGCTGTGCGTTGGCGCGTGGCAGTAAAAAAATTGGAAACCATAGCCCGCAAGTGTAGGGCGGCCCGGTGTGGCTTTCAGGGCCTGATAAGCAGCACAAAATGTGCAGTTGCAGCAATTTTTTGCATTGTGATATTCAGGGTCATTATTTGAAATGTCAAAAAAATGTGCGAAACTTATGCGGCGACGCTCACCAAGGCGCGCATACTTTCTTTCCGGTTTACCGATAGGAGACAAACCATGTCAGCACCGACCGACCCTCAAACTCCCCAGCACGGCCCCGACAGCGACAGCCAAGAAACGCGCGAGTGGCTCGATGCCCTCAGTGCGGTAATTGCCAAAGAAGGCCCCGAGCGCGCACACTTTCTGATTGAACAGTTGCTCGAAGAAGCGCGTCAACACAGCATCGATTTGCCGTTTTCCGCCAACACGGCCTACGTCAACACCATCGAGACCAACCAAGAAGCGCACTGCCCCGGCAATATCGAAATTGAAGAGCGCCTGCGCGCCTATATGCGCTGGAATGCGATGGCGATGGTGGTCAAGGCCAACCGCCACAACCCGGCTGATGGGGGGGATTTGGGCGGTCATATTGGCTCCTTTGCCTCGCTGGCTACCATGTTCGGCACCGGCTTTAACCACTTTTGGCAAGCCGAGAGCGCCAACCACGGCGGCGACTGCATTTACTTCCAAGGCCATGTCTCGCCCGGTATTTACGCGCGCGCCTTTTTGGAAGGCCGCCTGACCGAAGAACAACTGCTTAACTTCCGCCAAGAAGTGGACGGCAAGGGCCTGTCCAGCTACCCACACCCCAAGCTGATGCCCGGTTTTTGGCAGTTCCCTACGGTGTCGATGGGGCTGGGGCCGCTGATGGCTATTTACCAAGCCCGTTTCCTCAAATACCTGCACGCCCGTGGCATTGCCGACACCAGCAACCGCAAAGTTTGGGTGTTCTGCGGCGATGGCGAGATGGACGAACCCGAATCCTTGGGCGCGATTGGCTTGGCCGCCCGTGAAGGTTTGGATAACCTGATTTTCGTCATTAACTGCAACCTGCAACGCCTCGATGGCCCGGTGCGCGGCAACGGCAAAATCGTGCAAGAGTTAGAAGGCGAGTTTCGCGGTGCGGGCTGGAACGTGATTAAGCTGCTCTGGGGCAGCGAGTGGGATGCCCTGTTAGCGCGTGACAAAGAAGGTGCATTGCGTAAGCTGATGATGGACACCGTGGACGGCGACTACCAAAGCTTCAAAGCCTTTGATGGTGCTTATGTGCGTAAAAATTTCTTTGGCCGCGACCCGCGCACGCTAGAGATGGTGGCCCACATGAGCGACGACGACATCTGGAACCTGCGCCGTGGCGGCCACGACCCGCAAAAAGTATTTGCTGCCTTTGACCGCGCCGTGAAACACCAAGGCCAACCCACAGTGCTGCTGGTCAAAACCGTCAAAGGCTACGGCATGGGCAAGGCTGGTGAAGCCAAGAACACCGTTCACCAAACCAAAAAGCTCACCGACGAAGACATCAAATACATCCGCGACCGCTTTAATATTCCCGTGCCCGACAGCGAGCTAGCGAACATCCCGTTCTACAAGCCCGCCGACGACACCCCCGAAATGCAGTACCTGCACCAGCGCCGCAAAGCCCTGGGCGGCTACCTGCCCCAGCGCCGCCAAAAAGCCGACGAGAGCTTTACCGTGCCCGCGCTAGAAACCTTCAAAGCGGTGCTAGAGCCGACCGCCGAAGGCCGCGAAATCTCCACCACCCAAGCCTATGTGCGCTTTTTGACGCAACTGCTGCGCGACCAAGCACTTGGGCCGCGTGTCGTGCCCATTTTGGTGGACGAGGCGCGCACCTTTGGCATGGAAGGCTTGTTCCGGCAAATCGGTATTTACAACCCATTGGGCCAGCAATACACCCCGGTCGATAAAGACCAAGTGATGTATTACAAAGAAGACAAGCAAGGCCAAATCCTGCAAGAAGGCATTAACGAAGCCGGTGGCATGAGCAGCTGGATTGCCGCAGCCACCAGCTACAGCACCAGCAACCGCATCATGGTGCCGTTTTATGTCTATTACTCCATGTTTGGCTTCCAGCGCATTGGCGACTTGGCTTGGGCCGCCGGCGATATGCAGGCACGTGGTTTCTTGCTCGGCGGCACTTCGGGCCGCACTACCCTCAACGGCGAAGGCTTGCAACACGAAGACGGCCACAGCCACATCTTGGCGGGCACCATTCCCAACTGCATTAGCTACGACCCCACCTTTGCCCACGAAGTGGCGGTGATTTTGCACCACGGCCTCAAGCGCATGGTAGAAAAACAAGACAACGTGTTTTACTACCTGACACTGCTGAACGAAAACTATGCCATGCCCGGCTTGACCCCTGGCACCGAAGAACAAATCATCAAAGGCATGTACCTGTGCAAACCGGGTGCGGCTGGCGTGGCCGGGCCACGGGTGCAATTGCTCGGCTCGGGCACCATTCTGCGCGAATCGTTCGCAGCACAAGAACTGCTGGCGATTGATTGGGGCGTGCAAGCCGATGTTTGGAGCTGCCCATCGTTCAATGAACTGGCCCGTGACGGCCAAGATGCCGAACGCTTTAACCTGCTGCACCCGCTAGAAACACCGCGCCTGCCCTTTGTGGCGCAACAACTCAACGCCAGCACCGGGCCGGTCGTGGCTTCGACTGACTACATCAAAGCCTATGCCGAGCAGATTCGTGCCTTTATCCCGCAAGGGCGCAGCTACAAGGTGTTGGGCACCGACGGTTTTGGCCGCTCTGACTTCCGTAGCAAGCTGCGCGAACACTTCGAGATTAATCGCCATTACATCGTTGTCGCTGCCCTGACCGCCTTGGCTGAACAAGGCGAGCTGCCACGCGAGCGCATCGCCCAAGCCATTGCCAAGTACGGCATCAGTGCCGACAAGGTCAACCCACTGTACGCATAACCATTACCGGAGACAAACATGGCATTGGTAGAAATCAAAGTCCCCGATATTGGGGATTTCAGTGAAGTGGCAGTGATTGAACTGTTGGTTAAACCCGGCGATACGATTGCCGCCGAGCAATCCTTGATTACCGTCGAATCTGACAAAGCGTCGATGGAGATTCCCTCCAGCCACGCTGGCGTGGTCAAAGAGCTCAAAGTAGCTTTGGGCGACAAGGTCGCTGAAGGCAGCGTGGTGCTAGTACTCGAAACCAGCGGCGAGGCGGCTGTGGCAGCCCCGGTAGCGGCAGCAGCCCCTGTGGTGGCCGTAGCGGCTGGCCCCATCGAAGTGCGCGTGCCCGATATTGGCGACTTCAAAGATGTGGCGGTAATTGAAGTTTTTGTGAAGCCCGGTGATAGCGTCAAGGTCGAGCAAAGCCTGATTACAGTCGAATCGGACAAAGCCTCGATGGAGATTCCCTCCTCCCACGCTGGCGTGCTGAAAGAGCTGAAAGTCAAGGTGGGCGATAAGGTCAATATTGGCGACCTGTTGGCTGTTTTGGAAGGCGCAGCCGGTGCTGCGACCCCAGTGGTGGCATCCCCGGCCCCAGCAGCCGCTGCAGCCGCACCCGTGGCGACACCCGCACCAGGGACAGCATCCACCGCCGTGGCCCCAGCCCATAACCCCAGCGCCACCCCAGCGCTGGGCCTGCCCCACGCTTCGCCCTCGGTGCGTAAGTTTGCCCGCGAGCTGGGCGTGCCACTGGCCGAAGTCAAAGGTTCTGGCCCCAAAGGCCGCATTACCCAAGCCGACATCCAAGGCTTTACCAAGTCCGTCATGGCCGGAGCCATCCAAACCTTGGCACAAGCGGCCAAGGCTCCAGCGGCAGCGGCCAGCAGCGGTGGCGGTTCTGAGCTGGGCCTGATTCCTTGGCCCAAGGTGGACTTTGCCAAGTTTGGCCCGATTGAGCGCAAAGAACTCAGCCGCATCAAAAAAATCAGCGGGGCCAATCTGCTACGCAACGCCATCATGATTCCGGCGGTCACCAACCATGACGATGCCGACATCACCGATTTGGAAGCCTTCCGCGTCTCAACCAACAAAGAGAACGACAAATCCGGTATCAAGGTCACCATGCTGGCCTTCCTCATCAAGGCTTGCGTGGCAGCGCTGAAGAAGTTCCCGGAGTTCAACAGCAGCTTGGATGGTGATGCGCTGGTCTATAAGCAGTATTACCACATCGGTTTTGCCGCTGACACGCCCAACGGCCTGATGGTGCCGGTGATTAAAGATGCCGACAAAAAAGGCATCTTCCAAATCAGCCAAGAAATGGGCGAGCTGGCCAAAAAAGCGCGCGACGGCAAACTCAGCCCCGCAGAGATGACCGGGGCCACTTTCACCATCTCTAGCTTGGGCGGCATTGGTGGCCGTTACTTTACCCCCATCATCAATGCACCCGAAGTGGCGATTTTGGGCGTGTGCAAGAGCCAAATGGAACCCGTCTGGGACGGCAAACAGTTTGTGCCACGTCTGATGCTGCCCCTGAGCCTGACTTGGGACCATCGCGTGATTGACGGCGCTGCTGCGGCACGCTTTAATGTCTATCTGGGCCAAATCCTCAGCGACTTCCGTCGCGTGCTGCTGTAAGGAGGCCACGCTATGGCACTGATAGATATCAAAGTCCCTGACATTGGCGATTTTGCCGATGTGGCCGTGATTGAGTTGCTGGTCAAGCCCGGCGACAGCATCAAGGCAGAACAAAGCCTGATTACCGTCGAAAGCGATAAAGCCTCGATGGAAATCCCCTCCAGCCATGCGGGGGTAGTCAAAGAGCTGAAAGTCGCTTTGGGCGATAAAGTCAAAGAAGGTAGCGTGGTGCTATCGTTAGAAGTGAGCGGCGAGGCGGCTGCTGCTACGCCTGCCCCGGCTGCCACTCCCGCGCCACAGACAGCAGCAGCTCCAGCCCCGGCAGCGCTGGCTCCGGCGGCCCCCGTTCCGGGCGCTGCCAGCTATACCGGCAACGTCGATTGGGATTGCGATGTGCTGGTGCTGGGGGGTGGCCCCGGTGGCTACTCGGCAGCGTTTCGCGCCGCAGATTTGGGCCTCAAGGTGGTGGTGGTAGAACGCTATGCCACGCTGGGCGGCGTTTGCCTGAACGTGGGCTGCATCCCCTCCAAGGCGCTGCTACACGTCGCCGCCGTGATGGACGAAGTAGCCCACTTGAGCGACTTGGGTGTGGACTTTGGCGCACCCAGCGTCAATATCGACAAACTGCGCGGCCACAAAGAAAAGGTAATTGCCAAATTGACCGGCGGCTTGGCCGCGATGGCCAAGATGCGCAAAGTGACCATTGTGCGCGGTGTCGGCCAGTTTGTCGGTTCGCACCATTTGGAAGTGAGCGAAACCAGCGGCAGCGGCCAAGAAACTACAGGCAGCAAAAAAGTAGTGGCCTTCAAAAAAGCCATCATCGCTGCGGGTTCGCAAGCCGTGCGCTTACCCTTTATGCCCAACGACCCGCGCGTCGTGGACTCTACCGGCGCACTAGCGCTGGCCGGTGTGCCCAAAAAGATGCTCATCGTCGGCGGCGGCATCATTGGTTTGGAGATGGGCACGGTCTATTCCACCTTGGGCGCACGCTTGGATGTGGTCGAAATGATGGACGGATTGATGCAAGGTGCTGACCGCGATTTGGTCAAAATCTGGCAAAAGATGAACGCCAAGCGCTTCGACAACATTTTGCTCAAAACCAAAACCGTCGGTGCAGAAGCCACCCCCGAAGGCATCAAAGTGCAGTTTGAGGGCTTGGATGGCACCAAGTCCGAAGATGTCTATGACTTGGTGCTGCAAGCGGTAGGCCGCACACCCAACGGCAAAAAGCTGGCCGCCGACAAGGCCGGGGTAGCGGTGACGGAGCGCGGTTTTATCGATGTCGATATCCAAATGCGTACCAACGTACCGCACATCTTTGCCATTGGCGATATCGTCGGCCAGCCCATGCTGGCGCACAAAGCCGTGCATGAGGCCCATGTGGCAGCAGAAGTCATCGCTGGAGAACTGCAAGGCAACAAGGAACTGGCGGCCAGTGCCTTCAATGCCCGCGTGATTCCTAGCGTGGCCTACACTGACCCCGAAGTGGCTTGGGTCGGCCTGACCGAAGACCAAGCCAAAGCGCAAGGCATCAAGGTGAAAAAGGGCTTGTTCCCTTGGACAGCCTCGGGCCGCGCCATTGCCAATGGCCGCGACGAAGGCGTAACCAAGCTGCTGTTTGATGATTCTCCCGAGGCACACGGCCACGGCAAAATCTTGGGCGGCGGCATGGTCGGCACCCATGCCGGTGACATGATCGGCGAAATTGCGCTGGCGATTGAAATGGGCGCGGATGCGGTCGATATCGGCAAGACCATCCACCCGCACCCGACGCTAGGCGAAAGTATTGGTATGGCGGCGGAAGTAGCGCATGGGTCTTGCACGGACTTGCCACCGAGCAAGAAGTGATGCTCACAAGCCACTGAAGACGTTTTAGCCTTGGTAGCTGGCCGCGTATGCCCGGAAAGGGCTGCGCGGTTTTTTTATGCCAAGGTAAAGCCTTTGCGCTCTGCGATCATTTGCATCCATGCAGGCAGTTGGCCTTTTCGCCTTTCTCGCATTTGCATAAGCTGTTCTTGCCAGTTTGCCAATGAATCAGGTAAAGCACCATGTGCTGACGCAAATGCGCAGGCCAATAGGAAAACAGCTTCCGATTGGGTTTGTTGTGCATGGGACATTTTGGCCCATGCTTGCCAAGCTAGACCTAAATGGTTCATGGAGTCCTCGATTTCACTGCCAGCGAACGCGAGCAGCACATTTCGGTCAAAGCGGTTCCCACGCTGTGCGTAAGGCAACTCCATCTCGGAGTCTGCTTCTAACTCTACCACCAGATCAGTTTGTCCTGCTAACCACGCATACATTGCAAATAGCAAATGACTGCCTTCGGCATCTGAAATATATTTGTCTGGTCTGGTCTTTGCTAGTTTCTCATGGACATCTAGCGCCTGTTTTGCATATTGCAGTGCTTGTGTTATTTCGCCGTTGTCGGCCAAGCCAATTGCGTAGTTGTTAAGAGATGCGGCCCAGTCCGCTTCGAAGCGTTCTGGTTTATCTTGCATCAGTCGTTCACGAATATCTAACGCCTGTTTTGTATTTTGGAGAGCTTGCGTGAAGTCGCCGTTGTTACCCAAGAAGTGTGCGTAGTTGTTGAGCGACATAGCCCAGTCGGCTTGAAAGCTTTCGAGTTTTTCTTTGGCCAATCGCTGATAGATATCTAGCGCCTGTTTTGCATATTGCAGCGCTTGCGTGAAGTCGCCGTTGTTACCCAAGAAGTGGGCGTAGTTGTTGAGCGAACTTGCCCAGTCGGCTTCAAAGCGTTCTGGTTTTTTTTGGGCTAGTCGTTCACGGATATCCAGTCCTTGTTTTGCATATTGTAGCGCTTCCGAGAGGTTACCGTTGTCATTCAAAAAAGCTGCGTAGTTGCTGAGCGATTTTGCCAAATAGGCTTCAAAGCGTTCTGGCTTGTCTTGGGTCAGTCGTTCACGGATATCAACCGCTTGTTTTGCATATTGCAGAGCTTGCGAGAGGTCACCGCTATTATTCAAAAAAGCTGCGTAGTTGCTGAGCGATTTTGCCCAGTCAGCGTCAAAGCGTTCAGGATAGTTTTTTGCTAATTTTTCACGGATATCTAGGGCTAGTTTGGCGTATTTCAACGAATTCTTAATATCGCCATCACGATAGCAGGCTACGCTAAGATTGTTGAGTGTTTTTGCCCAATAGCTTACATTTTTTTCATCTAACTTCTTGTCGGCTTCACATCGCTTTTGGGCTTGTGTATTCAATACTTGGCGAGTCAGTAGTTCTAACCCAATCAGTGGCAATACCTCATATTCAAAATCGTTTTCCAATTGTCCAGCCACTTGTAGTGCATCTTTTTTAGATAGATGTTGGAAGCTTTTTTCTGCCACTTTGGGTAGTGGGCTCGGGGTTTGTATGGCTACTTTAATAATGTCTTTTGCGCATCTAGGAAAATGCTGGGTGAGTGCGTTTTCTAGTAGCGTAGAAAGGTCTTCACGGTAACGCAGCAAACGCGACAACACTGTGAGTGCATGGTGACGCTGGGTTGCTGTGGATGCGCTACCTAACACAGCATTTAACAAGGCTTCACCATTGATGCCCAGTAGTTGTTGTGCCACCAAGGCTTCGCCAAGCAGGTCAGGGCGCAGACCACTGAGTCCTTGAGTTCCGGGGTAGAGCGGAGCCAATGCTGCAAATAGGGGTTTGAGTTGTTGGGCATCTCCATCTGCAACACGCCAGAGTGCCTCAATGGATTTAGGGGTAAGGGCTGTACCCAACAATGTGACTAAGGCCATGAGCGAATCGGCTGCTTTGGCTTCGCTGCTGGCGGGGATAGCGCTACTGACCGCTTTGCGCCAGTAATTTCTTTCATGTCGTACCAAAGCCATGGGCAATGCATCAGCCGATTCGGTACGTTCACCGAGCAAGGCCAACAGTGCAGACATGTGCAGATACAAGGGCTTATCGTACGCAGCAGCTTGTAAATCAGGCTGAATGTTGGGTGCTGGGCACTGCATAGCGTGGGCAAAAGTAGCCAATGCTTGAGCGTAGGCTTTTTGTCGCAACGCTGGGTCTGCATACAGCCCTGGGACGGTATAGGGGCCGGTGGTCGCAGAGCCGGTAAGAAGAGTCTCGCAACACGAGTCAATGTCTGGTAGATGCCCCCACCATTCTCCGCTGCTCCGCGCCAGAAGCAAGATGCGTATGCTGTGTTTTGGGGGGCTGATGCACAGTTGTGCTAATAGCTCTAACAGTTCTGCGCTGCGGGTTTCAGCGTAGTCGAGCACGATTAGTGTCGGATGATCGGTTTTTTGGAGTTCGCGTACTAAACCAATGCCGTCCTTGGGTTGAAAGCTGTGGCGTAAGAAACCACTGTGCCAACCAGCTTCCGACAGGCGTTGAAGCATTTCGAGAGCTAGTCGTGTTTTTCCTGCCCCACCTTCGCCAATCAGCAAGCGAACGCCGATAGGGTATGAAGTGGTGGTGGCCCATTCACACTGTGTTTGCAAGAATGGTTCACCCTCAGGTGCAAAAGAAATCAGCGCTTCTTCTGCACGAAGCAATCGACTGGGGTTATGCCCATTTTGGGGTTGCCACTGGGGCTTCGGTTGCTCCAGCCATTGATAGAGAGGATGGTTAGATGAAACTGCCGAGTTGGCGGTTTTATCCTTGCTGGTCGTGGTTGAGGTGGTCGAATCAATGCTTGGAACTGGCCATTCCAGCGCTTGAATAAAACTGTCTGCACAGGCTCGCCATGTGCAGTCATCCAAAAGTACCTCTCTTAGCTGAAGAGCTTTGGTTTTGTATTTGGCATGGTTTTTGGCAATTTCAATCAATTTGGTAGCAATTATTTTTTTGTCATCATCTGCGAAAAATGGAAAATCGCTTTTTCCTCTGATGTCCACGGCGCAAACCAAGTGGTCAAGGCTGCGGTCTTTGAGAAGGCGATACACTCCGCTTTTGCAACTCACAATCAAAGGCACACCTGCGGCGATGGCCTCCCAAGCCACTAAGCCAAATCCTTCGTGCCAAGATGGCATCAGGCACACACTGGCTTGGCGTAATTCCTCAAATAACTCGTTTCGATTCTGCGTGAAGGGCAGTGCTTGTAAATTTATAACGCGCTGTGCGTGTTCCTCGACAAATCTTTTGAGATCTTGTTCGACATCAGAATGCTGGGCATCGCCATTAATCTCCAAGTCGATACCACGCAGCTTGATTTTTGGTTCAAAATCCCCCTTTAATTTATCGGGTAAGCCTGTGTCGTTGTCACAACGAAAAACAGCATGTGCAAAACCTGCAACCCCCAAATGGGCTTGCTTGATTTTTTGTGCCCCTATGTCCAGTCGACCGCTGATGAAGGCAGTGAATGTGTGGTGATGCTGCTTTGGAGTAATTTCTGCCAAGCCTGGAGTAAGCATGGGCACTGCATCTCTTTCTGTATCTACAAAATCTGCCAATGCTTCCCGCAGTAACGGCCCTACTGCTAATTGAACGTGCGCGGAAGTAAACAATGTCTGCTGTTCTTTGGCTTTTCTGCTAGCTGTGGCGCTGTTTTCAGCAAACGATTCGTAGTGGCTATAGCTCATGTGATGAATGAGCGTGGAGCGACCTCCGTAATTTGTTGCCATGGCATTGGCAATAGCTCCTGTGATGCGGTCATGCCCGAGCCACACGGTTTTATCTACATCAATGTCTGCGAGTGTTGACCAAACCTGTGCAGCATTCTCTGCTGTCAATGAGCCAGAATTGAGTTTCAGGTTCACCAATTCGATCTGATACTCATCTTTAGCGGTTTTTATATCACTTGCATCGCAATCAGCTACCACGCAAATTACCCGCAGCCGTTGCCAATGCGCGGTAGCGATCGCCTGTAACAAGTCCGTGTTAAAGGCATTGATTCCACCGAATTTTGATCCCCAAGTGGTGGCAAATGCAATGATGGCGTAATTTTTTTTCATGGAGTAAATCATCTGCAAGATCCAAATTATATTTCGCTCAAAAACCTTGCAACAACTTTTTTGCCACACATGTATGGCTATCGAGGCCCGAGATTCACAGGGGGCGCTCACACAAGGGACAGTACGAAGAAGGAAGGCGTGGAAGCGCTTGTGCTGTAAACAGTGAAGTGGCTTGGGTCGGTCTGACCGAAACCGAAGCCAAAGCGCAAGGCATCAAGGTGAAAAAGGGCTTGTTCCCTTGGACAGCCTCGGGCCGCGCCATTGCCAATGGCCGCGACGAAGGCGTAACCAAGCTGCTGTTTGATGATTCTCCCGAGGCACACGGCCACGGCAAAATCTTGGGCGGCGGCATGGTCGGCACCCATGCCGGTGACATGATCGGCGAAATTGCGCTGGCGATTGAAATGGGCGCGGATGCGGTCGATATCGGCAAGACCATCCACCCGCACCCCACGCTGGGCGAAAGCATTGGCATGGCGGCGGAAGTGGCGCATGGGTCTTGCACGGATTTGCCGCCGCAGAAAAAGTAAGCCTGATTGGCTGACTCTCTGCCAGAACGATCCCCCCAGCATAGCCTAACTGGATGTGCTGGGGGAGATGACCTGAATGGCTATGCCTTGGTCATTTCATCAAGTTGTTTCAGTGCCGCTTGGTACCGCAGATCGTGCGGCATGGCCAATGCAAGGCGCTGGAACAACCGACGTGCATGCTGGTGATGAACTTGGGCCAAGGTGGGCTGACCTTGCTGCACCAATATCTGGCCGAGCTGCATTTCGCCATAGGCGAGCACTTCGAGTGCCCCCATCGATTCTCCGTACTGGGTTACCAGTGCTTGCCCTAATTCCACCTCGGTGGCATACGCTTGTTGTGCCTCGTCCAGCTGCCCTACTGCCAGGGCAGCATTGCCCAAGCGTTCCAGCGAAATCGCGAGATCGCGTAGTCGCTCCGGCGTTTGACCAAAGTCGTCCAACAAGGTACGGTGCAGTTCCTCACTTTGGCGGAATGCCTGCTGCGCCTCGTCCAACCGCCCTAGCACCTGAGCCACGTCGCCCGAGCGTTCCAACGAGACCGCCAGATCGCGCAGACGCTCTGGGGTCTGTCCAAAATCGTCCAATAGGGTGTGGCACAGTTGCTCGCTTTCGCGAAACGCTTGCTGCGCCTCTTCCAGTTGCCCGAGCGCTCGGGCAACATTGCCCAATTTGTGGAGCGAGACTGCCAGATCGCGCAGGCGCTCTGGGGTCTGTCCAAAATCGTCCAACAGGGTGTGGCACAGTTGCTCGCTTTCGCGAAACGCTTGCTGCGCCTCGTCCAGCCGTCCTAGTGCCAAGGCCACATCGCCCAATTTGCTCAGGGAGACCGACAGATCGCGCAGGCGCTCCGGCGTTTGACCAAAATCGTCCAACAAGGTACGGTGCAGTTCCTCAGTTTGGTGGAATACCTGTTGCGCCTCGTCCAACCGCCCGAGCGCTTCGGACACATCGCCCAATTTGTGCAGCGAGACCGACAGATCGCGCAACCGCTGCGGGGTTTGACCAAAATCGTCCAACACGGTGCGGCGCAGTTGCTCACTTTCGCGGAACGCATGTCGTGCTTCGTCTAATCGCCCGAGTGCCTGGACGGCATTACCGAATTTGTTCAGCGAGACCGACAGATCGCGCAGGCGCTCCGGCGTTTGACCAAAATGCTCTAACAAAGTGCGGTGCAAGCGCTCGCTTTTCCGAAACGCTTGCTGCGCCTCGTCCAGCCGTCCTAGTGCCAAGTCCACATCGCCCAAGCGTTCCAACGAGACCGACAGATCACGTAGGCGTTCCGGCGTCCGACCAAAATCTTCCAACAAAGCGCGGCGTAGCCGCTCGCTTTCGCGGAACGCCTGCTGCGCCTCGTCCAGCCGTCCTAGTGCCAAGGCCACATCGCCCAAGCGTTCCAACGAGACCGATAGATCGTGCAGGCGCTCCGGCGTTTGACCAAAGTCGTCCAACAAGGTACGGTGCAGTTCCTCGCCTTGGCGGAATGCCTGCTGCGCCTCGTCCAACCACCCCAGCGCCTGGGCCACATCGCCCAATTTGCTCAGGGAGACCGACAGATCGCGCAGGCGCTCCGGGGTCTGACCAAAATCGTCTAACAAAGTGCGGTACAGCCGCTCACTCTCGCGAAACGCCTGCTGCGCCTCGTCCAACTGCCCCAATGCTTGGGCAACATCGCCGAATCGTTCCAGCGAGATCGCAAGATCGCGCAGCCTCTGCGGCATCTTGCCAGACTTGTCCAGCAGTGCACGTGCTTGATGGACAGCGTTCTGTGCAATGGCCCAAGTGAGTTGGTGATGCCCAGATGCCAAGGCAGCCTCTGTGGCGCGTGCTGCATCCCATAAGGACAGTGGCTCTTGCCCACTGGCCATCTTCTGCCAACCCAACACTGTGGTAGCCGATGGTTGATAGTCAAGATTGCCGGGCCTGCACTCCAGCAGAGAATCGGATGCGGTCGGTAATGGTTGTTTTTGGCCTTGTGTATCTAAATAGACCGAGGGCTGGCGAATCGTCCACAAATCGGGGGCCGCTTCGGCAGCACGCTTAGTCCAATCCAATGGTAGGGCTAAAACCACCGTGCGAGTGTGCTCGCGTGCCAGTGCAGAACGGCGCTCGTTGAGGCGATGGAGAAACTCTTCGCGTGCTCGATCCCAGATAGGATCACCCGCGTGCCTGTCCAAATCCAACCACAAGGGCATTCCCGTTTCCACCTGTACGCTGGATGGATTGATAGCGATGGGCAACAACCTGTCCACCATGGATTGGGCATCGGGTATCTCAGGACGTTGAAACGGGCGCACCTGAGCCTGCATCAGGTCACTGGCCCTCTGGAACAGTTGTTCTTTGGCAAGGATGTCACTACAGAATAAAAAAACCAACCCGAACTCTTGCGCCCATTCCAAGTTACTGCGCAGAGTTTGCCAAGCAGCTTCAAGGGGTGGGGGTGGTAGATTCATGGAGGCTGTCAATCAATGGCCACAGTAAGGGATGGATATCAAACCACTCGGCACCGTTGCGATAATTGAGGATAACGCGCGTATCGAACAGCCGTGCAAGGGTGCGCAAAGACTCACCCCGGTCGGCGGCAATGGCATTGTGGGTGTTGGCAATGTCGCGCAATAAAGGCCATTCGCTTTTGACGGTAAGACGCTCGGTTTCCCCCCGGTTCTCGTCAATCACTTGGCGCACGATACTGTCGTCCGCCCCCAGTGGCAGGCGATCCAGCGCAAAAGCAGCCTTGCCGACCACACCAGAGACCAATCGCTGCATGAAGTGGCGCAAATCACCACCCGATGACTGGGCCAACACATCCAGTGTCGCTGCATCCAAAACCTGCTCCCAGTCAGGATATCGCCGCTCGATAAGGCTGCGCATTTTTTCCAAGCCTTCGGGGCGTGGTTGGCGGCGGGTGCTGGTGTGGGTGCCACTACTGACAGGTTTGCCATAAACACGCACGGATGCCAAGGCAAAGCAAGTGACAAAGTTGCGGACATCAGCCATCAATGCCAGATAGGGTGGAACGGAGTACACCACACTCGCTCCAGGAATGCGCAAGCGGTCAAAATCCCCCGCAAAGGTGGTGACTACATGCTGAAACATGGCATCTTGATCAGCACCCGAAACGCCACGAAGGCGCTCCAGCGAGTCCACAATCACTACCACGCGTTCGCGGTGTGTCCTTGTGCGGATGAAATCAATAATTGCTTCAGCAAAAGCCTGTACTTGTTTAGTCCATTCCAGCGGAGTCGATAGTTGGCGAATTTTCTCTGCTACCGAAACCTGTTGCTCTTTGAGTTTGAGCTTCAGCCCCTGTGCCGTGACTTCAGAAAGTTCGACGTCAGATTGCAACCAATTGGCAAAGCGTGTCCATCCATTGGCGGTCAGAAAGTCTTCATGGTGGTATTCGTCCGCCCACGCAGCCAATCCTGCGGTCACTAGCAACAGAATGCTTTCCACGGTGACTTTTTCGGTTTCAGTGATGAAGTCCAAGCTATCAAAACGGATCACCTGTGCTTCTTCTCCAAGAAGCATTTCTTCAAGGCGACGCAATTCCGTACTTTTGCCGGTGCCACGTTGCCCAGTGAAATAAAAGAGATGGCTGGCTTGCGCGGGGCGGGTGAAAATTTCTTCAACCAGCGCACTGATGACATCTTCTTCCGCAGTGCCATGAAGACCTGGGACATACCGGGGGTCAGTGGGGGACAACGGGGCATCGGTTTCCACCAAGGCCGCGCGAAATTGACGCAGTTTCTGTTTGTCCATCGGGTGATTATCTTTCAGTATGATGGAGACTATTGCTCATTAGTGCCATCATAAGATGGCAGCATACTGAAGTGTGACGCTGACATCAAAGTCATCGTTGGGGAACTGGAAGGCAACAAGGAACTGGCCGCCAGCGCCTTCAATGCCCACGTTATCCCCAGCGTGGCCTACACCGGTGCTTTGCGTTCTTAACAAAAGTGTCTGTTAGTGCCATGCGCTATCCCCCTGAAATATGCCTGTTGGTATGTCATGATGCCGGGTGAAGTGACGTGAGGCAACAAAAAAGCCCCTGTACCTATGAGGCAAGGGGCTTTTGATATGGCGTGAAATGCTGTGATATGGCGATGTGGAGCGGGTGAAGGGAATCGAACCCTCGTATGAAGCTTGGGAAGCTGCCGTTCT
>CAYMAC010000023.1:0-46590 GCA_964388325.1 uncultured Simplicispira sp. | reverse complement strand
CTACTTACAAGAAGTGGTGCTGAGCAGCGAAGCCTTGAATTCTACACCGGTTTTTTGGCTTGTTGCTAGCAGGCTGGTAAAAAATTTGAATTTTTTAGCCATTGCTGGGTTCTGGTGGCTCTGGGCAGGCCACACAAACCCGGTTGCGCCCTGCGGCTTTGGCCTCATAGAGTGCCACGTCGGCGCAACGCAACATTTCTTCTAGTGTAGCGCTTGTGGTGTGGCGCAAGGCCACTCCTATCGATACCGTGAAGTGCAGCGGCGGCTTTTGGTTTTCGAGAGAGACGCTGATGGCAGCGAGGCTGCTACGCAGGCGTTCGGCCATTTCTTGCGCCGCTTGCAAGGGGGTGTCTGGTAACAAGATGGCAAATTCTTCTCCGCCCAAACGGGCCAAGATGTCTGTGTCGCGCAGTTGTCGTATCAAACTGCGGGCCAGCACCATCAGCACTTTGTCACCAGCAGCGTGCCCGTGTGTGTCGTTGACTTGTTTGAAATGGTCAATGTCGAGCATACACACGGCCACCGGGCGCTGATGACGGGTGGCGTGGGAGAGTTCACGCGCGCCCAGCTCAAAGAAATGGCGTCGGTTGCATAGGCCGGTCAGGCCATCGGTGTTGGCTTTGTGCTCTAGGGCTTGTTGTAGGCGCTGGATTTCAGTCATATCTACACAAACGGTGCGGCTGAAGAGAAATTCGCCCTGCGGGCTCATTTCAGCGGTGGCGTTGAGCAGGACGGGCAAGATGCTGCCGTCTTTACGCACCATGTCTAGGGCTACATCGCGTAGCTGCCCAGAAACTTTGAGCCGGGGAAAGAGTTTTTTGAAATGTACGGCGCTGGCCGGGGTGAGCAAATCGGTAAGGCAGAGGCAGTTTTGCACTTCGTGGCGTGGGTAACCCAGCCAGCCCAATTGCGTGAGGTTCATACGCAAGATGCGTCCGTGGGTGTCAAAAGAGTGGTAACCGCAAGGTGCTTGGTCGTAGAGGGCGGTGATTTCTTGTGCGTTTTGTTGTTCGCGGGCGCGTTCGGTGTTGGCTCTGACTTTGCGCTCGGCCAGCATCCAGCTGATAAGCACCAATACCAACAGCAGCAGCCCAACCAGCACACCGTGGCTGCGCCAAAGCAAAGGGGATTCTTCTAGTAGCTCATCTGGCACCAAGATAACGGCTTGCCAATAATAATGGCTTGGTTGTTGGGCCGTGACGGTGATGCCTTGGTGCTGCAAGATGGCTCTGGCAGGTAGCGCAGAGGGGGCGAGTTCTAGGGGGTAGATGGTGTCAAACAGGAACAAACCTTGACGGGTCTGCAAGGTGCCTGTGTGTTGCTGCTGCATGGCAGCCCAAACGGCAGGGTATTGTTGGGCAAAACTAAGCTGCTTGTGGGTCTTTGTATGGGCTGGACGAAGCCACTGCCCATGGGGCCCCACCAACATGGCCTGATGGAAAGGATTGCGCGCCATGACGTTGGCGAAGCTGTCCAGCAGTTCATCGATTTGAAATTGCAGGTGCAAAGTGCCTGCCTGTTGACGACGGCTGTTAAATACCGGGGTATTGATATGCAAGGTGCTGGCCGAATCGGCGGCATCCAGTGGCAGCTGGTGTTGCTCTAACAGTTGCGCGCGCTTGACTTGCACCAACACGCGCCCTTGGAGGTCTTGCACTTGCAAGTCCATATAGCGACCATAGTTGTGAACCACTTGTTCTAGTGCCAAAGCCAGCCGCTGGCGCAACAAGGGTTGGGGCCGATCGAGAAACTCGGTCAGTACGGCAGAGTTGCTGATGATTCCTAAATCACCGGCCATTTCCAAAAACTCTTTGTGTACCATGTGGTCCACAATGCTAAGGTAGCCTTGCTCGCGCGCTTCAATAATCTCAACACGGCTACGCAGGTAGTTTTCGTGCAGGGGCCAGCCCAAAGCCAGCAGGGCGCTAATCACCACGACCAGATAGGCTCCGGCCAGACGCAGCACTTGGCGGTTGAAAGCATCTGTATTTGCGCTCATGGGATGTGTTGTGTACCCGGAAATGAAGATATGCCAAACCAGCTCCCTCCCCCCCCTCCTGCCCAAGCATTGGCATCTGATGATGCTGTGGCCGCTTTAGACAAGCAAGATGCTTGCCTACCTGTGCTGGCAGTGGTGGCTTGGCACGCGCAAGCGCCAGCAAAGCCAGCGCTGGGTGCGCCTTGCAATGGTTGTGGTTTGTGTTGTTTGGCCGCCCCTTGCCCTTTGGGCATGTGGGTGTCTAGGCGACGCAGTGGGGCCTGCAAGGCTTTGTTGTGGAGTGAGGAGCAGCAGCGCTACCAGTGCGGGCTGCTGGCAGACCCTGCACGTATAACGGGTTGGCGTAGGCCTTGGCTACTGCGTTGGTGCCGTCAGGTAGCTGGGCGCTGGATTGCTGCTGGCACGGGCTGCGATGCCGATATTGTGGCACAGCCTGTAGCCTTATAGTGGCTTGCGCCAAGCGATATCTGGCTGCCAGTTAGCCGCCCAAGCAGGTAACTGCTCTGGTGGCATGGGGCGGGCAATGCCGTAGCCTTGGGCCAGTTGGCAACCCAGTTGTAGCAAAGCTGTGCCATGCGCTACGGTTTCTACGCCTTCGGCAATCACTTGCCGCTTGAAAGCCGCCGCCAAGCCCACAATGCCCTGTAATATGGCCAAATCATCAGGGTCGTCAAGCATATCGCGCACAAAACTTTGGTCAATTTTTAGCTGTGCTACTCGCAAGTGCTTGAGATAAGTCAGTGATGAGTAGCCAGTACCAAAATCGTCTAGTGCGAAATGAACACCCATCTGGGCACAGTGTTCAATCACTTGCGACACCTGTGCCATATCGGCCAAGGCGCTGGTTTCTAGCACTTCAAGTTCTAAATGGGCTGGATTAACTTGCGGGTGTTCGGCCAGAATAATTTGCAAACGCTCTACGAAGTTTATTTGCTCCAACTGGCGTGCACCAATGTTGACGCTAACGGGCAAATCTAGGCCAGCATCGTGCCAGATATGCATCTGGCGGAGTGCTGTGTTAATAACCCACTCGCCCACATCTACCGCCAGCGGGTGGCCTTCGATGGCTGGCAAGAAAGCCGATGGTGGCAATAAACCTTTCTCTGGATGCTGCCAGCGAATCAGTGCTTCGGCCCCAATAACCAAACCGCTGCACATATTTACCTTGGGCTGGTAATACAGCACAAACTCGTTTCGCTCTAGTGCCTGTTGGATGCGTTGCAGTGCTTCATGGTGGTTGCGCTGGCTGCTGTCTTGCGCCGCATCAAAGATGTGGTAACGGTTTTTGCCTGCGACTTTGGCATGGTACATGGCCTGATCGGCTTGACGTAACAGCTGGTCTGGCTCCACATCTTGGGTCTGTGGGTAAAAGGTAGCCCCCAAACTGGCGGATACCTGTAACGTGAGTTCATCTACCTGCACCGGCTCGGCAGCAGCCAACAACAAACGCTGAAGCAAAGGAACGCTGGCCGATGGAGTTTGTAAGTTGATGAACACTGCTACAAATTCATCTCCGCCTATGCGGGCCATCGTATCGCCATCGCGCAGAACACTTTTCATGCGCTGGGCCAAAGTGATGAGTACCCTGTCTCCGGTTTCGTGTCCGTGGTGGTCGTTGATGGTCTTAAAGCAGTCTAAGTCAAGGTAGGCTACTGCCAATTGTTGCTGCGTGCGCTGCGCCTGCACCATCGCTTGCTGCAAGCGGTCGGACAGCAGCGTGCGGTTGGGCAAATTGGTAAGCAAATCAAAGTGGGCGATGTATTCGAGCTGGCTTTGGTACGCTTTGCGCTCGGTGATATCTTGCAACAACCCTGCCAAGCGCACCACGCGCCCATTGGCATCGCGCTGTGGAAACCCTTTCACCCAGCAAGTGCGCTGCAAGCCGTTGGCGGTATGCAGCAGGGTGAGTTCTAGGTCGTAGGGCGTACCGTCTGCGATGGCTTTATTGACCGCATTAAACAAAGTTTGCGTGGACTCTGGCGTGTACAGCTGTGCCTGTCCTTGCAAGTTGGGGGCGCCCAAGGCCGGGTTCAGGCCAAAAATGCGAAACATCTCGGGCGACCAAGTGGTGGTGTTGGTGTCAACTTCCCATTCAAAACTGGCCAAACGCGCCATGCTTTCGGTGCGCTCCAGCATGTCTTTACTGCGTTGCAGCGCGGCTTCATGCTGCCCCCAAGTTTGCAAAATGCGGTTAAAACCCATGACCAGTTTGCCAATTTCGTCTTGCTGTGTGTTGGGCAAGGGTTGCGGCATTTCTGTTGAATTGGCCAAAGCCGTCATGGCATCGGCTGTGGCTACCAAAGGGGCCAACTGGTTCCTCAACACCCACCAAGTCAGGGTACCGATGAGGATGGTGAGCAGCAAGGTAGCCAGCAGCATTCGCTGCTTCATTTGTTCAATCGGGGCAAAAGCTTCGGCGCTGGGTAACGAGGCCAATACATACCATCCGGCTATCGGAATGCCTTTGCCCGAAACCAGTACATTGACACCCTTTGGGTTGGGCGCTACGGCCCAACCTTCGTAGCCTTGTGCAAACCGATCCACCCAGATGTTGACTCCTTGGGGAGGAAGTTGCTCCATGATGCGGCTTTTGTCAGTGGCGGTAACCACCTGACGGTGTTGTGCCGAAATCAGTACATACCCCCCGCTTTTGCCATAAGGGCTGTTGGTGATTTGGTCTAAAAAGTTGGATTTTCCTAAATTGGTGACCCCGACCAACACGCCAAGTATTTGCCCTTGGGCATCGCGCATGGGCATGGCGATACCAAAAATGGGGGCTTGCAGTTTTTTACCAACGAATGGGCGCCCCACCACCGCCACGCCTTCTTTGAGGGCAGAGGCAATGAAGTCGCGGTCTAGGTAGTTGACACCGATGCGTTGGGCCGATAGCGGTACATCGACGATGACTGTGCCGTTTGGCCGGGTGACAAAAACGCCACCGTTAAAGAGCAGTTGTAGCAGCGGTTGCTGCTCTAGATGGGCCTGTAACGCAGTTGGGTTAGCCAGCAGGGCGACATCTCTTTCGGCAATGGTTTGTAGTGCTTGCAGACGATCGCCCAAATCGTCATTGACTCTTTTGGCCACAGAAGCCACTACCGAAAATTGTTGCTCGCCTAGCAGGCGCTCCATATCGGCTTGGAGGCTGCGGCTTACGAAGAGCGAGAGTGTCCAGATGCCCAATACAAAAATAGCCAGCGTAAAAACCGTAGCACGGGTTTTAAGTGACTGCAAAGGTGACTGATTGGACTTGACTGGAGCCTCCATAAAGGCTGATTATTGCAGCTACTTTCTGGGTGTTCTGGTTTTTTTTGGAAGATTTGTATTGCTGGCACTCAGGGCTTAGATTCGCGGCCCAAGCGCGTAACTTGCGGCTCGGCCCAAGAGCCATCAATGCGGAACTCTTGCGTGGCGGCGGCCATCAGGGGGCCACGCAGAAACATTTGCGCCAAAAAGCTGCCCAAGCCCACCACCGGGTTGATGGCGGTGGCCACCAAAGAGGCGCTCATGGCGTTGATTTCAGGCACTACCACCACATGCAAATCTTGCGTTTCGTGTTGGATGTCGGCGCTGCCTTCCATCAGGACGGCAGCGTTCACGCCTTTCATTTGCAGGTTGTTGGTGCTGGCTACGCCTTGTTCAATCTGTACGTCGCCACGCACAAAATCAAAGGCAAAGCCTTCGCTGAACACATCCCGAAAATCAAGCGTTAAGCGCCGGGGTAAGGATTGCAAACTGAGCACACTGAGCAGCTTGGCCAACCCCGGCTCGGCTTTGAGGAATTGGCCGGTTTCTATGTCTAAACGGATTTTGCCGGTCATGGAAGGGTAGTCTGGCAGGGAGGGGGCACCACGCCATGCGACCTGTCCGGCCAATTGGCCTTGGCCTCGGCGCACCACATCGGCCATGCCAAAGCGGGTGAGCAACTGACCGGCATCGCGGATATCGAGGGTAAAGTTGAGTGCCGTGCGCCGCGCTGGCCCGGTGGCGGCACTGCCTGCATTGCTTGCAGCCCCCAGCACGGCCCAGTTACCGCTGGCACTGAAGCTGGCTTCGGGCATTTGCAAGGCCAGTTGCTGCAAACGCCATTCATTGTGCCCGCCGGGACTGGCCCGGTTGCTGGCCTGCACTTGTAAGCGCCCCAAATCGCGCTGGCGCAGTTCAAAGTCTTCTACCACGATGTCTAAGGCGGGCAGGTGGCCAGGTTGGGCCTCTAGCAAGGTTTCTTCTACCGAGGTGACGCTGCTTTGTGGCAACTGCAAACGCGCCAAACGGGCAAACAAAAGGCCATCACTGCCACCTTGGCGGCTGCCGGGAGGGTGGTATTCGGCATAACCGCCCAGCTGTTGGGCATCGATGTTGGCTTGCCAATGGCCTGCTGGTTGCGAAGCAGCGGCCACCACTTGGTGCAGGGTGCGGCCCTGCACCGTCAGTGCGCCAACGCGCAGGGCCACGCTTTGCGGCAGGTAATCTAGCCCAGCAGTGGTGACAGGGGTGGGGGTGCTGGTGCTGGCGGGCGGGGTAGCTCCGGGCAGGCTGGCCCAAACCGCCTGCCAAGCATCGGTATCGAGTTGTGCTAAGCGCACATTGGCGGCCACGCCTTGCTCGGGCAGGGGCATGGTTTCGTCGCCAGACAAGCCTAAAGCAATCAAACCGCGCAACACCTTGGGCTGTGGCCCGCTGATGTCGCGCACGTACTGCACCTGCCCCAAGCTGCCCCATTGCAAGCTCAGCTGCTCGTGCAGTGGCGCGTCGGGTGCCAGTGCGGTGGCCAGCAAGTGGCTTTCTAGGCGCAGGGGGACGGCGGTTTCGCTGGCCTTGCCCAAAGGTGCAGGTAGGTGCAGGGCCAAGCCTTGCAAATTGCTTTCTATTTGTAACTGCGGCACGCCCCGGCGCAGGCCCAAGTTCAGGCTGTAGGGTGCTGTGCCACTGGCATGGTGGGCCAGTTGCGCTAGCAAGCCCAGCTCGGGAGCTTGTTGTAAGCCTTGGGCAGATACCGTGCCTTGGGCGCGCAATTGCAAGGCCGAGGCATCTACCACTTGGCCGGGGGGCGGTGGCGGTAAGCCGCCTTCTAGACGCACCTCGCCGCCCAAAGCTTTGGCCTGTATGCCGCGCAAATGCAGGCTGTGGTCGGTAAATTCGACCGTGCCGCGCGCGCGCGATAACAAGGGGCTGTGGGGGGTGATGCGGATGTCGTTGCCGGCCAGCAATACTTTACCCTGCACAGCAGATTGCTCTAGCGTGTCGATGGGTAGTTGGAGTTGCAATTGCAGTTCGGCAGGGCCGCTGCCGGTGGTTTGGGCCAGCGCGTTGCCCAACATGGCCTGCACGGGGGAGTCGCGCAAAAAGCCTAGCAGCTCGGGCAAGGGGCCTTTGGCTTGGGCACCCACGGTCACCACGGCGTTTTCTAAGTCGGGGATATGCGCTTGCACCTGCGTGAGACGGGTTTGGCGCAGACCGGCAAAGCTGCCGCTGGCCCCCTGCACGCGCATCGAGGAGCCATCAAACACCAGCTCGCCGGTCAGCCCGGTCAGGGCGGGCCAAGGCAGCTCGCCCGCTGTTTGTAAGCGCGGTGGCACATAGGCATAGTGAACGCCATGCACCCGCGCTGCAATATGGAATTGGCCTTGGCGTGGGTCGGTAAAGGGCATGTCGTGCAAATCCCCACGCACCCGAAAATCAACACTGCTGGCGGCACCAGCCAGCACGGTATCGCGCACATAGTGGCGTGCTTCTTCGGGAATATCCAGCGGCAGGTAGCGGTGTACGCGCGTGCCATCGGCGCGGCTGAGTTGGCCGCTCAAGTCCAGCACCCCCGGAAAGCGCGCGCCGCTGCCCGAGGTGCTGGGGTCACTGCTGTGCCAGCTGGCGCGCAGCTGGCCTTGGGCATCGGCATTGGCAAAGCGGGTGTTGTCCACCTGCACGGCTATGCGCTCATCAGTTAGTTGCCAGCGCAGGGTGCTGCTGAGTTGTTGCAAGGGCAACCAAGGGTCTTCAAACACACCGGGCAGCACCAGTGCGCCATCGTTCATCTGTAGATTGGCTTTGCCACCGGCTTGGGTCAGTTCCACCTCTACCGTGGCCCCGCGCAGGCCCAGTGGTGCATCGGGCGGCAAAGTTTGCCCGGCCTTGGGTGCGGTGGCTGCCAGCGCCAGCCCACGCACCTGCGCGCGCACTTGGTAGCTGTGCAAGGCCTCGGGGGGGCCTTGCCAGCGGGCATCTAGCAGTTCTACCAAGCCCTCGGGGGTGTAGCGGTGCAGGGCTTGGTGTATGGCGGTGGGCAGGGGTAGGCGGGTGGCTATGCGCGCTAAGGCGGCTAAATCGAGTTCATCGGCCTGCAATTGGCCATCGGCCAAGCTGCCCGTGCCAGCATCGGCATAGCGCAGACGCAGATTGCCGCCGGGCCAGCGCAGGCCATCATCGGTGGTGAACTGTAAATTTTGCGTATGCAACTCTAAGCCCCCCGGCAGGCGGCGGCCCCCCAGCCGCCCTTGTAGCGTTGGCAGTGCCAAGGGCGGCAAGCCAGCAGCTGTGGTGACTTGCACATCGGCCAGCGCTACATCGGCCACACCGCCCACCACTTGGCCACGTTCTACATCCAGCCAAGCGCGTAAGGCGCCCCGACCTTGGGCTACCTGCACGCCCACATCGGCATGGTGGCGCAGACGTGCCACATCCACTTGGACAAAATGGGCAAACAACTGGCCGCTCCACTGGCGCCAATGCCCGCTGTGGCCCGAGAGCAAAGGCTGGCGAAAGCGCCCCACCAAGGTGAACCGCTGGCCCCATTCGGGCGTTGGCGTGGCATCTAGGCGCAGTTGGTGGCGCCAAGTGCCATTGCGTAGCACCACGCTCACATCGTGCAAGGCCAGCGGCGGCGCGCCGCGCCATTCGTCCGTCCAGTGGATGCTGCCGCCTTGCACCACTACCTCAGGTTGAGAAAACAACCAATCCATCCCGGCGCTGTCGCTACTCTGGTTGTCGGGCAACATCAGGCCAGCCACCCACAGGCGGCCATCGGCAGCGCGGCGCACCTGCAAGGCGGGTTGTTCAATATAAAGTTGCTCAAAACCCCAGCGCCACAAGGAGCGCGGCGACAGCGCCAGCAACACGCGCGGCAAGTGCAGCGCCGGGCGCTGTTGGGCATCGAACAACTGCACATCGCGCAGCTCAAGAGATGGCACCAGCCAGCCCCGGCTATAGATGGCAATAGCCCCAATTTGCACCGGGATACCCAATGCTTGGCTGGCCTGCTGTTGCAGCAAGATGCGGTAGTCACCAATTCGCGGCACAATCCAAGCGTGCAGCACGGCCCAGACCAGCGCCAGTAGTAGCACCGCCGCCACACACAGGCGCAGCGACCAACGCGCCAGCGCTGCCAATGGGCGGCTTAAGCGTGTGGGGTGCGAAGCGGGGTCATTCATGGCAGGCGGGCAGCGGTGGCGGGCAATTATGGCCCGCAGTGATTGCCGCACTGCACTATAAGCTGATAAGACACCGTGTCGTTTAACCTGCGGCGCTGACACGCCGCCTTTTGCCATGCCTCTGCACCTGATAGATAACGTTGATGCCAGCCCAGCCCAGCACGCGCGCTTTTTTCAGCGGCTGCACCGCCGCTACGGCGCACAACTGCACCTGTTGCCCGCCGGTGCCCCAGTACGCGCCAGCATGGAGGCTACCGTGGCCACCCTGCGCGCCCAAGGTTGCGACACTGGCAGCGCTGTGCGTATCCTGCGCCAGCTGGTGATGGAGCGCCTGATACGCCTGGACTGCGAAGCCCAAGCGCCGCTAGAAGTGGTCACACGCGCCGTGACTGAGCTGGCCGAGGTAGCCCTTGATGCTGCCTGCCGCCAAGCACGCCAAGAGCTAGACGAGCGCCACGGCGCACCCTGTGGCCCCGACGGCCAGCCGGTGCAACTGTGGATTGTGGGCATGGGCAAGTTGGGTGCGCGCGAGCTGAATGTCTCTAGCGACATTGACCTCATCTACGTTTATGAACACGACGGCGAGACGGCAGGCAATGCCGACGGACGCGGGCGCATTTCTAACCACGAATACTTTGGCCGCGCCGTCAAAATGATTTACAGCTTGGTGGGCGACACCACCGAGCATGGCATGGTGTTTCGGGTAGATTTGGCACTGCGCCCGCATGGCAACTCTGGCCCCCCTGCCGTATCGCTGGCCGCGCTGGAAGAGTATTTGCAGATTCAGGGCCGCGAATGGGAGCGCTTTGCTTGGCTCAAAAGCCGCGTCGTGGCCCCATTCGACTGCATCGGTACGCCACAAATCCAAGCCTTGCGCGGCGTGGTGTTGCCGTTTGTGTTTAGGCGCTACTTAGATTACAACGTGTTTGAATCTTTACGCAGTTTGCACCGGCAAATTCGTGACCATGCTACCCGGCGCAGTGCCGGGCACCCCGAGCGCGCCAACGATGTCAAACTGTCGCGTGGCGGCATCCGCGAACTCGAATTTACCGTGCAACTGTTGCAAGTGGTGCGCGGTGGCCAGTTTCCAGAGCTACGCCGCCGCCCCACGCTAGATGCCTTGCAGCGCGTAGCACAAGCGGGCCTGATGCCGCAAGAAACCGCCGATGCACTGGCGCGCGCTTATGTGTTTCTGCGCCGGGTAGAGCATCGCATCCAGTACCTAGACGACCAACAAACCCACATCCTGCCCACACGCGATGATGATTTGGCTTGGATAGCCCAGACGATGGGCTACACCGATTGCCCCAGTTTTTTACACGAACTCGATGCCCACCGCGAGTTGGTAGCGCAAGAGTTTGACACCCTGCTCGGCGGCAATCCCCAAAAATCTTGCCAAGGCAAATGCGCCCCAGGGCAAAGCAACGCCACCACCCCGCCGGAACTCGAACCCCTGCTAGAAGAACTGCCCCCGGCCTTGGCAGAGCGCGTAGCCGAATGGCGCAACCACCCGCGCGTAGCTGCCCTGCGCGAAGAAGCGCGCCACCGGCTGTTTCGGCTGGTACAACGTACCGGCCACTGGTTGCGCGATGGCCGTGCCAGCGATGAAGCCGGAGTGCGCTTGGTCAACTGGCTCGAATCGCTGCTGCGCCGCGAAAGCTACTTAGCCCTGTTGCTAGAGCGCCCTGCGGTACATGAACAACTGCTACAACTGCTGGGCGCGGCCCGCTGGCCAGCGCGCTACCTGCAACAGCACCCCGGTGTGATTGATGAGCTGGCTGGCAGCGCCCTCTTGCAAGAGCGCTTTGTACCGGCAGACTTTGAACGCGACTTGGCACGGCGCTTGGCCTCGTTGCGCTCGACCAAAGAAGACGACGACGAAACCCTGCTCAATTTACTGCGCCGCGCCCACCATGCCGAAACCTTCCGCACGCTGGCCCGCGATGTGGGTGGGCGCCTGACGGTAGAGCAGGTGGCCGACGACCTGAGCGCCTTGGCCGACAGCGTGCTGCGCGTTACCGCCCAATGGTGCTGGGAGCGCCTGAAAAACCGCCACCGCCAAGAACCCCAATTTGCCATCATTGGCTATGGCAAACTGGGCGGCAAAGAGCTGGGCTACGGCAGCGACTTAGACATCGTGTTTGTGTTTGACGACGACGACGAGCGCGCCCCTGAGGTCTATACCGCCTTTGTACGCAAACTCATCAACTGGCTCACCGTCAAAACGGGTGAGGGTGATTTGTTTGAGATTGATACCGCCCTGCGCCCCAACGGCAACTCGGGCCTGCTGGTGACTAGCTTTCAGTCTTACGCCAATTACCAACAGCAGCGCGGCAGCAACACCGCTTGGACTTGGGAACACCAAGCCATGACGCGCGCGCGCTTTGTGCTGGGCAGCCCCGACCTGCACGCGCGCTTTGATGCCGTGCGCGCCTCGGTCATTAGCGCCCCGCGCGATGCAACCTTGCTGGCACAAGAAATTAGCGCCATGCGTGCGCGCGTGCTGGGTGCCCACCGAGCCGCGCCAGAGCAATTTGACATCAAATACAGCCCCGGTGGCATGGTCGATGCCGAGTTTGCCATGCAATATCTGGTGCTACTGCACTCGGGCACGCACCCGCAATTGCTAGACAACGTGGGCAATATCGCCCTGCTGCAACGCGCCGAAGAGGCTGGCCTGCTGCCAGCGGGCGTGGGCCAAACTGCCGCCACCGCCTACCGCGAACTGCGCCGCGTGCAACACCGCGCCCGGCTTGATGAAGCCCCCACCCAAGTCACGACACCAGCCTTGCAGGCTGAGCAAGCGGCCATCCAAACCCTGTGGCAGGCAGTGTTTGGGCCAAGCCAAGGCTACGCATAATCCATTACCCATGAACCTGCTTACCCTCAACATCGACACCATTCCACTGGGCCAGCCCTTGGGGTTTGTTTTACGCAGCGTCAGTGGGGCGGTGCTGGCACAAAAAGGCTATGTCATTCGCAACCGCGAAGAGCTAGACCTGCTGGTGGCGCGTGGCGTTGAGCTGTGCATTGACACCGCAGAATCCGAAGACAGCCACCGTGCCTACATGGGCCAACTGCAACGCATGTTGCTGTCCGAAAAGCCGCTGAATCAAATTGCCCAAGCGCGCATGGAAGCGGTAGCCCAAGGTACCCACAGCGATACCCACAGCAACCTGCCCAACTGGCCTGACCTACAACACCGGGCCACGGTGCTACTGCGTAGCCCCCATGTCGGGGACTTTGGCAGCCGCTTTATGGAATTGCAGGCCGATTTATCGCGCTACTGCGTCCTGACCCCCGATGCCACCTTGCTGGCGCTGATTCGTATCTCCGGCCAAGAGACGCGCATGTACAGCGCCACACACAGCATGTTAGTGGCCTGCGTGTGCATGGTGGTGGCCCGTGCCACCCTGCGCTGGGAGGAAGAGCAAATTTTGCGTATCGGCTGCGCGGCCCTGAGCATGAACTGCGCCATGACGGAGCTACAAGACCAACTGGCCTTGCAAAGCACACCGCTCAATGCCGAACAAATCAACGCCATTGACAGCCACCCCGAGCGCAGTGCAGAGCTACTCTCTGACTTGGGTATCCATGACCCCATTTGGCTGGAGGCCGTGCGCCAACACCACCATCGCAATCCTGGGCCACTGGTCGATAAAAGTTCAGCCCAACAAATGGCGCGACTGATTCAGCGGGCTGATATTTTTGCTGCCCGTCTGGCCCCGCGTGTCGCCCGCTACCCCATGCCGGTTACGGCAGCCATGCAATCGTGCTATTACGACGAGGCACACCAAGTCGATGAAGCTGGGGCCGCTATCGTCAAAACCCTGGGGGTCTATCCGCCGGGTACTTTTGTTAGTTTGGCCAGCAAAGAAGTGGGCATGGTGGTGCGCCGGGGGGTTACAGCCACCACGCCGCGCGTGGCCGTGGTACTCAATCGCCAAGGGATGCCTACTGGCGAGCTGATTCCGCGCGACACCACCCAGCCTAGTTTCAAAATTATCGGTGTGGTGGCCCACAAAGATGTGTTGCGTATCCAAGTGCCCCTAGAGCGCTTGCTGGCAGTGGTCTAAACAAACCACGCTAGAGCAGAACTTTGCAAAAATTCACACAAGGGCATTGGAACTTTGTTGCGCCGCGTTTAATCTAGTCAGGGTGCTGCGTTGTGGTGGCACTTCTTGTTTTTTATGGTTGCGAAGCCTGTTTGACCTATCAGGTCAGACTGCAATCTTAGGGCGCACATCCTCCCTCCCTCTCTCTCTTTTTCGCTCTGGGGCGCTTCGCAACCTTTTTTTTGGTGTCTGCCAGTGCCAGTGGCCGGTTTTAGACCATTGGTTGGGTATCGGCAAAGCTAGGGCGCTGCATTAGCTTGTCGTGCAAACGAGCCAAGTTGGGGTGTTGCCCACGCCAATCCAACTCTGGAAACCGAAACGCCAGCCAGCCCAAGGTGCAACCCACGGCAATATCGGCCAAGCCAGCATGAATGCCACCGTAATAGGCCCGGTCTGCCAAACCCTTAGACAAAGCATATAGCCCGGCATCTACCTTGCCCATTTGTCGCTCTATCCATGCGGGGCAGCGTTGCTCTTGGCTGCGCCCTTCAAAGGTGTTTTCTAGGCGCACCAAAATGGCCGCATCGAGGATGCCATCGGCCAGCGCCTCCCAAGTTTTGATTTCGGCGCGTTCGCGGCCTGTGGAAGGAATGAGCTTGCCCACCGGCGAGAGTGCATCCAGATATTCCACAATCACGCGCGAGTCAAAAATGGTGTCGCCGCCCTCCATAATCAAGCAGGGCACTTTGCCCAAAGGGTTGATGGCCGAGATGTTGCTGTCAGCGGCCCAAACGTTTTCTAGCACAAAGGTGTAGTCGAGCTTTTTTTCTGCCATCACCACGCGCACTTTACGCACGTAGGGGCTGGTGCTGGATCCAATCAGTTTCATGGTGTTTTCTGGGGGCGCACAGGCGCAAGCATGGCCAAGGCCGGATACTAGATTCTATCGGCGCACACCCGTAACCGCTGGAAACAAAATAGATGCCAGCGCCCTACAATCGGGCTCTATGAGCCTCTCGACCCTTACTGCCCTGTCGCCACTGGATGGCCGTTACGCCGCCAAACTTTCTACCCTGCGCCCTATCATGAGCGAATACGGCTACATGCACCGCCGTGTCCAAGTGGAAGTGGCCTGGTTTATTGCGCTATCTGATGCGGGTTTTGAGCAATTCAAGCCGCTCACGCCCGGTGCGCGTTCTTACCTGCTCAATCTGATAAAAAACTTCTCTGAAGCCGATTGCGCCGCCATCAAAGAATTTGAGAAAACCACCAACCACGATGTCAAGGCGGTGGAATACTGGATTAAATCCAAATTTGAAGCCCGCCCCGAGTTGGAAAAAGCAGCCGAATTTGTCCACTTTGCCTGCACCAGCGAAGACATCAACAACACCAGCCACGCCTTGCAGATTCGTTCTGGCCGCGACCAAGTGGTGCAGCCGGGCCTAGACCGCATCGTACTCAAGCTGCGCGAAATGGCCCTGCTGTATGCCGATGTGCCCATGCTCAGCCGCACCCACGGCCAAACCGCCAGCCCCACCACCGTGGGCAAAGAGCTGGCCAACGTAGTAGCACGGCTGCAAATTGCGGTGGACCGCATCGCCAGCGTCAAAATCATGGGCAAAATGAATGGCGCGGTGGGCAACTACAACGCCCACCTGTCTGCTTGGCCTGATTTTGACTGGGAAGCCTTCAGCAAGAAGGTCATTGAAACCCCCGAGCCACTGGGCTTGGGCCTGACCTTCCAGCCCTACAGCATCCAAATTGAGCCACATGACTACATGGCCGAGCTGTTCGATGCCGTGGCCCGTGCCAACACCATTCTGATTGACTTGTCGCGTGACATCTGGGGCTATGTGTCCTTGGGCTACTTTAAGCAGCGCCTCAAAGCCGGCGAGATTGGCTCCTCCACCATGCCGCACAAGGTCAACCCGATTGACTTTGAAAACGCCGAAGGCAATTTGGGCTTGGCCAATGCCATGCTGCGCCACCTGTCCGAAAAGCTGCCCATCAGCCGCTGGCAGCGCGACCTGACCGATAGCACCGTGCTGCGTAACATTGGCGTGGCGCTGGGTTATGCGGCATTGGCTTACCAATCGCTGCTCACCGGCCTGAACAAGCTAGAACTCAATGAAGAGCGCTTGCAGCAAGACTTGGATGGCGCTTGGGAAGTGCTGGCCGAGCCTATTCAAACGGTGATGCGCCGCTACGGCGTGCAAGGCGCTTACGAAAAGCTCAAAGAAGTGACACGCGGTAAAACTGTGACGGCAGAGGCACTGCATGGCCTGATTCAGGCGCTAGAAATTCCGCAAGCCGACAAAGACCGCTTGCTGGCCATGACACCGGCCAGCTATGTGGGCAAGGCGGCAGAACTGGCACGGCGCATCTGAAGCTGGTATGGCCCTCAAGTCCACCATCTTCAAAGCGAACTTGCAAATCGCCGATATTGACCACGGTTACTACGCCGACCACGCCCTGACCTTGGCACGCCACCCCAGCGAGACCGACGAGCGCATGATGGTGCGCTTGGTGGCGCTGGCCTTGCACGCCCACGAATTGCAAGATACTTGCAACGGCGATGGCACCTTGGCCTTTGGCGCGGGCCTGTCTGACCCCGATGACCCGGATGCGTCCCTCACCGACTTTACCGGGCGCAAGCGCCTATGGATAGAAGTGGGCCAGCCCGAAGACAAGCCCCTGACCAAAGCCTGTAGCAAGGCCGATGCCGTGGTGGTGTATGCCTTTAACCATGCCGCCGAGGTGTGGTGGAAGGGCATTGCCAACAAGCTAAGCCGCTTAGACAAACTGCAAGTGTGGCGCATTCCGTCCGAGGCAGCGCAAGAGCTAGCACGGCTGGCCGAGCGCAGTATGCAGCTGCAAGCCACGGTGCAAGAAGGCGCACTCACCCTGAGCAGCAACTTGGGCAGCGTGCATCTGGAGCCGCTGCGCTGGCACTGACACCAGCGCGGCCTTTATGCGTTTTTCTCCGCGCACGGTGGGGCTGTTGGCCGCCTTTATCACGGTGGCCATCTGGACAGCCTTCATTTTGATTGCGCGCGCCTCGGCGCAGCGCAGTTTGGCCCCGTTGGATATTGCTTGGCTACGCATACTGGGGGCCAGCATGGTGCTGGTGCCTTGGGGTTGGTGGCTGGTGCGTCGGCGCAACGCTGGCGCTGGGGCGCGTACCGTCGTGCCCTCTAGTTTGGGTGGGGTCTCGCCGCTGCCGCTGCACCTGACGGTGCAGTTGGGCTTGTTTGGTGGCGTCATTTATTGCATGTTGGCCTATTCGGGCTTCTTTTATGCCCCGGCCACCCATGCCTCGGTGCTTATGCCGGGCAGTTTGCCGCTGTGGACGACCCTGCTGGCGGTATTTTTACTGCGCGAGCGCATCACGCCGCTGCGCGCCACCGGCTTGGCCTTGATTGTGCTGGGTGACCTGCTGGTGGGCGGCAATAGCCTACTGACGGCGCTGGATGGCGGCGATGTTTGGCGCGGCGATGTGCTGTTCATGGCGGCCTCGGTCTGTTGGGCCTGTTACAGCGTGCTGGCGCGCCGCTGTGGGGCCGATGCCGTGCAGGCCACCATCGCCATCACCGCCTTTGCGCTGGTAACTTATGTGCCGGTTTATGCCCTGCTAGTAGGCTTGGGCCTGCTAAGCAGCCAACTGGCGCAAGCACCGTGGACTGAAATTGCCTTTCAGATGTTGTTCCAAGGCGTAGGCTCAGTGGTAATTTCGGGCATCACCTTTACACACATGGTGCAATACTTTGGGCCGGTACGCTCGACCATGATTACCGCACTGGTGCCGGGCCTGTCGGCCATCGGGGCAGTGTGGCTATTGCATGAGCCGCTGCACTGGAATTTGGTAGCCGGGCTAGGGCTAGTGACGGCAGGTATCTTTTTTGGTGTGCTAGGGGTACGCGCTGCACCAGCAGCCCAGCAGCCAACGCGCACCTAAACAGCAGCCCACAGCAAGCCAGTGCCTGCCTAGCGCAGTACCTCGGGCAACTCAATTTTTACTTCTAGCACTTCTAGGTTTTCTTGACGCTCTAAATGTACCTTGATGTCGTCCAAATCAATGTCCACATACTTAGAAATGACGGCCAGTAATTCTTGCTGCAAAGCGGGTAGGTAGTCGGGCATGGCTGGATTGCGCCCGGTACGCTCGTGCGCCAGAATAATTTGCAGACGCTCACGCGCGACGTTGGCGGAGGTTTTTTTCTCTCCTAAAAACAAAGTCAGTAAAGACATTTGCGGCTCACCTTCCGCCAAAAATACGCTTAAAGAAGCCGGGCTTTTCTGCCTCGGTAAAGCGCATGGGTTTGTCTTCGCCTAAAAAGCGCGCTACCAAGTCTTGGTAGGCTTCGGCCACGGGTGCGCCTTTAAGGTGAATGGCGGGCAAGCCTTGGTTAGAAGCCTGCAACACTTCTTCAGATTCGGGCACCACACCAATCAGCGGAATTCGCAAAATGTCTTGGATGTCGGTGATGGACAGCATGTGGCCGTCTTCTACCCGATTGGCATCGTAGCGGGTGATGAGCAGGTGCTCTTTGATGGGTTCGCCGCCATCAATAGCGCGCTTGGTTTTGCTGCCCAACATGCCCAAAATGCGGTCTGAATCGCGCACCGAAGAGACTTCGGGGTTGGTGACCACCAGTGCATCATCGGCAAAGTGCATGGCCATTAAGGCGCCGGTTTCAATGCCAGCGGGCGAGTCGCAAATAATGTAAGCAAAACCCATTTCGGTCAAATCTTTCAGCACCTTGCCCACGCCTTCGAGGGTCAGGGCATCTTTGTCGCGTGTTTGCGAGGCCGCCAAAATGAACAGGTTATCGCTGTTTTTATCTTTAATCAGGGCTTGGTTGAGATTGGCCTCGCCCTGAATAACGTTGATAAGGTCATAGACCACGCGGCGCTCGCAGCCCATGATGAGGTCGAGGTTACGCAGCCCGACATCAAAGTCAATCACGGCAGTTTTATGACCGCGCAGGGCCAGACCGGAAGAAAACGCGGCGCTGGTGGTGGTCTTGCCGACACCCCCCTTGCCTGAGGTCACGACAACAATTTTGGTCATGGAGTGCAATTCCTGTGCGGTATATAAAGATTCAGAAACAGACTGGGGCCAGTGGGCGCAGTCCTTAAAGCGCTTCGATGATGAGTTTTTCGCCATCGAGGCGCACTTGGGCCGGTTTACCCACCACGTCGGCGGCAATGGCTACCTCTGTGGTGCGGTAAATGCCCGCAATAGAGATGAGCTGGGGGTCCATGCAGGTGGTAAAAATGCGCGCGCCGGTATCGCCTCTGGCCCCGGCAATCGCACGCCCGCGCAAGGGGGCATAAACGTGGATGTTGCCATCGGCAATGACTTCGGCACCAAAACTGACCATTGCCAGCACCACCAAATCGGCCCCACGGGCATAGACTTGCTGGCCCGAGCGCAAGGGTTTATCAACCACCACGGCGGGCACTCTGGGGGCTGGGCGCACCACTTCTACTTCATGCACCACTTCGTGGATGATTTCGCGTATTTCGGGTTCGGGCGGTGGGGCCGGAGCGCGCGGGGCCGGAGCATCTGAGGCTGCTACCAATCCGGCACTGTGGGCGCTGGCCATTTGCGCGGCACTGCCGCCACGCACAGCCACCGGCACTGTATGGTGCTGGCGCAACAACCCAATGAGGGCGGCAAAATCTATCGCAGCTGGCTCCTCGCGCACCCCGCTAAGGTCAATCAATACGGGGTCGTTGTCAAAAAAATCGGGGTCGGCCGCTAGGCGCTGGGCCAGCTCGGCAGCCAGCACCCCGATGTCGGTGCTCTTGAGCATCACAGCCACCACGGGCAGTGAAGCGCTCTTGAGGTCAAAGCTGGCGCGATTCTGTACCGCAGTGTCTATGGCCATGGGCGTGAAAAATGAGGAAAAAAGAGCAACTGGCGACGGTTGCGCGTCTGTCAGCCGCGAAGTGTAACGCGCGCGCCCTTTAGATGCACCTACCAACACACCGGTTTGCAGAGTTGAAGCCCACCCAATAAACACTTAGTAACAAAGGGCCACCTTTAGCACGCAAAAAGGACACAAAAAGGGCCAAAAATGGAACGTTGCAACACGCCAATTGCCCCCACAATGTACCGTGTCGGCCTTATGGCATGGTGCCACCGTTACTTGAGCTTGCTTATTCTTTCAGAAAGATTTTTTGCATGATTGCACTGAACCACACCCATAATCCTGCCGCCCGTAGCTGGCTGGCTTCGGCCAATCTGCCTGGTTGCGATTTTCCTATCCAAAACTTACCCATTGCTGTTTTTCGCCACTTCCGCGAAGACGAAGCCTTCCGGGGTGGCATTGCCATTGGCGACCAAGTGATTGACTTGGCGCGTGTGGTGGTGGTGGGCTGCCTAGAAGGGCGCGCCGCCGAGGCCGCGCTGGCCGGTGCCTATCACAACCTCAACGTGCTGATGGCTTTGGGGCCAGATGCTTGGCAGGCGCTGCGCCACGGCCTGTTTGATTTGCTCCAAGAAGGTGCCGAAGGCCCTAAGGTAGATGCCCTGCGTACCTGCCTGATTCCACAGGTGGCGGTAGAGTACAACGTGCCCGCCCAAATTGGCGATTACACCGATTTTTACACCTCCATCCACCACGCAACCCACAGCGGCACCGATGCGGTGCAACCTAATTTTGCTTGGTTGCCGGTGGCCTACCACGGGCGCGTCTCTAGCATTGGCGTGAGCGGCCAAGAGTTCCGCCGCCCGCTGGGCCAAGCTTTGCCCGCTGGCGCTACCGAACCAGTCTTTGGCCCCAGCCAACACCTAGACTATGAACTAGAACTGGGCGTTTACATTGGCCCTGGCAATGATTTGGGCAACCCCATCAGCCTAGACCAAGCCGAAGCACATATTTTTGGCATCTGCTTGCTCAATGATTGGTCAGCGCGCGACATGCAGGCTTGGGAGGCTCAGCCTTTGGGGCCATTCTTGTCCAAGAGCTTTGCCACTACCGTCTCGCCGTGGATTGTGTCGATGGAAGCACTGGCCCCCTACCGCCAAGCCTGGAGCTGCCCAGAAGCTGCCCCCAAGCCGCTGCCCTATTTAGACGCTGCCAGCAACAATGCCGCTGGCGCACTGGATATCCAATTGGAAGTGGCCATTCATACCGCACAACGCCGCGCTGCTGGTGCTGATGCGGTGCCAGTATCACAAACCAATTTCCGCCACCAATACTGGACAGCCGCGCAAATGCTAGCGCACCACACCGTGGGCGGCTGCAATCTGCAACCGGGCGATTTGCTGGGTAGCGGCACCATCTCTGGCCCCACGCCCGCCGAAGCTGGTTCGCTGCTAGAACTGACCCAAGGTGGCCGCGCCCCCATCACCCTGAGCGCCCCCGGTGCGCCAGATGAGCAACGCACTTTCTTGCAAGATGGCGACACCGTCATTTTGCGCGGCTGGTGCGAAAAACCCGGTGCCGCACGTATCGGCTTTGGCGAATGCCGGGGTACGGTGCTGCCAGCGCGTAGCAACGGCTAAATAGGACATGCAGGCTACTCGCTAGGTAGCCGTCTAGCCACTCTACAAGGACGACCTAGTCGTCCTTTTTTTTGCTGCTTGCGAAACCCAAACCCCATATAAGTAAAAACCCTGTTAGTAAAAACCCTTAGTTTTTATTCGGGCGGCGCTAAAATCCGCAACTTTGACCCCTGCGGAGTGTTTCTATGTCTTTGGCCGATCGGGTTCGTTACCCAGACTTTCTCCAGCGCGTGATGACTGCCGAACAAGCAGCCAGCTTGATTCCTGCCGGCGCTAATGTCGGCATGAGTGGTTTCACCGGCGCAGGCTACCCTAAAGCCGTGCCGCTGGCGCTGGCAGCACGCATCGAGAACGAGCACGGCCAAGGACACCCGTTTCGTATCAGCGTTTGGACGGGGGCTTCCACGGCACCCGAGTTGGACGGCGCGCTGGCCAAGGTCAATGGTATTGAGATGCGCCTGCCGTTCCAGTCGGACCCGATTTGCCGCAACAAAATCAACAGCGGCGAGATGCAGTTCAGCGATATGCACTTGTCGCACGTAGCGCAGCACGCTTGGTTTGGCTTTTTGGGCCATTTGGATGTGGCCGTGGTGGAAGTGGCAGGTGTTTTGCCCGATGGCCGCTTGATTCCATCCACCGCCGTGGGCAACAACAAAACCTGGCTCGATTTGGCCGACAAGGTGATTTTGGAAGTCAACACCCAAGTGCCAGAAAAAATGGACGGGATGCACGACATCTATTACGGCACCGCCGTGCCCCCGCACCGCAAGCCCATCCCGATGACGCACCCGCACGAGCGCATTGGCGAGCCTTATTTGCACGTAGACCCAGCCAAGGTGGTGGCAGTAGTACACACCCAACAGGGCGACCGCGACACCCGTTTTGCCGCCCCCGATGCGGTGTCGCAAAAAATTGCCAGCTACATCATCGACTTTTTGCAATTTGAAGTGAAGCAGGGCCGTCTGCCCGCCAACCTGCTGCCCTTGCAGTCGGGCGTGGGCAATGTGGCCAATGCCGTGCTGGCCGGGCTGCTGGGTAGCCCGTTTGAGCAACTGACCGGCTACACCGAGGTGCTACAAGATGGCATGTTGGACTTGCTGCGTGCGGGCAAGATGGTGTCAGCCTCGGCCACGGCCATTTCATTGAGCAAGACGGCGCTGGCCGACTTTACCGAGAACATTGATTTTTACCGCGAGCGCATCTTGCTGCGTCCGCAAGAAATCAGCAACCACCCCGAACTGGTGCGCCGCTTGGGCATCATTGCCATGAACGCCATGATTGAGGCCGATATCTATGGCAACGTCAACTCGACGCACATCATGGGTTCGGGCATGATGAACGGCATTGGTGGCTCGGGCGATTTTGCGCGCAACGCTTATCTGTCGTTCTTTGTTACGCCCTCAGTGGCCAAAGATGGTGCCATCTCGTGCATTGTGCCGATGGCTTCGCATGTGGACCACACCGAGCATGATGTGCAAATTATCGTCACAGAACAAGGTTTGGCCGATTTGCGCGGCTTATCGCCCACGCAACGCGCCCAGCGCATCATTGATAACTGCGCGCACCCCGACTACCGCCCAGCATTGCATGACTATCTGGCCCGTGCCAAACAAGGGGCCAGTGGCCAACATACGCCGCATCTGCTCGATGAAGCGCTGTCGTGGCACAGCCGCTATGTGAAGACCGGCAGCATGAAAGCCGCCGCCTGAACTCAATGGTGGTGGGCCAGTGCCAAGGCTTGTGGATGGCCTTGGCGCTGCTTTTGCAGGATAAAGCGTGCCAATTCTTTGTCCAGCCGCCGAATGTGGATGGACAACCAATCACGCAGCAACCAAGACAACTGTGCGGCCACCGTAATGGCCCCAGCTTGGTAGCGCTGGCGCAGTTGCTGTAAGTCGGCCACAAAGCGTTCATGGCCTTTTTTGTGTTCATCCAAGTGCGGATAACCCAAGGCTTCCATCTGCTGCTCTTCGTGGCGAATGTGGCTCAGGGTGTCACGGATGATGTCTTCTAGCAGGCTGCCTACCACTTCGTGGCCGCGCCCCTCGGCGGTGGCGGTGTGCAAGGTATTGACTTGCTCGACCAACAGTTGGTGGTCCTGGTCAATTGGGCCGTTGTCGATAGCCATGTCGTTGCCCCATTGGAAATAAGCCATTTGCGTTCTCCCGTTGGTGGACACCATCTACACAAAAACGTCGGTCTGGTGTCAGTACCGACACCTCGTTTTTACGCCTGCTCTATGACAGTGGGAAGTGGTAAATACGTATTTGCATATCGGCAGGGGAAGCAAAATAGTTTTTCTCTTTGTAGCACTGCCTATTGATAGCTATTCATTTAATAGCAAAATTTCAATGGTTTAAGCCTTCCCATACCCTATTTTGGCGCTCAACTATTGGCCAAAATAGCCCGGCAATAGCGCGGTTATAGCGGCATAGGCAAGGCATAAAACGCTTAGTGCCGTGGCGGCATCAGCGTGCCGCGCACCCGGCCCTGCAACTGCAAGACTTGTTGCAGATGGTCGTATTCCATAGTGTCGGCAGTAAATTGGTCTTGGCCACGTACCAAGCGCACGGGCAAGTGCGAGCGCACCCGCTCCGTTTGCGGCCACAGGTGCAAAAATTCGCCCCTGAACTCTAAGGTAGGCTGCGCTGCTCCTGTATCCAATGCTTGTCGGGTGATGTGGGCATTGCCAAACAGCTGGATTTCGGAAGCATCGCCATTGCTCAGGGCGCGGTTGGCGCTGGCTTGGGTTTGTTGGCCTTGGGCGCTGCGCGCGTGGATACGCACTTGGTCTATTTCTAGCGTGTCGTTGGCCGGATAGTGCCGCGCCATTTCGCCGCGCACTTCGCTTTCTAAGCGCCCGCTGGCATCAAAGCGCTGCACGGCAAACTGGCGCATAAAGTAGTCTGGACTAGACGATGCTACGGCTGCCAGCGCCGGTTTGGTGGCTTGTGGCGCATTGCGTACCAGCCACCAAGTGCCCAGCGCCAGCAAACCCATCAACAACACCGGCAGGTAGATGGAGACGCTGTCCCAGCGCCGGTGCAGTGCTGCGCTCATGCCAAGTAGCTATCGAGCAGGCGGCGGTAGTGGCCGCTGGCCACCAACAGCAAATCGCACCATTCACGCACTGCACCGGCACCGCCTTGGGCACTGGTGGTGTAGTGGGCTTGGGCGCACACTTCAGCATGGGCTTGGGCGGGCGCACAGGCAATGGCGCAGCGGCGCATCACGGGCAAATCGGGCCAGTCGTCGCCCATAGCGGCGGCTTGGCTCCATTGCAGGCCCAAGCTGGCCAAAACGGCCTCGGCGGCGGGGCGTTTGTCTTCGGTGCCAAAAATAGCGTGTTCAATGCCCAGTGCCTTCAGGCGCAGGCGCAAGGGCGCAGAATCGCGCCCCGTAATCACCGCCGGGGTGATGCCCGCTTGTTGCAGCAACTTCAGGCCGTGGCCATCGAGGGTATGAAAGCGCTTGAGGGTTTCGCCCTGCTCTGTGATGTACAGGCCGCCATCGGTGAGCACGCCATCGACATCAAAAAATGCTACGCGCACATTTTGCGCCAGCAGTAGCAACTCGGGGGCAAACGTCAGGGTAGGGGCAGACATGGCGGGTTTTGGTTGTTGTGATTTTTTAGATGACTTTGGCGCGCATCAAATCGCCAATATGTACCATGCCCACCAGCACGCCTTGGCTGTCCAAAACCAGCACGCTGGTAATGCCGTGTTCTTCCATTAGCACGGCAGCATCTACCGCCAAGGCCGTTTCTGTGATGGTGCGCGGCTGCGGGTGCATTAACTCGGCGGCGCTGGCTTGGCGCAAATCGGCCCCAGCCTCTAAGCGACGGCGCAAATCACCGTCGGTAAAAATGCCCAGCACCCGGCCTTGTGCATCCACAATGGCCGATGCGCCCAAGCGCTTGGCGCTCATCTCGCGCATCAGGGCGCTAAAACTGGCCTCGGGGGGCACGCACGGCACTTCGTCGCCCCGGCGCATCACATCACTGACATGGGTGAGCAGTTTGCGCCCCAAAGCGCCACCGGGGTGCGAGCGGGCAAAATCTTCTGCCCGAAAGCCGCGTGCATCCAACAACGCCACCGCCAAGGCATCGCCCAAGGCCAATTGCACGGCGGTGCTGGCGGTGGGGGCCAAGTTGAGCGGGCAGGCTTCGCGCTCTACGCTGGTGTCCAGCACTTGGTCGGCATGGCGGGCCAAGGTCGATTGCGCTTGCCCAGTCAGGGCAATCACGGGCACACCCAAGCGTTTGATGACGGGCAGCACGGCGTTGAGTTCGGCGCTCTCGCCACTGTGAGAAATAGCCAGCAGCACGTCTTGCCGCGTGACCATGCCCAAATCGCCGTGGCTGGCCTCGCCGGGATGCACAAACAGCGCTGGCGTGCCGGTAGAGGCCAAGGTAGCAGCAATTTTGCGCCCGATGTGGCCGCTTTTGCCCATGCCCATGACGACTACACGCCCAGCGGTGTGCAGTATGGTGTGTACCGCTTGGGCAAAGTGGGCATCTAGGCGCTCTCCGGCGGCGCGCAGGGCGGCGGTTTCGATGTCAAAGGTTTCTCGGCCCAAGCGCAGGGCTTGGGCGGCATTAAAGGGGCGCGGTGCGCCAGGGGCAGCTTGCATAGGGCGATTTTATCGGCCATGCCCCTGGCATCGCAGCCGAGTAGCATTCGCACATGTCTTCACTTGCTTTAACTTTGCTTTATTTGTTGGCCGCCGTGTTGGGTGTGGTGGCCTGCCGCAGCCTCAAACTGCCCCCGATGCTGGGCTATTTGGCCGCCGGTATTTTGATTGGCCCCCATGCGCTGGCGCTGGCGCAAAACTCCGAAAGTGTGCGCCACTTGGGGGAGTTTGGCGTGGTGTTTCTGATGTTTGCTATTGGTTTGGAGTTCAGCTTGCCCAAACTGCGCGCTATGCAGCGCGAAGTGTTTGGCTTGGGGCTGCTGCAAGTGCTCATAACCATGCTGCTCATTGCTGGCGGCACACTGCTGTTGGCGCAGTGGCTGGGGGGGGTGTGGGATGTCAGCTGGCAGACGGCGCTGGCGCTGGGTGGCACGCTGGCCATGAGCAGCACCGCCATTGTGGTCAAGCTGATGGCCGAGCGTGCCGAATTGGAAAGCGAGCATGGCCGGCGCATCATGGGCATTTTGCTGTTTCAAGATTTGGCGGTGGTGCCGCTGCTGGTACTGATTCCGGCGCTAGCGGCCTCGCCCGACGATTTACTACCCGCACTGGGCTGGGCCTCGCTCAAGGCGGTGGTGTTGGTAGCGGTGTTGCTTACCGGCGGTCAGGGGCTCATGCGCTGGTGGCTGACGCTGGTGGCGCGGCGCAAGAGTGATGAGCTGTTTATGCTCAATCTGTTGCTGATTACCTTGGGGCTGGCTTGGCTGACCGAGTTGGCCGGCCTGAGCTTGGCCTTGGGGGCGTTTATTGCTGGCGTGTTGGTGTCTGAGACCGAATACCGGCACCAAGTGGGCACCGACATCCGCCCCTTTCACGATGTGCTGCTGGGACTGTTTTTTATCACCATTGGCATGATGCTCGATTGGCATATTTTGGTGGAGCAATGGGGCTTGGTGCTGGGCCTGCTGGCAGTGCCACTGCTGCTTAAATTGGGCATTATTTTGCTGCTGGCACGCGGCATGGGGGCCACCACGGGGGTGAGTTTACGCACCGGGCTGTATTTGGCGCAGGCGGGCGAGTTTGGCTTTGTGCTGCTGGCACTGATGCAAACGCATGGCTTGTTGCGTCCGGCGCTGATGAACCCGATTTTGGCGGCGATGGTGCTATCCATGTTGGCCACGCCGTTTCTCATTATGTACAGCAACCAAATTGTGATGAAGCTGGTGGCCAGCGATTGGTTGCAGCAATCGTTGCAAATGACCACCATTGCCAGCAAAGCCATTGACACCAGCAAGCATGTAATTATTTGTGGCTATGGGCGTTGCGGCCAAAACTTGGCGCGCATGTTAGAGCAAGAGGGCATCCCTTACATGGCTTTGGACTTAGACCCCGACCGGGTGCGCCAAGCGGCAGCTGCCGGGCATTCGGTGGTGTATGGCGATGCCACGCGCTTGCAGGCACTGGTGGCCGCCGGGCTGGTGCGTGCCAGTGCCGTGGCCATTACCTATCTGGATGTACCGTCGGCCCTGAAAGTGCTGGCCCATACGCGCAGCCACGCTCCGCAGATGCCCGTGGTGGTACGCACGCAAGATGATTTGCACCTAGACCGCTTGCAAGCGGCGGGGGCCACCGAAATTGTGCCCGAAGCCATTGAAGGCTCGTTGATGCTGGCGGGCCATGCGCTAGCGCTGGTGGGTGTGCCCATGCGCCGGGTGTTGCGGCTGGTGCAAAACCAGCGCGATGCGCGCTACAACCTACTGCGCGGCTATTTTCATGGGGCCGACGATGACACCGTGCATGAGCGCGACCAAGAGCGCCTAAGCAGCATTACCCTACCACCAGGGGCCAAGACAGTAGGCCAGCCACTGGCGCAACTGGCCTTGCCCGCTATGGGGGTGCGGGTGGTGAGCTTGCGCCACGGCAATGGCCGCACAGCCAACCCCGACGATGCGCTGGTGCTGTCGGCAGGCGATACGCTGGTGCTGTCAGGCCACCCTTCGGCTTTGTTGGGCGCACAAGACAAACTGTTGCGCGGTTAGCGCAGCTCGCCGTATTGGGTGCTGCCCAAATCGGGGCCGTGGGCATCGGTGGGCATTTCGGTATCGGCAAAACCCGTATCGCTGACCGGCTGGCGCAGTGGCCCCGAATGCACCGACACCCCCAAGGGGGCTGCTGTGCTGGCCGGGCGCGCTGCTGCTGCACTGGCCAAGGCCCGTTTAAAGGCCGCCACCTCATCGGCCTCAATGGGGTCAAAGCGGGATTGGGCAGATGCAGGGGCTGCCACCACTGGCGCTGGGATATGGACTGGAAACTCTGGGGCCAACGCGGGTGCGGGTGCAGGCGTTGGTACAGGCGCAGCAGCAGCGGGTGTGAGCAAGGGCGACGATACGCCAGCAGGCGCACCACCCACCGGCACCGGGCGTGGGCGCAGGTGCGGCGGCGGTGGACGCTCAGGACGGCTTGGTGGCGCTGTTGCTGCCGGTGCAGCAGCGGGTGCGCCCACCTTTTGCGGCAGGCCCACGGCTACATGGTCATTGATGCGCCAGTACACCGCTGAGACAGCAATGTCGTAGCGGGCTTTGGCAGTTTGGGCAATCAGGGCTTCAATTTCGCTGAGGCGGGCGGTCTCGCCGCCGTACTCGCGCGCTAAATCCATCATGATTAAAAACTGTCGTCCGCGCTGGTCTAAGGACAGCACCTTGAACTTGTAACTGGCCGACAACACGCCAGCGCGCACCATTGCATCGCGCACCACGATGTAGAGCAGCTCGCGCCGCTCTAGGCGCTCGTTGGTGCGGTTGGCGGCATGTTCTGCCGGGGCTGGTTTGAGCAGCGGTTGACCATCGGCTCCCGGCACCAAAGGCACCGTGGCATCCGCATTGAGCAGGCCAGTGGCCTCGCTGGTGTGAGCTTTGGTTGGGGGAGATTTGCGCGTAAACCAGCTCAAAAAGGACATGGCATTCTTTCTTCCGATAACACCTGTAAAAATCCGCAAGAAGTGTACTTTGCCTACACCCCTTATAGGGCGGCTCTATGGCCTATTGGGCCATATTCTGCGTTATCTCAAATGGATGCGTAGCGTTTTAGGTAGCGGCCACGCGGCGGCGGCGGTCGGCCAAGCGTTTAGAGACCACGGCACCCACGGCCATGCACAAAGCCAAAGCAATGGCCGGTTGGCGGTTAGATAACTCGGTAAAGCGCAATGCGGGCAAGGCCCACAGGCGGCTTGGGGCGGCGGCCTGCACCGTGGCACTGCGGGGCCGGTGTGAGAAAAAACCACCCTCGCCCACCACCGAGCCGGGGCCTACCACGGCCATTCGCAGGCGCTGCTTTTCGTCTTCGTAATGCACGCTCAGGTTGCCGGTTTCTACCAAATACAGGGTGCGGTCTAGTACCCCTTTGGCAAACAAAATTTGCGAAGCCGCCAGCGTGTGCGGTTGCAGGTAGGCCGACAAAACCTCCCACTGCGCCGCTGTAAAGGGGTTGCTTAAACTGTCTTCGGCCTGGGCTTGCTCAATCGCTTGTACCAAACCTTGTAAGGTGGGCGGATTTTTTGGCAAATGGGGGGCGTTCATCGGGTTGCGCGTGAAACCTCGGCACAGTTGCCGGGCAGGTAGAGCGCAAAACGCATCGCGTTTCTTGCTTTGGTGGCGTACCTGTCACGTTTATTTTTGCCACCGGTTAAGAACCATAGCCTGCTGAGGCTATCTCTATTTTGTCTGGCCTAGGCCGGGCCAGCACAGGCCGAGGCGGGTAGGCCAAAAATGCGGTCAAAGGCCCAGTTAAAGCCGAAGGTGTAGAGCAAAAAAAACAGCACCATCCAAAAATCCATCACCAGTGCCTGCCACAAGCTGACGTTAAACCACCAAGCAAACACGGGTATCAAAATCAGCGCCAACCCGCCCTCAAAGCCAATAGCGTGGGCCACACGGCGGCGCAAGCTGCGCCCGCGCACTGTTTGGCGCGCTTCCCAGCGTTCAAACAAGGTGTTGAACAGCAGGTTCCATAGCACCGCAATGGCCGAGGCCAGCACCGCCACCACGCCCGAGTGGCCCGCACTTTGGTCTGACAGCCACATTAACCCGATGGTAGCGGCCACGATGGCTATCAGTTCGTACAGGGTGACATAAACCACACGGCGGCGCAAGCCGTACAGACCAGGAATCAGGGCAGGGGGGTGCATAGGTGGCAATGTACCAAGACTAGGGCTAGCGTGCCTGTACGGAGGCCAGAAGCCACCGTATGATGGCCAGCAACCGCATTTTTTACCCAGCAGGAGCAGCAGCAATGAAAATTTTATTGGCCGTCGATGGCAGCCCTTTTACCAAAAAAATGCTGGCTTATTTGGCCGCCCATGATGAGCTTTTGGGTAGCGGTCACCACTACACCGCCCTAACGGTACACCCGCCCTTGCCCGCCCATGCCCGTGCCTCTTTAAGCAAAGAGCTGGTAGAAGAGTATTACGCAGAGGAAAACCAAAAAGTGTTAGACCCGGTGGTCAAGTTTATGGCCACCCAAGGGGTAACACTGCAAACCATCTCCAAAGTAGGCCATATTGCCGAAACCATTGCCGAAGTGGCCTCGGCCAACAAACAATTTGATTTGTTGGTCATGGGCTCGCACGGTCATGGAGCGCTGGCCACCTTGGTGATGGGTTCTATCACCACCAAGGTGCTGGCCCAATGCACCGTACCGGTGATGATTGTGCGTTAAACCATGCAGCGGCAACACGCAGGCGCAGCCGCAGCCGCATGGTGCTGGGGGCGTTGGGTGGGGCCAGCGTTGGTGCTGGCGCTGGCTGCTTGCAGCTCTGCGCCGCCGGTGTCGCCGCCGTCCTTGACGCGCCCCCCAGCCAGTGGGCCACAGGGCGGGCGTTTGTCTTCAGAAATGGCGCACGACATTGCCATCCATGCGCTGGGGCTGGTGGGCACGCCTTACCGCTATGGAGGCAATACCCCCGATGGCGGTTTTGATTGCAGTGGCCTGATTGGCTATGTTTATCGGGCGCGCACCACCCAAGCACCACCGCGCACCGTGGCCCAACTGGCCCAGTGGGGCCAGCGCGTGCCACGCGAGCAGCGGCGCAGCGGTGATTTGGTATTGTTTGGCCAAGGCCAGCAGCCTACCCATGCGGGCATTTATGTTGGCCAAGGCCGCTTTGTTCATGCCCCCTCTAGCGGCGGAAAAGTGCGGCTAGACCACTTACAGGCGCGTTATTGGGCCGCCCAACAGGTAGCTTTTTTGCGGCCCTAGGTTTATTGAGCAAAATCCTGGCCACTATCTGTGTTTGCGATTTGCAGTAGGTTATATAGTATCCCAACACCGTCAAGCCCCCAACGAAGGCCAGCGTAGTCGTTTTTTATGCCCTTGTGTTCAACCGTCTGCCAGTCGCCACCCGATTCATGCCAAGGTCTTTGCTTTATCTGTTGCGCTGTGCTGTGCCCACCCTTCTACCCCTAGAGGGGTGTGGGCCATGACGCTTCCTTTGGGTGCCCCCTTTTTACACAGTCCCCATGTGCAGCGCCATTTGGCACTGCAAGCCTATGCCATCCTAGACACCCCCGAAGAAGAAGCCTTTAACCAATTGGCCCAACTGGCGGCGCATATTTGCGACACGCCAATGGCGGCGGTCAACTTCATTGATGAGCAACGCCAGTGGTTCAAAGCGCGTGTTGGGTTGGCCATGCGCCAAACCAATCTGAGCGTGGCTTTTTGCAAACACTGGCTCAGTGGCAACAACGAGGTCGTAGAAATTGCCGATGCCCGCCAGCATCCGCTGTTCAAAGACAACCCCTTAGTAACGGGTGCGCCGCATATCTGCTTTTATGCCTGCGCCCCCCTCATCACCCCCGAGGGCATCACCATCGGCACCCTGTTGGTGATGGATACCCGCCCCGGCGCACTCAGCCCTAGCCAGCGTGCGGCCCTGCAAATGCTGGCCAACCAAGTCATGGCGCAATTGCAGCTGCGCCGCCAGCACCAAGCCCTGCGCCTGAGCGAAGAGCGCTTTCATCTGGTAGCCAACGCCACCGCCGACACCGTATGGGACTGGAACGTACGCACTGGCCACATCTGGTGGAGCGACTCTTACCGCACCCTGTTTGGCATGGATGCCCACCAAGCCATGCCCGATGCCGAAGCTTGGGCGCAGCGCGTTCACCCCCACGAGCGGGCGCGCATTGTCAAAGCCCTGTACGCCGCCATTCAAGGACAAGACACCGATTGGGCCGCCGAATACCGCATCGTGCGCGACGATGACAGCATCATCTGGGCGCAAGACCGGGGCTTTGTCATCCGCAACGACGCTGGCCAAGCCCTACGCATGGTAGGTGGCATCCGTGACATCAGCGCCGACAAACAAGCCCACCTCGATGCCCTGCAAGAAGCACACACCCAAGCGGCCTTGGTGCAAGTGCAGCAGCGCATGGCCGCTTTAGAGCTTAGCCAAACTGATTTGTTCGATTTGGTGGTGCAAGCCACGCTAGACATCACTGGCGCACGCAGCGCCAGCCTAGACTTAATCGACAACGAACAGCTCATTACCCATGCCAGCAGCGGACGCGATGCCCCAGCGCTAGGGCGTACCATGCCCCTGCGCCAATGCGCCGCATGGCAACGCCTGTTGCACGGCCAAACCGTGCAATGCAACCCCACCAGTGGCCTGTGTCAAGACATAGCCCCCATGCACGGCGATGGCAAAGTGCGCTCCACCTTGGTCACCCCACTGCGCGTAGAAGGCCAAGTGGTGGGCCTGCTACAAGCCAACGCCCAGCACGACCACGGCTTTATCGCCCGTGATGCCGCACACCTGCAAATGCTGGCCGAATCTTTGGGCGCATTACTGCACCTGCGCCAAGTAGCCACCCAACTGCGCGCCTCCGAACAACAATACCGGCTACTGTTTGACTACCACCCGCAGCCCATTTGGGTCTATGCCTTGGATGAGAGCCTACGCATTTTGGCCGTCAACCGGGCCATGTTGGCACTGTATGGCTACACCGAAGCCGAACTACTGGGCATGGGCATGGCCGACCTGTGGCGGCCAGAAAAACGCGCGCAGTTTCGTGCCGAAGTGCTGGCCTTGGGCAAAGAAGGCACCGGACAGCGCAGCTTGCAACACCAACATTTGCATAAAAATGGCACACTGATAGAAGTCGAGGTTTCCTCGCGCAACATAGCGTTCAACGGCTACCCGGCCCGGCAGGTCATGGCCACCGACATCACCGACCGGCTACGCGCCCAGCGCGAACTGGCCCGCTTGGGGCGCGCGCAACAGCTACTAGGCGCTTGCAACGAGGCGATGGTGCGCGCCACCACCGAGCCTGAACTGCTAGAGGCCGTGTGCCGCATTGCCGTAGAAATTGGCGGCTACCGTTTGGGCTGGGTAGGCTTTGCGCGCGACGATGCCGCCAAAACCATCGAAGTCGTCAGCCATGCTGGCAACTATGACGACTACCTCAGCAGCCTGCGCCTGTCTTGGTCTGACACCGCCCCGCACGGTCAAGGCCCCTCGGGCATGACGGTACGCACTGGCCAGCCCGTGATTGTGCAAGATGTACGCACCGAGCCCATCTATGCCGAACTGTCTGCACGCCTGCTGGCGCACGGTTTTCATGGCGTGATTAGCCTGCCCCTGCGCCACGGCGAGCGCACCTTTGGCCTGCTTTACCTCTACGCCCCCGAAGTGCTGCACATCAGCAGCCAAGAGGCACGCCTGCTGCAAGACTTGGCCAACGACTTGGCCTTTGGCATTACCAGCTTGCGCGCCCGGCGCGAGCAGCAACGCCTGCACGCCTCGGTGCTCAAGGTGGCCGCTGCCGTCTCTACCACCACCGGCACCGAATTTTTTGTGCAACTGGCCAGCCAAATGGCCGAAGTATTAGATGCCCAAGCCGGTTGCGTGATGCGTTTGCTGCCCCGGCAATACGACAAACCCGCGCGCGTAGCTGCTTTAGCAATGGTGGTAGAAGGCCAATTGCTACCCAACCTAGAGTACGACCTAGAAGCTACGCCCAGCATGAAGCTGCTCACGCAGCGCCAATACGTGGTGCCCCAAGGGGCCGCTGCACTCTACCCAGACACCCCCATCACTGCTGGGCGCTTACAAGCGCAAGCTTACGTGGGCCAACAACTGTGCGACAGCTCGGGCGAGACCATCGGCATGATTTTTGTGCTGTTTACCCAGCCACTGGCCGACTCCGACTTCGTCACCTCTACCCTGCAAATTTTTGCTGCCCGCGCAGCTGCCGAAATCGAACGCCAAGTCTCGGACAACCGCATTCGCCAGCAAGCATCGCTGTTAGACAAAGCGCAAGATGCCATCATCGTTCACGACCTAGAGCATCGCATCACCTACTGGAACAAAAGCGCCGAGCGCGTTTATGGCTGGCCGCAGTGGCAGGTGCTGGGGCACTCCATCGCCTCATTGCTCTACCAAGACCCGACGCTGTTTTACCGTGCCTCTGAAACCGTATTGCAGCAGGGCGAATGGGCCGGAGAAATCATCCAGCACCACCGCGACGGCCACGCCATTGACATTGAAGGACGCTGGACACTGGTACGCAGCGAAGACGGCCAGCCCGAGTCCATCTTGGCCATCCACACCGACATCCGCCAGCGCAAAGCCACCGAGCGCGAAATTCAGCGCTTGGCCTTTTACGACTCGCTTACCGGCCTGCCCAACCGCATGTTACTGATGGAGCGGATGCACCAAGCCTTGGCCGCCGCACAGCGCAAGCAACAAGGCGGGGCCTTGTTGTTTATTGATTTAGACAACTTCAAAACCCTCAACGACACTTTAGGCCACGACCAAGGCGACCAGTTATTGCAACAGGTGGCGCAGCGCCTCAATACCTGTGTACGTAGCGTGGACACCGTAGCCCGTTTGGGGGGCGATGAGTTTGTGGTGATGCTCGAAGCCTTGGGGCCAGACCCCGGCGCTTTGGCCCTGAGTGCGCGCAGCGTGGGCGAAAAAATCTTAGCCACCTTGGGCCAGCCCTACGAGCTGGCCGGCTACCAATACCGCAGCACCCCCAGCATTGGCATTGCCCCGTTCCAAGGCGATAGCACCAGCGTGGGCGAGTTGCTCAAGCAGGCCGATTTGGCCATGTACCAAGCCAAAACCGCTGGGCGCAACACCTTGCGCTTTTTTGACCCGCACATGCAGGCGGTGGTCACGGCGCGCGCTGCACTAGAGTCTGACTTACGCAGCGCCTCAGCCCAAGGCCAGTTTTTGCTGCACTACCAACCCCAAGTCAACCACCTGGGCCAATGCGTTGGCATTGAGGCACTGGTACGCTGGCAGCACCCCGAGCGCGGCATGGTCTCGCCCGCCGATTTTGTGCCGCTGGCCGAAGAAACCGGCATCATCTTGGTGCTGGGGCGCTGGGTGCTAGAAAGCGCTTGCCAATTGCTGGCGCGCTGGCAGCACCAGCCCAAGTTGTGCCACATCAGCATGGCCGTCAACGTCAGTTCGCGCCAGTTTCGCAATACGGGCTTTGTGCAAGAGGTGGCCCAAGTGCTGCACAGCACCCAAGCGCCGCCCCAGCGCCTCAAGTTAGAACTGACCGAAAGCCTGCTGGTAGAAGACATGGACACCACCATCGCCACGATGGAGGCACTAGGCCAGCTGGGGGTGGGCTTCTCTTTAGATGATTTTGGCACCGGCTACTCTAGCCTGAGCTACCTGAAAAAGATGCCGCTAGACCAGCTCAAAATTGACCAAAGTTTTGTGCGTGACCTGCTCACTGACCCCAACGATGCCGCCATCGTCAACACCATTATTGGCCTCAGCCGTAGTTTGGGCCTGAACGTGATTGCCGAAGGCGTAGAAACCACCGCCCAACGCGATGTGCTACTGCACGCAGGCTGCCAAACCTTTCAGGGCTACCTGTTTAGCCGCCCCCTGCCCGAGTTGCAGCTAGAAGACTGGCTGCACCAGCACCAACCCTGAGAACCTGATAGGCCCACAGCAGGGCACTGGTGCTACGCTGCTCAAGTTGGCTTATTGGGCCGCTGCTGGCGCTGTGGCACGTGGACCGCGTGGGCCACTACCATCGCGTGGGCCAGTGCCATCCATCATGCAATCAGGATGCTTCCAGCCAGGCTGCTCCATCATGCCAGCGGCAGCTGGTGCTGGCATCATGCCCCGGCCCTTTGGGCCGGCCATGCGCTGGTGGCCACCTTGGTAAGCTGGGTGGTGGGCATCAAAGGTTTTTTGCTGCGCTGGGTTGAGCTGGGCATAAAAGGCTTTGACGGCATCGCCTCGGCGGTCAGCCTCGGCAGCGTGCTGGATACGCAGGGCGCGCATGCGGTCCACCCGCTCGGGGGTGGTTAATTGCTCCATACCGTCCCAACCCAAACGGGCATGGCGCGATGGCTCCATCGCTGCCATGAACTCTGTCCAAGCGGCTTCTTGCATTGGGCTCAGTTGCAACTGCGCTTTGAGCTGTGCTTGGTGCTGGGCGCGGCGCTCTTGCCAAGTAGCTGCTTTATCAGCGCGCATGGCACGGTGCTGGCGGTAGTGGTGTGGCTTCTTTTGGTAACCGGGCTCGCCACGTTGGGCGCGCGGGCCAGAACGGGCCGCTGGTTTGGCCGCTTCAGTGGCAGCTGGGGCAGAAACTGCTGCCGGTGCGGTCACAGCGGCAGCTGCTGGAGCTGCTGCATCAGACTGGGCCCAACCGGGCAGAGACAAGGCAGCCAACACCGCAGTTGCCAGCAATTTGCGAGAAAGACAGAAGGCCATAAAAAATCCTTTCGGCAAAAAACACCACCAGCACGACCGTGCCAGCACTTAGAACATGTTTCTCAAGGCCATAGTATGCGCGCCGCATGTCAGTCTGTCATGTAGCACTGCTGCGCCTTTGTAAAGCCGCGCCCCCAGCCCGCCACACAGCGCGTACCATGCCAGCCCCTGGCCTTATCGCCCCAGCAAAAAAATCTGTTTCATGTTTAAAAACCTCATCATTTACCGCACGGCACCCGCTTGGCCCATTGGATTGCAGCAACTCGAGGCGGCATTGGCACCAACCCCGTTCATACCATGCAGCGCCACCCAAGAACGCGCTTGGGGCTGGGTGCCCCCGCGTGGCGAGGCCCACGGCCCCTTGGTTGAATCTGTTGGCGGCCAATGGCTGCTGTGCTTTATGACCGAAACCAAGCTGCTGCCCGCCAGCGTACTAGCGCGCAAAGTGCAAGAAAAAGCCGCCCATATCCAACAAACCACCGGACGCAAACCCGGCAAACGCGAAACCCGCGACCTGAAAGAAGAAGCCAAACTCGACCTGCTGCCCCAAGCCTTTACCCGCCAAGGCCACATCCACCTGTGGATTGACCCGCAAGCCGGTTTTGTGCTGCTCGACTGCGCCAGCCAAAGCCGGGCCGATGACGTGGTAAGCGCCTTGGTACAAGCTCTGCCGGGGCTGTCGCTGTGGTTGCTAGATACGCAAACCGCCCCCGCAACAGCGATGGCTCAATGGCTGTGCAGCCAAGAACCGCCATCGGGCTTTAGCATTGACCGCGAATGCGAACTCAAAAGCAGCGCCGAAGACAAAGCCGTGGTGCGCTATGCCCGCCACCCCTTGGACATTGACGAAATCCGCGCCCATATCGAAGCGGGCAAACTGCCCACCCGCTTGGCCCTGAGCTGGGCCGACCGCCTGTCTTTTGTGCTGACCGAAGGCTTGCAACTGAAAAAACTGGCTTGGCTCGATACCGCTTTGGCCGAATCAGCGGCACAAGAGGCCGGTTTTGATGCCGATTGGGCCTTGACCACCGGCGAGTTGTCCGCCTTTCTGCCCGAATTGATAGCGGCGTTGGATGGCGAAAGCGAGCGCTCCTCTGGCCAAAGCACGGGCTAAATCAGCACGGCAAAAAAAAGCGCAAGTGCCATAGCAGCTTGCGCTCCGAACCAAGGGCCAAAGGGCGACTACCCAGCCGCCCCGGCGCTTATTCTGGGTCTTGCAAATGTGCCCCGATGGTGTCGCGGGCATGGCGGGCCTTGACCCGGCCCAAATCGGCATCCAAAGCGTGGATGAGCTTATCCACGGCACTGATAAAAGCCACGGGCACTTTGTCACCATCGGCAGTGACCGTAACGGGTTGGCGTCCTGCGGGGCGTGCCTCTAGGCGGCAACGCTTGTCGTTGGCACCGGATTTACCGGCATCCACATCGGTCAGGAACACTTCGACGCGGGTGATGTTCTCGCGAAAACGGGCCAGCCGGTCAAGGGCTTCGGTCTGAATCCATTGAGCCAAAGATTCACCGCCTTGAATGTGGTCGTTAGCGTGTACCTGCACTTGCATGTTGATCTCCTTTTCGAACTTCGGTCGGCTGGGTGCCGACAACGCCACTGTAAACCAAGAGTGCAGCACCTTGTCCCTTAGAAGGCAGATTTTTGACAGCCCACAAGGGATTCCCCGCACAATGCCCCGCCCACTCGTGCCAGAATGGCCGTTATGAAAATACGGGTTTTAGGCTGCTCGGGTGCCATTGCACAACATGCCCGCACCACCTCTTTTTTGCTCGACCAGCACATTTTGCTGGATGCGGGCACCGGCGTGGCCGATTTACCGCTGGGCGAGATGGTGCAAATTGACCACCTGTTGCTCACCCACTCGCACCTAGACCATCTGGCCGCCCTGCCCCTGATGCTCGATGCCGTGGCTGGGCTACGCAGCCAGCCCCTGCGCGTTCATGCCCTGCCCGCCACCATTGCCGCTTTGCGCGCACATATTTTTAACGGGGTGATTTGGCCTGATTTTTCAGTCATTCCATCGCCGCAGCGGCCTATGGTGCAGTTTCACCCGATTGAAGTGGGCCAAGTGCTTACCCTGAGCGGTCAGAAAATCGAGGTCTTACCAGCACAACATACCGTGCCCGCCGTCGGCTTTGCCGTACACACGCCCCAAGGCCATTGGGTATTTACCGGCGACACCGAACGCAACCCCGCGTTTTGGCAACGCTTGCGCCAACTGCCGCTGGCCATGCTCGTCATTGAGCTGACCTTTAGCCAGCGCGCCAGCGCCTTGGCCCATGCCAGTGGCCACCTGTGCCCGCAGGTGCTGGCCCAAGAGCTAGCACAGCTGCCCATGCCACTGCAAAAAGGCTGCCGCATTGGCCTGACGCACACCAAACCGCTAGAGGTAGCCTTGCTACATGCTGAAGTGCAAGCCTTGGGACTGGCGCAACAATACCCCTTGTTCTGGTTAGAAGCTGGGCAAATTTTTGAGTTTTAAGCTGATGGCTTCTCCCACCCCCACCCCCTTAGATGAAGCGGCGTTTTTTCGGGCGCTGCAACACCTGAGCAACCGCATCCACAACACCGACCGCGTCGAGCAAATCATGGTGGATTTGGCGCAGCCGATTTGCGATTTGTTCGCTGCCGACCGCATCACCATTTACACCGTGGCTGAAGATGGTGAATACATCGTCTCGCGCGTCAAAACCGGCCTGCAAACCATCCGCAGTATCCGTTTGCGTATCAAAAACAACAGTGTGGCTGGTTATGTGGCCTTTAAGCGGCGGCTGATTAACGTCCCTGATGCCCACGACAGTGCCGCTTTACGTAGCATTGCACCCGATTTGAATTTTCAGGCCGAAGTGGACCGCCGCTCCGGCTATGTGACGCGCCAATTGCTCACCGCCCCCATCGTGCAAGATGGCACTCTGTACGGTGTGTTGCAGCTTATTAACACCCGCAATGGCGAGCCTTTTAGCAGCGCTGCCGAACACGGCGTTACTGAACTGTGCAAAACCTTGGCGATTGCCTTTAAACACCGGGGGCCACCGCCACCGCTGGCCAGCAGCAGTGCGCCAGAGCCAGCAGCCGCTCCAGCAGCACTGCCCCCGCTGCCCAGCCGCGCCCCGGCACCACTGCCGGGCAGTGTGCGTTACCAATGGCTGGTGCAACAGGGCCACATCAGCGGCGTAGATTTGGCCCAGTGCCTACAACAAGCCCGCGACAGCGGCTTGCCCAGCGAGGCCCTCTTGCTCCAACAGGGCGTAAGCTTGGCAGCCATTGGGGCCAGTTTGGCGGCGTTTTTTGGTGTGTCCTATGTTGGGTTTCAGGCACAGCGTTTGCGGGTTGAAGCGCTGCACGGTGCCCTCAAGCGCGATTTTTTGCTATCCCAAGGTTGGGTACCTTTGGAAGAAGGCAGCCGTGGCCTGCAAGTGATGTGCCTAGACCCCGAGGCGGTGCAAAGCGCACGCATTGTGGGACAGGTGTTTCCACAAGCGCAGCCGATTGAATATGCGGTTACGACCCGGCAAGAGTTTCTGCAAACCCTAGACCAGCTCTACCCCGCACAAGCCGACACTAGCGTGGACCGTATGCTGGCCGACCTGAGTGATATAGCGCCCGACGACAGCGTGGACGATACCGCCTTGGTGTCTGCCGCTGCCGACAACGAGTTGGTCAAACTGGTCAACCGCATCATTTTGGATGCCCACCAGCAAGGCGCTTCTGATATCCACATCGAACCCCTGCCCGGCAAAGAAAAAACCCAAATTCGTTTTCGCATTGATGGCGTATTGCGGCCTTATATTGAGGTTCCGGCAGCCTACCGCGCACCATTGGTCACACGCATCAAAATCATGTGTGATTTGGATATTTCTGAGCGGCGCAAACCGCAAGACGGCAAAATCCAATTCCGCCGTTTTGGCCCCTTGGATATTGAATTGCGCGTGGCCACCATCGCCTCGATGGGCGGCGTAGAAGACGTGGTGATGCGCCTGTTGCGCGGTGGCGAGCCATTGCCGCTAGAGCAGCTCAACCTCAGCAGCCACAACCTGCAACGGCTGATGGCCACCATCACCAAACCCTACGGCCTGTTTTATGTCTGTGGCCCCACCGGCTCGGGCAAAACCACCACGCTGCACTCCATCCTCAAGCACCTCAACACCCCAGAAAGCAAAATCTGGACGGCGGAAGACCCGGTAGAAATCACCCAGCGCGGCCTGCGCCAAGTGCAGGTGAACAAAAAAGCCGGGGTGGATTTTGCCACCGTGATGCGCGCCTTTTTGCGCCTAGACCCCGACATCATCATGGTGGGCGAATCGCGCGACCTAGAAACCGTGAGCATGGGCATTGAAGCCTCACTGACGGGGCATTTGGTGTTCTCTACCCTGCACACCAATTCGGCCCCCGAATCCATCGTGCGCCTGCTGGATATGGGCATGGACCCCTTCAATTTTGCCGATGCCCTGCTGGGCGTGCTGGCGCAGCGGCTGGCGCGCAAGCTGTGCAGTTGCAAACAAGCCTACCAGCCCGACGAGGCCGAATTGGCCGCCTGCGCCCATGAGTACCTACAAACCACCAGCGAAGTGCAGCCCGAGGCGCAGCAGTGCCAAGCCTTGCTACAAAGCTGGCACAGCCAATACGCCAATGCCCAAGGCCAGTTGCAGCTTTACCGCCCGGTGGGCTGTGAGAAATGCCAAGGCAGCGGCTACAAAGGCCGCGTAGCGCTGCACGAGTTGCTGGTGGCCGACGATGCCATCAAAGAGCATATTCAACTGCGCTCACGCGTGGCGCAGTTGCTGCAATCGTGTCTGGCCAGCGGAATGCGTACCCTCAAAATGGACGGCATTGAAAAGGCTTTGCAGGGCCTGACCGACCTGCGTCAAGTGCGCTTGGTGTGCATTAAATGACTGGTGCTGGCACTCTCCTAAAATTAGCACCTTTCACCGACCTGACACAGGATTTTTTGCATGCGTATTTTGATTGCCGAAGATGATCAAGTGCTGGCCGATGGCCTGTTGCGTACCTTACGCAGTTCGGGGGCCGTGGTAGACCATGTGGCCAGCGGCAGCGAGGCCGATGCCGCCTTGATGACCAACCACGAGTTTGATTTATTGATTTTGGATTTGGGCCTGCCCAAGGTACATGGCCTAGAAGTGCTCAAGCGCTTGCGTAGCCGGGGAGCTACCTTGCCCGTGTTGATTTTGACGGCAGCCGATAGCGTAGAAGAGCGCGTCAAGGGCTTGGATTTTGGCGCAGACGATTACATGGCCAAACCCTTTAGCCTGCAAGAACTGGAAGCGCGCGTGCGCGCCTTGGTGCGCCGGGGTGCCGGGGGCGGCAGTGCCACCATTCGCCACGGCCCCTTGGTCTATGACCAAGCCGGGCGCGTCGCCACCATTGACGGCAAAATGGTAGAACTTTCGGCACGCGAACTGGGCTTGTTAGAAGTGCTGCTGCAACGCGCTGGGCGCTTGGTCAGCAAAGACCAACTGGTCGAGCGCCTGTGCGAGTGGGGCGAAGAGGTCAGCAACAACGCCATCGAGGTCTATATCCACCGCCTACGCAAAAAGATAGAAAAAGGGCCGATTCGCATCGCCACGGTGCGCGGCTTGGGCTACTGCTTAGAAAAAATCCCGGGCTAGGGCGGCTGTGCGTCTGCTGCTTTTGGGGTCTGCGCCTTGAAAATCTTCCAGCGTGAACAGCGCTCGCTGTTTGGTGAAATTCTGGACTGGATGCTCACGCCCCTGCTGTTGATATGGCCAGTCAGTTTGGCCCTGACATGGCTGGTGGCCCAAGGTATTGCCAACAAACCGTTTGACCGCGCCTTAGAGTACAACGCCCACGCACTGGCACAACTGGTCATGGTGTACCGGGGCAAGGTGCAATTTAATTTGCCCCAGCCCGCCAGCGAAATTTTGCGCGCCGATGACTCGGACATCGTTTATTACCAAGTCATGGGGCCCAATGGCGAACTGCTCTCAGGTGAAAGCGAGTTGCCCCAACCCCCCGAAGACCAAGTACCCAACACCGCGCAAGTGCAACTGCGCGATGCCGAATTGCGCGGCATTGATATCCGCGTAGCCTATATTTGGGTGCGCCTGCCCTTGAGCAAGGGCGGCATGGCCTTGGTGCAGGTGGCCGAAACCCGCGAAAAACGCAGCGTGCTGGCCACCGAAATCATCAAAGGCGTGATGCTGCCGCAATTTGTGATTTTGCCGCTGGCCGTGTTGTTGGTGTGGCTGGCGCTAGCGCATGGCATTCGGCCCCTGCACCGATTGGAAGAACGCATCCGTGCGCGCAGCCCCGACGACCTCAGCCCCTTAGACCACAAAGCCGTGCCCTTAGAGGTGGCCCCCTTGGTAGATGCCGTCAATGATTTGCTCAACCGCCTGCACGACTCTTTAGCCACACAAAAACGCTTTCTGGCCGATGCCGCACACCAGCTTAAAACCCCTTTGGCCGGGCTACGAATGCAGGCCGATTTGGCCCAACGCGAAGGCACCAGCACCGAAGAACTCAAACGCTCCTTGCAGCAAATTGGGCGCTCTAGCATTCGCGCCACCCATACCGTCAACCAGTTACTGGCTTTGGCACGCGCCGAAGGCAGTGGCGCCGTGATGCCGCGCCAGCCCTGTGATTTGGCCCAGCTGGTGATTGAAGTGGTGCGCGACTCGGTGCCCCGCGCCTTAGACAAACGCATCGACTTGGGTTATGACGGCGCCGAGCCGGGCGATTGGGGGCTGCAAATGGATGCCAACCCCACGCTCATCATGGAACTGGTACGCAATTTGGTGGACAACGCCATCCACTACACCCCATCCACCGCAGAAAAGCCGGGCGTGGTCACCGCCAGAGTGTTGATTGACATAGAACACCAAAGCGTGGTGTTGCAGGTAGAAGACTCCGGGCCGGGCGTGCCCGAGGCCGAGCGCGAGCTGGTGTTTCAGCCGTTTTACCGCGCCTTGGGCACCGAGGCCGATGGTTCAGGGCTGGGGCTACCCATTGTGCTAGAAATCGCCACCCAGCATGGTGCCGAGGTCAGTCTGGACGATGCCCATCCGGGCCAAACGCCACCGGGGGCCTTGTTTACCGTGCGTTTTCCGGCTTTGCCCGTGGCGCGCGCTGAAGATTAAGGGCCTTGACCGCAATATTAGGTTGCATTTCGGGGCAGCCGCATGTGGATGAGCGCAACCTGATTTTCTTTCCAGCTTTTTCGTTCCTCGATGGCATACGGCTGAAATCCAAGTTTTGGGTAAAGCAGCAGGCCAGCGACGTTTTGATTGAAGCAAGACACCGTTACCTCGCTAGCCAAATGTTTTGAGAAAGCAAGGCTCGTCATATGCTCGATGAGATAGCGGCCGACGCCTCGCCCTCTGGTTGCCGGGGAAACAATAACGTTTCCAATAGAGCAAATACCGCCAGTTTCCCAGCGGTAGAAATTGGCGAATGCGACAACTTCACCAGCAAGCTCGACAACCGTTGAGTCTGAGCGCTTTGCAATAGCGTCCTGCAACTGCGATGGAGCCAGAGGGAATTCAGCCTTTGGAAACAAGAAAAACAACTCATCTTCGCTTTGCGGAAAGCTGCAAATGAGTGGAATGTCCTTCTCGGAGACAGCGCGATGGGTCAGAGACATGGTTCAAGCAATCTAACGAATCAAGGTAAGCGGCGGCTGGAAGCTGTCCGCTTGAGCGAATACGAAGGGACTTCCCCAGTTCCAAAACGGTGACCAAGCACCAAGATTGACTTGTGGAAGCCCACAGCGCGGCAAAAGCGTATGGCGGCATGAACTGATGGATTCTTTAAGTGGGAAGTCCCTGTAGGCAAGTTAGAACCCAAGCCCACGCACCGGCCAGCAAGACCCAACAGCACGAAATTTTTGAAAAATATGTACAATATCACGTACATTCAACGGAGTACCCATCATGGATGCTATTACATACACTGCCGCCCGAGCAAACCTCGCCTACACTATGAATCGGGTCTGCAACGACCATGAGCCAATGATTATTACCCGCAACGGACAACAATCCGTGGTCATGCTGTCACTCGACGACTACAAAGCACTCGAAGAAACTGCTTACTTGCTTCGTATTCCCAAAAATGCAAAACGCTTGCTTGAAGCCGTGGTTAGTTTAGAGGGTGGTCAAGGTAAGGAGCGGAGCTTGTTGGAATGAAGTTAATCTTTGCAGAGCAAGCTTGGGAGGACTATATTTACTGGCAAGAGATTGATAATAAAATACTTAAACGCATTAACTTATTAATCAAAGAAACAACCCATACTCCATTTGAAGGCACTGGCAAGCCTGAAGGACTCAAGCACGCATTGGCCGGATACTGGTCACGTCGCATCAATGATGAGCACCGTATGGTTTATAAGGTAGATGGTGATTATTTACTCATAGCACAACTTCGCTATCACTATTGAGCGGCTAACGAATTAAGGTAAGCGGCAGCTGGAAGCTGTCCGCTTGAGCGATGGGTTAGATTTGGATGCTTAAACAGATGCCAGAACGTAGAACGTAGAACGTAGAACGTAGAACGTAGAACGTAGAACGTAGAACGTAGGTTGGGTTACGGATGTAACCCAACATTTTCAAAACCAGCACCACCCGCCATAAAAAAGTTGCTTACCTGTGATGGCGATGTTGGGTTGCGTGCAACCCAACCTACGAGGCTGAATCTTCAATATGCTTTTTGAATTGCTTCGACGTTAAAAAATCAGAATAACTCGTAGGTAGACCTAGGCTTAAATCAAATCCATTCCCAATAACAAAAACATTTTTAATAGACATGTTAATTTCGGTTAAATATGTGATTGCAACTTATTGTGCGAAGAGTCTAACGAATAAGGAAAGCGGCAACTGAAAGCTGCCCGCTTGAGCGACAATTTAGAACTACGCCAACTATTAGATACCTATATAAATTAATGCAATGAATTCAGTTTTTAATCTATAGTCCCTTACTATTGTTGGATTTTGATTCGGCCACACAATCAGAAATATTTTCAAACTCATAAGTCAAAATTAAATATCCTGTCCACATATCAGATGCTTCTGCCTTCAAAGAAATGTCGCTCAAATTGTTTAAAAGATTTGATCCATTTTCTTTATTCCAGAATTTAATGAGGGTACGGTTCTTTTTTAGCAAATGCATCATCCAATACTCAGGGGAATCATACTTAGACGAAGTAAAATCATATTTTTTGCCTTTTCCATATTTTTTACTCAGAGATTCATCGATGGAATTAAAATTGCTTTTGACTTCATTGCCACTATCGCTTGATATTATATTCTTTCCAATTGCTGAAATACGGCAAAGGCCAGTTTTTTCTGAAAACTGCAATAAATAAGATTCAAAATCCGGATGTGGAGTTGGGACAATATCCGCCCTGTAAATCCATTCACTCTGTTCCATTTTGGAAAGACCTGACAATTTTTTCGTATCTTCAATAGAAAGACCCATTTTTAGACCGAATGGGCCCTCGTAGACTATAGGCTTGGGCGGTACTACGGTCGGCCGAGTAGGGGAAGGTGATGCTTGTGCTTGTGCCGTATCCTGTTCTTTTTGGCATCCAGCAAGGATAAAAATGGCCAACAGGCTCATGATTGCTTTTTTCGAATTAAATTGCATTGATATATCTCTTTATTTTTAACTAGGTAGACGACAGCTCGCCCCAGCTGCCCCGTCAAATAAAACCGCACCATCCTACCGCACCCTACAGAAAATTCCAATGTCTTACCGTTTAGGCAAACTGCAAATTTCACAGCGCACCGTCATCAGCGCACGCGCTCTTACAGTATCCGCACAGTGCAAGCTGTTTATAGATGGGGAATATGTTTCATTTTGTTGCACGGTCAAGGTGGCAGTTTCTTGAACTCTGGGGCCGTGGCGAAGGGCTTGCACCTAGCGGCCATTTCCCGTTAGACTCTCTCCCACTGTGCAAAAAAAGCACAGTACGGGTTTGGTCGCCCGGTTTACAAAGGCGCAGTAGCCGTGCCCACTCTGTTGGTAGCGGCTTTTTTTCATGCTGTGCAGCATGGCTCCCTCTACGGTGGGCCGTGCAGGGACGCTCGTAAGGGCGTGCCGGTTCCTTTGTCCGGTCGACCAACCCTGTACGGTCTGCCTCCCTCTCTTGGTCGTGAAGGTGGCAGGCTTCCTTTATCGTCACAAAGGAGCCATTCATGGCTGACACCTTCTCCCACCGCACCGCCGCACCACCTAGCGC
>CAYMAC010000022.1:0-46875 GCA_964388325.1 uncultured Simplicispira sp. | reverse complement strand
CCGGCTTGACTCCTTTCGGCTTCAAGCCTCATCCTTCAGGATGAGGTGATTGACGGCACTGATAGTTGAGAATTCTGATAAGCGAAACTACCACGGCTGCAGCACCTGCACGCAGCGTTTTGTACGCAATGCCATATCATGCGCGCCGTGACCTCCAGCGCCCCAACCTACCGACACCACTACGGCTTTACCTTAGTAGAACTGCTGGTGGCTTTGGCCGCTATGTCCCTGTTGGCCTTGATGGGCTGGCGTGGCCTTGATGCCATGGTACGCACCCAAGAACAAACCCGCGCACGCAGTAGCCAATGGCTGGTATTGCAAACTGCCTTGGCCCAATGGGGCACCGATTTGGATGCCATGCTCACCCTGCCCTACACCACACCACTAGACTGGGACGGCCAAGTGTTGCGCCTGACGCGCCGCAGCAGCGCCCCAGTGGACGAAGGGGCCATTGTGGTGGCTTGGACGCGGCGCAATGTGCAAGGCACTGAACAATGGTTACGCTGGCAATCTGGCCCAGTACGCACGCGCGCGCAATGGCAACAAGTGTGGCAACAAGCGGCCCTGTGGGCGCGCACCCCCGGCGATGCCGAACGGGCTAACGAGACCGTGCTACTGCCGCTGGCGGGCTGGCAATTGTTTTATTACCGGGGCGATGCCTGGAGCAACCCCCTATCGAGCAGCGGGGCCAGCACTGATGGCGAGGGCAGCATCAGCGTGCCCGATGGCATTCGGCTGCACCTAGAACTGCCGCCTAGCTCGGGCATCGCTGGCCCCATCGTGCGCGATTGGGCGCAGCCCTTGCAAGGCGGAGGCAAAAGCCAATAAAGCGGCACGGTACCAAATGCCGCTCTATTGGACAAATGCGCGCAGCGTAGAGCAGCTTGCTTTAGAAGAAGCCCAGTTTCTTCTCGCTGTAACTCACCAGCAGGTTTTTGGTTTGCTGATAGTGGTCCAGCATCACCTTGTGGGTTTCGCGGCCAATGCCCGACTCTTTGTAGCCACCAAAGGCGGCATGGGCGGGGTAGGCGTGGTAGCAGTTAGTCCACACGCGGCCTGCTTGGATGGCACGGCCCATGCGGTAGGCCAGATTGCCGTTGCGCGTCCAGACGCCAGCGCCCAAACCGTAGGGGGTATCGTTGGCAATCGCCAGCGCTTCGGCCTCGTCCTTGAAGGTAGTCACGGCCAGCACCGGGCCAAAAATTTCTTCTTGGAAGATACGCATTTTGTTGTGGCCCTTGAACAGCGTTGGCTGAATGTAGTAGCCACCGGCCAAGTCGCCTTCCAGCTCGGCGCGTGCGCCACCAATCAGGCATTCGGCCCCTTCTTGGCGGCCAATTTCTAGGTAGGACTGAATCTTGTCCATCTGTACCTGCGATGCCTGTGCGCCCATCATGCTGTCGGTATCCAGTGGGCTGCCCTGTTGGATGGCGGCCACGCGCTGCAATACGCGCTCCATAAAGCGCTCGTAGATGGACTCTTGAATCAGCGCCCGGCTAGGGCAGGTACACACTTCACCTTGGTTAAAGGCAAACAGCACCAAGCCTTCGATGGCTTTGTCCAGAAAATCATCGTCTTTGTCCATGATGTCGGCAAAGAAGACGTTAGGTGACTTACCGCCCAGCTCCAGCGTGGCCGGAATCAGGTTTTGCGCGGCGGCTTGGGCAATCACGCGGCCCGTGGCGGTAGAGCCAGTAAAGGCAATTTTGGCAATGCGCTTGCTGGTGGCCAGTGGCATACCGGCCTCACGACCCAAACCGTTGACGATATTGAGTACCCCCGGTGGCAGCAGGTCGGCAATCAACTCGGCCAAAATCAGGATAGAAATGGGCGTGGACTCGGCGGGCTTGAGCACCACGCAATTGCCTGCGCCCAACGCCGGGGCCAGCTTCCAAGCGGCCATCAGGATGGGAAAGTTCCACGGAATGATTTGACCCACTACGCCCAGCGGCTCGTGGATGTGGTAGGCCATCGTGTGCTCATCAATCTCAGAGATACCGCCTTCTTGCGAGCGCAGGCAACCGGCAAAATAGCGGAAATGGTCAATCGCCAGAGGCAAATCGGCATTCAGCGTTTCACGAATTGCCTTGCCGTTGTCCACGGTTTCGGCGTAGGCCAGCAGCTCTAGGTTTTGTTCTAGGCGGTCGGCAATTTTGAGCAAAATGTTGGAGCGCGTCGCAGCATCGGTTTTGCCCCAGCTTGGAAAAGCAGCATGGGCCGCGTCTAGCGCCAGTTCAATGTCTTCGGCGGTGGAGCGGGCCGCTTGGGTATAAACCTGACCTGTGATAGGTGTGACCACATCAAAGTACAGACCCCCTACCGGGGCCTTCCACTGGCCGCCGATAAAGTTGTCGTAACGGGTTTTGTATTGGATTTTGGCACCTTCGGCGCCGGGGGCTGCGTACAACATGGTTTTTGTCTCCTGAAAGATTTTTTGCATCGGTATCCTGCCTATCGGCCCAGACACCTAGCCTGCTTTTGCAAGAGCTGTACCAAGCCCCGCCATTCCGATGCGCCCATGCGCTAACTTAGGGGTATTCCCCAGCCATGCACGCCATTGGTAGCGCCAAAACCTGATTTTTTTTGCAGCACCTAGCGCCCCTGTGGCCTCTGCACTGGCTGGGTTGTCCATCGTTGTCACGTAACAGTTGTTCCAGTTTGGTACAGCTGTCCGCCATCCGGGTAAGCGTGCTACACCAGCGCCATGTTGGTCGATACACTGCCAGACTCAACCCGGAGACTGATATGCCCGCCCAGCCCCTTTTGCCTACCACCTTGCTGCGTCAAGCGCGGCATCAGTTGTTGGAGTTTGGTGCTTGCCCACCCGATTTACTGGGGGCACGGTTGGCCCAGTCTTGGCAACGTAGCCTGTCGGCGGGCTTGCCACCTGTCGGCCAAGTAAGCCCGGCTGGACGTTTGCCCGAGCGCGGTTTGCAACAACTGCGCGCACACAACCACGGCCTGATTCGCCATTCTGTGCCCGTGATGGAATACCTGTTTACCCAAGTGCGCCACAGCCATAGCATGGTCATCTTGGCCGATAGCCAAGGGGTGTTAATGCACACCTTGGGCGATTTGGACTTTTTAAGCCAAGCCGAGCGGGTAGCCTTGGCCTGTGGGGCCTCATGGCACGAAAGCCAACGCGGTACCAACGCCATTGGCACCGCCTTGGCCGAAGTAGATGGCGTGGAAGTGCATGGGGCCGAGCATTACCTAGAGTGCCACAGCTTTCTGACCTGTGCGGCTGCGCCGATTGTGTCGGCCAGTGGTGAGTTACTGGGCGTATTAGACATCTCTGGCCACCAAGGCCAACGCCATCCACACACGCTGGGCTTGGTTTCTATGGCAGCACGCATGATTGAAAACAGCCTCCTGCTGTCGGGCTATCAGCAACAAACGGTGTTGCAATTGCACCCGCAACCCGAAGGACTAGGAGGCATTGCCCAAGGTTTGTTGGCGCTATCCGATAGTAGTGGTTGCTTGCTCGGTGCCAATCGCACCGCCTTGCAATGGCTGGGCCTGCCAGCATCGGCCCTTGGCGGCAGGCCGTGGCAAGAATGCTTTGCTACCCCTTGGGCGCAGGTACACCGGCATGGCCGCCAGCACAGCGCCGAACCGCTGCGCTTGCAAACCAGCCACGGCCAATGGCTGTACGCCCAAGTGCAATGGCCGCGCCATGTTCCAGCCGTGCTACCCACGGGCAAGGTGGCCCACTCTGGCACCGATACAGCCGCTACGGCAACACCTGAGATAGATGCCTTTACCCGCTTGGACACCGGCGATTTACGCTGGCGTAGCGCTGCCGACAAAGCGCGGCGTGTGGCCGCCAAATCCATCCCATTATTGGTGTTGGGCGAATCTGGAGTAGGCAAAGAACTGTTTGCCCAAGCTGCCCATGCCGCCTCGCCTCGGCGTGCCGGGCCGTTTGTTGCCATCAACTGCGCTGCCCTGCCAGAGCATTTGATTGAAGCCGAATTATTTGGCTATGCGCCCGGAGCCTTTACGGGCGCACGCAAACAAGGCTCCCCCGGACGGCTGCGCCAAGCCCACGGAGGCACCTTGTTTTTAGATGAAATTGGCGACATGCCCCTGCCCTTGCAAGCACGGTTGCTGCGCGTGCTGCAAGAGCGCCAAGTCACACCGCTGGGTTGTGGTGAGCCAGCAGCGGTTGATTTTTGGTTGATTTGTGCCACCCACCAAGCACTGCGCGATGCAGTAGAACAAGGACGTTTTCGCAACGATTTGTATTACCGCATCAACGGACTGAGCGTGCAGCTGCCTGCCCTGCGCGAACGCAGTGATTTTCAAGCCCTGACACACAGCCTGCTGGCTGAACTGGATGGCCCACCAGATGTTTACCTAGACCCTTGCTTAATGCAGGCCCTGAGCCGCTACCACTGGCCGGGCAATCTGCGCCAATACAGCAATATGCTGCGTACCGCTATAGCCTTGCTAGAGCCGGGGGAGCGCTGCATCTCTTGGACGCACCTGCCCGATGACTTATGGCCGCAGATGCAAGCTCCAGCAGTCTGCACCCCGCCAAACACCCCAGTCGATACCCCCATAGCCAGCAGCAGTGCTACCAGTTGGCAAACCTTGTCGCGCCAAGCATTAGCGCAAGCCTTAGAGCAGCACCAAGGCAATATCTCTGCGGCAGCGCGGCAACTGGGCATCAGCCGACAAACGGTCTATCGGCGCTTGCGTGCAGTTTAAAAATGAGCATTTTTTCGTCTGCTTCTAATGGCACAAGGACAGGGTACCAAAGCGGAGCTGGTACGGCACCTGAATTTGGGAGCTAAAAACAGTCTAACGACACTGAAGAGGCAACTCATTGATAGTGTGACCACATACGCAGAACCTTGACAATTTGCTGCGCTTGCAAAACTTCGTAAACAAGTAGGTGCTGAATATTGATACGTCTAGAGTAGGCTCCGGATAAATCGCCTACCAACTTCTCGTACGGTGGCGGGTTTTGGAAGGGATTCTCTCTAACAAGGGCCAGAAGCTCTTGGGTTTTAGTTTTAAGTCCACTTGCCGTGAGTTTCTGAGCATCTTTTTGTGCATGCTTGGTGTACACAACTTCCCAACTCACCAGTCAAGCTCCTTAGAGCAAGCAGTAATCGATTCAGCCATACCATCTTTGATGGACTCACGCATACCAGGAACAGAGAGTAGATAAAGTGTTTCCTGAATGGCTTGCCAGTCCTCTGCAGCCAAAAGGACTGCATCATGACGTTTTCCAGCAATTATGATGGGCTGGTGCGACTGGGCAGCTTGATCCATCAGGCGGTAGAGGTTAGCGCGTGCTTCGCTGGCAGAGAGTATTTGCATGATGAGCTGCTAAGCGTACGTCAAAAAGTACGCTTCGTCAAGATATCGCAGAAAGGCACCGAATGGGCACTACTGTGGGCGAATGCTAACTAAAGTAAGCGGCTGGTGGAGGCCGTCCGCTTGAGCGCAGGGTGAGCACCTGCACCCACACAAAAAATAATTTGACCCCGGCCCCTTTATTTCTTGAAGGAATCGCCGGAGGCGCTGGCCTGAGTTGGCGGTGCATCAAGGAGGCCCATTAAATCTATTGATGAATAGATAATGACAAGCATTTGGCCATACAAGCCAGATTTGTAAAGAAGGCTAGTTGCACTTACTGTATTAAGGCAGAATTTTTCTATTAAATCTTCAGCGGACTGTGGCATGTAACTCTCTATTGCCTCTAACGGGCTAAGGTAAGCGGCAGCTGTCCGCTTGAGCGATTGGTTAGGTATTTTCAAGAGCATATTTCGCCACACTGATTCGTTTAACAGTTTGTTCAACAAGATTTTTGTATAAATTGCAAAATTTATTTGCATAACGAAGATTCGTAGTTTCTTTTATGTGGATGTATTGTTGAAAATTGGAATAAAAACGTTCATATAAATGAATTCCATGTTCTAGTTCTCTCGTAGCCAGCATAAGTTTTTCTTCATCCGATATCGGGAGATTTATAAATGCCTCTACATTGTAACGCCATTTATTTTTATGGAGCTCATTATTCCACATTGTAAAATAACCTGAGTGCAGAATAATTTCTGTTATTTGATAATCATATTGCGGGTTGGAAATTAGATATTCTGTTATTTGATTTAGTGATTGAATATCTGAGCCAGTGAGTTCTCTGGTTTTTTTCAAGAATCAGATTTGTTATTCGTGCTTGGCGATCAAGTGGATTTTCACTTTTTGAAAATTTGACTTCTTCTAAAGTAGCTTTTTTAAGCATTTATTTATTAAAAATGTCAACGGAGAATCATCGAGTTCTTGCGGTATGCAGTATTTTGGATTATTTACGAGAGTGAGGCCGGCGTATTCATATGATTGAGCAACGAGTCTTGAGCAAAACTGTCGGTTATTTTGCTCAAATTTTGGGATGTAAAATTTCGTCTTAATTGCCTCTTTTATGGAATAGCTTTTTCCTATCTGAGATCTTGCAAAATCACAAGCTAATTTTGCAGCATATGCATTTTTTGTTCTCAGAACCCGAGCACTATCTATCTTATCAAATAATAACCGTTGAATATTTCCTGAATGAACCCCATTTTTGTCAGAATGAATATAGCTTCCATCACCAACGTGCAATATTGCGTGAGAATACTTGCTCTTGGTTGCAATTCTGACGGACTTACTTGCAAGACCTTTCTGAAGCGTCAAAATAATGTCGCCAGGTTGCAATTTATCAATTGACAGCAGGTACATACTAAATTCCTAACGAACCAAAGTAACCGGCGGCTGCAAGCCATCCGCGTTGACTGCCAGGTTAGAACCCAAGCCCGCACAGCATCCACCCAAAGCCAGCAGCATAGCCGGAAAATCGAGTCTGCACCAGTGCCGATAAGACTCCGAGAACAGAAAAGCCAGAGGCAAAGCCTACTTTGAAACACTGGCGAATGGTAATTATTACGTACTGCGCTTCATAATTTGAAGACCTAGCGCCCGAAGCTTTTGTGCTCTATCACCTATTTTTATCCTCCAATGAGTCTCCATAAAATCAAGCATCCGAACACCTCGATCAGCAATCTCATCAGGTGTCCATTGATCCACGGTGGAAACCTCATTTTCTGAATAACTACCAAATCGATACCCAACAACAGAACCAGGGATACCAACTTTCTCTGGGAATGGCTTATTGCTTAACGAGGAATTTTTAGGAATAGAGAGCGCCAAAAGATTTCCTAAAGAATTTCGAAAGCGGCGCTTATCGGTTGATGAAAGATGTCCAAATCGATCGACCCAATACTGAGCTCTGGCACGCTGGGGGTAAATATGCTCTACTGACACATAATCAGACTGGTATTCTTCTTTGCAGAATTCTGCCCAATTTATTTTTGATCTATCAGAGCGGGATTTTTCTTGGAGAGATAGCTCATACTCAAACAAGAAGTATCGAATGCTTCTCCAACCGTAATATCCAGGGCCGTTTTTTGTCCAATCATGAAGCAAGTCACTCAAGGAATCTTCCTTGAAGAGTTGCTCTACGAGATTATTGAATAGGGTGATCATATCTTCTGTCTTTCGTACCCCTTTGATGTATTTAACAGTGTCAATGTTCAGGCTACTCGCGCGGGAATGCACTCGATAGCCTCCCTTAAGTGAGGAGCAAAAGAGTTGTCGCTCGTAAGCCTCGAGGAACTGCGCGCGCAGTTTCGCATTCGATTCACGTCGGTAGAGGGCCAGTACAATCGGACTAGCTCCATACCCACGTAAACGACCAACTCTCTCAAGGTAATCTTTTTCTGCGCTCGAATATCCAGAACTTGAGGGAGTACTTATTTTGAAATATGTCTCAGCAGTAGAACGGAGGTCGGATGTATACTCTTGAATCATCTGAGCACTCAAGGGATTTTCATCTTCTGTAGTCGCGCGAAGGCGCCGTCGAGTGAAGTGATGCCTCAATAAGAATTCACTTGGATGCTCCAAAATTGCATATGAATAACCCATAAATCGGGCCTGATGATCGTCATCGCTTGGCACCTCCTTACTCACTTTTTCATGAAAATAGGCGGCGAGATGTGCCTGAAGAAAATTGTCATCGCTTAACGGGCGACTCTCATTTCTCCCCAAATTGTGGTAGACGACTGCCCAAGCATCATTTATCTGTTTACGCAGCATTTTCCCATCACCCGGCTGTGGCTCTGGAACATTGGCAATCAAATAAATAAGCCTATTCTTCAGTAGCTCAAGAGCAGAAAGTGGCTTCCCTCGGTTATTCATCGTCTCAAACGCCACAAAAACATCAATTTCCTTTGATATTTCATAAGCGTTAAAAACCAACTGCTGCGTTACCTTTGAAAAGAGTGCCTCAAGTTCTGTATGTGACAGTGAGATTAGCCGATCTAGAAAAAATTTCTTTGCATTACGCAAATTGCGTGTATATATGGTAGCCTCACTCGTAGCATGCCCCACTGAGGCATCAGCAAAAATTTCTTGTTTAAGAAATTCACGACTCGGATTATCCTTCTCATAACCAAAGATGTATGCACGTGCTAAACTGTCAGATCGAGTCTCAAAGATATATTTGCGACGATGAATTTCGATAGGAGTGAAATTCAGCTCATCTGCTGACGTGGTTTCAAGAATGCATTGGAGAAGAATAGAAATAGTTGTTAGGCGTTGCTGACCATCAACAACATAGTAAGGAGCATATTTTTTCGATCGAATTATCCAAACATCTTCGTCCCACCTTACCCAAGTACTCTCTGGAACCTCTTCAAGAGTTAAGACACCGGTGTAATGTGATTTTTTAGTATCCAACTGCTCTAAATCAGCCCAGAAGTCTTTCAAATGCGTATCTTCCCAAGAATATCCACGCTGATAATCTGGAATTCTAAATATTGCCTCATGAAATATCTTTGATACAGTAAGCAGCTCTGTTTTCATGAAATTTTAATGAATAAGTTATCGATATCTAACGAACTAAGTTGAGCCGTAGACCGCGAAGCGGGATATCGGCTCCAACGAATAGTTCAGCCTGTAGCGTTACGGCAAGTCTACAAATTCTTGTTTTTGTGTATGCAGTCAAAATAAGCACTCAATGTATGTGTTTTGCTCACGCTGCGCTAATGGCCTGTCCGCTCAAGCTCGCTTGTGCCGCAGGCTAGTAGCGCAGCGCACGCTAACATAATATTGCTGTTGTATAAAGTGCCCACAATTCATTAAAGTTAAAAGTTTTTGTTCATCGTAGTAACGATATCGGCGGAACTAGGATTAGACGACTGCCCCACGCAGGCCAGCAGTCGGATAAAATTGCATCATCCTACCCCATCCATAGGAAAAATCCAATAGTCAGCTGTTTAGGCAAACCTAAATTTTTGCGGATGCCAGTCTCGCCCTACACCCCCAACGCCGATGCCCCACGCCAGCCCAAACTGCTGGAGCGTATGCGTATTCATCTTCGCACGCAGCATTACAGCATTCGCACCAAGCAAGTCTATGTAGATTGGGCGCGGCGTTTCATTTTGTTTCATAAAAAACGGCACCCACAGGAGATGGGAGCCGCCGAGGTGGAGGCTTTCTTGAGCTATTTGGCCGTGGAGCGGCAGGTATCGGCCTCCACGCAAAACCAAGCCAAGGCGGCACTTTTGTACTTATACAAGCAGGTGTTGGGCATAGATTTTCCTTGGCTCGATGAGGTGGTGCAAGCCAAGCGCCCCCAACGCTTGCCGGTGGTACTCACGCCGTCCGAAGTGCGTGAACTGCTGCTGCACATGGACGGCACCGCAGCTCAATTGCTCTATGGCACTGGTATACGGCTCATGGAGGCGTTGCGCCTGCGTGTGAAGGACGTAGAGTTTTCCCAGCGTGAAATCATAATACGCGAGGGCAAGGGCAACAAAGACCGGGTGACGGTACTGCCTGAAAATTTGTTGGCACCCCTGCGGGCACAATTACAAAAAACGCGGGAACTACACGAAAAGGATTTACTTATTGCAGGCGGGCTACGATATTCGCACGGTACAAGAATTGCTCGGCTATGCCAACGTGAGCACCACTATAATTTATACCCATGTTTTAAATAAGGGTGGGCGCGGCATTTCAAGCCCACTGGATACATTATAAAAGAGCCTTGATGCCAAGGTACGCACCCAAAAATAAACCCGCGCATACAGCAGCACTCCAGTGGATAAAAGAAACCTGTGGGCGCGCACCCCCAACAAGGCCGAACAAGCACCTTCGGCTGCGCCAACAAGGTGCTGCTCTGTTGGCGGCCATGCTGATTGTCAGTTTGGTGGCCACTTTGGCGGTCAGCTCTATGTGGCAACAGTGGCGCAGCACCGAAATCGAAGCCGCCGAGCGCGCGCGCGTGCAAGCGGCGTGGATTTTGATAGGCGCATTAGACTGGTCGCGGCTGATTTTGATAGAAGACTACAACGCCGGTGGGGCAGACCATTTGGCCGAGCCGTGGGCAGTGCCGCTAGAAGAAGCGCGCCTGAGTACCTTTTTAGCCGCAGAAAAAAACACCAGCCAAATCGATGATGCCACTATCGACACCGCTGATGCTTTTTTGTCTGGGCAAATTTTAGATTTACAGGCCCGGCTCAATCTGAACAATTTGCTGGATGGCGACAGCGTTCAGCCCGAAATTTTGGCCCAATGGGAGCGCCTATTTACCCGCTTGGGCCTGCCGCGTGCCGAACTAGAAGCCCTGAGCTTGGCCCTGCGCCAAACCCTAGACCCCGAGGCCAGCGATGCCCCCTTGCGCCCGCCCACCATCGGCCAGTGGGCTTGGCTGGGCTTAGCGCCGCAAACCATTGCCCGGCTGGCACCCTATGCCACACTGCTACCCCAGCGCAGCAAAATCAACCTCAACACCGCCAGCGCCGAGGTGCTGTTGGCCAGCATCGAAGGGCTAGACCAAGCCGCCGCCAACCGATTGCTGGCAGCGCGGCAAAATCAACACCTGCGTAGTTTGGAAGACGCGCGCGCTCTGTTAGGCAACAATGCCCAAATCAAAGAGACGCTGCACGATGTGCGTTCCAGTTATTTTGAAGTGCATGGCCGTTTGCGTTTGGAGGATGTAACGGTGCAAGAGCGCTCTATCGTCTATCGCCAAGGCCGCGAAGTGCGTACCCTGTGGCGCGAACGTGGTGCTGTGCCCGCGCCGCCCCCTACAATGGCCCGCCAGACCGACCCATGAGCACCCTGATACTCCATTTGCCTTTGGCCCCGCCGGGGCCAAGCACCGAATACCGCTACACCTTGAGCAGCGACGGCCAGCACGTTAGCAGCCAAGGCTGTGCCGCCGTGGCCCTGCTGCCGCGCCCCAGTCGCGCCACCGGCGAAACCGTGGCCTTGGTGCCCGCGCAAATGTTGTCTTGGCAGCGGGTGCAACTGCCCCAAGGTAACTTGGCGGCCAACTCGCCGCGCCTGCGTGCGGTACTCGATGGCTTGCTAGAAGAGCGCTTGCTCGATGAGCCAGCACAACTGCATCTGGCATTGCAACCCCCCACCAGCGCCAACAATGCCTTGTGGGTGGCCGTGTGCGCGCGCGCTTGGCTACAAGGCCACTTGCAAGCCTTAGAACAAGCCGGTATGGCGGTAGCCCGCATCGTGCCCGAGGCCGCGCCGCCGTTGGTAGAGGATGCCCCACCCAGCGCCCATATCTTGGGCACGCCAGACGATGCACACTTGCTGCTGCAAGGCTACGGCACCAAGCAAGGTGTGCTGCTGCTGCCGTTCGCCGCCCCAGCATTGGCGCTCATGCGCCACGCCGCGCCAGAGGCCAGCGCGCCCCCAGCCTTGTACGCCGAACCTGCCGTCGCTGCCTTGGCCGAGCAACTGTTGGGCCAGCCGGTGCCACTGCAAAGCGCCCACGAACGCGCTTTGCAGGCTCTGGGCAATGGTTGGAATTTGGCGCAGTTTGATTTGGCCCAAACCGGGCAGCGCCGCGCATTACGCAAACTGGGTGCTGGGCTAGGGGCTTTGGTTGGGGCTGCGGCATGGCGACCGGCCCGCTGGGCCTTAGGCACGCTGGTGCTAACGCATTTAGTGGGCCTTAATGCCAGCGCTTGGCAAGAGCGCCGCACCCTAGAGGCCAAACAGGCCCAAGTGCGCGCCATACTCACGCAAACCTTCCCGCAAGTGCCACTGGTGGTGGATGCGCCGCTACAAATGGAGCGCCAATTGGCCCTGCTGCGCCAAGCCACCGGCAGCTTATCTGCCCAAGATTTAGAACCCCTGCTGGCCAGCAGCGCGCGCGCTTTGCCCAGTAGTTGGGCTTTGCAGGGGCTAGATTACAGTTCCGGCCAATTGCGTCTGCGTGGCCCGGCCCTCAGCGCCGACGCACAAACCCAAGTCGAACAACAACTGCGCGCCAGCGGCCAGCGCTTCAACACCGAGGGCGACACCCTCATCGTGCGCCCTGCCGATACTCCATGAGTGTTTCTACCTCTGCCCCTTCTTCTGTTTGGCGTGCCCACTGGCACGGTTTGGCAGCACGCGAACGGCTACTGCTGCAAGCGGCAGCGGCTGTGGTGGCCTTGGCCCTGCTGTGGTGGTTGGCCTTGGCCCCAGCGCTGCAAACCCTGCGCCAAGCGCCAGCACGCCACGCTACCCTCGATGCCCAACTGCACACTATGCAGACCTTACAAGCCCAAGCGCAAGCACTGCAAAATGCGCCGCGCTTGTCGCCCGATGCCGCTGGCCGGGCCTTGCAAGCCGCTGTGGCCGAACATTTAGGCTCCAGTGCGCGCCTGAGTTTGCAAGGCGGGCAAGCCACCCTGACCCTGCAAGGCACCCCGGCCACGGCCTTGGCCGCTTGGCTGGCCCAAGCGCGTGCCAACGCCCACGCCGTGCCCCAAGAGGCGCGCTTGGTACGCAGCAGCCGTACAGACACCGCCCGCTGGGATGGCACTTTGGTGCTGGCCCTGCCACAACCTTAATGGAGTGCCCAGCGTGAACCGGGCTTTGCGCTCCTTGCGCCCGCGCTTACCAGCACCCACCCATGCACCGTGGGCATGGGCCGCAGCGGGGGTTTTGCTGGGTAGCAGTCTGGCCGTGCTCGCTTTTGCCCCAGCGCATTGGCTGGCTTGGGGACTGGCACACATCAGCGCGCAACGGCTACAACTGCAACAAGCGCGTGGCACCGTCTGGGAGGGTTCGGCGCAACTGGTACTCACTGGCGGCGCTGCCAGCCGCGACCAAGCCAGCTTGCCCGGACGCCTGCATTGGCGCTTGCGCCCCCAATGGAACGGGTTTCAAGCCGAGTTACAAGCCAGTTGCTGCACCCCGGCCCCGTTGCTGTTGCAACTCAAGGTACAAAGCGCGGGCCTGCTGCTCAGTGTGGCCGATGGCAGCAGCCACTGGCCCACCAGCCTATTGGCGGGCTTGGGCACCCCTTGGAACACCGTGCAATTGCAAGGCCAGTTGGCCCTGAGCACCCAAAGCCTGCAAGCCCAATGGAGTGCCGGACGCTGGCGCATCCACGGGCAAGCCCAACTGGACGCGCTAGAGTTGTCCTCGCGCCTTTCTACCCTGCGCCCTTTGGGCAGCTACCGCTTCACCCTAGAGGGCGGCGACACCCCAACCGTGCAGGTACGCACGCTGCAAGGTGAGCTGCAACTTGGCGGCAGCGGCCAATGGGTGGGCCAGCGCCTGCGCTTTAGCGGGCAGGCCAGCGCCAGCCCAGGCCGCGAGGCCGCCCTGTCCAACCTTTTGAACCTTTTGGGGCGGCGCCGTGGTGCCACTGCCCTTATCACCTTGGGTTGAGTTATACCGTATGCAGTCCTTCGCCCCTACCCCTTTGCGGATAGCACTTTCATCTCTGCTGGCCAGCGCCCTGCTACTGCCCGCCAGCCCCAGCGTGTACGCCCAAAACACCCTTAGCCCCAACAGCACCAGCGTGCGCCCCAATGAGCCTGTCACGCTCAATTTTGCCGGTGCCGACATCGAAGCCGTAGCGCGCACCTTGGCCACCATTACCGGGCGCAATGTGGTGGTGGACCCACGCGTCAAAGGGCAAATTAATCTCGTCACCGAGCGCCCCGTTAGCCCGCTAGCAGCCTTTGAACAGTTCTTGGCTGCCTTGCGTTTGCAAGGCTACACGGTGGTCGAAGCCGCTGGTTTGTACAAAATTGTGCCCGAAGCCGATGCCAAGCTGCAAGGCGGCAGCGTGAGTGTGGCACGCGAAGGGCGCGCCACCCCCAGCGGCGGGCAAATCGTGACGCAAATTTTTCGGCTGAACTACGAAAGCGCCAACAACTTGGTGCCCGTGTTGCGCCCCCTGATTAGCCCGAACAACACCATCAACGTCAATCCGGGCAGCAATGCCCTCATCATTACCGATTACGCCGACAACCTACAGCGCTTGGCCAAAATCATCGCCGCAATGGATGTGTCCAATGCCAGCGATGTCGAAATCATCGCCCTGCGCCACGCTGTGGCCACCGATTTGGCCCCGCTGGTGGCACGCTTGATGGATTCGGGCAATGGCAACGGCAATGGCGGTGGCAATGCCGCCCCCGGTGTCAGTGATACCAGTTTCAAAACCACGCTGCTACCCGAGCCGCGCAGCAACGCTTTAATTTTGCGCGCCGCCAACCCAGCGCGCGTGGCCCAAGTGCGCGCCTTGGTGGCCAAGCTAGACCAACCGGCCCTGCCCGGCAGCAGCGCTGCCAGTGGCAATATCCATGTGGTCTATCTGAAAAACGCCGATGCCACCAAACTGGCCGTCACCTTGCGCGCCGCTTTGGCCGCTTCGGGTGGTGGCGGCCAAGGTGCCACGCCATCCGCCCCCAGCAGTAGCAATAGCAGCAGTGGGCTGCAAAATACCAGCTTGGGGGGCAACAATGCGGGCCTCAATAGCAATAGCATGGGCGCGGGGGCCAGCTTGGGCAACGGCCAAAGCAACCAACCCTCTACCGGCGGCATCATTCAGGCCGACCCCAGCACCAACTCGCTCATCATTACCGCCCCCGAACCGCTGTACCGCCAATTGCGTACCGTGATTGACCAACTCGATGGCCGGCGCGCCCAAGTGCTGGTAGAGAGCTTGATTGTCGAAGTAGCCGCCAACAAAATGGCCGAGTTTGGCATCCAGTGGCAAGGCGTGCTGGGCCAAAACGGCGATGGCACCGTGGGCGTGCTGGGCACCAACTCGGGCAATGCCGGGGCGAATATTTTGGGAGCCACGGTGGGGCTATTGGGCAAGGATGCCAAAGTGCTTTCTACTTTGGGCAAGGGCCTCAATGTAGCACTGGCACCGCGTAGCAACGGCCAGTATTACTTGGGTGCATTGGCCAATTTTTTGCAAAACAGTGGCGATGCCAACGTGCTATCCACCCCCAACCTGATGACGCTGGACAACGAAGAAGCGCGCATCGTTATCGGTAACAACGTGCCGTTTGTCACTGGCTCTTACGCCAACAGCACGGGTGCCAATACCGTCAACCCCTTTACCACCGTAGAGCGCAAAGATGTCGGCCTGATGCTGCGCGTGCGCCCGCAAATCAACGAAAACGGCACCGTCAAGCTGGCCATTTACCAAGAGGTCTCCAAAATTGACACCGCCACGCTCAAAGATGCCAACGGCCCGACCACCAGCAAGCGCTCGATTGAATCGAATGTGTTGGTAGAAGACGGCAGCATCATCGTCATTGGTGGGCTGTTAGAAGACAGCTACTCGCAAGCCGAAGACAAAGTGCCGCTGCTGGGCGATTTACCACTGGTGGGCAGCTTGTTTCGCAGCGAAAACCGATCGCGCAAAAAAACCAATTTAATGGTGTTTTTGCGCCCGCAAGTGATTCGCGATGCTGCCGCCAGCGATGCCCTGATGATAGACCGCTACGAGGCCATTCGTGCGCTGCAACAGGCCACACAACCCAGCCAAAATTTCATTTTGCGCTCTGTCTCTGAAGCCCCGGTGTTGCCCGCCTTGCCTGCCTTGTCCACACCGCCTGCGGCCCGTCCGCTGGGCAGTGACCAGGCTCCTGCCGCCGCCCCCGGCCCACTCTAATCAGGCATGGCGATGCGTTACCCCCTGCCCTACGCCTTTGCCCGCACGGCCCAATTGCTGCTGCAAGACGACGACCAGCAGCTCTTGTTGTGCCACGGCCCCACGCCCGATGTGTGCGCCCTGTCTGAAGTGCTACGCAAATACCCCACCCTGCAATTGCAAGCGCTGGATGCGCCCACGCTGGCCCAGCGCATCAGCAGCGCCTATGCCCAAGGCGAATCCAGCGCCGCCACCGTGGTCAGTGAGGTAGAAAGCGACGCTGACCTGTCGCGCATGATGCAAGAGCTGCCCGCCGTGGAGGACTTGCTCGAAGCCGCCGACGATGCGCCCATCATTCGGATGCTCAATGCCCTGCTTACACAAGCGGCGCGTGATGGTGCCAGTGACATCCACATTGAGCCTTATGAGCGCCATAGCAGCGTGCGCTTTCGGGTCGATGGCACACTGCGCGAAGTGGTGCAGCCCAATCGCGCCTTACACGCGGCGCTGATTTCGCGCCTGAAAATCATGGCCGATTTGGATATTTCCGAAAAACGCCTGCCGCAAGATGGCCGCATCAGCCTGCGCTTGGGCACCCGCGCCATTGACGTGCGCGTTTCTACCTTGCCCAGCGCCCACGGCGAGCGCGCCGTGCTGCGTCTGCTAGACAAAACCAGCGAAAAAATCAGCCTAGAGGCCGTAGGAATGCAAGGCGAGGTGCTGGCGCGTTTTGAGCAACTGATTGCCCAGCCGCACGGCATTATTTTGGTCACTGGCCCCACTGGCTCGGGCAAAACCACCACGCTCTATGCGGCCCTGTCGCGTTTGGATGCCAGCCAAAGCAACATCATGACGGTGGAAGACCCGATAGAGTACGAGTTGCCCGGTATCGGCCAAACGCAAGTCAACGCCAAAATTGACCTGACGTTTGCCAAAGCGCTGCGCGCTATTCTGCGCCAAGACCCGGATGTCATCATGATTGGGGAAATCCGCGATTTTGAAACCGCGCAAATCGCCATCCAAGCCTCGCTCACCGGGCATTTGGTGTTGGCTACTTTGCACACCAACGATGCCGCCAGCGCCGTCAACCGCCTGACCGATATGGGTGTAGAGCCGTTTTTGCTGAGTTCTTCACTGCTGGGCGTACTGGCACAACGGCTGGTACGCAAATTTTGCACGCATTGCGTAGGCAAGGGCTGTGATGCCTGTGGCCACACCGGCTACCAAGGCCGCACTGGGGTGTTTGAACTGCTCACCACCACCGAGGCCATTCGCGCCCAAATTCACCAGCGCGCCGCCGAGGCCGACATCCGCGCCGCCGCCATTGCCAGCGGCATGACGCTGATGCGCGACGATGGCGAGCGCCTGATTGCCAACGGCACCACCAGCCGTGAAGAGGTGCTGCGCGTGACGCGCGATTAAGGACAGATATACATGCTAAAGATATAATCAACCACCCATGCGCCGCTGGTTCATTACTATCTTCACTTTGCACTTTTTTTTAAGTGTAGGTTTTTTTGCGTTTGGGCAAGTGGACACCTATGTGCCCAGCCATGACCAAGCCATTGCTGCCTTGGTAGGTGATGCCCACCATCCCATCCAAAAAAATGACCTGTTGGGTGCGGCCCCCGACCACGGCCTGACCGACTCTCAGCCAGATTTGCCCGAATTCATCACGCCGGTTATTCGCCCTGCGCTTACAGTGCTAGCGCAGTTGGCACCAGACGATGTTCGCTGGGTGCGACTTTTGCCACCTACGCTAGAGGGCCTTCAGCGCCCACCCCGCGTTTAGCGCATTCTCGCGCCTACACGCCCCCACTTTTTGTTACTTCATCGCCCTGCATAACAGGGCTATTCTCTTCCTATGGGCCGGTGCTTTGCACGCGGACCGTTTTATCACATCATGGAAATATTTATACTTTTCGTGCTCATTCTGTTGAATGGCTTGTTTGCCATGTCAGAGTTGGCGCTGGTCTCTGCGCGCAAGGCACGCTTGCAAAAACTGGTTGACGAGGGCGACAAGTCCGCCCAAGCGGCTGTTAAGTTGGGAGAAGACCCGACCCGTTTTTTGTCCACCATCCAAATTGGTATCACCTCCATTGGCGTGCTCAACGGTATTGTGGGTGAGGCCGCATTGGCTGCACCCCTATCGATTTGGCTCACCTCGCTGGGCATACCCCAGCCTTATAACGCCTACATTGCGACCGGGTTGGTGGTGGTGACGATTACTTATTTTTCTATCGTTGTCGGTGAATTGGTGCCCAAGCGCATTGGTCAATCGCACCCAGAAACCTTGGCTCGCTTGGTGGCCAGACCCATCAATTGGTTGGCGATAGCGACGAAACCATTTGTGCTTCTGCTCTCGATGTCCACCCGTGGTTTACTCAAGCTGCTGGGGGTCAAGGAATCTAATGCCAGTGCCGTGACGGAAGAAGAAATTCATGCCATGTTGGCCGAGGGCACCACTTCGGGGGTGATTGAATCACACGAGCACACCATGCTGCGTAACGTCTTCCGGCTGGATGACCGGCAAATTGGCTCCTTGATGGTGCCGCGCAGTGACGTGGCACTGCTGGACTTGGATTTATCGTTCGAGGCAAATATGGCCCGGATTGAAGCCTCAAACCATGCGCGCTTTCCGGTGGTGCGTGGGGACTGGAATAATTTGGTGGGTGTGGTCAATGCGCGCCAGTGGCTGACCACCGCCTTATTGGGACAACAGCGCGAGTTGGCACAGCAACATTTGCAGGAACCCTTGTTCGTGCCGGAAACCATCACTGGCATGGAGCTGCTTGACAACTTCCGCGAATCTGGCGTGCAAATGGCCTTTGTTATTGACGAATACGGTGAAGTGCAAGGCATCGTGACCCTCAAGGATTTGATTGAGGCCATCACGGGTGAATTTAACCCCAGAGACCCAGAGACTTCGTGGGCCGTGCAACGCGAAGACGGAAGCTGGTTGCTAGACGGCCACATCCCTGTACCTGAACTCAAAGACCGCCTCAACCTTGATGCGGTGCCAGATGAAGAACGCGGACGCTACCACACCCTCAGCGGCATGATGATGTTGCTGACTGGGCGCTTGCCCAGGGTGGCTGAAACCGTCACTTGGGAAGGTTGGCGACTGGAAATCGTGGACATGGACGGGCGCACGATTGACAAGGTACTGGCGAGCCGTATTGAAGCCGAGCAGCCGCCCGAGCCTGCTGTGGAGATTCATGCCGCACCATGAAACACATCAGCATCTGGGTCAGTCTGGCAATAGCGCTGAGTACCACCGCTTGTTCTGAAGGGTACCCGCCAGAAGATGACAACATCCACCTGCATTTCCAAATAAGCCAAGAGGAGGCCGTGGCTGCCTTGAACACGCTTGGCAGTCGGGAGTATCTAAAGGAGCAAACACAATACCAACTGCAAGATGGATGCCAGCTGGAAATTGTTTTCCATAAAAATACGTTCAAAAAAGAAGCCTCTGTGGTCGATTTAAACGCCACAGAGCCTGTGCTGCTCAAATCAGAGCATGGCCGCCGCTTACATTCAGTGGCTTTACAGTCGCCAGATGGTCATGGAGAACCCTCCACGGTCTTCTTTGACGGCACTTGGGGCGATGCTTCCATGGTCAAGTGGCTGTTGGAGCATATACCCCGCTTGTTTTGTTCTTAACTTACGCACCTCATGGATGACATCGTTCAACAAGCCTTGGCTAAATGGCCGCATGTACCCCACTGCTATGGCTGGCTGGGGTTGGATGCACGCGGGCGCTGGTGGATGCGCGACGATGCCGCGCAAGCCCAAGGCCCGTTTCCGCAAAGCAAAGGTTCACTATTGCAGCACGACAAACTGCTGCAATTTATTGGCCGCAACTACGAAGCCGATGCCCAAGGACAATGGTTTTTCCAAAACGGGCCACAGCGCGTCTATGTGGAGCTGGAATGCACGCCGTGGGTGTGGCGTTTGCAACCCGATGGCAGCATCCACAGCCACACTGGGCGCTTGGCCCTGCCGCAAAGCTGTTTAATGGATGAAACCGGCAAAGCCTACCTTGTCACCGACTTGGGGCTAGGCTTGGTACACAGCCAAGATGTGGCCGCTTTGGCCGATGCGCTGGCGCAATGGCAATGGGAGCCGCAACCGGTGCAAGCTGCCGCTTTGCCACAGCGTTATGGTTTTGTGCTGAGCCCACAAGCACAGGCCGGGCAGCAGCCCTAGCGATTAATGCTTATTTTTGCCGAGGCAAGCGCCCCATGACAAAAAACTCGGGGTTGGGCTGCATCCCGGCAAAGCTGGCCATGCGATTGCTCAGGCCAAAAAAGGCGGTGATGGCGGCAATGTCCCAGATGTCTTCGTCGTCAAAGCCGTGGGCGTGCAAGGCGGCAAAGTCGGCATCTTCGATTTCGTGCGAGCGTTCACATACCTTCAAGGCAAAGTCGAGCATGGCGCGCTGGCGCGGGGTAATGTCGGCCTTGCGGTAGTTCACGGCCACTTGGTCGGCCAGTTGCGGTTTTTTCTCATAAATACGCAAAATAGCCCCGTGGGCCACCACGCAATACAGGCACTGGTTGACGGCACTGGTGGCAGTGACAATCATTTCGCGCTCACCTTTGCTCAAGCTGCCTTCTTCTTTCAGCATCAGGGCATCGTGGTAGGCAAAAAAGGCGCGCCACTCTGCGGGGCGACGTGCCAGCGCCAAAAAGACATTCGGAATAAATCCGGCTTTTTCTTGCACTTCCAGCACTTTAGCGCGGATGTCTTCGGGCAGGGTGTTCAGGTCGGGAAAGGGGTAACGTGCTGACATGGATTTGTCTCCAATAGTTATGGTGTAAGCCGCCATATTAGCCAACTACCAATTTATGCACCAAGTCTGCTGCAGTAGAAGCGCCGTATTTACGCATCAGCCGGGCGCGGTAAATTTCTACGGTGCGGTGGCTGATGCCCAAGGCTTTGCCAATTTCTTTCGAGGTCAGGCCCTCTAGCAAACGGGCGGCCACTTCGCGCTCGCGCCCAGTCAAATCCGCCTTGACCGGGCGCTGCGCGCTCATATCCTCAAAGCTCCAAATGCCCGATTCGTGCGGCGCTTGCCGGTTGACAGCACGGCCTGAGACTTGGCACCAAAACATCTCGCCACTCAAGCGGCGCATGATGCGGCTGTCAGAATAGTAGCCCTTGGCATTGAGAATGGGCACCAGCCGCTCGCCAATGCGCTCATACTCATCGGCGCTGGGGTAGAGCAGCCGGAACGATTGGCCCAGCAGCACCTCGCGCGAGGCACCAAACATTTCGCAAAAGTGGCGATTGCAGTCCACCATGATGCGGTGGCGCGACAGCACCAGCCCCACCGGGGCCATGTCAAAAGCAAGGCGGTAATCAAGGTCTATCATCAGTAGCAGGGTTGGGCTATTGTTTAGGGAATACTACGTAGTGCATTACGTAGTATCGTTGCTGCCATCTATCTCAAGGAGACTGTTGTGAACAAAGTGTTTCCCTCCGCCGCCGCTGCCCTCGATGGCGTGGTGGCCGATGGCCAACTGCTTGCCGTAGGCGGCTTTGGCCTGTGCGGTATCCCAGAGGCGCTGATTGATGCGCTGCGCGATTCGGGTGTCAAAAACCTGACCGTGATTTCTAACAATGCCGGTGTCGATGGCTTTGGCTTGGGCAAGTTGCTCGAAACGCGCCAAATCAAGAAGATGATTTCTTCTTATGTGGGCGAGAATAAAGAGTTTGAGCGCCAATACTTGGCTGGCGAGCTGGAGCTGGAATTTACCCCCCAAGGCACCTTGGCCGAAAAGCTGCGCGCCGGTGGTGCAGGCATTCCGGCCTTCTTCACCAAAACTGGCGTTGGTACGCTGGTGGCCGAGGGCAAAGAGCTGCGCGAGTTTGACGGTGAAACCTATGTCATGGAGCGCTCTTTAGTGCCTCAGGTGTCGCTGGTCAAGGCGCACCGCGCCGACAAGTCGGGCAATTTGCAGTTCCGTTTGACGGCGCGCAACTTCAACCCGGCAGCGGCCACAGCAGGCAAAATCTGCATTGTCGAGGTGGAAGAAATCGTTGAAATCGGCGACATCGCCCCAGACGACATCCACCTGCCCGGCATTTACGTGCATCGTATCGTACACAACCCCACGCCTGAAAAGCGCATCGAAAAGCGCACCATTACCGAAACTGGAGCCTGAACCATGCCTTGGACTCAAGACCAAATGGCCGCGCGTGCGGCGCAAGAACTGCAAGACGGCTTCTACGTCAATTTGGGCATCGGCATCCCGACGCTGGTGGCCAACTTCACCGGCGATAAGGAAGTGTGGTTGCAGTCTGAAAACGGTATGTTGGGCATTGGCCCCTTCCCGACCGCCGACAAGGTAGATGCCGACTTGATTAACGCCGGCAAACAAACCGTGACCACCATCCAAGGCTCGTCCATTTTTGGCTCAGACCAATCGTTTGCCATGATTCGGGGCGGCAAAATCAATCTGTCCATTTTGGGCGCGATGCAAGTGACCGACAAGGGCGATTTGGCCAACTGGATGATTCCGGGCAAGATGGTCAAGGGCATGGGCGGCGCGATGGACTTGGTGGCTGGCGTCAAGCGCGTAATTGTGCTGATGGAGCATGTCGCCAAGAAAAAAGACGGCAGCATTGACCTGAAAATTTTGCCCCAATGCACCTTGCCCCTCACGGGCAAGGGCGTGGTCAACCGCATCATTACCGATTTGGGCGTGATGGATGTCACCCCCGAAGGCTTGAAGCTGGTAGAGCTGGCCGATGGCGTGACGCTAGAGGAAATCCAGAGCAAGACGGGTGTGCCGCTGCTGTAAACAGCGCTTTGCCCTGTTGAGGAAACGGTGTCAGCCGCAAGGCTGGGGCCGTTTTTTTACGGGCTTTGAAAATCAAAAATCAGGGAGGCGTGTGTGCAATTCAATCCAAAATTGGCAGAACAGGTAGCCAAGGCGGTAGCGCCAGCGGCCACAGGGTTATCTGGCTCTGAAGCTGGGCTGGTGCAATCTTTCGTGCAGGTGTGTGGCTTTCTCAGCCAAAACCCGCAAAGCCTGTCTTGGCGTGGTCGGCAGGTGCCCGATTGGGGTACCCAAATGGGGCTGGAGGCGTTGGCACAAAAATACTTTGCCGGTTACCGTGCTTCGGCTTTCCCAAGTTTGCCAGCTACGGTACCCGATACGATGGTGAGTGAAGTGATGCAGGCGGCTTACGGCTACAGCGCAGCAGAATGTGAGCGCATCAAGCTGGAGCACCAGCACGCCATGTGCGCCGAAAACTGTGTTGGCGCGTTGCTGGAGCGTTATCTGGATTCGGTGCTACGGGCGCACGGCTGGCATTGGTGCTGTGGCGATTTTGTACGCGCGGTCGATTTTTTGCGGCCCTTGCCAGCAGGTGGCTGGATGCTGCTGCAAATCAAAAACCGCGACAACAGCGAAAACTCTTCCTCCAGTGCCATCCGGCAGGGCACGCCCATTCAGAAATGGTTTCGTACCTATTCGCGCACGGGTGCCACCAATTGGTCTAACGTGCCAGCCGCCATGCAGGGGCTAGGCTTGAGCGAAGCCGGTTTTGTACAGTTTGTGCGCCAGTACCTGGCGCAGGAGCAACAACGTCTAGTGGCGGCTCAAAACAGCGCGGTTTGAGTCTGTGTTTGGTTGATTGCTTGGCTGGTCAAGGCGTGGCGGTGGCCGGCTGCACGCTGAAATTGCGCTTCCCACTCTGCATCACTGGTATTTTTATAACGCGAATAGACAAAGCCGGGCACTTGGGCCACGGGTTGCCCTTTCAGCAACGCCATCACCGTTTGTCCGATGGCGCGGCCCAGACTGGCAGGTACGGCATTGCCCACTTGTTTGTATTGCTCAACCAGTGGACCGGCCAGCATCCAATCATCGGGAAACTCTTGCAGACGCTTGTATTCCTCTACAGAAAGCGGACGCAACTCCTGCGGGTGCGCCAAATCGGTGGCTGGCATCGCGGGGTGTGTGACCAATGTGGGGGCCGGTTTATTCCAGGCCAAACGGCGCAAGAAACCGGTTTTGCCACCGCCCGCGTAGTAGGAGTTGCCCATCGCCTCTTTTTGCAAGGCTTCGGGCAGATTTTTCCAGTTCTGGCCTTCGCTCAGTAAGCGGTAGTAATGCAGGCGTTTTTCTGGAAAGTTCAGGTGATGGTGTTCGGTACTTTCCAGTCCCTTGGTGGCTTGCCGAAAGGTTTTCCATTTTTTCAGGCCATGCTGGCCTTGGTCGCTGTGGCTAGGGGGTAAGTAGGGTGGACGTGAACCATCGCGCGCACAGACAATCACCACCCGCTCGCGCACTTGGGGCGTGCCAAAATTGGCAGCGTTATAAAGGTTGAAGGAATAACCGTAACCGTGGCGACGAATCTCACTCAACACAAAATGCAGTGCGCCGCCGGGCAGTTCATCGAATGTTAAATCAGGAAACTCCGCGCCACGCAATTCATGCGGACGATGTTGCATCGGGCACGACAACAGGCCACGTACATTTTCAATCACCAGATAGCGCGGACGAATGGCAAAGGCCATATTCAGATAGGTGAGGAAGGCATTGCCGCGCTCGTCGTTAAAGCCCTTGCGTTTACCAGCGGTGCTAAAAGCCTGACATGGTGGACCGCCCACCATCAAATCTACGTCCTGACCGGGGGCTAAACCCGCGTACTCCATCACCTGCTCAGCGCTGTATTGGTTGATATCGCCGATGAGCGCCGTGTCTGGGCGGTTGAGCGCGATGGTCTGGCGGCAGTATTTGTCCATTTCGCAGGCCAAACGTACCTCAAAGCCGGCCTGTTCAATGCCCAAATCTAAGCCCATAGCACCAGAGAAAAAACTTAAAGCGATGGGTTTACCCGCACTGCTGGTGCGTCGTTGGGCGGGGGTACTGGCCATATAGCGCGGGTGATCTTCTGCAACGTGGTGTGCTGTGAGCAAGGCATAGCGATTTAGACTGGCAGCGCAAATGAGCCAAGTGGCACCTATTTTTCGTGCCTCTAGGCTGCCATCGCGGCAGAGTGTACGCACCCGTTGTACGCTGACTTGGAGTTGTGCGGCAGCTTGCTGGATGGTTTTTTCGGTACTCATGGTTTATTTCCTTAGCGAAACTTTTTTCATAATAGCACCTAACCAACTTAGCAACCCTTCAACAGCCAAGTGTCACTACCTCCAATCGCCTGCGGTTTAATACGGCATCTTTTTTCTTGCCCTATATGCGCGACCTTTCTGCAATAGACAGCACTCCGCCATCGGTTTTTCCAACCGAACTGCCCCATAGCCCGCACTATTTGCGCGCCGTGACAGATTTGGCCCACCGGCGCGCCGTGGTGGCGCAGGAGGCCATCTATGCAGAAAGTGGCATCAAGCTGGTAGAAAAGGGGATGCGGATTGATGGCCGTCTGTACGACCGGCTGGTGCAACACACCCTGCGCGAACCCGTCGATAGCCATTTGGTAGCCGAAGACGCTGTGGACCACACGGTACTGACGGCAGTGGCGCGGCAATTGATTCAGCGCGATGGCTTAATGCCTTTGCTGGTGCAAGAGATGGGGGCAGCTTTTGAGCAGTTTTGGCCCACCTTGGCACAAATTCCGCTGCCGGGGCCTATCATGTTCAAGCTGACCGTGATGCGCGAAGAATGCCTGCACCTGTTCGAGCACAGCCTACAGATGTCCATACTGGCATGGTTTTTGGCCATGCGTAGTGGCCTCAATGAGGCCGACGGCATCGCCGTGGTGGCAGCGGCTTTGCTGCACGATATGGGCGTGCTGCACCTAGAACCCGCATGGCGCGACCGCGACCAACAAATTGTCGGGGCGCAGCGTAAGCAGTTGGTAGCCCATCCCATTATTGGCATGTTGATGGTGCGCGGCAGCAACGGCTACCCCGACACAGTAAGCACTGCCGTACTAGAACACCACGAGCGCATGGACGGCAGCGGCTATCCACGCGGCATACCCGGCAGCGACATCTCGCCGTTGGGGCAAATTGTGCTGCTGTGCGAAGTAGTGACCACGTTTTACGATAAATATGCCGATGATTCTCCGGGGCTGCATTTGGCCACCGTGCTGCGCTTAAACCACCGTAAGTTTCCGGCCGATTTATGCCGCCATGTCATGGTATTGGTGCGCCAGACTTTTCCGCCAGAGCAGGCATTGGCCTTGATGGGGGCCGACGTAGAGCGCTATTTACAAGCCGTTTTGGTGGCTTTTGAGCGCTGGGAGCAATTGTGCAGCTTGGTTCCCGTGGTTTCTGGCGGCCCACTGGCTTTTGTCCATGAACGCTTACAAGAATTGAGCAAAACCCTCAGTGAAGCAGGCTTGCATCCGCAATGTGCGCCCAATTTACTAGCGTTGTTGCAAGATGATGCCCAAGCCAAAGCAGAACTGTGTTTTTTAGCCCGCGAAGCCCTGTGGCAGTTGCAGGGGATTGTGCACAGCTGTTTGCGCCGCTGGCCCGAGGTGCCCGAGCGCCAAAACCCTACAGAACGCTTTTTGACCGACTGGTGCGATTGGTTGCTGGCCCAGCAGCGCTAACACACACCATGCAGCAATTCATCAACCTCCGCACCGCCACAGCAGCGGCATTGCCCATGCGCGATGGCCTTAACCCCAGCTGTGTTGCCTTGCCAGCCACTGGCACAGGCACGCTACTGGATTTTCTGGCCCAACACCTGCCGGGGGTGGGACGCAAACAATGGCAGCAACGCATGGACACTGGGCAAGTGGTAGATGCACGCGGCCAAGCCGTGACACCCCAGCGCCCCTTTGAGGCGCACTTACGCCTCTACTATTACCGCGAAGTCACCGACGAGTTGGTCATTCCGTTTGAAGAAGAAGTGCTATACCAAGATGCACACTTGTTAGTAGCTGACAAACCGCATTTCTTACCCGTAATGCCCGCCGGGCGCTACGTACAGCAAACCCTGCTAGTGCGCTTGCGCCAGCGTTTTGGGCTGCCCGAGCTATCCCCCCTGCACCGCATTGACCGCGATACCGCCGGGCTGGTGTTGTTTTCCGTGCAACGGGCCACGCGTGGCCTGTACCAAAACTTGTTTCGTGACCGGGCCATCGTCAAGCACTACGAAGCTGTAGCCCCGTGGCGGCCTGAATTAGAGTTTCCGCGCCAGCACCACAGCCGCTTAGAAGAAAGCGGCCAATTCTTTTTAATGCACGAAGTGCCCGGCCCACCCAACAGCCACACCCAAATGGAGCTGCTAGAAGTAGCCGCCCCTTGGGCGCGCTACCAGCTATCGCCCATCAGCGGCAAACGCCACCAATTACGTGTTCAAATGGCCGCCTTGGGCCTGCCCTTGCGCCATGATGCGTTTTACCCCCAAGTCCAGGACCAGCCCGAGGGCGATTTTTCTCGGCCCTTGCAGTTGCTGGCGCGCGCTCTGGCGTTTAACGACCCCCTGACCGGCCAGCCACACCAGTTTGTCAGTCGCCGCCAACTGCTGCCCTTGGCCTAAAACCATCTTTGGCCGCTGTGCGGTGCTGGCATTACACTGACTAGCCTTGGGGTTTGCTCTTTTTTTCGCTGTTTTTGTCTTTGTCTACCTTTTTTGCCCGCCATTTGCTGCCGGTCATGCGCTGTTTGCGCCCTGTATTGCAAAAAGCACGTGCCTTAGTGTTGCGTCCACTGGCAGGCTGGGCTGTGTTGTTAGTAGCGCTAGCGGTATATTGGGTGCAGCTGTACCACTCGCACCAAACACAGTTGCAACAGGTGCAAAGCCAAACCCGTCAGGGGGCTACGCAAACTGTTCATGCGCTGGCGCTGCAAACCGAGGCCCTGATTCGCAAAATTGACTACGTCGCTATCCATTTAGGTGAGCATTGGACGAGCCAAAACCGCCAAGAATTTTTAGATTCTTTGCACATTACTGAGCAAAGTTTTCCTGCGGGTAGTTTGGCCCAAGTAGGCATTGCAGATGTGCGTGGCAATATTGTGTTCTCTAGCTTATCGCCCAACAAGCAACCCCAAGGCAGCGATGGCCAACCCATCTCGATTGCCGACCGCGAGCATTTCAAGGTCCATGCCGACAACATCGACGAGCTGCCATACCTGTTTATCAGCCGCCCCGTACTGGGGCGGGTGTCACAGCAGTGGACGGTGCAATTTTCACGCCCCTTGCACGATGCACAAGGGCGTTTTTCTGGGGTGATTGTGTTGTCAGTGCCCGCACGGCATTTATCACAAGCCTTGCAAAATATTTTCCCTGACCATATCGATGTAGCACTGTTGTTGCGTGCCGATGGGGCGTATTTAGCACGCTCGCAGGGCATGGAGGCTGTCATGGGGCAGTCGGTGCCGCGCACACGGCAATTTTTAGCCGACCCCTCCACCACCCAAGGTATTTATGAAGTAGTAGCGCCCCCAGATGGCATTGAGCGCTACTACGCTTGGCGACGGGTCAGCCACTATCCGGTCATCGTCAGTTTGGGCATTGGCAAAGAGCGTGCCTTAGCTGCAGTGCAAAAAGCACTACACCATAGCCATCTGCAAAATATCTTAGGCTCCAGCATTTTGCTGCTGGCAGCCGCATGGATTACCTATCTGTGGTTACAACAAAGCCGACAAGCCAAAGAGCTGGCCACCACCAGCGAGCGCCTGGCTTTGGCACTGCATGGCGGCAACTTAGGCTCTTGGGACTGGAACTGCCAAACCCAAGAGAACCACTTTAGCGCCCTGTGGGCCGCCAGACTAGGCTACCAACTAGATGAGCTACCGGCGCGCTTCTCTACTTGGCAAGAGCGCGTACACCCCGAAGACTGGCCCGCCGTACAAGCGGCCTGCACCGCCCATTTGCAAGGCGAAAGCCCCTACTACGAAGCCGAATACCGAATGCGCCACCGCGATGGCCATTGGGTCTGGGTGCTAGACCGGGGGCAGGTAGTAGAGTGGATGGCCGATGGCCGCCCACGGCGCATGGCTGGCACAGTGCTGGATATTAGCGACCGCAAACACGCCGAGGCAGCCGCCCAAGCCTCCCAAGAGCGCTTAGCCAAGTTAATGCGCGAGGTGCCCGGTGTCGTTTATCAATACCTGCAACGCGCCGATGGCAGTGCCTGCATACCTTACGCCAGTCCCGGTGTCGAGGCCCTTTATGGCATCAGTGCCGCAGAAGTGGAGCATTCAGCCGACAAAATGATAGCCCGCCTGCACCCAGCAGACCGGCATCGGGTGCTGCACTCTATCGCCCAATCTGCCGACAATCTGCAACCTTGGCGTTGCGAATACCGGGCGCGCCTGCCCGATGGCCAAGTGCGCTGGGTGTTGGGCCAAGCCAACCCCGAGCGCACCCCAGAGGGGGATACCCTGTGGCACGGTTATATCCACGACATCACGGCAGAACACGCTGCCGCCGAAGCCTTGCGCCTGAATGCCGAATACCTGCGCTTGGCCTTGCAAGCGGTGCGCGATGGCCTGTGGTCTTGGGACATGGATACCGGCAGTTTAGAGTGGGATGAGCGCATCCGCGAAATGCTGGGCGAGGTCAGTTTGCCCGCAGTCTTAAATTACCAAGACTGGCTCTATCGCCTGCACCCCACCGACCGCGAGCGGGTGTTGCCACAGTGGAACGCGCAAATCCAGCAGCACCCAGACCAAGTCATCAGTGCCGAATACCGGATGCGTACCGCACAAGGCCAATGGCTATGGATTGAGGCGCGTGGGCGCATTGTGGCTTGGGGCGATGATGGCCTGCCAGCGCGCATGGTGGGCACCTACACCGACATCAGTACCCGCGTGGCCCAAACGCAATTGCACCAAGCACTGATAGACCAAAGCCGGGCCGCCATCTTGTTGGTAGACCAGCAACGCCACATTTTGTATGCCAATGCACGATTGAGCAAAATTTTTGCCCAACCCGGCCAAGACATCACCCAGCAGCCCATGTCTAGCCTGCACATTAGCCCGGCCTCGTTTGAGGCCATGCAATCACGCTACGAAGCCCTGCGCCAGCAAGGCAAAGTGCGGTTTGAATACCCAATGCGCGATGCCCAAGGCCAAGTGCGTTGGTTTGATATGCACGCCGTACTGCGCGACCCAGAAGACCCCGAAGGCAGCGATGTCGTCTGGACGATGGTGGACATTACCGAGAAGCACCAATCTGCCGCCGCACTGGCCATGGAGCGCCTGCGCCTGACCACGCTGCTAGAGCGCTTTCCGGGTGGCGTGCTGATGGAAGATGCCCACGGCATCGTCACGATGGCCAACCAAAACCTATGCGACTGGCTAGAACTGCCCGGCCCGCCCAACACCTTGCAGGGCCTGACCCACGAGGCCCTGTGTGCCCAACTGGGGCCACTGCGCGCTACGTGGCTATCGGTGCCAGGCAGCAGCGCCAACGGCGAAAAACGCCGCAACACCGAAGTGCTGTGCAGCAGTGGGCGCACCCTGGAAGTCAACTGGGTGCCGATTGTGCGCGATAGCGAACAACTGGGGCGTTTTTGGTTGCTGCAAGATATTTCTGAGCGCAAACAGCGCGAAACGGCCTTGGCCACCTTGGCAGCCACCGATGTGTTGACCAATCTGCCCAATCGGCGCAGTTTTATGGTCAGCCTAGAAGAGGCCATCATGGGCAGCAAAAACCACCCTGAACACGGCACGGCCCTGCTGATGATGGACATTGACCACTTCAAGCGCATCAACGACAGCTACGGCCATCCGGTGGGCGATGTGGTGTTGCAGCATGTGGCCCAACTTATTCGGCATAAATTGCGCCAGAATGATGTCGCTGGGCGCTTGGGTGGCGAAGAGTTTGCCGTGCTGCTGCAAAAAATTCAATTGCCCGATGCTTTGGCGTTGGCTAACCGCCTGCGCGAAGCCTTGGCCAAAACCCCGGCCCTGACCTCGGCGGGCAAAGTAACCGTCACTATCAGCATTGGCATGGTGATGCTATCGGGCGATGATGCCACGCGCAGCCTTAGCCATGCCGACGAAGCGCTGTATTTGGCCAAAAACAGCGGACGCAACCGCATATGCGTCTGGGAGTCTTGATTTTTGGCTCTAACGCCAGCCCGACAGCAAGGCAGGCAACAGTAAAGCGGTGATGGCCCCATTCAGGCCCATCGCCAAAGCGGCAAATGCCCCTGCCTGCTCGCTAATTTGAAAGGCGCGCGCCGTACCCACGCCATGCGCGGCCACGCCCAAGGCAAAGCCTTGCATGGCATGGTCGGGCACGCGCAGCAGCCTAAACACCGTTGGGGCCAATATGGCCCCCAAAATGCCCGTCACAATCACCAACACCGCCGTGAGCGAGGCAATGCCGCCCACGCGCTCGGCCACGCCCATTGCAATGGGCGTGGTGACCGACTTGGGGGCTAAAGACAGTTGCGTGGGCAAACTAGCACCCAGCAACCAAGCTGTGCCCACAGCAGAGACAACCGCCGTTAAGCTGCCCACCGCCAGCCCCAACAGCACCGGCCAGCGCATGGCGCGCACCCGGCCCAATTGGGCATACAACGGAATCGCCAAGGCTACTGTGGCTGGCCCGAGTAAAAAATGGACAAATTGCGCCCCATCAAAGTAGGTTTGGTAGGGGGTGTCCGTCCACAACAACAACGTGACTAGCAGAGCCACCGCCAGCAGCACCGGGTTGGTGAGTGGGTGCAGGCGGCAGCGCCGATGCACCGCCAAGGCCAGCACATAGGCCAGCAGCGTAATGGTCAGGCCCAGCAGCGGCGAGGCCGCCAAATACACCCAAATATCGTGGATAGGTGGCGGCAAGCTCATGGCGCAGGCTCCTCGGGGGGCGTGGAGTTATCTGGCGTGGCACGGTGGCAAGCACGCATCACCAAGGCAGTGACGGCCAGCGTGAGGACGGTACTGACCAGCAAAGCCGCCACCAGCGCCAGCCACTCATCGGCAATGCGATGCCCATGCACCATGATGCCCACGCCCGCCGGTACAAACAACAGCGATAAATTGCCCAGCAAACCTTGGCCCACTTGGCGCAGGTTGTCGCCGGGGCCGCCACGCCATACCAACACCAGCAACAGCAGCAACATACCTACCACTGGCCCCGGCACCGGCCATTGCAGGCCGCGCACTAACACCTCTCCGGCCAGTTGAAATACCAGCAACCACGCAAACCCGGACACCATTAGCCGCTCCCTTGTGTGCAGACTTAAAGAACAAAGTCTGCACTGTAGCGGTTCAGGGCGTGCTGTGTCGGGGCCAGTGGATGCGTACGCGCAAGCCGCCCCATTGCGGGCTGCGGTCTAGCTGCACCTGTAAATTGTGCAAACGGGCAATGCGTTGCAAAATAGACCAGCCCAAACCGCTGCCGCTTTGCCCGGTGCCCAGCACCCGAAAAAAGCGCTCACCCAGTCGGGCGATGTCGGCCTCCGCCATGCCGGGGCCGCTGTCTTGTACGCACAGTTGCGCTGGCGCTTGCGCGCTGGCCGGGCTAATTTGCACTTGCACCTGTGCGCCATCGGGGCTGTAACGCAAGGCGTTGTCTAGCAGGTTACGCAATAGCACTTGGGCCAGCGCTTCGGCCAGCGGCACGCGCACTGGCTGTGCCGCCAGCAGCTGCACACTTTGCTGGCGCTGTTGGGCATAGGGCTGTAAATCGGCCACCACAGTGGCAGCCACGGCGGCCAAATCACTGTGCTGTTGGGCCGATGTGCTGGCCTCGGCATCTAGCCGCGCCAGTTGCAACAATTGCTCTACGAGGCGTGTGGCGCGGTCGCAGCCTTGCACCGTGGCGGCCAAGGCTTGCGCCCGTTCACTGGCTTGGGTGGCTCCTTGGGCCACTTGGGCCTGCATACGGATACCGGCAATCGGGGTGCGTAATTCGTGCGCGGCGGCGGCGGTAAATTGCTGCTCGGCAGCCAAGAGTTCTGCGGTACGCTCAAACAGGCCATTCAGGGCGGTTACCAAGGGCAGCACTTCGGGTGGGATGCCGCTGGTTTCTAGCGGGGCTAAAGATTGCGGCTGGCGTGCGGCCACGGCCAAGCCCAATTGGCGCAGGGGCCGCACCGAGCCACGCACCGCCCACCAAATGCCCAGCGCCAGCAGCGGCAAAGTCCAGGCCATAGGCTGCAACATACTTAGCACGCTGGCCAGCACAATTTCTTGGCGCATAGATTGGCGCTCGCCCACCAAGATACGCATATCCTCATCGCGCCCTTGCGTGACAAACACGCGCCAAGATTCGCCACCCACTTGGCTATTGACGAAGCCTTTTTTCTGGCGCTCGGTCAGTGGGCTGCTGGGGGCGCTGGCTGAGCGTGCCAGCAATTGGCCCTCGTGCCAGAGTTGAAACACCACCTGCGGCTGGTATTTGTGCAATTCTGGGGCTTCATTCAGGTCGTCGTCATCTAGCTCATCCAGGGCTTGTAAACGCAACAGGGCGGCGGTTTGTGCCAAATGGGCATCGAGCAGCTCTTCGACTTCGTGGTCAGACTCTTGCCATGCCAGCCCGGCAGCCACCAGCCAAGCCAGTAACACCAAGCTTAGAACGGTGGTCAGTAGCCGCGCTTGCAGGGAGCGCGGTTTGGCCGTTGTGCGCTTGGCGGCGTTCATGCGCCATCGCGGTGGATGCGGTAGCCCACGCCACGCACGGTTTCAATCAAGCTGGCCCCCAGTTTGCGCCGCAGGTGGTAAATATGCACTTCTACCGCATTGCTGTTGATTTCGTGGCCCCATTGGTACAGGTGTTGCTCTAGCTGCTCTCGGTTAAGCACCCGCCCAGCATTGAGCAGCAGGGCGTGCAGCAAATCGTATTCGCGTTGCGATAGTTCTACCAATGCACCATCACACCATACTTGGTGCGCGGCAGGGTCTAGCTCTACCTTGCCGCAGCGCAAGCGGGTATCGGTTTGGCCGTGGGCGCGGCGCACCAAGGCGCGCAAGCGCGCGGCCAGTTCATACAGGTCTATCGGTTTGACCAAATAGTCATCGGCCCCAGCATCCAGCCCGGCAATGCGCGACTGCACGGCATCGCGGGCAGTCAATACCAACACGGGGGTAGCCATGCGCCGGGCGCGCAGTTGCTGCAATACTTCCATGCCATCTTGGCGTGGCAAACCCAAGTCCAGCACGCAGGCTTGGTAGGCTCCGGTAGCCAATTCACGCTCGGCTGCCACGCCATCGCGCACCCAATCTACCTGAAAGCCCTGTTGCCCCAGCCCAGCGCGGATACCCGAGCCTAGCAATTCGTCGTCTTCAGCCAACAATATACGCATCGGGGTGCTTCTTTCACTCAATCGTCGTCGTGGTGGTGGTTAGCGCGGGTATTTTCTAACGATAAGGTGGTGGCAGCCTCGGCGTTTTGCGCGGCTGCTGTCTGCCATTGCCAGCCCCAAAAGGCCAGCACAGCCACCAATATCAGCAAGGCCAACCAACCGTGATTTTTCTTGGCAATGTCGGGGCCGCGCCCCGGCACCCGGCCTGTGAGCATAGGCAGTGCTTGGTTTTTGCGTTGCAAAACGCTTAGCAGGGCGATGAGGCCGATATGCAGCAGCACCACCCAGAGCATGGCATTGCCTACCCATTCATGCACTTCTTCTAGCCACTCGCCACCCCATTCATCCCAGACGGCGTAGCCGCTGAGGCTCAGTGGCAGCACCAAGGCCAGCATCAGCACCATCGCTAGTCCCATCAACAGCTTGCGCCCAGAGGGCAGTAAATCACACCAAGCCGCCCACGAGCGCACCGCCGCCAATGATTGCAACCATCTTGGCAGGCCACGTACCCGCGCCCACAAACCGGCCAAACGCACGGCGCGTGGCCCTAGCAGCCCCCACAACAGGCGCGCCAGCACTATGCCCGCCAGCGTATAGCCTAAGGTGACATGCACTAAGCGCCAGTGCTCGCTTTCTGCGCTGATGTAGGCGCCGGTAAAAGACAGCGCCATCAGCCAGTGCAACATGCGCGTAGTGGCATCCACCACGCGGCGCGTGCTGGGTGGGTTGGTGCTGGCCGTGGAGGAAGCCGCACCCAAAGGGCTGGCGTGAACAGTGTGGGCGGTCATGGTGGCGCTCCTTATTTGGGAATCCGAACCCGGTCATCGTCAAAATCGCCTTGGTCTGCGCGCGTATGGCAGGCCATGCAGTTGGCCCGGCTGCCCACGGCGGGGCGCTTCCAGACGGCGGGCTGTACCTCGCGGTGCTTGCGCTCAAACCATGCCGATTGGGTCAGGCGGTCTTGGGGTGGCTCTTCGCGCACCCGCTTATAGGTGCCAGCGTTGCTTTGTAGCCAAGTGCTAATTTGGCGCACCGTGGCATCGTCCAAGCTGGCATCGCTGCCATAGTGCTTGTCTAAGCCTTGCATCATGCGGCTCCAAGAGGCAGCGGGTAACAGGCCCGGTGGGTAGGCCATGTGGCAGCCCGCGCATTCTTGCTGGTAGGCCGGCAGCATGGCGCTGGCGGCCATCATGGGGCGGTCAGCCCAAGCAGCGGGCAGAGCAAAGCAAGCCAACAGCCCTAGTGCCCCGCGTATGGCACGGCCAGCCGTGCTGAAAGAAGAAAAAACAAACATCGTCAGCCTTGCTTAGGGTTTGAGCTGTACCAGCCAAGCGAGCATGTCGGCCTTTTCGGCGGCGGTGCATTCGCGGCTTAATACATCTTTGCAATTGCGCCGGAACCATTTATCGGCCTTGGCCGTATCGGTAAAGCGTTCCGGGTTAAAAGCCGGGGCCAGCGGCGCAATGGTTTTTCCGGTGCTGGCATGGCGGGCTGGGCTGCTGGGCGGGTTACCGTGGCAAGAAGCACAAGACCACTCGCCACCGTGGCGGCTGGTAAAAAAGACCCGACCGCGCTCGGCATTGGACGTGCCGCCAGCCTCAGCCGTCCAGCGCTGCCATTGGGCTTGGGCGTTGGTGTCTGCTGCTTGGGCCAGTGGCACACCGGAGATACATGCGGCTAGCAAGGCCGCCAGCCACCCAGTGGAGGAATGAAAAGTACGCATAGCCGCATGGTGCGCCTATGGCCTGAAGACATTCTTAAATGGGCAAGCACCTAGCGCGGTGTGCCAACATGGTGGGCACCAATAGCCCTTAGGATGCTCGGGCTCATCCAAGTGGCGGCTTGTCGATAAACGGGGGTCAGTGCTTGGCGCCAGCGCAGCAGTTCGGTGGCACTGGGTTCATACACCGCCAATTTGCCGCTGGCCTTGAGCAGCTCCAGCGCGCGCTGGTTTTCTGCCTCGGCAATGCTATTGGCGTATTGCGTGGCCTCGTGCAAGGCCAAATGCAGTGCGGCCCGAATATCGGCGGGCAGTTTGTCCCAAAATTGCCGGTTGACTAACACCACATAGGCCAGATAACCATGCCGAGTGACACTTAAATGGCTTTGTACATCGTGCAGATGTTGGCTGTAGATGTTGGCGGGCACGTTTTCTTGGCCGTCTAGTTGGCCCGAGCGCAGCGCCTCGTACACATTGGCCATAGGGCGAATCGATACCTCTGCGCCCAAGGCTTGCATTTGTGCCACCAACACCCTAGACGATTGAATCCGAATTTTGGCACCGCGAAAATCTGTCGGACTGAGCAAGGGCCGGTTGGCGCTAAACACCTTAAAACCGTTGTCCCAAAACGCCAGCCCTTGCAGGCCGCTAGGCTCTAAGCGTTGCAGCAAGGCCGCACCCACCGGGCCATCTACCGCTGCCCGAAAAGTGGCATGGTTTTTGAATAAAAATGGCAGGTCAAATACCTCAAAATCGCTGCCGCCCACTGTAGCCAGTTTGGACAACGAGGTGGCCAGCATCTGCACAGCCCCAATTTGCAGGGCCTGCAATTCTTCCCGGTCTTTGTACAAGCTGCTGTCGGGGTACACCTCCACACGCACCCGGCCTGCGGTGCGCGCCTCGGCCAGTTCTCTAAACTTCAAGGCCGCTTTGCCTTTGGCGGTATCGGCCCCTACCACATGGCTCAATTGAATCACGATGGGGTCGTGGGCTGTGGGTGCCGTGGCGCTGCTGCAAACCAAAGGCCAGCTACCGGCCACCGCCAAGGCGTGGCTGAAGCAACGGCGTGTTAAAGCGGGATTGGGATGGTGCATCGTGCTACTGCGGTATGGCTAATCCTAGAATGCACCCATGCTAACGGCCCAGCCCCCCACCCCGTTTCGTCCTACGGAAAGGGCTTCTTTTATCAAGCGCCATTATTGGTTGTTGCCCGCTTTGCTGGCGCTGCTGTTTGTGCTGATGGTGGGGGCTTGGGCTTCGGTCAACGATGCCGCCGAGCAGCGCGTTTTTCAGCAAACCTTGGCTTCGGATGCCGCCAGTGTAGAGGCCCAAATAGCCGCCCGCCTAGAGGTAGAACGGGCGCGTTTGCGCGATATGGCACGCCAATTGGCCCTCGACCCTGCAGGCCAGCGCCACAACTTTGCCGAACTGGCCGAGGTACAAGCCAGCTTACAGCGCTTGGCCAATCGCTTGGTTTGGTTGGACGACAACTGGCGACTGCTGGCCCGTGCCGAGCGCCACGCCCCGTGGCACGGCCTAGAAGACAGCGCCCATTTGCGTATCCAAATACGCGGCCAAGCCGAGCATTTGGTGGTACCAGCCCCCAGTAGCCACGGCCAGCCGGGTGGCCAACTGCTGGCCCGCTACGACATCACCGACCTGCTGGGCAGCACCGACTTGGCTTGGCTCAATCGCCGCTACGAAGTGGCTTTCTTATCTGAACTGGGCGAAATCATCGCCACCACAGCACAAGCTCAACGCCCGGCCCACGGCGCGCCCTTTGAGCGGCACTTGGCCTCGTCCGCCGATACCCGCTTGGTTTTGCGCCCTTATGAGATGCCCTTGTTGTGGTGGCGCAGCCCGCGCACCTTTGCCCTGTTGGCTGGCTTGCTACTGCTAGGGGTGGCTGGCTCGTGGCTGTTGCGCCGCGAAATGCGGCGCGTGGCCCAAGCGGTGGCCGATGCCCAAACCGAAGCCGCTTGGCGCCAATCGATGGAAGATTCGGCCTTGGTGGGCTTGCGCGCCCGTGATGCCCAAGGCACGATTCTGTACGTGAATAAAACCCTGTGCGAGATGGTGGGCTACTGCGCCACGGAGCTGGTCGGGGCCAAGCCACCACTGCCCTTTTGGCCGCCCGATGCCATCGATGCCATGATGGCACGCAACCTAGACACCTTGGCCGGGGCCGCCCCAGCCAGTGGTTTTGAAAGCCGCTGGCAACACCGCGATGGGCACTTCATCGATGTAATGATTTTTGAATCCCCCTTGCGTGATTTGCAAGGCCAGCCGATGGGCTGGATGGGTTCTATTGTGGATGTCAGTGACCGCAAGCGGCTAGAAGAGAAAAACCGCCGTTACACCGCGTTGATGGCACAACATGCCCGCCTGAATGATTTGGGCTTGCTGGCCTCCGAGTTGGCACATGAGCTAAACCAGCCCTTAGCTACCGTAACAGCCTACAGCTCCGGGTTGTCGATGGCGATACGCAAGATGGAGCAAGCCAGCCCCGATATTTTGGCCGCCTTAGATGCCTTGCAACAAAACGCACGCAAAGCGGGCGACATCGTGCATTGGATTCGCCGCCAGACCAGCCGTACCCCCGCCGAACGCCAGCAGCTAAATATGGCGGCTTTGGTGGCCGAGATAGTGCTCATGCACCGACCTACCTTCCAGCAAGCAGGCATCGCCTTAGAGTATCCCTGCCCCAGCCAGACAGAGTACCCCGTGCTGGCCGACCGGGTTGGTTTAGAGCAGGTGTTGGGCAATTTATTGCGTAATGCCTTAGAGGCGCTATCAGAGCAGCCCCATCTGGCAGGGGCCGTGCATTTAAGTATCACGGCACAGCAAGCAGCAGATGCGGCCAATGGCAACGTGGAAATTTCCGTGGCCGACAACGGGCCGGGCTTACAGGGGCGCAATATGGACGACCTGTGCGCCACCTTCTATTCCACCAAAACCCAAGGCATGGGTTTGGGGCTGGGCATTTGTCGCTCGATTATCGAGGCACACGGCGGCAGCCTCACGGCCAGCGATGCAAAATCGGGCGGCGGCGCTGTGTTTTGTTTTGTGTTGCCGCTGGCCTTACCACCCCTTGCATCCCCTCCAGAAACACCGCCATGAACACCATTTTTCTCTGTGATGACGATGTGGGCGTGAGTGGTGCGCTGTCATTCTTATTGCGCCAATATGGTTTTGAGGTGCAGGCTTACAGCAGCGGCCCGGCCTTGCTCGCAGCCCTGGATGCCTTGCCGCCCCCGGTGCGGGGTGTCTTTTTGCTAGATGTGCGTATGGAACCGATGTCGGGGCCAGAAGTGCATGAACAGCTGTTGCAGCGTGGCTTGCGCCAGCGCAACCCGGTCATCTTTCTGAGTGGGCATGGCGACATTCCGATGGCCGTGGCAGCGATGGCCAAAGGGGCACTAAACTTTGTCGAAAAACCCTATGCCGACGATTCCTTGATTGCCATTTTGCGCGATGCCTTGGCACAAGAAACGCAATGGCAGGCAGCCGCCAAACGGGCCGAATTTTTGCAATCGATGGTAGCAAGCCTGACCCCACAGCAGCGCCGCGTAGCAGTGTTGGTGGCCGCCGGAGACTTAAACAAGGTGATAGCTGCCAAGCTGAACGTGTCCGAGCGCATGGTTGAAGTGCATCGCGCCAAGGTGTTTGAGAAACTGGGGGTGGATTCAGCCGCAGCCTTGGCCACCACCGTGGCCGACATCCGCGCCTGCGGCTTAGAGCTATCGCCGCCTGCGAGTGATGGGTAAATTTAGCGGGCCGCTGGGGCTACCGCCATATGCTCTTGGCGCTCATCCATCAACACTTCTGGCTCTTGGGCTTCGATTAGGGTGGGCGCATCCAAGCCTTGTTGCAAGCGTTGCATATCCAAATCACCCGTCCACTTGGCCACCACCAAGGTAGCCACGCCATTACCGACCAAATTGGTCAGGGCGCGGGCTTCGGACATAAAGCGGTCAATGCCCAAAATCAGTGCCAAACCAGCCACTGGCACACCACCCACCGCCGACAGCGTGGCCGCCAGCACAATAAAGCCACTGCCCGTAATACCCGCTGCCCCCTTAGAGGTCAGCAACAACACCGCCAACAGCGTCAATTGCTGTGTCAAGGTCATGGGGGTGTCGGTGGCTTGGGCAATAAACACCGCCGCCATCGTCAGGTAAATCGAAGTGCCATCCAAATTGAACGAGTAGCCAGTCGGAATTACCAAGCCGACCACCGATTTGCGTGCGCCCAAGTTTTCCAGCTTTTCCATCATGCGTGGCAACACCGATTCGGACGACGAAGTGCCCAGCACAATCAGCAACTCTTCTTTGATGTAGCGGATGAACTTGACGATGCTAAAGCCATGCAAACGGCTGATGATGCCCAACACCACAAACACAAACAATAGACAAGTCAGGTAGAACGTCCCCATCAGCTTACCCAGCGAGAACAGCGAGGCGATGCCGTATTTGCCAATCGTGAATGCCATAGCACCAAACGCACCCACGGGGGCTACTTTCATGATGATGCCGACAATGTCAAACAGCACATGCGAGAAGCGTTCGATGAAGTCAAACACCAACGTGCCACGGCCACCAAACTTGTGCAGGGCAAAGCCAAACAGCACCGAGAACAGCAAGACTTGCAAAATTTCGCCCTTGGCAAAAGCATCGACCACCGAAGACGGAATGACATTGAGCAAAAAGTCCACGGTGCCTTGCATTTTGCCGGGAGCGGTGTAGGCCGAAATGCTCTTGGTATCGAGCGTGCTGGGGTCTACGTGCATACCGTTGCCCGGTTGCAGCAGATTGACCACCACCAGCCCAATCACCAAAGCAATGGTGGACACAATCTCAAAATACAGCAGCGCCAAACCGCCAGTCTTGCCGACTTTTTTCATGTCCTCCATACCGGCAATGCCCACCACCACGGTACAAAAGATGATGGGGGCAATAATCATCTTGATGAGCTTGATAAAGCCATCGCCCAGGGGCTTCATATCGGCCCCCAATTGCGGATAAAAATGGCCCAAGCACACGCCCGCAATCACGGCGATGAGTACCTGAACATAAAGAGAGTGGTAAAACGGCTTGCGTTGCCCCGTTGGTGACGACATGGGTGTCCCCTGCTACAGAAGTGGGTAAAAACAGCGCTTTTGTCAGCGCCGGTCAATACCCGTAACGATAGGCAGCGGGGGCTATTCGGCCAAGTGTGGGGTTCCACATCAGGGTTTACCCTTAAGCACTCATATCATCCAGTTCATCAAGCGTTGTCTGGCGCAATGCGTAGTGGCACCGTCACCGGCCCATCGTTGAGCAGATGTACCTGCATATCGGCGGCAAACTGGCCGGTTTGCACGTTGGGATGCAAGGCGTGGGCTTGGGCGACAAAATAATCGTACAGGCGCTGGCCGTCTTGCGGGCTGGCAGCTTGGGTAAAACTGGGCCGGTTGCCGCTGCTGGTGTCCGCCGCCAAAGTGAACTGGCTAACGATGAGCAAGCCACCGCCGATGTCTTGCACACTGCGGTTCATTTTGCCCGCTTCATCGGCAAAAATACGCAATTTGAGCAATTTGGCCAGCAGGCGGTCGGCTTGGGCATTGCTGTCGCCGCGCTCGGCACACAGCAGCACCAACAGACCGGGGCCAATCTGGCCGATGGTCTGGCCGTCCACCTCGACATGGGCGTGGCGTACCCGTTGCAATAAACTTATCATGGCAGAGAGGGGCTAGGAGCCGTTCCCGGCTCTATATAGGCTTCAACGTTAATCGGCAGCAACTGTATGCTGGTACGCAGGCCGGGCACAGCAGCCATCAGGGCTTGTTCTACTTGGCCGCGCAAGGCGGCGGCATGGGTCAAACTCCAATGGCCGGGAATGTGCATGTGCAAATCAACAAAGCGCCGTTGACCAGCCATGCGTGTGTGAATGTGGTCAAAACGGATAGAAAAATGGGGATTAGTGTAGGCGTTGTGCTGGCTTAAAAAGCCGCCCAAAGTTTGCTCAATCGTGGCTAGCACTTCAGGCTCCACCGCTTCGTCCATCAGGCCCTGTGAGGAGCGCCAGACCAAATGCACTCCTTCTTTCAGAATGTTCAGGGCCACGCCTATCGCTACCAGTGGGTCTAGCCAATTCCAACCCGTCAGTGCTACCGCCACCAGCCCCAACACCACCCCGGCAGAAGTCCAGACATCGGTAAACAAATGTCGGGCATCGGCCTCTAGGGCAATGGAGCGGTGCTGGCGCGCGGCGCGCAGCATCACCCACGCCAAAGCACCATTGAGCAGTGAGCTAAACACCGACAGCGCCAGCCCCCAGCCCACTTGCTCTAGCGGCTGTGGGGCCAGCAGGCGCTGGGTGGCCGTCCACAAAATGGCCCCAGCGGCGACAAAAATCAGCATCCCCTCAAAGGCGGAGGAAAAATACTCGGCTTTGTGGTGACCATAGGGGTGGTTATCGTCTGCTGGGCGGGCCGCTACCGTCACCATCAGCACGCCAAACAGGGCGCTAGCCAAATTGACCACTGACTCCATCGCATCCGATAACAGGCCCACCGAGCCGGTGATGTACCACGCCAGCGTTTTCAGGGCCATCGTGGTCAGCGCCATGCCCACCGAGACCCATAACAAATTGCGTGGTGTCATCCACGCTGGCAGCGGTACTTTGGGGGATGTGGGCATAGGAGACGCTTATACCAGCCGTGCCTTAACGCTCTTACCTTTGACGCGACCTGTGTTTAACCGATGCACCACCTGCTCGGCAATGCCGCGCTCCACGGCCACATAGGTAGAAAATTCATTGACATTGATTTTGCCTACCTGCTCGCGCGTGAAGCCCATCTCGCCGGTCAGAGCGCCCAGCACGTCGCCCGCACGGATTTTTTCTTTGCGCCCGCCAATAATTTGCACCGTAGCCATCGGGGGCAACAGCGGGCCACCGGGGGCGGGGGTGAGTTCGGCCAGCGGTGTCCATTCCGAGGGACGGCCTTGCAATACCTCGATTTTGCCCACGCTGCCCATCTCGTCCATGCTGGCTAAATTGAGTGCCAAGCCTTCGGCATCGCCCCGACCGGTACGGCCAATGCGGTGGATATGCACTTCGGGGTCTGGTGTGACATCTACATTTATCACGGCGGCCAGCTGGGCAATGTCTAAGCCGCGCGCGGCCACATCGGTGGCCACCAACACAGCGCAACTGCGGTTGGCAAACTGCACCAAGACTTGGTCGCGTTCGCGCTGTTCTAGCTCGCCATACAGGGCCAAGGCGCTGATACCTTGTGCCTGCAAGACTTCGACTAAATCGCGGCATTGTTGCTTGGTGTTGCAAAACGCCAGCGTGGACTCTGGCCGGAAATGGGCCAGCAACTGGCCTACGGCGTGCAGGCGTTCGCTGTCTTTCACTTCGTACCAACGCTGGTCAATTTTGCTGGCGCTGTGCTGCGCCTGCACGCTGATTTGCTGCGGGTTCTTCATGAACTGTTGGCTGAGCTTGGCAATGCCTTCGGGGTAGGTGGCCGAGAACAACAGCGTTTGGCGCACTTTGGGGCATTGGCGGGCCACGGTGGCAATATCGTCAAAAAAGCCCATGTCCAGCATCCGGTCGGCTTCGTCCAGCACCAAGGTGTTGAGCTGGTCTAGGGCCAAATTTTGGCGCTCTAGGTGGTCCATCACCCGCCCCGGCGTGCCCACCACAATATGTGCGCCATGCGACAGGCTTTGCGCTTGGCCGCGCAAGGGCACGCCACCGCACAGGGTAACGACTTTGATGTTGTCTTCGGCGCGGGCTAGGCGGCGGATTTCTGCACTCACTTGGTCGGCCAGCTCGCGCGTGGGGCACAGCACCAAGGCTTGCACGCCAAAGCAGCGCGCATTAAGCCGCGCCAGCAAGGCTAGCCCAAAGGCCGCTGTTTTGCCGCTGCCGGTGCTGGCTTGGGCGATTAAGTCTTGCCCCTGCAAGGCGGCAGGCAAGCTGGCCGCTTGAATCGGGGTCATTTGCAGGTAGCCCAGTTGTTGCAAATTGGCCAAGGTGGCCGGGCTGAGCGCCAAGGCGCTAAAGTCGGTGGCGCGGTGCGCGGGGGTGGAAGTCATGCGCCCGATTATCGGCGCTGGCACCCACTGCACCACCGCTGCACCACCGCCACGGCAAGCGGGCTTAAAAAGCCGCCGTGCGGTGATTAGCGCCATAATCGCCGCATGAATTGCGGTGATTACAGCTACATCTGGCAAGCCCCCGACTGGCCACACTGGCGCTACGACTTGGCCGCCTTGGTAGAGCCACTGGCGCAGGTTAGCCGGGCGCAGGGTTTGCTGCTCGGGCGGCTGGCGGATGTCGGCTTGGGGCTGCGCGACCAAGCCAGCTTGGCCACCTGGACTGACGATGTGCTCAACACCAGCAAAATCGAAGGCGAACATTTGGATGTGGCCTCGGTGCGCTCCTCGATTGCGCGCCGCTTGGGGGTGGATATTGGCTCTTTAGCCCCAGTCAATCGGCATGTGGAGGGCGTGGTCGAGATGGTGCTGGATGCCACTGCCAACAGTGCCGCCCCCCTGAGCGCGCAACGCCTGTTTGGCTGGCACGCTGCGCTGTTTCCTACTGGGTATTCTGGTTTGAGCCAAATCAGTATCGGCAGCTGGCGCGATGATGCCAATGGGCCAATGCAAGTAATTTCCGGCCCCATAGGTCGGCAAACCATCCATTTTGAAGCCCCACCGGCCCAGCGTTTGCCCGAGGAAATGGCGCGTTTTTTGGCTTGGGTCAATACCCCCACCCCCACCGAACCCAGCTTGGTGCGCGCCGGATTGGGGCATTTGTGGTTTGTCACGTTGCACCCATTTGACGATGGCAATGGCCGCATCGCGCGTGCGATAGGCGATTTATTACTGGCGCGGGCCGATGGCAGCCCGCAACGCTTTTATAGCCTATCGGCCCAGATTCAGCGTGAACGCAAAGCCTATTACGAAATTTTGGAACGCACGCAAAAGGGTTCTTTAGAGGTCACAGACTGGCTGCAGTGGTTTTTGCACATGCTGGCACAAGCCTTGCAGCTGGCCCATCACACCTTAGATGCCGTGCTGCACAAAGCGCAGTTTTGGCAGCGCCTGTCGGGGCTTAGCCTGAATCCTCGGCAAATCAAGGTGCTCAACCGTCTGTTGGATGGCTTTGAAGGCAAGCTCACTAGCCGCAAATGGGCCGCCTTGGGCAAATGCTCAACCGATACTGCCCTGCGCGATATTACCGAGCTGGTGGCACTGGGGGCGCTGCAACCCTCGCAAGCGGGGGGGCGCAGTAGCAGCTATGAATTAGCGTTTACCCAAGCGCAGTGAGCTGCATCGCGGACTCCTTGCGAAGGTAAGCACCACCCGCTTAACACCCAGACCCCTTTTTGCCTCAAGGGATTAGGCGGCGTACAGGGCTTGATACTCGCGCACTGACGGTGCGTGCAGTAGCAGGCACCGCTCCTGTCCATGCCTCTTCTTGAACTCAAATTGAGAATTGCTGCGGCGCTACAACATCAACGCCAGCAAGGCACCCACAAAGCCCAGGGTGTGGGCAAACAAGCCCGGTGCCAAGGCCAGCGCATAGCGCCAGCCGCCACTGGCCCAAGCCACTGTGCTTTTGCTAAAGGCATGGACTACCATCGCCGCCGACAAGGCCCAGACAATCTGCGCGGCCTCGGGGCTGCCGGGTACGCCCACCGTCAGTAAGGCCGCCGTGACGGCGTGGATGTCGGCCAGCGCCGCCACCAGCGTACCCACCATCACCCCGGTATCACCCAGCCACAGACGCAAGCCATGCACCCCGGCCTGAATGGCGGTGAGCAGCAGCACAATCAAGGCAGCATCGCGCAGGCGAAACAAGTCGGTATCTGGCGGGGGGCTGTTGGCGCTGGCGGCATCACCGCTGGCAGGAGGAGTGGCATAGCGCCAGACCATCCAGCCACCCCACAGCGCGGCCACGCCACTGCCGATTAAGGCAGGTAGCCACAGCGACAAAATCCACGCCGGTTGGATGGTGCCGCCAATAATCACAATTTGCGTGGTGGTGCCCACGCAAGAGAGCAATGCGGCACCCGCTTGCAGTTTGTACGATGGGCCGCCTTGTGTGGCGCGTAGCTCCATACCCAAGCTACCAATAGTGGCGGTGCTAGAGACAAACCCCGAAGCCAGCGCTGACAACGCCACCGCTTGGCGTGCCTGCAACAAGCGCCGCCCCACATGGGCCAGCGATTGGATGAGCAGCAGCACAATCAGCAGCTTCATTACCAACTGCGGGTTCAGCACCGGCCCCCACAGCGGACGGTCGGGCAGCAAAGGCATTACCAGCAGCGCCAGCGCACCCAAAATCAGCCCGCCTTGCACCTCGCCGGGGCGCAGCCAGTCGCGGGCAAACTGGTGCAGGGCATTGCGCGCCGCCAGCAAGCCCGTCACCACCACCGTCAGGCCCGAGGCCAACATGGGTGCTTGCACCGCCATCACGCCAATCAAATAGGCCATGAACAGGGCAATTTCGGTGGTAACGCCAGGTGAATCGGAGCGGTCGTAGGCATAGGCCACAATGCTGATGAGGGCCACAAAAGCCGCGCCCACCGCCATGAGCACTTGCGAGCCTAAAAAGGCCGTGCAGGCCCCCGTGAGCGAGGCCAAGGCAAACGAGCGCATCCCCGCCATCACTACTTTCTTAGATTGGCCATCTTTGCGCCGCTCGCGCTCAATGCCCATCAGCAAACCGCAGCCCAAAGCCACGGCCAGTCCGCTCAGGGCAGACACATCACCCGAAAAATTGGATGCTTCCATAGGAGGGTCTCCTTTGCTTTGGCACTTAAAACGGCAAGTCTGACACAGCAGCGCCCTGATTCTTGGCACAAACGCACATATTAAACTTGCAGCCCCTATGCAATTTGTGAGTCGGCCCCCTGTCAATCACCTCATCCTGAAGGATGAGGCTTGCAGCCGAAAGGAGTCAAGCCGGGTTGACCAGGGAAAGCGGTAACCAGCCCGCTACG
>CAYMAC010000021.1:0-48495 GCA_964388325.1 uncultured Simplicispira sp. | reverse complement strand
GACCTGTTGTCAACGTAGCGGGTTGGTTACCGCTTTCCCTGGTCAACCCGGCTTGCATCCTTTCGGCTTCAAGCTCCATCCTTCAGGACAGAACCTTACCCACATCTTTGTAACTACTTGATTTTTATAAAATTTTTCAGTGACAAACTAAAGTCACAATTCAATAAAATCAATAAGTTATGTGAATTTCGGGTAGAAACAAGTCCTTCAGGATGGGGTGATTGACCCACTTAAACAAACCTAAAATTTCACGGATGCTTGTCTCTCACCAGCCCCCACCGGTGCCCCGCGCCGCCCAAACAACAGGAGCGTATGCGTATCCACCTGCACACACAGCAGTTATTACAACACACGCACCGAGCAAGCCTGCCTAGCTTGGGCGGTAGCGCTCAAATTTTCGTTCGGCTGGCGTGCTAGGCGCACCGCCACGGCTTAGGCATCCATACCGCAGCACACAAAGGCTGGCGATGGCAGGCCAACAAGCCACCCAATCGTCTCGCTATAGTAGCGTCCCATGCCCTACCCCACCCTGCGCCTCATCCTCGGGGATCAGCTCAACTCCGCGCACTCATGGTTTCACACGATACAACCTGACGTGGTGTACCTGCTCATGGAAGTGCGGCAAGAAACAGACTATGTGCGCCACCATGCCCAAAAAATTCTGGCCATCTTTGCCGCCATGCGCGACTTTGCCAGCCATCTCAAGGCCCAAGGCCATCGTGTGCGCTATGTCGCCATCGACGACCCATCGAACCGCCATCTGCTCACCGGCAATCTGGATGCGCTGATTCCCCACTACCAAGCCAGTGCCGTGCAGTACCAAACACCGGATGAATGGCGGCTGGATGCACAGCTTTCTGCTTGGGCGCAAAGCGTTCCAGTGCCAGTTACGATGGTGGATTCTGAGCATTTCTACACCAGCAGGCACGAAGCCGCGCAGCTTTTCCAAGGCCGCAAACAATGGCTGCTTGAACACTTCTACCGCACCCAGCGCCGTCGCCATGCGGTACTGATGGAATCGACAGGCAAGCCTGCTGGCGGGCAATGGAATTTTGACCACGACAACCGCAAACCTTGGCACGGAACGCCACCAGAACCACCTGATTTTCGTCCACTGCACGACCATAGCGCCTTATGGCAAACCATTGCTGCCAGTGGAATCGACCACTTCGGCAATCCGCAGGCGCAGTGTTTTCGCTGGCCCCTGAACCGCACAGAAGCTCTGGCGCAACTGGATGCCTTCATCGCCCATACCCTTCCCCACTTTGGCGACTACCAGGATGCCATCTCGTCGCAAGGCTGGCGGCTGTTTCATTCGCTGCTCTCCTTCGCGCTAAATGTGAAGATGCTCAATCCCCGTGAAGTAGTGCAAGCGGCGGAAACTGCATGGCGCGATGGCCTAGTACCGCTGGCCGCCGCCGAAGGATTCATTCGCCAAATCCTGGGCTGGCGCGAGTACGTCCGGGGCTTCTATTGGGCACACATGCCGGGCTACACGGAAACAAACGCACTGGGCCACCATCACCCATTGCCAGAATGGTTTTGGACGGGAAAAACCGACATGGCCTGCATGGCAAGCGCCATCAATACGTCGCTGGAAAATGCCTACGCCCACCACATCCAGCGCCTGATGGTGATTGGCAACTTCGCGCTACTGGCTGGCCTAGACCCGCAAGAACTGCACCGCTGGTACTTGGGTATCTACATCGATGCGTTCGAGTGGGTGGAAGCACCCAACACCTTGGGCATGAGCCAATTCGCTGATGGCGGCCTGTTGGCAACCAAGCCTTATGTGAGCAGCGCTGCCTACATCGACCGCATGAGCGATCATTGCAAGGGCTGCTGCCACGACAAAAAAGCGAAGACCGGGGATGGCGCGTGCCCCTTCAATGCGTTGTATTGGGACTTCTTCGCCCGCCATGAACACCAGCTTCGCGGCAACCATCGACTGGCGATGGTATACCGCAGCTGGGACAAGATGGCACCCGAGGCGCAGCAGGCAATTCGGGTGCAGGCTTCTAGGGGTTTTAGTTAAATCACATCCCCATCTTTATCAAGACCCAAGTTAAATGGCGAAATCCAGCCACGATTAAAAGCATCCACAATAAACTCAGCCAGCTTTTCTGGGGGAACATTGTTAATCAATGCCTCCTCTGTTTCGTTGCTTGATTGCTCACCTTTATAATTTTTTGCAAGCTCGTTTTTTATTATTTCAAAACTCATTATTTTTCCTTTATTTAACTGAAATTTAGGCGGATTACTCAAAAGATAAAATCAAGCACTTGCCTAGCATACGCTGAACTCGCTTGAATAGAACTACTCGCCTTTTGGTTGTTTCACATTGGCCACAATCCCCGCCGACTTGATCTCAGAATCAGCTGGGTGTAATTCGCCAGAAATCACTACGGCCACATTCCCATTCACCGACTTGTAGGTCTCCACAGCCTTTCTAAAAGACTTGGCGTTGATACGCACAGCAACTTCTGTCCCGCATGGCAGCGTCACTTTGAGCCACACTGCCGATTTTCCAATCGAATCCAACTCCAGCACAGGGGCCAAATCAATTGGCACTGCTACCTTGAGCAGCTTACCTGGCACTTGGCCGTAAGCGTCGGTCTTGGCTACAGGCACTTGTTTCTTGCTCACGCCCTTCTTTTTAATACGCAAACGATTTAGCGGATTAGACACTCTGGTCAGGCGCACATTGGCACCCTCAGCCTGCTCCGCATTGATAACTTGCTCGGTAGGCTTGCCGTCTAGGTCGTATCGAGGAGCGCCAACAATCATGGATTCCAAGTAACCATCTTGCACCGCAATCAAACCGATAATTTTGGTGATTACATCGCGTGGAACTTCTGGATGCCGCTTGGCAATTTCTTTGTCGATGCCGATTTTAAGCGGCTTGTTTTGTTTCAATACTGGGTAAAGTGAACAAAGATTTTCGCGCACCAATTTCACGGCGGCATCTGGTGATTCATTAGATTTTTCTGGCTTGGTTTTTTCGGTTGATTCCATTGTAACGATATGGGTCATTTTATTTTTTCAAGTTCATTAAACAAAACTTTTTAGTTAAGCAAGTTTATTCACGCAATCTACGTTTTTATAAGAGAAGCTGAGTTTTTATCGTACACCATTTCTGTAATAGAGCCATCCATGAAGTGCTGCACTGCTTCATCAATAACATACAATGGCACGAAAAACCATTCGCGTGGCTTGACGGGCTTTCCAAACCGATCCTCAATCGTTAGATCAAGCTGTGCAGCGCTGAAAATCCGATGGAACAGCCCCTCCATCTTAACCCGGTTGACGTTGTGCAGCTTGTAGGTCGCCACCACTTCCACCCCAGCCAGCAGGTAGGTGGCCTCATGCTCGGCTCCAGCAATCCGAGTTTCGACTTTTCCGCCTGTCACGCCGATTTTGTGAATCAACTCGCGGTGCTGGGCCACAAATGGGTGATCTGACTTGCTACGCAGCACATAGATGGTACCCGTCTCAATGTCATCTGGTTTCACCTCATCACTGAAAAGCGGCCCCATATCGGAATCAGACAACCGCCGCCCGGTGTCGTCCTTGTAGAGTGCCCGTTGCAGGGATCGAAGCAACAAATTGCTTTCTGTTCCGTTCGCGTAGATCACGCGCAGGCGTGCATCGCTTGACCCATTTGGAGCCTTAAAACTCTCGCCCACCTCGGCAACATAGGCCAACTGCCCGCCCAAGATAAAGAAGTTGCCCTGCACTATGCTGGCATCATGAGCAAAGCGCAGGGCTTTACGCACCCCAGCATCTAGCTCGTGTGCGGCCTGCTCTAGCAAATTCTCAAACTGCTCGAAATCCTTGCAGGGCGTGCGATTTGCAATTTCTTCGGCAGCCTCACGCTTTTCCTCGCTGGAACGCACATGGCGCAGCACAGTAATATCGTCCGCACTAGGTTCAGCCTGTTCCACACCCAGCTCGGCCAGCAAGGCATCTTCATCCAGCTTCTCTACATCGACGATAGGCACCGCTGCACCGGACAGCAACTTGGGCGTATCTAGCTCGGCCAGCAATGTCTGCGCCTCTGGTAACTTTCGCAACTGATCTAGCCTAACCGCATACAGGCGCTCAAAAATATCACGCCCTTCCCCGTGCTGGGGGGGACGGCCATGCTGCTGATAAAAGCGCAGCACGTCTTCAAAGCCTGCAATGATGCGTTCCTCGCGTGGGGTACGGCTTGCAACTTTCACTGGCGCAACTTCTACCCCCAGCGCATCCAGTAGCTCATCATCGTCCATCTCAGCCATTGCTCGGCCCCTCTGTAGTTTTGGTTGCTGCTTTAGCTTGGGCACGGTAGCGGGCAAAGGCGGCCACACCTTCTGCCATGCGCTTTTCCCAAGGATCGACCGCATTGAGGTCAGGTAAACGGCCTCGCTCTTGCTTGAACCCCAAAGCCCGCTTAGACAGCTCCCGCGCTTCTTCTTCGCTTAGGCTAATCCGCTTGGCAGCAATCGCGGCCTGCACTTGGCGCAGTGATTTTTCATCCATTGCCTTGGCCAGCACAGAATAGGCGGCATCAAACGGGTTGATACGGTCTATCAAGTCTATGTCCAAGTCGCGCACATTCACGAACTTGCGAACGCCATCAATCAAGGCCGTGTTGAACTGCGGGACGATGCTACTACTGTCGCCGCTGGCACTATCAGGCTGTACCAGGGCCATCTTGGCCTGTTGGGTGATGTTCATGGCGGCGATGGCGTGTTGGCGGATCACTTCTTGATCGGAACTGCTCAACTCCGGGTAGCGGTCGCGCACAATCTTGCCCATGCGTAGCTGGGTCAACTCCTCGGGCAGCGTGTTTTCCTGATCGAACAAGCCACGCTCCAGCACCGTTTTGTCTTGCAGAAAACTGGTAACTACTTCGTTCAAGTCTTCTTTGCAAATGCGTGCAGCTTCAGGTGTCTGCGGCTTGACCAAGCCTGCTATTTCCAAGTGAATCTGCCCCGTAGCTGGGTTCACACCTACATTGTGGCCATCGGGTTGATAGCCCTTCTCGCCGTAATCAAAGCCATCCTGTGGGCCGCTGTTTTTCGGTGTGAACTCATAGCGTGGTGCCAGAATTTGCTCCATGAGCAAACTGGCGGATATGGCCTTGAGCATGTCGTTGACCGCTTCAGCTACAGCAGACTGCTCGGCAGTAGGCTCGGCAATCAGGTTGGTGAAGCGAGATCGCTCCTTGTCTTTGGCATCGCGGGTAGCACGCCCAATAATTTGCACAATCTCGGTCAAGCTGCTGCGATAGCCCACGGTGAGCGCGTGTTCGCACCAAATCCAATCAAAGCCTTCCTTGGCCATGCCCAAGGCGATGATGATGTCCACATGATCGCGGTTGTTTTTATGGGCGGGGTCTTTCAGCGCTGTGAGTACACGGGATCGCTTGGCAGCATCACTGTCGTCCACCAAGTCGGCTACTTTCAACATCTGGCCTGTAGGCAATTCAACCATGTGAAAGCCGGTGTCGGGGTCTAAGCCCTTCCACGTTCCCAGGCCGTTCATGATTTCATCGACTTCGCGCTGCTTATCTTTGAGGCTTTCACGCGCATTGACGCTGGGAATGTGAACAATGGTTTTGAGGGCTGGGTCTAGCACTTTGTGGATGGCATCCACATAGGCTCCGGTGTAGAAGAAGTAGCCAATGTCCAGCGATTTGAGCCACTGGTAGCCGTTGAGCTGTTCGTAGTAGGTGTAGGTAACAGTTTCAAATTTGGCTTCATCCGACGGGGCCAACACGGCCTCGCTGTCGCCGCGAAAATACGAACCCGTCATGGCCACCAAATGCACTTTGTCGCGGGCAATGAACTCGCCCAACTGGCTACCCAACTTGTTGTCCGGGTTGCTGGAAACATGGTGGAACTCGTCCACGGCGATCAGGCGGTTATCGAACGCTTCGATGCCTAGCTGCTCCACCGCAAAGCGGAAGGTAGCATGGGTACACACCAGCGTTTTGTCCGCACTTTGCAGAAACTCTCCCACGGCGGCTACTTTGGACTTGGCAACACGCGGCTCGTCCACACCGGGGGCGTTGCACAGGTTCCATTGCGGGGCCACTGTCCAATCCCAATAAAACCCAAATTTGCTCAAGGGTTCGTCCGCAAAGCTGCCACCAATGGAACGCTCGGGCACCACGATGATGGCCTGCTGCAAGCCTTGGTTGTGCAGCTTATCCAGGGCAACGAACATCAGCGCCCGTGACTTGCCCGAAGCTGGGGGCGATTTAATCAAGAGGTACTGCTCACCACGCTTGGCATAGGCACGCTCTTGCATAGTCCGCATCCCCAGCTCGTTGGCTTTGCTGGAGACTCCCGTGCAAGCCGTGCTGATGGAGACTGAGGGTACGGTGTAGGTGTTGGTGGGGTTGCTCATTGTTTATTTGTAAATAAGAATTTATCTTGCTGGATGACGTAGTTTCACGTCTTTTGCTAATTTATCTAGCTCTGGAAAAATGTAACTTTCCGATACATCTAAAGCAAATAAATCTTTTATTATTTCAGTCTTTGCATTCGCACCAATGAGAACCCTTTTTATATTTGGCAAAAACTTGTCTACAGGCCAATGCTTAGATTTTTCCGACGGGAACATTAAAAATGCCCCTTGCTGACGACGAATTCGCTCGTTGCTTATTAAAGGTAGCACGAAAACATAATGCGTAAATTGAAGTATAAATTCTTCCAACGAAGAAACTTCTTTACTATCATATTTTACACCTAAAAAATCAGACCTATCTTCGATCAGTTTTTTGCAAAACGAATGAAATTCATTTTTGAATGTCAAAATAGCAAGTAACTTATCTAATACCACGGCTTTTAATTCCTCCTCAACCGAAATGTTATATCTAACGCTATTGCATTCATTTATTTTCTCATCAAGAAATGATTTCATATCGTCGTTGAATTTTCTTATTGCGGATGCAATAAACAATATGTCATCAGCCTGGCTTTTAAAATTAGCCAATAAATTAATCAAATTTTCAAAAATATCAATCAAATCATCGTGCTTAATTTTTTGATTGATAAGCCTATTTTTCTCTTTATCGAGATACCAGATCAATTCCGATACAATATCAACAGCAATCCCAAAAATATCGCAAGGGTTTTCAATGCCTACGAAAGCTGATTCGGGAACTCTAGAAGAATAGCAAAAATTATTAACCCCCCTTGAAAATGATAAAACTTCCCCATCCCCATCACTAATCTCACAACAGGCAAAGTATAAAGCTATTAACGGGCTTAATGTTAAATCGAGCAGCCTTGTTGGCAACCCATAATGCTGCATTCGCACCAAACGATCAAATATATTTTGATCCTGAGAAAAATCTGAAGGCGAACGACGCAGCATTTCATAATAAAGATGATGTTCTACAGGACGAAAACTCTTTCCTTGAGCATCAAAACGGTATGCGGTTGGCTCTAATTTATAGCGAAAATCAGAATGCCCGCGATAAAAAATCGTGTATTCATGGGCAGGGCCATCCGGGCAGCATTCTTTGATCCAAGCAAGGTATTCCGCTAATGAATTGACCTTTCTTACTTCCTCTCCAGTTTGACCTTCTTGATCTGTGGGCTGATCGCTTTTGGGGGCTGATGTAATCAATTGCTGATTCATGGTGCTTTTTTCAATCGTTTTGCCTTGGATGCAGGGGGAGTTTTAGCTGATGCTGCCGTCATCTGGGTATAGAGGGCAAACAGCTTTTCCAGCCGCTCGGTGTCGTTCTTAAAGCGGCGGCCTATGTAGATGCGCTCCAGCACTTCATCATTGCGCTCGTGAGCATGGCGCAAGTTGTCGGGCATCGTTTCAGGGTCGTACAGGTCAGCGATGGTGGCGGGGAAGTGCGCCTCGCGGGCCAGCAGGATGTCTTCGGCGCAGCGGGTGAGGTCAGCTTTGTTGTTTTCGGTCAGGAAAGGCACGGGGAAGGTATTCCAGCCGAGGGTGTTGGAGTAGCGATAGCGTGTTTCCAGCTTGCCGCAGACGGTTGCAATCCAGACCAAGTGCAGGCGCGAGGCAATCAGCGCCATGTTCCAAAGCGGGGCATCGTAGAGGGCGAAAGCCAGATTACTGACAATAGTTTCTGAAGTTGCGTATCCCACAGGGAGATAAGGACGAGACTCAGAAGAAACTGTTGGAATAATGATTGCCGCTTTATCCGCAACTCCAGCGATCTGTACGAAACGATACGGATATTTGGAAAAATTTCGCGTGGATTCAGCAGACGAGTTATTGCGATTTTCTGCCACCAGATTGAGACGCTGTGCAATGAATGGACTTTCCATCGCCTTCTCTACCTTGTCATTTTCAATCCACAAGCAATACCTCAACTTGCCATTAATCAATTCTTCTGAGCCACAGAAGCGCTTGATGAAAGATTGAGCTAGATTATTATCATCAATAGCAATCTTGGCTGCCACTTCAGTATCCATCAGAAGATGACCACCATCACGCGGCATATTGCCGAACAGCATCGACGCTTGCCCGCCAATCGGCTGGTTGGCCTTCTCCACATAAGCCAAGCTGTCGGGCACCAAGTAAGGGCCAATGGCCGAGCACTGCTTTACCAAGCCGCCTTCGCAAAGCAACTTGGGCGCATTGGACTTTTTACCCAAACCCACAATCACCACCGTCACGCCTGCGTTGTGGCTGGCCAAGTTGGCCCACTTGAAGGAGGTATGGGCAAAGCGGATCTCACAGCCACGCTCAAATGCGACAGGCCAGACATCGCTGGCCTGCTGGCCTTGGCACACGCTGTTGGTGGCCACAAAGGCTGAAACCGCATTAGGCTCGTGGTCAGCATAATCAAAAAAGCGCGCAAACCACCCAGTCACCAAATCTGTGGTCTTGGCGAGTTTCGGATGCTTGACCCAAGCACTTGCCAAGTCTGCTTTCTGCTCATCGGTCTGCCACTTGCTACCCTTGTACGGCGGGTTTCCACAGATAAATGTCTCACCGCCTTCGTTCTTAAACTCAATTTCTTTGGCATTTTCCGGTGTGTCGAACAGGCCATCACCCTGCACCTTGACCCCGGTGCCTGTAGGCGGACAGATGCTCAACCAGTCCAGCCGCAGTGCATTGCCGCACACAATCCAGTTCTCCTGCGATAGCGGCAAGAACTCTGCCAGCGCATCCTTCTGCCCACGGTACAGCACGTCACACTGGAACTCAGCAATGATGAGCGCCAACCGTGCAATTTCTGCCGGAAAATCGCGTAACTCAATGCCTCGGAAATTGGTGATTGGAATCTCGCTTCCGAAATGCGGCTCACCTCGACGGCGGTTGATTTCCGCTTCGATCTCACGCATCTGCTTATAGGCAATCACCAGAAAGTTGCCAGACCCGCAGGCTGGGTCAAACACCCGGATACGCGCCATGCGTTTGCGTAGATTGAGCAGCTTGCGCTCGTTGTCACCCGCATCGGCCAATTGGGTACGCAAATCATCCAAGAACAATGGGTTCAACACCTTGAGAATGTTGGGGACACTGGTGTAGTGCATCCCCAGTGCGCTGCGCTCATCTTCATCAGTGACCGCTTGGATCATGCTACCGAAGATGTCGGGATTGATCTCGCGCCAGCTCAGCATCCCTGCGTGCATGAAGTACGTCCGCGCCATGCGGGTAAATCGAGGCACTTCCGCACCACCTGAAAACAGGCCGCCGTTGACATACGGGAAATTGGCGGCCCAACCAGGTAAGCGCGGCTGGGCCGTGGGGCGATCAACCGCCTTGATGTTCATGGCCCTGAAAATTTCAGCCAGCACTTCATGGGTATTAGTGCCATCACGGTCACTCATCTGATCGACGGTCTGGGTAAACAAGCCTTGACCGCTGAAGATGTCGGTGTCTTCCGCAAAAAAACAAAACACCAAACGCGCCATAAAGTGATTCATGTCTGCGCGGCGCTCGTCGGTAGCCCACTCTGGGTTCTCGCGTATCAATTCGACGTACAGTTTGTTCAACCGCCCTGTAGCGCGAACATCAATCGGGTTGTCCTTGATCTCTTTGATGGTGGAGATGCCTGCCAGTGGCAGTAAGAAGCCAAAATGGTTCGGGAAATCGGGGTAAGCGCAAGCGATAGTCTCGCCGCTGACCAACTCCTCTGCTTCGAGTGTCTGGCCATCGGTAGCTAGAATGAACTTTGCCTTGGCCTTGGCGCTGGCGGGACTGGAGCGCAGGGCTTGCAGGGTTGCACTTACGGCCTCTGGCTCGCACACTGCGATGTGGATGTTGTTACGTAGCAGCACGCCACAAGGCAAGTCCGAGGCGTTGTTATTGCCACTGCGTAGCCGTGCCAGCGTGGTTTCCTTGTTACCGAAGGCGGCTAAGAAGGCGTAGGGGAACTCCGCTGCGTCGAAGGGCTGGGCGGCAAGCTCCGACAGGGCGGATTCGATTTCTACTGCGTTCATTGAAATTTGAAATTTTTAATAGGAAATTGGCATCCAGCATCGCACAAGCCAGAACATACAGGATTCGCTTTATTGGAAGGCGAAAAAAGATAAAAGCAAATTGGTCTTGCCGCCATCGTAGCCGATGGCTGTAACCGCGCAGACTATCATCGCCTATGCCACCCCAGCAGCGCCGCATCGCCCACCTAGACATGGATGCCTTCTTCGCGTCCGTAGAACTGCTGCGCTATCCCCAGCTCAAGGGCTTGCCCTTGGTCATCGGTGGCTCACGCCGCAGTCAGGCGCTAGTGCCTCACGGGGCATCCCAACACATCCCACCAGCAGAGTTTCCACGGCTGCGACACTACACCGGGCGCGGCGTTATCACCACGGCCACCTATGCAGCGCGCCAGTTCGGTGTCGGCTCGGCTATGGGCCTGATGAAAGCTGCCAAACTTTGCCCTGATGCCATCTTGCTGCCTGTGGATTTCGATGCCTACCGCTATTACTCGCGTGCGTTTAAGACCGTGATTGCTACGATGGCCCCAGTGATCGAGAACATGGGCATCGACGAGGTGTTCATCGACTTTACCGAAGCTCCAGATGGGCAGATCGAAGGCGGGAAGGTACTGGCCCAGCGTATTCAGCAGGGAATTTTTGATGCCACTGGACTGACCTGCTCGGTGGGTGTGGCCCCCAATAAGCTGCTGGCCAAGATGGCGAGCGAATTCAACAAGCCCAATGGCATCTCCATCGTCTATGCGGAGGACTTGGAAAAACTGATCTGGCCTCTGCCATGCCGCAAGATCAACGGTATCGGGCCGAAAAGCGATGCCAAGTTGCAAGCCTTGGGTATCCACACCATCGGAGAACTGGCTGCCCGCTCCTTGGATAAGCTGCTTGACCACTTCGGCCAGCGCTACGGTGCGTGGCTCCACCATGCCGCTTGGGGCCGTGATGACAGGCCGATTGTCACTAGCAGCGAACCTGTGAGCGTGAGCCGCGAAACTACTTTTGAGCGCAACCTTCATGCGGTGCATGACCGGGCTGCACTAGGAGAGATTTTCACGCGACTTTGTGAGCAGGTAGCGGCCGATTTACAGCGCAAAGGGTATGCGGGGCGTACCGTGGGTATCAAGCTGCGCGATGACCAGTTCAAGACCAGCACCCGCAACCACAGTTTGCCGTCGCCTACCAACGATGCGACCACCATTCGGCGTGCAGCGGGACTGGCGCTGAAGCGGGCACCGCTGGATCGGCCTTTGCGGTTGTTGGGGGTGCGGGTGGATGGATTGAGCAAGGCTGTGTCTGGGAGGGGCATGGCTACCGAAGCCAGTGGGAACAATCAACCTAGCTTGTTTTGATTTGGACAGATTTTTCCGATCAAAAGCCTATGGCGTGGCATATCTAATGGCTGCTGTGCAGCCAATTCCTCGTCACGCAATGGGAAATCGGGAAATCGTCCCGCCAGAGCCAAGCAGTCTCGGGGCCATTCTTGGGTGGCATATTTGCGGATGATGTCAGCTACCCAGCGGCTTTTGGAAACTCCGTGTGCCTTGGCGGCTTCGGTGACGAACACCTGTGTAGCTTCGTCAAGATGAAGTGTAATTTTTGACATAGCAGCAGTTGCTTGCTATCAAATCTGTCAAGCATACCTCTGCTTTTAGGCTGGGTGGGATAAGCAGCTTTCTGCGCTGATAACGGTGCATCCTCAAAGTTGTAAAAATAGTCAGCAACTTTCAGAGAATTTTTTCCGAAAGAGAAGTTTTTCTACAAAATTCAGCAAAAATTTGCGCTTTCTCCCAAGCACTGCACCCCACATGGCTACCCTGATCCCCGCATTGAGCATTTGCAAGCCTCGCATGACCAGCGGCGAACGCCGCTTTGCAGAACGTGCCGGGGAGAAACTTAGCGATGAGTACCTCATCTGGTACGACGTACCGATTGGAGCAAAGCAGTTGCATCCAGACTTCGTGGTACTACATCCGGTATGGGGTTTGCTGATCTTGGAAGTGAAAGACTGGCGCTTGTCCACGCTGCACAAAGCCGACAAAGATGCTTGGCAAATTACGGTCGATGGGCACATCAAAACCGTTGCGAGTCCCATGCTCCAAGCTCGGCAGTACGCCCACCAAGTTGTCAATACGCTCGCTCGAGATCAACAGTTGGTATATGGCGAAGGGCCGCACCAAGGAAAGGTGGCCTTTGCATGGAGTTGCGGTGTGGTGCTGTCCAACATCTCGCGCAAGCAGTTCACGGAAGCTGGACTAGGTGCTGTGCTGGAACCCCACAGGGTTCTCTGCTCTGATGAAATGAGTGAAGCCGTAGAACCAGAAGCATTGCAAACACGGCTGTGGGGCATGTTTGAGTACCACCACGGCCAGCCATTGAGCGCACAGCAGATAGACCGTGTGCGGTGGATCATGTTCCCTCAGATACGGATACCAGATCAAACCAGCCTTTTCGATGAATCGGACGCTGAAGCCGAAGTGCCGGATGTTTTGCGGGTGATGGACTTACAGCAGGAACAGCTTGCCCGCAGCTTGGGCACTGGCCATCGCATCATCCACGGAGTTGCAGGCTCTGGAAAAACCATGATCCTGAACTACCGCGCCGAATACTTGGCCCAAGCCAGTTCAGTGGAAAAGCCCATTCTGATGCTGTGCTACAACGAGCCGCTGGCAGTGAAGCTGGGGGCCACGATTCATGCCAAGAGACTTGGGCAAAAAATACAAACGGCAAACTTCCATCGCTGGTGCCGCCAGCAACTGGTGAAATTTAAGCAGGAATTACCCGATAGCAGATTACCTGCTGATGCGTTTTTCACGGATATGGTGCAACGGGTGATTGATGCCGTAGCTGACGGGCGCATCCCGAGTGGGCAGTACCACGCCATCTTGATCGACGAAGGCCACGACTTTGCGCCAGAGTGGCTGCAACTCCTGACCCGCATGGTTGATCCAGAGACACAAAGTTTGCTGCTGCTCTACGACGATGCCCAAAGCATTTACCAAAAACGCCGCCAGAACTTTAGCTTCAAAAGTGTGGGTATCCAAGCCCAAGGCCGAAGCACCATCCTCAAAATTAACTACCGCAACACGAAACAAATTCTTCGCGCTGCCAGCTTGTTAGCGGCTGACTTGCTCACCGCCCACGACAGCGGCGAAGACAGTATTCCGACAATTGCTCCAGTTGGCTGTGGACGCGATGGCCCGGAACCCTTGGTCATTGCGGAGCCTACTGTGCGTCAACTGGCGGAACAAGTAGCCGCATGGCTGGGACAAGCTCATGCAGAAGGTTTCGCATGGGGCGATATGGCCGTGCTGTGCCGCAACTGGCGTGGCATGGATGACTGCGCCCAAGCCCTAAAGCGACAAAAAATCCCGCACCAAGTTCGGAAAAGGTCAGGCGAATTTTCTCCGAACGGCAATCATGTTCACATTCTCACACTGCACGCAAGCAAGGGACTCGAATTTCCAGTGGTGGCCCTGCTGGATGCCGGTGCTACAGAGTCAGGCGACGAAAACGATCCACAGGAAAAAGCACGGCTGCTGTATGTGGGTGCTACCAGAGCAACGCAGAAGCTGGTTTTGGCGCGGAGTTGCTAAAAAAAACACCCTTATAGCAAATCGTTTTTGCTATGAATGAATGCAGTCTGCATCAAAAAATTTCGTGCCAGTTCTGCCAGTGCAAGCCCTGCACTCGGGAAAATTCACGCACATTGCGGGTCACAAGCGTGGCCTGATAGCGTAGGGCAGTAGCGGCAATCAGCGTATCGTGTGGGCCAATGGGTGTTCCTACTGCTTCCAGCGCAACACGGATACGGGCCGCGTTAGCAGCACATTCACTGTCGAAAGGCAACAGTTGCATAGGCCGCAGCAACTGCGCTAACGCTTCCAGACGTGGAGCCGCTGCCTGTTGCGGCAAGCGCAGCAGGCCATACCGTAGTTCGTATTCGACAATGGCTGGTACGCCCACATCGGCAGGTCGCAGAGCTTGTAGGCGTGGCACTACCTGCGGGTCACCCCGAAAATAATAACTGATGGTGTTGCTATCGAGAATCAGCATAGCCACCAATCAAAAACCTATGCGCGGCACATCTGCTGGTTGCTGTGCAGCCAGCTCATCATCACGCAATGGGAAATCGGGAAATCGTCCCGCCAACGCCAAGCAGTCTCGGGGCCATTCCTGGGTAGCGTATTTTCGGATGATGTCGGCCACCCAGCGGCTTTTAGAAACTCCCTGTGCTTTGGCAGCTTCCGTGACGATCACTTGTGTGGCATCGTCCAAATAGAGTGTAATTTGTGACATGGCAGCAACCTCTTTCCAGTGATCCAACCAAACATAATTGCAATTATATGTGCTTGTCACCAGACTGGCGCAAACGCAGCCCTTGCGCTTGCTGGGAGTGTGCGGGTGGATGGGTTGAGCAAGGCTGCACTTGGGGATGTTTTGGCTGCCGAAGCCAGCAGGAGCAATCAGCCTAGCTTGTTTTGATGACCTTCACTAAAATTTTCGGGAATTTAGAATTTTTTTCCTAAAATTTAGAAAAGAATTCCCGATTCTGCAAAATTGCTGCACGGGTCGATGCTTGATTGCCTGTAAATTTCGCCATACGGGAATGCTGCTCGACCCTGGTGCAGCCGCCTGCCAATCCGGTGTCCGACTTTGCCAAAAAAAGACCGGCCAAATTTGGCCGGTTGTTCTGGAGGAGCGCCCCCACCTTGGCTGGGTGCGTGGTGGCCTATGCTTGTGCAGCTAGTGCATCCCAAGCCTCGCGCTAGGCCAAATCAATTACCAGACCAAATTACCCCCATATCCTTCAACTGACCATCATTACCCATGTAACCAAAGTGCAATTGGGCATTGAAATGGCGCAAGTCAGCAGCAGATAGTCCTGTAGAGATATTGAAAGCTTTTTCTGGCTGGGCGGCCTGAGAATTTTGGTAGGCCACAGTGTAGGGGTTCGTCGAGGTCAGTTGTTGCCACCCGCCTGGTGTCAAGAAAAACCACGCATCTTGGGGCAGGAATCCAGCTGGTATATAAGCGGCAATCCAGAAGTTGGTTCGGTTCGTAGCTTCGGTTTCGGTTGCAGGGCGCTTGAGGGTGAAGTTGAGAACCAAATTTCCATTAGCATTTATAGTTTCCGATTTCCCTGAAATCTCTGCCGTGGTGACTTGATTCCCATCATCGCTGCTGCCACCACCTAAGCTACCATCGCAAGTGTGCGATGCAGTTTCGTCGGGATTACCCAATTTGTCCCATTTTGTTGTTCGGCTATTAAACCATTTTTCGTAGCAATCAGCTTTCACATAAACTGTCCATAGTGAACGCTGCAACCGACCACCCGGATATTGAAAATTTCCATAAACGTAGCCACCAGAATTTGTTGGTTCGATCAGCCCTTCTGGCGAAGAAAGAACCATGAAGTTTGCCCCTGAGTTTCCCCCATCAGAATAAAAGCGAACTTCTTTGCCTGCCAGCAAATTTCGTAAAACAGTCTCATCGTAGGCTCGCCCGGTAGGGCCACCCAAATTTTTGGTTGTAAAAACATTAGCTGGAGTGACATTAGCCAAATTAATGGATGGGGGCTGATTCAATTTGATTACTCCTTTGCCTTGCTGATTTGCTAAAAAGAAGTAAAGGTTTGCATTGAATGCAACTGTTCCAGGAGGAAGGAAAAATTTTAGCTTTTCTGGTGCTGTATCAATTGCTTCATATTCTATTTTTTTGATTCGATACGGAGCATTAAAACTCACATCCTGTAAAGAAGATGGCCGTTTCGTTTCTTTGAAACCTGTGGTTAAACCAGAAGTTCCAACGATAGCTTGATACTGCTGTTTCGTAGTTTGCTGTGAAAAAGCGCTACCGTGGGCCATGAGGGAGCATATCGAAGCGATAGCAATGAAAGATTTTTTGAGCATGGTAAATTGATGTCCAGAGGAAATTTTGATGAATTCTATTTTTGAATTTTTTGATAGCTATTTTCTTTGGCAGCCTCCTTGCACAATGAAAACCAGAGTTAATTTGCGTAATAGGTTTAAGATTTTTTACGCCATTCAGCATGAACCGACCAATCGATACCGCTATTACTTGGCTTTCTGACGTAGCTTGATGTTTTGAATCGTCCTTCTTTGAAGGCCATCTCAATCTAAGCATCGTGCAATTTTTGCCCTTCGGCGCACCTGCTTCCAATTTTTTGTAATTCCACCTTCTTGCACTGGGGGCAATTCCAGTAATGCCGCTGGCTGGCTTTATCGGCATCCATCCACGCCGTTGTCTCTGGTGAACTGGAATCAACCTTTTCAGCCAACTGAGGAATTTCCTGCCTCGCCGCTGGCGTGTTTTCAATTGCCCAATCAAAGTAATCGTGCAGATCAGCATACAAGTGCGGTGGGGTGTTATCAATATCTTGCTTCCAAGCCTTTCTAGCTTCTTGTGAAGCTCCAATATGAATGCAAAATTTTCCTGCTTTTCTAAGCAAAACAGGCAGTGTTATCGATGGCTGCTGCATTTTTACCCTTTGCTCGAATGTGGCAATTGAGCTTAATTTCTAGCCCGCCTTGGCGTGACCAAACAGTCATGATGAAATCACCCGGTACGATTTTCTTATCGACTAAGCGCAAGTCCAAAGAAATCTTGAACGGCTTTTCTGAACCATCGGGAAACAAAATATCGATACAATCTTCCTCGTGCCTTGACCGCTCGATTAGTGCGGAATTGCCAGCCCAAATATCATCGAGAGCGAAATTTAGGCGCTCAGGAATTAGCAGAAGCCAGTGATCTTCTGCCCTTGATAGGAAACAAAATCTGTTTGAGTAGTCATGACCCTCCCAAACATTGGTTTCTACTATCTGATTGTTTCTTGCCTGCACAAAAAACATGATGTGCCCGCCTGCAATTTATCGTGCAAGCTGTTGGGCTGTTGAATTCAGCGCCAGAGTGCGCCTAGCCCGAGTTGCAGCCACATACAGCAGGTTGATTTCTTGCCGATCCAGTTCTTCTTCGGGCAAGGGCTTGCCTTGGGCAGAAAAGATTTCTGGAAAATCATCCGCCAAAACAACATGATCTACTGTCATACCTTTAGAGCGGTGGGCTGTGGTCAAAGTAATTTGTGCCTTCGATAGATCGGATTTTGCTGCCCTGTAAATTTGTGGAATCAAATGCTCCAGACTTTGACCATATTCAGATGCAATGTCGAGTTGGCGAGTGGCCTCAAAGTCCCCACTTTCGTCTGCATACTCTTGGAAATTTTGAATCGAATCAAATTTTTTGATGAACCTGTCTTTGATTAAATCGTTTCGGTCAGTTGCCAGATAATGCACATCGAGCAGCTTATCAAAGCCATAATTTGCTACACCGCCCACAAAGCCCAATGTTTTGCCAGCACGCAAATTTTCTACTGCATGAGAGAATACCAGTGCATTGGTGCGGCAGATCAATGCAAATGGCTGATCTGGTGGTGGTGGGCTGAAAGTGGTATCAGGCCCAAGCCCTTCGACTGGTCGGGACTCTAGCCAAAACTGGCGCAGCAAGTTAGACGCTAAATTTGCAACGCGATGGCCAAACCGGAAACTTTGTGTCAGCGGGTATGATAAATCCGGGTTAGTGCTATCCATCGCATTAATAGCACCACGAAACTTGTAAATTGATTGGTAGCGGTCGCCCACTACAACAATGGGGCAATGCTGCTGGCTACGAACGATAGCCCATGTGACCGGGTTTGTATCCTGGGCTTCGTCGAGCATCAGCAAGTCGCACATGATACGGGGCTTACTCAATTGATAGAGTTTCAGGTAGCCGTCATGGGTCATCGGCATCTCATCTTTCGGATCGCACATCCAGTACCAAACTTGTTTTGCTACTTTGGCGATTTCTTTGAGCAGATTGAGGTCGCCATAAATCGCCCCATCAACGCTGCATGGCAATTCTGGAAATTGATCCCAGTCACTGACCGTCCAAGCGGTGATGGTGGACAGTACGGCACCCGCAAACTCCCAGTTCCAGCCCAATTGGGCGCGGTTGATAATGTCAATAGCACGCAAATTGTTCAGTTTGTGGGCATACTTTTTCCCAACAGCGCCAAAGGCCAAACCATGCACCGTAGTGCAGCGGGTGTTAGGGCCAAAGCGAGTAGATGCGTCTTGTTGCGCCGATTTGTTATAGGCGATATAGAGGCACCTTTTGCTGGGATTGTTAGCAGCAAGGGACGTCAGGCTGGACGTTTTTCCCGTCCCAGCATAAGCATTAACTTGTATTACTCGTACTTCCCCATGCAGACTGGTGTTGGCAAGGGCAGACTGCTGTTGCGTTGAATCATCCTGCGGCGCGGGCGCAAGTGCAGGTGATGGCAACAGTGCGTACTGTGCAGAATCGCCAACTTTGCGAATGCTGCGACGCTTTTTCTGTGGAGAGGCGATTTCTTGGAGGTATGACATGCCCCAAGCATGACTGATTTTTCAACCATTTCAATTTTGAAAGATTACGCTTTTTTGGTGTGTTTTGCCTAGCGCAAATTTAGTGAATATGCGGCTGCATGATTTTATCAACCCGATTTTGTAGCACTCCAATCAGCAACTCTACATCCATTAGAAGATCGACTCGCTCGCGTTTTTGCGCTTCGGTGATCCTGTCCAGTAGCCAGTACGAGTAGCCTCCTGCTGGTGCGGCCAGCACATCGAGGGCCGATGGAAGTGATAGGACTTCGGTAGATTTCTCTAGCACTCGGAGTAAAAACTCTGCATCGTTCAAGGCATCTATCGGATCGCGCTCTAACGCCTTGCTGAGTGCGTTTTTCAGCCAGCGCGAAGTGTCCCCTGATTTCAAAAAATCCTCGGCAGAGGGGAGAGGAAAAACTTGTGGGGAATTAGGTTGCATAAAAGTGTGCTGTGGCTTACAAAAGCGCTATTGCAGCACAAAAGGCACATCACCTGCTGAACAAATGTTGCAAATTCTGGAAAATTATTTATAACGCCACTTTGCAACCAACCTTGCTTGCAGTGCCAAAACTTCGGTCAATGGGCGCTTGGCTGCTCGTCGGCTGGCTGTGCTACGCGCTACTTTTTGCTGGTTGGCTGGGCCAAACCAATATTTGCCGTCCTTGGACATGCTCCACGGATTAGAAACCTGCCGGTAATGGATGGGCACAATGTCGCAGGTGGCCTGCGTGATTGTCGCAAGTTGATTTCGTTGATGCGTGCGCCAGCGCTTGTGCCACTGCCGTTTATCGAACGCCTCTGAGTGTCCACAAAAAGCGAAGATCGGTGTTTTACGGTAGCTGCGGCTCAATTTTTATCCTTCATTTTTTCTGGATAGTGGGAAAACAAGTTTTTGCATTAAGTAAAAAATAATTCCTTGTGCTGTCCTACCCTCAATAGGAATAGTTCGGTGATGCGAGTATTGAACTCCTTCCCATCTGTCTCTCGATAAAAAAGCAATCAAATCTTTTGTAGAGACTTTCGCTTCTAACAGTAGTCGCGTTGCCTGCTCAATTTCTTGTATTTGGTGATAAATATCATTCCACGATACATCGGCATCTAAGGAATTGATTTTGTTCATGCTTTTAGAAAACTCTAGGACTGGGCCTGATTCCGTAAATAGAACTATGCCGATATTGACTGCCTCCAGTCTATGGGAGCAAGGCTTGTATTGGATGATCGAGTAATCCAGCGATGAAGCCTGATGGCTAGTGTGATGGTGTCTTGTTGGCACAGCTTGCAAAAGGCAAAAGTCTAATTGCATCCTATTTTTTAGCTGCCATTTTAGTGAATGCTGTACCAATCGATGATTTTTTTGAGTAAATCAGGGCGGCTGGCGAAAAGGAGAGTCGCCTTGGCCTCTTGAACGACCGGCCAAATTTGGCCGGTACTTGATTTGGGAAGGTTCACTGTGTCGGCACCTGTCCCCAGCGCCGCTTCTTGACCGAAACTTTGGGCAAAGGCTTGTCGCTATGGATAGACCGTAAGCGCCCCACGGGCAATGTCCAAGTTTCCTGCTGCTTTGGCTCTTTTTCTGGTTTCAACCATGTCTCGAAGATGCCAAAATTTTCTTCTGGTGCGGGCTGCTCTTGCGCCTTGTGCAGTGTGCTGAACAGCTCGGCCATCGTTGCTACAGGCGCTGGTGCCGGTACAGCTAACTGCGGCGGCGGTTGATCGCGCAAAAAGCCTATCTGGCGCAGTCTCTCGATTTGCTCTGGTGGAATGGTATCAATGGCTGTCTCAATGCGAAAGCGCCAGTTGCTGCACCAGTAGCCTATGGGCTGGCCGTCTTCTCGGTGTTCTAGGGGGATGTCGGCATGACCTTCGCGCTGGATAAAGCGGGCAATCGGTGTCAGGCGTGCGTCGAATTGGCTCAATGCCGTGATGGTGGTGGGAATCGAATTTCCTTGGAGCATGGTTTGAAACGTCTAACTTAGGTGCTGCTGGCAATAGCAGTCCAGATTGGCATCGATTATGCAGAAAACAAGCACTGCCCATAGCTGATGGCGAGGCTATTTTTGCAGTTTACACTGCTGCGCCAGATTTTAGGGGAATCAAAGGCGGGCCGCTGGCGGGATGTGCTGGCGGAGATTTCCGCGTGCAAGAAGGAGAGTGGCAAAGATTTTGAGCCACGCTAAGCTACAGCTTGAGGCTCTTGGGATCAACCGGCCAAATTTGGCCGGTCGTTGCAACTCGGCATTGCGCTTGCAGGTAGCTACACCAGCCAAAAACTCAGGCAGTAACAGTGGGCAGTAGCCCACGCCAGCACGGATAGTCTCCAACTTGCCGCCAATGGGTCGTCCAACCACGGTTTTCTGCTGGGTTGTGTGTGCGCCAAGCAGTGCCATCCCACCACTGCTTCAGTGTTCCATCCGTGAAATGGCGCTCGTAATAATCAGGTTTTTCTGGCTTAGTTTCTCCAGAAAACCACGTTGTTACGTTGGGGGTTTTTAGCGCTCGTTTATTGGCAATAGTTAGCCATGCTTGCGGGTCTATTGTTATGGGCTTTGCTTTTGGCATTTTAATTTTTAGTTGCGCGGTACGGTAGGCCACCCGTGAATTTGAGCGTTAGGCCACTTTCAGTTGATGAAAAGTTTCGCATGGCTGCCCCTCGTCTCGGCAAGCGTAGCAGCAGAACCAAACCTCAAAGCCATCGAGGCTTTCGGTATCGCCTGTGTCCAGCAGTTCGGTACGGCCCTCATAGCCGCCGCAAAACATGCAGCGCGGCTCTACTTGGCCAGCCGCCTCAAGTGCGCGGGTTGTAATGAAATTCCTCATACATTATTTTCTCCTAAAATCAAGTTTAGTGTAGCAATGCACGCTGATTGCTACGCAGCAAATGATTTCAGTCTTTAGCTAAAGTGCAGAACTTATTACGCAACATCTCTGCCTCAATAAATAATTCCCTTGCTTTTTGCAAGTGCGAAATTGCAGCATCAATTCGCTGCAAATGATCGTCGTAATGATTGCCATAACCAGCCGTTCCATATACTGACAGTGCGCTTTGTTTTCCAGTAATATGGTGCAAGCAGTGGGTTGCATTTCTTACGGTTTTTGAGAAAAGCAACGCAGTAGTCTCCCACATACTATGCACCTCGATTTTAGATTTCTCGGGGTTAAGGACTTGAGTCGGAGTTCCCATTTCCTCTTTTGTGACATATACCGTTCGCTTTGTTCCTGCTATAGGCATCGTCAGTTGCCCCTTATTTGGCCCGGACTTCGCTTCACGAAACTCCATCCCTTTCACTTCCATTACATTCCATTCACTTGGCTTATTCCCAAGCCATCCAGCTTCATAAAGACGAAAGTTTTTGGGAGCAGGAGCCAATTTTGCGAGCGCCGCTTTCCCGTAGATTGTGTCTTCCATTTTCTATTCCTTCAGTTGATATGGGTGTTAATTTGATTCACAGGTGGCAGAAGGTATCGGTTGTGCGGGCCTTCAATGCGTTGCAGCGCCCAGAACACTCCCAGCAATCATGCTTTCTCCACAAAGCATCCATCGCTCCATTTTTAATTCTGTCTGCGGAAAAATCCAATCGCATCTCTGTGTTGGACTTAGTTGTGTGTCGCCTAGTCAGTTTTAAGTTCAGTTTTAGGTTGTGCAAAAAAGGCTCTCGCTAAATTAGCATCGTTGTAATTTCCTGCCAGATATTCGTCGTGCCTACGTTTGATAATGGCCTCGACTTCATCAGCTATTGGATTTGGGCAATGTATCCAGTAGCCAGAAATACTGCCGTTGCATAATTCACTGTTTCTCGGTAACGATTGCCGATTTTTTTCAAAAATTTGGCGTAATTCTTCTGCTAAACCTTCCATGTGTAAACGAAGTTTCCCCTCGCAAAACATCCGAAGTCCTTCTCCATGCCAAAAAATTGAGCTAATCTTTTTGTCGGTTTTTCGGATTATTTGTGGTTCACCATGTTTTTCAATTATTTTTTTCATCATGCGCCTCTTAATCAGCGTTAAATCGTGATTCAATGCTGTTGTAAACAGCACACCAGTAAACTGCGTATGCAGCATATGCTATGAACGCCAGAGAAAACACCAGGTCTAAGAAATGCTCAAAACGCTCACCAAAAATTAGCTTTTCGATGAGCGTCTCCATGATATTAAACATCACATAAAAAAGCATAATGGTTAGCGTGGATTTAACTGGATTGCCCCTGCACGCTTGAGCAAGTCTTAATGTGGCTCTTTGAATTGAATTCATTTTCAAAATGTTTAAGTGGTAAAAATATAGTAGCCCTTGATGCCCGCAAGTCAAATATGGGCACTGCTCAGAGCCAATGGGAATGGAATCTAATTCACTCGTGAATCCATTATATTTTTGGCCGCAATTTTTTATTGGCGAATGCTTTGCCTCTTTACTGAGATTTCATGAATTTTGGCTGGGGGCGCTGCAAGGCAAGGAGGAGGCGCAAGGCAGCACCTTGGGCAAGGACGGCGCTCGCCGTTGCGTGAGCAGGAGGGCTGGCCCTTTCCGTTCACACAACTAAATTTGATGTTACTTTCCAAACTCGATCACCTATGAGAGCACGTTGTTGTCCCTAGTGAAATTGATGCATCAACTTCAACTAATTCTTGTACCAAATGCACGATTCAAGTAAATTTGATACTCCATCAGCAAATCTGGAGTGCTTGCCATGCCCGATAACGCGCGCATTGGTACAAGAATTGGCCGCACCACAGTGGTCAATCTTGAGAGTTGGCCTGGTGTCGACCCTGATGCCCTGCCAAAAGAGCGGCGCTCCCAGTACCTCATACGCCGACAGGCGATCGAAATGTACTTGGCTGGCGCATCAGATGCTGACCTCAGGAAATCCACAGGGATACCCAGGTCGAATGTCTACCGCATGATCGCTGACAGGTGCTTAATACAACACCCCGATGGAACGCTTGTGGGGTGGCGAGGAGCACTTCCCTTCTATCGGGTAACCAGCTACCGTCGAAGCAGTGCACCATCTATTGGAAAAAGCTCAAAAGGTGGAGCAGTCGGATCATTGGGCTGGCTCCTCGAATCCCCTGGGGGTGCAGCCCTCGAAGCGAAGTTCCGCAAACAAATTCTCGCAATATCATCAAAACTCGGTGCCACCAAAAGGCCCAAGCAGGAGCTGTTTAACTGGTTCATCAAGGAGCTTCGTGCTACTGGACATGAGGCACGCGGCGAGTGGCCATTCAACGTCGAGAAGCTTGGCTACAACACCATCATCAAGTTCATCGACCGGGTCTTGAGCGAAAACCCAGTTCGCCAGCGAAAGTTGCTCGGCGGTGAGGACGCTGACCGCAAGGGGCGCGCAGGGGATGGGGTCGACAGGCCAACACTCCGTCCGTTCCAGCGAGTGGAGTGCGATGCCCACAAAATTGATGCACGCATGGTGGTTATGGTGCCAACCCCGCACGGCGGCTACGAGCCCAGAACAATTCATCGGATCTGGGTCATTGTCATCATCGAGGTGGTTTCCCGAGCCGTCTTGGGTTATCACCTCAGCTTGCACAGGGAATGCAGTGCAGAAGACGTTTTGAGGGCCATCAAACGCGCTCTGACCCGCTGGAGTCCACGTGAACTCCAATTCAGCGACAATGCCTACGTGCCTGAGGCGGGCCTACCGTCGGCACGCCACGACCGCTATTTGGGTGCGTGCTGGGATGAGTTCAGCGTGGACGGCGCTATGGCCAACATCTGCAATAGAGTGGAAAGGCAACTGGACGAAATCGTGGGTGCCATCATCCTCAAGCCCCAAGACCCCAACAGCTTTTCCAGTCGGCGCAGCAAAGACGATCGCCCGTTCATCGAGTCGTTCTTTGGACATCTCGCCAGAGGCGGTTTTCACAAGCTGTCAGTGACCACGGGCAGCTCACCGAAAGACAAACATGGCGCCGACCCGGACGAAGCCGCACACGCCACGCAATTCCAATTGGAGTACGCCGAGGAGTTGCTCGACACCCTGATCGCCAACTACAACGCGACATCTCACTCTGGTTTGGGGTACCGCAGTCCACTGACTCAACTCGATTTCCTGACATCGCGTGAACCAGAGCAAATCCGCCAGGCTGACCCAGAACAAGTTGGCCGTATGGTGGGCATTCGCAAGTTGTGTACGGTCAAAGGCGGCGTGTCACAGGGAAGGCGTCCGTACTTCAACTTCGCCAACGCCCGGTATTCGGCAGAATGGCTTTGCTTGCGCACAGACTTAATCGGAAAAAATCTCTGGCTGCACATTGAAAACGAGGACGACGCACGTTGGGCAACAGTCTCCACCCAAAGCGGCGAGTTCCTAGGCGCGGTGCGCGCAGCACCGCCTTGGCACCTGATGCCGCACACGCTGTACATCCGCCAATCGATCCGATCACTGGACAAAAGCCGACTAATCCAGTTGTCCAGCCAATGCGATGCTATCGAAGAACTGATTCGCTACGCTGAATCGTCTGAGAACAAAAAACTCCAACCGCATCCCGCCTATCTGGAAGCTCGCCGGGTGCTGCAAATGCACGCAGAACGCCTAGCAGGGCAGTCGATGGTTGCACACCATCGCGACACCGCTACCGCAACTCAGGCGGAGACAAAAGTCAAATCAAAATCCTCAGGCACTGCTCCTAACGAGGGAGCGCCTCCAGTGGTAGCGGCGGCCACACCCACCACCCACGCTGAAAACACAGAAAAACCGACCACTGCACTCCCGCCCATGCGCATGGCAAGGATCTGGTGATGGAAGCCTACTCATCCACCCCACTGGTTCCCGCACACCTACCCCGGGATCATCCACTGGTCACCCGCGACTATTCCCTCTTCACCTTGGCGATCGGTCAGATGGTGAATTGCATCGCGGACTGGATCGACAACCAAGTCGATGGAGCCACCATCTACGGACCATCACGGTTTGGTAAATCCAGTGCGGTTGATCACTGGCTGTGCAATCTGCTGTCTGAACGCCATGGTGGAACTGTGCCCATGGTGGTCTGGAGTCACATCGACTCTGGGGGTGCGCAATCCGTCGGCAGGTTTCACTCTAACCTGCTGCACGCCAGCCGCCATCCCCTGGCCCGTGCGGCTCGCAGCCCTCTGGACAGGCAGCACATGCTGGTCGAGAGATGGGCAGAACTGGCCGCTCAAGGCGGGGGCCGGTTTCTGGTGTTGGTCATTGATGAAGCTCAAGGCATGACCCAGCGAGAGTGGATGTGGTTGGTAGAGCTGCACAGCTTCTTGGAAAAGGAAAGGCTCCGTCTGTGTGTGTTCTCGATTGCATCCATGCAGTTCTTTGACGAGCCGACGGGCATGGCCCTGTCTGGCGGTGCGCATGTGGCCGCACGGTTCATGCTGGCATCAGAACCCTTTCACGGCGTGCGCTCCACGGAAGAATTGGCATATGTGATGGCGGGTTACGACCGTGGAACGGAGTGGCCACGTGGTTCAAGCCTGTCGTTCACGCAAGGTGTCGCGCCTGACGCCTGGGAAAAGGGCTTTCGGATGGAGCATCACGCAGAAGGTCTGATGAAAGCTATGACCGATGAGTTGCCCAGTCGATACCAGGGGCCCATGGAATTTCCCATGAAAACCGTCGCCCAGTCATGCAGAAACGTGCTTCTGCGCATTGCAGGTGGTGCAGATTGGCGCGATGTGACCTCACCCCAATCTTGGCAAAAAATTGTGGCGGGGTGTGGCCACATGGCACTGATGTCCATGGTCTCAGCTGTGGCACCTCGCCTTCGTCAGCGTTCAGGAAAGTTTGTGTGACCACGGCAGCCCCCCGACTGACCTGGCATCCCGGCAGCCTCAGACCCTATGCATCGCTGTGGCACACGTTGCAGCGCGCTGCGGCGCTCAACAGACTGCGCATCGGGGAGCTGCCCGACCATCGTGGGTGCCATCCAGGCAACACTGACCACTCCGTCAGTCGGGTGGACGTCCTGTTCAATGAAAGGAGCAGACAAGGCCAGATCCGAACCGCCTTGTCCACCGATGTCTTGGCCACATGGCTGGGTGAACCTACAAGCCTGTTTGCCTGGTCTCACCTGGGTGCATTGCCACACTGGGCGCGACAACTGGTGTTTCCTGGTTTTCGGCTGTGTCGACAGTGCCTGACCGCGGGGTATCACAGTGCGCTCACGTCCATCCAACTGTTGCAAGTCTGTCCGATACATGGAACGGAGCTGGTGGATAAATGCACATGCGGCCGATTGTTTTCGAGTCGCTTGTCTGGGCCATCCCTGTTTCATGCAGGCCACTGCGCGTGCGGCAAGCTCGCTTTGTTCACACGCGACACCTGCCGCCAACCCACACTAACCGCAAACCAAACCACGGCTTTTGAACCCCTTGTGACATGGTTGGAGGCATTAACCAAGATCAACCGCCCACGTTTCGACAACAAAATCGATCAGCAGACAGACTGGAGCACGTGGCTCAGCACCTTAATCCAATGGGGAACTGAACTTGGGATTGATCAGCCAGCGTGTGTGATTGCTCCCCATGATCAACACCGCCGTTATCCGGTTCACCACGCATGCGGGCCATTCAACGAGAATGGTCTGTCCAAGGCAAAGCAAGCCGACAACCCAGAACGACTGGTCTTCAAGTTCTGGCAAGACGAACCCGAGGCCTGGGTATATCGGGCCATGCAACGTCACTTGAGGTGCCATGTCGTCAGAGATTCTGACCATTGGGTTCGGAAATTTATGACGTTATCAGACCCTATCGGCATCGCAAACCTGATGAGGGGAAACCGGGCTGCGCTCCTTGCATTTGCCGAAATGCAATGGGCACGAACACTGGAGCCGCAGGTCACCAATCGGCGTTGGCCGTACCGCATCGACTACTCGACCTGGGGCATGCGCATGTCGACCACCTTGAATTTGCGGGGCAACTGGGTCAAGACTCAGGATCTGCACCTCAGCAAAGACCAGCAGGAATGGCTGGGCTATCAAACCAGTGGTGCCTTTATTACAGCCGTCTGGAGACGCGCAGTAGCGCACGCATTGCAAACGGTAAGAAGCGGGGTTGCAGACTGGGCTGTTGACGAACACCCCAACCCTTTACCGGAAAGCTGGAGCGTGTACCGAGGTAACGATGGCTTGCACTTTCTCAATCTTCTTCAAGATCACCATGTCGACTGGGTTTTGCCAAGGGCTGACAAAGCTGCGCGGCGGGCTAGAGAAAAGGCCCGTACGGCACAGTCCCATCAGTTTGCGATGGCGACTTGTTCTGGCTCATGTTTGTCGTGGAGTCAGCACGACGGATGGCATGTCACGGACGCATGGATGCCCGCCGATGGTGTGTTTCACCGGCATCGAATGCTCGGTTTTTCAGAGGAGCGGCCCCTGTTCTGGCTTTTCGAGGCAAATGATGGTTTTGTGGCACGGCTACAGGACTTGAAGCTGCAATCTTGGGCAGACACACCGAAACAGGCGATCGACTCACTGCGTCAGTGCTTACGTAGACACCGCGCGACCTATGGGTACACCGCAACCTGTACCAAGGTAACGCCGATGCGGACATCGGCGAATTCCCAACTCAATGGATCGCCCAGCGAAGCATTTTACCAGAACTTGTATTTGACGGCCAGAAAGAAGGCGCTATTCTGGGGAAACAACCAAGAACTGGTTATGGCGGCCCGCTGGATGCTGGATGAAAATAACTTCAATCGCTGAAGGCGACTCACACGACATTGTGGCGAGCTGAAATTGCTGCATGTGCTGCCCAATGAACTTGAACAGCCCCGGATTTCGAGGAGGCTGGTTGGTTTAAGTTAACACCCCTGTCGAGGTATTGCTGGCGGCAAATTGCCTCCAGTAGTTTGCCTCAGCTTCTGCCGGAGGGATACCCCCAATCGGCATGAGCAGTCGGTCATGATTGAACCAGTGCACCCATTCTAGGGTGGCCAGTTCCACGGCTTGCCTGGTTTTCCAGACAGTCCGGCGGTGAATCAACTCGGCCTTGTACAGCCCGTTGATGGTTTCGGCTAGTGCGTTGTCATAGCTATCACCTTTGCTACCCACCGACGGCTGTATGCCCGCTTGCTTGAGCCTATCGGTGTACCTGATACTGACGTACTGACTGCCCCTGTCCGAATGATGCGTCAAGGCATGGGCCTGAGGCTGGCGCTCGTGCAAGGCTTGCTCGAGCGCATCGAGCACAAAGTCGGTCTGCATACTGGGACTCACTTTCCACCCTACGATGCGTCGGGCGTACACATCGACCACAAACGCCACATACAGCCAGCCCTGCGATGTTGAAACGTAGGTGAAATCCGATACCCACAGCTCATTGGGCCGACTGGCTTTGAATTGCCGATGGACGTGGTCTAGCGGATACGGCTTTGATGTGTCCGCTGTGGTGGTACGCACGCTCTTGCCTCGGCGCACACCCTGCAAACCTAGGCGGCGCATCAACCGCTCAACGGTGCAACGGGCTACCTGCACACCCTCACGGTTGAGTTGCAGCCAGACCTTGTCGGCCCCGTAGAGCTGCCCTTTGGCATGCCAAACGCGCTGGATATCTGCACTCAAGACTTCGTCACGCTGGGCGCGCTGGCTGCGCAACGCTGGACAGCATTGGTGTGCCGCATGACGCCAGTAACACGATGGGGCCATCTGTAGCGCTTGACAGATGGGCTCGACCCCAAAGGTATGGCGGTTGAGGTCAATAAAGCGTTTTAGCTCTTCAAACGGCGGTCGAGCTCCGCCTGGGCGAAAAACGCGCTGGCCATCTTCAAAATGTCGTTGGCTCGGCGTAATTCTTTGACCTCGCGTTCCAATTCCTTGATGCGCTGGGCATCCAACGTGGTGGTCCCTGGGCGCTGTCCGCTATCGACCTCGGCCTTCTTGACCCACTCGTGCAGGGTGTGCGGCACACAGCCAATCTTGGGTGCAATCGATTCAATGGCTGCCCACAGCGATGGGTAGTCGGCTCGGTGCTCCTGCACCATGCGCACGGCACGTTCACGCACTTCGGGTGAGAGCTTGTTTGACTTGGTCATGGCTCCATCTTCTCAGACGTTGGTGCCTCCTCAATTCCCGGGGCTGTTCAGTGCGCTTCATTTTTGGAGTACCAGTGCCGCATGGAGCAGGCCCAGGGGCGCAACAATGTGCAGTCGATGTTTGGTGCGCACGAGATTCCCAGTGACAACCAGATCCGTAACCTTCTTGACACGCCCGCCGCCACAGGCGCTTGGACTTGCCCTGTTTTTTGGCAGATAAACCATAAGCCCTATCGGGCTGCGGCGGCGTTGCTGGTCGGGATTTGAAAAAAGCAGTCGGGCAGGCTCAAGGTGGCTTGAGCTATGTCTACCAAGCGCCGGTTGTGATCCATAGACGCTTTTTGTAGCGTTCGGTAGGCAGCTTCTTCGCTCAAGCCCAGCCGCGACATCAAGGCGCCTTTGGCGCGTTCAATCACCTTGCGATCTTGCATCGCCCGTCGGGCGGTCTCAAGCTCTAACTCCATCCCTGCCAAGCGTTCGGACTGGATTTGTACCAGCTCCATCAGCCCAGATACGGTGCTGCTATTGATTGGGCTTGCTTGGCCGTGGTGTTCTTCGCCGCGCAGTGGCAACACTGGGGCGGTACTCGGCTTTGCTGTGGGATCAAAAAAGCGTTGCACAGCGTGGGTATGGGGCGGCGGGTTGTCGCGCAGGCGCTGCAACAAGCCTTCGGAGTCGAGCAGGTCTTGTTCGGCCACGGCAATCAAGCGGGCGCAGGTTTGGCGCAAGCATTGCACCAACGCCTCTTGCAGTTGCCACATTTGTGTGATGCGCGCGCTACACACATCAAACCAAGTCTCGCTCAGGTTTTGCTCTAACGGGCCACCGGGTCGGGCCGTGCAAAGCGTGCGCCGCAACCGCTCTAGCAGTACCAACTGCGGCGTCAGCTGGCTCTGTTGCCACTGGGCGCGCAATTGTGGTTCGGCAAATTCTTCAAACACTTGCAGGCTGCGCTCTTGAGCATTTATCAAATGGGTAATGCGCAACTGCTGTGCTTCGCTGCAACTGCCCGAGGCAAACAGTTGCGCCCCTACGGCACGCTCTTGCCCTGCCGCCTCTTTGCCCTGCACCAGATGGAAAAATCCCACTAGCAAGCGTGAGATGTCAGGGTGCAGGTGGGCATCGGCGACCTCAAAAGTCAGCTCCACCAGCCCGGCAATGACGCGGCTAAATGCGGCCACGGCATCATGGACGGTGAGGGTGCGCTGCGCCATTTGGGGGCGCAGTTCTTCCAGCATCTCCAAGTCCAACAGCACCCACGCCATGAGCGAGAGCATCTGGGCTGAAGTCCCGTTGGCGGGCACCTGCTGCGCACCACACAGGGCTTGCAACGTGGCGGTGATGGGGCCAATGGCTTGAGCCGCTTCTTGGCGCACGCTGGCAAAGCGCTCGCCGCCCGAGGCCAGATAGATGCTGGTGGCCCCACGTTCGTGTTGCAGGGCATGGATCAGTTGCCCCATCACATCGGCCAGCGCAATGCGCTGGGACAGATGCTCTAGCGCATCGCGCTCCAGTTGTCGGGCGCGTAAAACGAGATCAGAGACAGACTGTTGCATGGTGCATGAGATGGCTAGTGGCGATATGCTTAGCTGGCCTGTACCAATACCTGGCCGCCCTCGGTACGCACGGGGTAGGTGCGTACTGATTGCAGGGGGTCTTCTAAGCATTCGCCATTGTGCAGGTCAAAGTGTTGTTTATACAGCGGCGAAGCCACCACCAGACGCTCGCCCAAGTTGCCGATCAGCCCGCGTGCCAACACGCTGGCCTGTGTGCGAGGGTCGATGTTGTCGATGGCAAACAGTTGTTCGGCGCTGGTTCGAAAGATGGCGATATGACGCTCGGCGACGCGGGCGCAAACGCCGGTATTGGGCAAAATGTCCTGCACAGCGCACACGGCAGTCCAGTAGGAGGTTTCTGCGGTAGGGGTAGTCATGTTCAATCCTCTAAGGCAAAGGGGTTAGGCCGAGATGCTCGCGCTGACGATACGTTCTTGCGGGTTGGCGGGACGAATCTGCCCCCGCTTTTGCACAAAAACAATCTGTTCGTCCGGCTGCGCACTGTTGACAAAGGAGCGAAAGCGCTGGCGCACGGCAGGTGTGGTCACGGCGGTTTTCCATTCGCATTGGTAGGTATCCACCACCTGCTGCATTTGGGCTTCCAGTTCTGCGGCGATACCCAGCGAGTCGCGGATGAGTACGTCTTTCAGGTAATTCAAACCGCCTTGGAGGTTGTCGCGCCACGTGCTGGTGCGTTGCAGCCGGTCGGCAGTGCGCACATAGAACATCAAAAAGCGGTCGATGAGCTGCACCAGCGTGTCTTTGTCCAAATCGCTGGCGATCAGTTCGGCGTGGCGGGGCTTCATGCCGCCATTGCCACAGACGTAGAGGTTCCAGCCTTTCTCGGTGGCAATCACGCCCACGTCTTTGCCTTGGGCTTCGGCACATTCGCGGGTGCAGCCCGAGACGCCAAACTTGATCTTGTGCGGCGCGCGCAGGCCCTTGTAGCGGTTTTCTAGGGCAATCGCCATGCCGACCGAATCATCAACACCATAGCGGCACCAAGTGGAGCCTACGCAAGATTTGACCGTGCGCAAGGATTTGCCGTAGGCATGACCTGATTCAAAGCCAGCAGCAATCAGCTCTTCCCAGATCAGCGGCAATTGCTCAACGCGCGCACCAAACAAATCCACCCGTTGGCCGCCAGTGATCTTGGTATACAGGCCGTATTTTTGTGCTACCTGCCCCACGGCAATCAAGCCTTGCGGTGTGACTTCACCGCCCGGCATCCGGGGCACCACCGAGTAGCTGCCATCTTTTTGGATGTTGCCCAAGTAGTAATCGTTGCTGTCTTGCAACGGGGCCAAATCCGGTTGCAGCACAAAATCATTCCAGCAACTGGCCAAGATATTGGCTACGGTGGGTTTGCAAATATCGCAGCCCAGCCCTCGGCCGTGCTGGGCCAGCAGGGTGTCAAAACTTTGGATGTGGCCGACGCGCACCAAGTGGTACAGCTCTTGGCGCGAGTGGGCAAAGTGCTCACACAGGTGGTTGTTCACCGCCAAACCGCGTTTGGCCATCTCCGCCTTCATCACCTGCGTCACCAACGGAATGCAGCCGCCGCAGGTAGCCCCAGCCTTGCAGCACGCCTTGAGTTGGGCGATGGTGGTCGCGCCCTCGCCCACGGCTTGGGCAATCTGGCCCTTGCTGACGTTGTTGCAGGAGCAAATTTGTGCCGAGTCAGGCAGCATTTCTACCCCCAAGCAGGGTTTGGCTTGGCCCTCGCTGGAGGGCAAGATCAAGAATTCTGGGTGGCTGGGCAGGGCAATGCCATTGAGCGCCATTTGCAGCAGGGTGCCGTATTCGGCAGCATCGCCCACCAACACTGCGCCCAACAACGTGCGGCCATCGGCGCTGGTAACGATCTTTTTATAGACCTGTTGGCGCTCGTCAATGTATTGGTAGCTGTGGCAGCCCGGTGTCTTACCGTGGGCATCGCCAATGCTAGCGACATCCACCCCCAGCAGTTTGAGTTTGGTGCTCATATCGGCCCCAGCAAAGGCGGCGCTCGTATCGCCTGCCAAATGCTTGGCCGCCACGCGGGCCATCTCGTAACCGGGGGCCACCAAGCCGAAGGTTTGATCGTTCCAAGCGGCGCATTCGCCAATGGCGTAGATATCGGGGTCGTTGGTGCGACACTGCGGGTCGATAGCGATGCCACCGCGTGCGCCCACAGCCAGCAGGCTTTGGCGGGCCAGTTCGTCACGCGGGCGAATGCCTGCCGAGAACACGATCATGTCGGTTTCGAGCCAAGTGCCATCGGCAAACACCATGCGGTGGCGGGCACTGGCCCCATCGGTGATTTCTACCGTGTTGCGTCCCAGATGCACCTGCACGCCCAGCGCCTCGATTTTCTCGCGCAGGATGCGTGCGCCGCCCTCGTCCATTTGCACCGCCATCAGGCGCGGCGAGAACTCCACCACATGGGTTTGCAGGCCCAAATCGCGCAAAGCCTTGGCGCATTCCAGCCCCAGCAGGCCGCCACCCACCACTACGCCGCTGCGGGCGCGCGCTCCGGCGGCCTGCATGGCTTGCAGGTCTTCAATGGTGCGGTACACAAAGCAGCCTGCCCGGTCGCGCCCCGGCACCGCTGGCACAAAGGGGTAAGAGCCGGTGGCCAGTACGAGCTTGTCGTAGGGCAGAACGTCTCCGGTGGCAGTGGTTACGGTGTGGGCGATACGGTCGATGGCGGTAGCCTGTGCCGCCAGACGCAACTCGATGCCAGTGCGCTCGAAAAATCCGGGGGCCACCAAGGACAGGTCTTGGGCCGACTTGCCTGCAAAAAACTCTGACAGATGTACCCGGTCATAGGCGGGGCGTACTTCTTCGCCCAACACCGTGACATGGGCCGGTGTCAGGCCCTGTTCGGCCAGACTTTCCAGAAACTGGTGGCCCACCATGCCGTGACCCACAACAACGATTTTCATAAGGTACTCCTGCGACGGTAAAGACTGCAACCCATAGGGGTGAGACCGGCCTGATCCCCTGTACAACGCACAGTGGAGGGGCCGGTATCCGCCGTCGTTAGCGGAGACCATGTGCCTCACGCAAGCGCCAATGCCTGCGGAAACACAAAATTTTTAAGCAATATGTGTGCCTGAAATACTGGTGAGATGGGCCGTGCAGATGCACCAGCATGGTGCCCTCAGTGAGTATAGGTGCCGGTGGCTGGGTGCAGGCTGGCCGATGAGGCGGCCAGCCCCTGCAATACATCCCCAACCACGATGATGCTGGGGCTGCCCAGTCCTGTGTCTGCAATGGTGTGGTGCAAGTGCTCTAGGGTGGTTAGGGCATGGCGTTGCTGCACCAGACTGGCGTTTTGGATGATCGCCACCGGGGTGTCTGCGGGCAACCCGGTCAGCAGTTCTTGTTGGATGTGCGCTGCACCGCTGATGCCCATGTAAATCACCAGCGTCAAGCGGGCGCTGTGTGCGGTGGCCGCCAATTGACGCCAGTGGGGGCCGCTGTCGCCGGGTTTGGCGTGGCCCGTTACCAGCACCACGCCGTGGGCATATTCGCGGTGCGTGAGTGGCACACCCAAAGCGGTAGTGGCGGCCAGCCCAGCGGTAATGCCGTTGATCACTTGCACCTCTACGCCCGCAGCGCGCAGGTGCTCTACCTCCTCGCCGCCCCGGCCAAAGATAAACGGGTCACCCCCCTTGAGGCGCACCACCCGTTCGCCCTCTTGCACCGCCATGAGCATCAGTTTTTCGATAAAGGTCTGCGGTGTGCTTTGGCAGCCACCCCGTTTGCCCACATACACGACGCGGGCGGTAGGGGCAGCATAGGCGACGATGGCATCGCTGACCAGATCATCCACCAGCAACACGGTGGCGGCTTGAATGGCCTTGAGAGCTTTGAGAGTGAGCAGCTCCGGGTCACCGGGGCCAGCCCCGACCAGAGTGCAGGTGCCGGGGATACGCGAGGAGCAACGGTATGTCATAGTGGTGTGATGAACAAGGTTTCAGGCTCTGGCTGCCTGCAAGGCCAGCAACACCAGCATGACCCATGCCAGCAGGCAAGACAGGGTCTGCCAGAACAGCAAGGGGTTGCGTTCGATCAGGGGGGTAGTACGGTGTTGTTGGTAGCGCAGACCCGGCGTGCGCAGGTCTTGCACCAGTTCGGAGGGCACCTCTTGCCGTTGCTGGGCCTGTGGGTGCAATGCCCGACGCAGCACGGCATCCAGCCACAACGGCTGGTCGGGCCGACGGGTGCGCAGTCCGATGTAGCGCAGCCGGTGCAAGTCTCGTGGTTGCCGCAGTTGCGTGACCTCCAAGCCATAGGGTAAATGGCCGGTCAGCATTTGGTAGGTCATTACGGCCAGCGAGAACAATTCTGAGCGCGGGCTACCCATGCCGCCGACAAAGTATTCTGGTGCGGTGTATTGCAGCGAGCCCAGCAGGGCCTGCGGCTGGGCTTGGTCAGTACCCTCGGTCAGGCCCGCCACATGGGCTGACCCCAAATCAATGATCTTGGCGGTGCCGTGGCGGTCGATGATGATGTTTTCGGGGCGTAGGTCTTGGTGCAGCATCTCTTTGCGGTGCAGGGCTTGCAAACCTTGGGCCACCTGCTCAATGATGCGACGCACGCTGGCTAAATCAGGCTGCGGATGGTCAATCATCCACTGCGCCAGCGTTTGGCCTTCTACATATTCCAGTGCCACATACAGGTGCGTGCGCGGGCGGTCGTTGGCTGCCGCTTTGACTACATGCGGGCTGTCGATGCGCCGGGCAATCCATTCTTCGATTAAAAAACGCTCTAGGTAGTTGGGATCGGCTTGTAAATCCACCGAAGGGGTTTTGAGCACCACCTGCTGCCCCGTTGCCTCATCGACAGCCAAATAGACGTGGCTGCGCGCGCTGTGCTGGAGGGTACGCACTATGGTGTAGCCATCTAACTGGCTGCGCGGGGGCAATGCGGCTGGAGGTAAAGGAAGTCCTTCACCTCCTGTGGGCAGAGGGCCAGCATCTGGTAGTGCATCAATGCGCACCAACTGCACGGTCAGGTTGTCATCGCTGCCGCGCTCTAAGGCGGTGGCAATCAGGGCGGCAGCACAGGCTTCCAAGTCGTCACCGCCCTGTGCCAATGCGTCTTGGATGGTGGCGGCATCTAAATATTCGTAGGCACCATCGGTAGCCAACAAATAGACCTCGCCGACCGCCAACGGCCAGCGGCAGTAGTCGATATCGACGCTGGCACTGGCCCCCAAAGCGCGGCCCAAGTAGCTTTCGGAGCTGGACAACACCACGCGGTGGTCTTGCGTTAGTTGCTCTAGGCTTTGGGGGTGCAAGCGGTAAATGCGGGCATCGCCTATGTGCAGCAAATGGCCCTCACGGCCTTTGAGGATCAGGGCGCTAAAGGTGCAGACATAGCCCCGATCTAAATCAAAGCGGGCACTGCTGCGCTGAGATTGGGCATGCAGCCAAGAGTTACCCGCTTGCAGCACCCGCTGCGCGGCCCGCCGGACTGACCAAGCCTCACAGGTGCAGTAGTAGTCATCCAAAAAACTGCGTACAGCCGCCGCACTGGCCACTTGACTCACGTTGCTGCTGCTGATGCCATCGGCCAAGGCCAGGGCAATGCCCCGGCTGGCCAATAGTGGGCCTTGGGGCAGCATGGCGCCATGAAAGTCCTGCTGCACGGGCTTGCGCCCGGCTTGGGCATGTTGGCCCAGCGTCACGCGCAGGCTCGGTGTGCAGCTCATAGCAAACTCCTCAGCTCGGGCTGTAGTGCGGTTGCCTTAGGCCACAGTGCGCTTAGGCGCAGTTTTGTAGTGGGTGGAATACAGCGTGGCCCCAACAAAGGTCAGGCCACCCACCAAATTTCCCACCACGGTAGGAATTTCGTTCCAGATCAGGTAATCCATGAACGTGAAATTGCCGCCCAACATCAATCCTGCGGGAAACAAAAACATGTTGACGATAGAGTGCTCAAAGCCCATGTAGAAGAACACCAAAATAGGCATCCACATGCCCATGATCTTGCCCGAGACGGTGGTGGACATCATGGCTGCTACTACGCCGGTAGAGACCATCCAGTTGCACATCACACCCCGGATAAACAGGGTCAACATCCCGGCAGCGCCATGATCGGCATAGCCCACTGTGCGGCCTTCACCAATCGTGCCCAGCTTTTGCCCGATGGCATTGGGTGCCTCGGTAAAGCCAAAGGTAAAGATGATGGACATGAACAAGGCCACCGTCAGCGCCCCGGCAAAATTGCCCACAAACACCAATGACCAGTTGCGCATCACACCACCCCAAGTGGCACCCGGACGCCGATCAAACACTGCCAGCGGAGCCAAGGTGAACACGCCAGTTAGCAAATCAAAGCCCAGCAGATACAGCATACAAAAGCCCACCGGGAATAGCAAAGCACCAATCAATGGGTTACCGGTGTTGACGGTGACGCTGACGGCAAAGGCTGCTGCCAGCGCCAAAATAGCACCCGCCATATAAGAGCGGATCAGGGTGTCGCGGGTGGACATCAGCAGTTTGGATTCGCCAGCATCGACCATTTTGGTGACGAATTCGGCAGGAGCAAGATAGGCCATTACAGTTCCTTTATAGGGAGCGGAAAAAACAAAAACGGCGTCACCACATTGCCGCCAGCTTAGGCTGGGGCAGGGGGGACGCCGTCATCAGTGTCATGGGGTACACCTCACACCCCACGGCATAAGACCGCGAAGCATGCTATCAAGCCATCGTCAGCTCAATGAGCTTGGCACATGCACATTCCATGCCTGATTTTTAAGGGGGCTCATGGCCCAAGAATGGGCCAGCGCAGTGCATCGGGGCACGCGGGCGCTGCGCTTTGGTGCAGTCTGATCTATTTTTGTGCTGCCAAGACGGGTGAGTCGTTGTAAGCTCCAAGGCTAGAACAGCGCATTTTTTTGAGAATTCCCATGCCTATTAGAGTGTGTCGTCAATTAATACCTGAGTAGCTGATGTTACGCAGCCGCCCGGAACAGCTGAAGCTGGGCATAGGCGCTGCGCGATGCGTTGATGAGTAGTTTGCGGCACAGCGCGAAAGGATTGAGCTTGTTCGCAATGCTTAGGCACTCCAGCTTGAATGTGGCGTAAATCGCCATAAAAACGTGGTTACTTCGGGTTCGCAGCGTTCACGCGGGGGACTTGGCCAGGTTGGTATTGGACTTCAAGGATTTGTGAAACACCTCCACTTGCCACCGTTTTTTGTAGCTCGTGGTGATAGCGTCATAGTCACACGTCAAGTCACTACACACCAGATGCAAAATTGCCGTGCTGCCGTCTTTGTTTTTAAAGACTTGGCGAACTACCAAGACTGCTTTCGCATATCCCTTGAGCCAGCCTTGCACTGCGGTTTGCTGCGGAAAGTCCAGCTCATCTACACAGACAAAGCGCTTGTTTTTTCGATCATCTTCGCTCAAGGCAATCAGACGGTTATTCTTGAGGGCGGCAATGAAATGCCGACCCCTACCCGTGATGAACGCGAAGTTTTCCTCTGAGGAGAACCAGCTTTCCATCAGCACGAAGCGAAACTTCAAGTTGTTGTCGATACAGGTCTGGATCATCTCGCGCATCATTTCGTTCTTGGTTTTTTCACTTTTTCGCCTGGGTTTTTTGGTGGAAAGATCGCTGTATTGAATGGGTTTTGTCACCAGCTCAAACGCCACCAGGATGGATGTCCCGTTGCAGTGATACAGCGCGTTAAGCAGGTTGATGCCTTTGACGGAGCAACCACTGCAATGGTCGAAGTGCCAACACATTAACTCCCTCTCATCGGTCTAGGCTTTTTCCTGAATCGTGTCATCAAAAATCAGTACGCCGTCGTCATGCTCAATCGACCTGACGGTCGACTTGACCTGTTTCCATAGATCTTTGGAGGTGTATTCCTGCGCCGATAAAAACCGTGTGATCTGATCATGGCTCACGTCACCGCCGACCATTGCTGACAAGCCCGTCGCCGTTGCCGCACCAAAGGTGCTCAACAAATAGTCCGTGTACAAATCAAGGTCAGCTTTTTTCATCCGGTGAGCTTATCAGGGGGCGACTGCGTAACATCAGCTCTTAAATTGCACGCCCTGCTGGTGCAACTCACCCACCAGATTGACCAGTTGCTTAACGTGGCGACCCAGTCGGTCTAACATCCAAACGACCAGTGTGTCGCCCTCGCGCAGCATTTCCCGTGCCTTTGCTAGGCCTGGCCGCTCAGTCTGTGCCCCACTGACTTGGTCTTGGAAGACCTTCTGGCAACCCGCTTGACTCAGCGCTTGACGCTGTAGTTCAAGGCTCTGGTCTTGCGTTGAGACACGCGCATAGCCAATCAGCATAGAGCTACCCTTCTTCTCGAAACTGGTCGTTTGTGAGAGGTAAGTGAGCACCTTGACGGGTTTTATTTTCCGTTTCCTACAGCGACCCCCACTTGGTTGACGTGCTTGCGCACGCAACTCAAGCCGATTGACGCTCAGTAGCGCCGGAGAACGTGCCAGCAGGATTTGACGTACTTCCTTGTAGGAAGTAAACCGAGTGATCTCGCCATCATCTAATCGGGCCAGCACGTTCAGTGCAGCGTTGTGGTCAGCCTGAAGAACATCCCCGTTTTCACGATAAAACTTATCACCCACACGCTTGCCTTGCAGTAAGCCTGTGCTTGAGTCCATTTGCGATGTATAGGCTGCATTTACCAAGACGTGCTTGGCTCCACGCTGCGTAGCAACAGTGTCTAGGCTTTGGGCTAAAACGCCTTTGGCCCAGGCACTCATTTTTCGGTTGTATTGCCTCCATTGCACTTTGCTGGCAATGGGCGATGTTAAATCTTCACTGACCAGCACAGCAGCTTTATCGATGATGCTGTGCATTGCCTTATAGGCAATGGTGCGTAGCTGCTTTTGTGCTTTATCTTTGCGGGCATCTATTTTTTTGCGCCCCAGGTTGCAGGTTTTAATTCGGTCTGCTTTGGCGATATTTCCGGCTTTGCGGTGCTTCTTTTCTAATGCGTGCAACTGGTTGCGTGCCTTGCCGGTAGCATGAACTTGGTTGCTGTAACGGGTGAGCACTTGGCCAAACTGCACGCCATGCGCTATGCCATCGGAATCGGTAAAAGCCTCGGTGTAGCCTTTATCGATGCCTAAAACCTGTGTGCCTATGGGCCGCCCTTTGCTTTTTTCTGTGGTGTAGTGAATTTCGGTAAAGCCGTCTTTGACGATGATGCGCAGGTTGCTGCCCTTGAGATTGACGTTTTTACCGTTGCTGGTGGTGGTCAAACGAATGGGACTAGCGTAGCTTTTTGCGATGTGAATGGTTAGCACCAAGCTGCCGTTTTCTATGGCGCTGCTGTGCTTGTCACTGCGCACCACAAATTGGTTAGCGACACGGGACTTTCCGTGGCGAAAGTGCTTTCGCATCTGGCGGTGCAGAAAGTTATCAGCCAGCGAATCGTCACTTTTGAGCGCAGTGAGCAGGCGCTTGCGCTCTGCTGCATCTTGAGTTCTGGCAGCAACCGCCTGACGAACTTTGACCAAAGCGGCGGCCTTATAAAGCAGCACATCGTTCACAATGTCTTTGGTGGTTTCGGCACGGATGGTGCCATCGACGGGCAAGCCATCGTACAAAGAAGCGGCACTGATTTCTTTGCGGATAGTGTTAGCATTTTTACCAACGCTGCCCAGTGCGCCGTAACGCCGCCAGATGTCGGCTCGCACAAAACCCATAGCTTTGCATACGCCTGCCAGTGCAGGCGGTACGTCAGCTTGGAGTGTGCGTGTGACTTTCATTGCAAACCGTCTTTTGTAGTGGCAATTTTGTATTCAACAAAATCTTCTCGAATCTGCTTTTTGTATTTTTGCATCCCATACAGACGGCAACTAAAGGTGTCAACGATAGCCACCAGGTCTTCCACCATTTCTTGTTCTGGTGAAAGTGATTCTTGGTTCATCACCACAATTTCACAACCGTTTTGTGTCGCCATGTGGCTAATCAGCTCAAAACCGAATCGTACCAGCCGGTCTTTGTGCGCAACAATCAACTTCTGAATTTCTCCACGCGCCATGCGATCCATCAGATGCAAAAATTGCTTGCGCTTGAAATTCATGCCGCCACCAATTTCCTGTAGCCAGACATCGACAGAGATACCAGCACTGCGGCAGTAAAGCTCCATAGCAGCGACCTGTAAAGCTAAGTCATCTTTTTGTCCTACACTGCTGACTCGGCAATACACCACGGTGTCTTTTTTACTGGGGCCACCACCAAGCACGGCACGCACATCCGATTCATCAAAATATCGCTGCCCAGAAGGAAGTCGTTTGGCTACAAACTTTCCTTCCTTTTCCCAGCGTCGCACGGTCTCAATGGAGCGACCAATGCGTTTTGCGAATTCGTTGATGCGATAATTGGTTTCCATTCTGAATAACTATAGCTATGTTTGCATAGCTAATCAGGAAATAATTTTATTTAGCTCCAACTTCCAGCGAATTTAGGCGTACAGCCTTAACTGACACCACCTCCCATGGCCTGATATAAAGCAACACTATCGACCAGGCGTTGTGCTTGGGCCGCAACCATATTGACCCGGATTTGCTGTGCCTGTTGTTGCGCGATGAGCAGTTGCAGGTAGCTGGCAGCGCCCAGCCGGTATTGCCGCTCGACCGACTGCAAGGAGGCCTGTGCAGCCATATCAGCGGCAGCGAGGGCAGTCAAAGTTTGTGCATCGCTTTCCACCGCGTGCAGGGTGTCGGCGACGTTACGCAAAGACTCCAATACGACGCTCTGGTAATTGGCAGCGGCGGCATCAAAAGCGGCGAGCGCTGCCCTTTTTTCAGCGGGTAGCCCTAGATTAAAAAGGGGCTGGATGAGCTGCGCAACCAGGCTCCACACTGCCGATCCACCACCGAATAGGGCACCGGTGGTCAGAGCTTGAGAGCCAAGGTTGGCGCTCAGGTTTATCTGTGGGTAGAGTTTGGCGACAGCTACGCCATAGTCTGCATTGGCCGCATGCAACAGCGCCTCTGATGCCTGGATATCCGGTCGGCGGCGCACCAGTTCTGAGGGCACGACGAGCGGCATCTCGACGGGCAGAGTGAAATCGGCTAGTGTGAAGGCCGGGATGCCACCCGTACCTGGGGCACGACCGGCTAGAACCGCCAGTAGATGTTCGGTTTGTTGCAGTTGTTTACGCAGCGGCGGCAATTCTGCCCGCGTTTGCTCCGCCTGAGCTTGTAGGCTCAACGCTTCATCAGGTGACGCCTGACCGATACGCACGCGTTCATGGGTTAGGCGAAGTTGTTCATCCTGCAGGCGAAAGATGGCAGTAGTGGCTTCCAGTTGCGCGGCGATGCGTGCTCGGGTGATGGCAGCGGTTGCCATGTTGCCCGCAAGGGTCAAGCGCGCAGCATTCAGTTCGAAGCGACGGTAGTCGACGCGAGCAGCCAAGGCTTCGAGTGCGCGCCGGTTACCTCCAGCCAGATCGAGGTTGTAATGCACGCCAACACTGGCGTTGTAGAGGCTGAATTGACGTGCGTCTCCGCTCAACCCTTGGCTGCTGGGACTCATTTGCTGTCGGTTTGATCCCAGTGCGACATCTACCTGTGGATATTGCGTCGAACCCGCCTGTGCGGCAAGAAGCTCCTGCGCCTGTCGCAAATTGGCGCTGATGCTCGCCAGCGTCGGGCTGACATGGAAAGCTTCGTTTATCAGTCCGTCGAGTGCGGATGAACCCAAACTTTGCCACCATTGTGTTTCGATCGGAAGCCCTTCGACAAGACGTTGTGCTTCGCCGAACTGCATGGGTGCGGACGCGGTTCTATCAGCCACCGGTGTTGCAGTGTAGCGAGCCACATCGGGTGCGGTGGGACGCTGAAAATCAGGGCCGGCGGCGCAGCCGGCCAGACCGACGGTGACCAGACCAGCTACCAGGTAAGTTGCCGCAAGCCGGGTTCTGGGGCTGATGGGATGCTGGCATGTCTTAGGGTTTCCCATAGAGATGCTCCACGAATGGTTTGCTGTTGATCACGACAACCTCCTGTAATTCAATCGTTCTCTCATTCGAACTCCCGCCCTTCGCCAGCTTCCTCATGGGTCACACCGTCGCGGATGTGGTAAATGCGCTTGAAAGTGGGGATGATCTTTTCGTCATGGGTGACGACGATGATGGCTGTCTCGAACTTCCGAGCCATGTCATTGAGGATGCGGATTACAGCCATGGCGCGCTCACTGTCTAGTGGAGCTGTGGGCTCATCAGCCAAGATCACCGGAGGGCGATTGACCAAACCTCGCGCAATGGCGACCCGTTGCTGCTCGCCACCGGAGAGTTGCGATGGCATGGCGCGAGCCCGGTGTTGCACATCGAGCGCGGTGAGCAGTTCCAGCGCCTTCGCGCGCGACTCCCCATTCGCGACGCCTGCGAGCATCGGCAGTAGCGCCACGTTGTCGGTAACATCGAGAAATGGTATCAGGTACGGCGCTTGGAATACGAAACCAATCTTGTCCCGTCGCAAGGCGCGCAGATCACGGACTCTCCAGCCATTGTCGTAGATCACTTCATCGCCCAGCGTCATGCGACCGGCGGTCGGATCAATCACCGCGCCCAGACATTTGAGCAGCGTGCTCTTGCCAGACCCGGAAGGACCAATCAGGCCAACCACTTCGCCGGGTGCCACCTGCATGTCCACGCCTCTCAAGGCATCGACGGCGGTATCGCCCTCGCCATAACGTTTTCTCAAACCTTCGATGCGAATGCCTTTGCCACTCATCTCAACCTCCAATGGCTTCGGCCGGATCGACCTTGAGGGCCATGCGAATGGCGACAAGGCTGGCCAGTACACAGATCACGAGCACGGCGAAAAAACCGGCGATGGAGTCGAACGGCATCAGCAGTACGTACTTGGGGAACAGGGGTGCCGAGAAAGTGGCTGTGATCTTGCCGACCACGAAGCCAATCACGCCCAGGGCGAGCGCCTGCTGCATGATCATCGCGGCGATGGTTCGGTTGCGTGTGCCGATGAGCTTCAACACCGCGATCTCGCGGATTTTGTCCATCGTCAGCGAATAGATGATGAAGGCAACGATGGCCGCGCTAACGATGGCCAGAATCATCAAAAACATGCCGATCTGCTTGGCCGACGTGGCGATCAACTTACCGACGAGGATGTCTTCCATCTGTGCCCGGGTGTAGACCGTCAAACGCTTCCAGCGCCGGATGGATTCGGCAACCTCGTCCGGCGCATGACCAGGTTTCAAAGTGACCAGCACGGCATTGACGAACGCGTTGGTGCTCTGTGAAGCAATCACGGTATCCAGCAAACCAGGAACACCGGGTCGATTGAAGGCCGGGTTGGCTTCGGTGCGACGCCGGCTTTGCCAAATGGCGTCGTTGTCCTTGAGGAACTGAGCCTCTTGAGCATCCTTGAGCGGAATGAACACCATCGGGTCGCCGCTGGACGACACCATGCTCCGTGTCAGCCCCGCGACGGTGTAATGATTTCGGCGACTGGCAAGACGATCTCCCAGTTTGAAGCCGGTGGCGATGTCGGCCACCGCCTCGTAGTGACCGCGCGTGATCTGGCGCCCAGCGACGAGATAAGGAGGCCATCCGGGTGTAGCCCCCAACGCACCGGGCGCGATGCCGACCACCATGGTGCGTACATCACTCTCGCCCTTGCGTACCTGCATGGTCAGGTAGGTCACGTTCGCTGCCTGTGAGACTCCAGGCATGGCGAGAATGGCGTGATACACGTCATCGTTGAGGCTGGACGACTCCGCATAAGGGCCCAGAGTATCCTTTTGCACCACCCAAAGGTTAGCGCCACTGTTGTCGAGCAACGCCTTGCCGTCGTCCACCATGCCTCGGTACACCCCAGCCATGACCAGGGTGACGCCGATCAGCAGACCCAGACCGATGCCGGTGAAGACGAATTTTCCCCAAGCATGGAGAATGTCGCGGCCGGCCAGGCTGATCATCGTGACACTCCTGGGATATGGTCGACCACATGGATGCGGCTGCGCGCCGTCAGTGCCTTTTCGCTATAGGTCACAACCTGGTTCCCATTCTTGAGCCCTTCGCGCACCTGCACGTAACCATTGAGATCGGAAGTGCCGAGCTTGACCGGGGAGAAATGCAGATCACCATCCACGATTTGCCAGACACCAACTTTGTCGCCCTCACGCTGGACGGCAGCGTTGGGGATCAGTGGAGCGGACGGGAGCGCTGGCAAGTCAACCGTGACTTCGGCCAGTTCACCCACCGGTGGCAAAGGTTCTGGTTGGTTATCGAATGTCACCTTGGCAAGCGTTTCCTCGGTTACCGCGTCGGCCTTGGGTTCCACCCGCAGCACGCGACCTTTCAAGGTCTGGCCACCACGCGAACGCAGGACAATAAGAGTCGGCAACCCCCCAGCCAGCCCCGATGCGCTGATCTGGTCGAAGCGCGCATTGATCCACAAACTCTTGGGGTCGATCACTTCCACCACGGCCTGGCCCGCGACGATGGTCGTGCCGGGATCGGCATCGCGCAAGGCGACGACACCGTCGACCGGCGCGATCAGGCGCAGATTGCTCCGCTGCGCGACGAGTCCTTCGCGGTCGGAGCGTGCCCGGACCGTATCTTCCCGCGCGGCAGATAGGGCGGCATCGGCGATCTGCAGTTCCTGCCGCTTGGTGGTGACAATTTCCTCGCTGGTCGAGCGCACCGCAAACAATTGCTCGTAGCGGCGCGCCTGGGTTTGCGCGTAGGCTTGCCGGACTTCTGCCTCGCGCAAAGCCGCTTCCGCACGCTTGAATGCCGACTCCTGTGAGCGCACCCGATCGTCGAGGTCGACCGGCTCCATCTCGCCGAGCACCTGTCCGGCTTTGACCTGGTCGCCCACCTGTACGTCCAAGCGTTTGACGCGCCCTGCAAACGTCGGCCCGATCTTGTAGGTGTAGCGAGCCTCCACCGTGCCGATGCCGAACAGCGCCGGCGTGATAGCCCGTGATTCCACGCTTGCCACCGTCACAGCGACCGGGGCGAGCGGCCCTGATCGCAGACCGACATAAATAAAAAGCACCAGCAAAGGAATGATGACGGCAAGCAGCGCCAGGGTGCGGCCTTGCAAGGGTAACTTTTTCATTGCGCACTCCTTATGCCATACCGATAAATTGCAAAGACGCGCGGCGCATCGCGGTGCATACGTCCCACATCACCCGCCAACAGCGATTGCATGACCAAGCCCTGGATCGTGCCAATGAACAGCGTTGCCGCCGCCTCGTTGTCAAGCGAGGGAGACAACTCGCCGCTGGCCTTGCCTTTCTCGATGAGACGATGCAAACGTTCGCCGTAGCGCTGAATCAAGGTTTGCACCATGCGCTTGGCCGGTGTCGATTCGGCACGCTGAAGCTCACCAAACATCATTCTTGGCACGCCTGGGTGCTCAGTTACGAAGTCGATATGACTCATGAACATCGCCTCCATGGCCGCCAAGGGCGACTCGATTCCTTGTGCGGATCGATCGATTCTGGCTAATAGGCGCTCTGCTACCCACTCCATGACCGCCTGCCAAATGGCCTCCTTGTTCGGGAAGTGCCGAAACAGCGCACCCTGGGTCAAGTTCATGTGTTTAGCGATAGCCGCAGTGGTTATCTCACTTGGGTTTTGTGAACCGGCAAGCGCCACGACGGACTCGACAGTTACGGCACGACGTTCATCGGCCGGCAGATGCTTTGGATGAGTATTCACAATAGCGCCTCGATAAGTAGTAATTGGTTACTATCTTATCATAAAAAACGACTCAAAAAAGAAAATAAGTCAAAACCCGACGAGCTCTCGTCGATATCTTGTCATGGTTCAATAATTCTGGACAGCTTGATAGGTGCCCATTAGCCCCCCCCTGAGTACATACGCACATGACAGAAAAGAAATCCCGCAGAACTTTTGACTCAGCCTTCAAACTGCAAGTGATCAAAGTGGTTCGAGAACAAGGCCTGAGCATTGGGCAAGTCTGTAAAGACCTCGACTTGGTCGATAGTTCCATTGGCTGGCGGGCCGGAGTAGTGTGAGGAGTTTGATATACCGGTCTGCTCATTTGCGCTCATGAGAAATAGGCGATAGCATCAAATTTAGTTGAAAAGTAGTATCAAATTTAGTTGTGTGAGCGTTTCGATGCCCCTCTCCGGGCTACTTTTTGGCCTATAGCCCTAAGATAATGACTACTTATCTTAGGGCAAAAAATTGCGGTCAAAAGGGGCTAATCTGTAGATAATCGAAAGATTGCTTTTGAAATCAATCATTTGCAGCGCTATCTCGATGAGTGGGATGCGCTGGGCCAGCACAACTGCCACAATCCCACCCATGAGCCATACCATCACCCTGCCACGCAAGAAGCTGCCTATCGGTATCCAAACCTTCGCCAAGCTGCGACAGCAAAATTGCTACTATGTGGACAAGACTCCACAGATACTGCAACTGGTGGAACAAGGCTCATACTATTTCTTGAGCCGCCCACGCCGCTTTGGCAAAAGCCTGCTCCTGGACACCATTGCCGAGTTGTTTGAAGGAAACCGCCCACTGTTTGCCGGGCTGCACGCCGATTCGCACTGGAACTGGGAACAGCGCTGGCCCGTGGTGCGTATCAGCTTCTCCGATGGCGTGTTGCACAGCCGCACCGAACTCGACACCCGTATCCGCTTGCTGCTGCAAGAGAACTATGCGTGCTTGGGTATCGCTGTACCCCAAGGCCAAGACATTGCGGGCTTGTTCGGGCATCTGCTGCAACAGGCCCATCAGCACACCAGCCAGCGTGTGGTGGTGCTGGTCGATGAGTACGACAAACCCATTCTGGACAACATCACTGACCCAGAGATGTCCCGCCAACTGTGTGATGGCCTGCACGCTTTGTATTCGGTTATCGAGCAGGAAGACGCGCACATCCGCCTTGTACTGCTGACCGGGGTGAGCAAGTTCAGCAAAGTCTCTTTGCTATCCGGGCTGAAGCTGCTTCAGGATATTTCCTTTGATTCTCGCTATTCGGCCTTGTGCGGCTTCACTGATGAGGAAGTCGATACGGTGTTTGCACCAGAGTTGCCGGGTTTAGACCGCGAACAGATTCGGCACTGGTACGGCGGCTACCACTGGATGGGCA